>JAFTCA010000011.1 GCA_017454945.1 Bacteroidales bacterium
CGAAAGAGCACAATGTGCCTCTGCCGGAGATACCGTGCACGGGTACGATCCTTGCGGAATTCTTTGATGCCTTTGTGGAGGAGAACCTTATACAGCCTACCTTCATCTACGATTACCCGGTGGAGATCAGCCCCTTGGCCAAGCGCAAGCCCGACGACCCGGCCTTCACGGAGCGGTTCGAGTACTTCATCAACGCCACCGAGTTCGGCAACGCCTTCACGGAACTCAACGACCCCATCGACCAGCGGGGCCGCTTCGAGCGCCAGGTGGCCGAGCGCAAGGCCCTGGACCCCGCCAGCCGCGCCCAGGTGGACTACGACTTCGTGAACGCGCTGGAGTACGGCATGCCCCCCACCGGCGGCCTGGGCTTCGGCGTCGACCGCCTGGTGATGCTCCTCACCGGCAGCGACTCCATCCGGGACGTGCTGCTGTTCCCGACGATGAAGCCTTTGGACTAAGAAAACGCCGTGTTTTCAAGGGTTTTCGAGGTTTCAGAAGACGCAGAAGCAGCAATTTACCACAGTTTTACCACAGCTCACTAAGATTTTCTCAGATAAAAGACACTGTTGCGCAAGCGGCGGTGTTCTTTTTATGCCGTACCTTGCGTAAAGTCCCGCCTATGGACGAGGTTTTCCTCAGGGAATGGAGAACAAATATCAGCGAAAAAAAGAGGCTCTTCACGGAAAGTTGTGGGATGTACCTCTATGTATGCGAAGTTTCGCTGCGTGACAGGAGCTACAATCGCCTTCGCCACCGTGCTTTTCACGGCGAAGCCGTGCCGGGTGATGAAAAGCTATATGCCAAAATCCCACAACTTTTCGTGATGAACCAAAAAAGATAGGGAGTCATCTACATTCCGTAGGTGGCTCCTTATTTCTTTTCGCCAAAAAAACTCAGGGTACCCTATATTGGGTACCCCTACAAAGCAAGATAAGGTGGGGCGACACTCCCACATCTCCTACATGACTAATGTCATGGGCCACGGCTGCCCGTTCCGTTACTCAAACCTCGCTTTCAACGCACACATTATAACATCATTTGATTTGTTTGTCAACATGCTTGAAGCGTGCCATTTGCGATAAATCTTTGCGCTCGCTGAATGTTTAATGTGTACAGCGATCTTGCAAAATATACTCCGTTCGCTGATTCTCTGACAGCTATTTTAACATAATCTCCAGTGGTCTGAAAATACTTCACCAACTCAATAGATCCATCATTTTGATCATAACCGATATAATCAGCGTTATTAACAATGTTAGCAATTTCGGATTGGTAATTTGCGTAGTCTGATGGATGTTTGTTTTGCATGTGTTGTTTATTTGAGTTGCCGCAAAACACATCTATATCTCCTGTATTCAAGCCGACCTTGTTTAGACTTGATCCTGATATAGTTCCAACCGGTACGTTATTTGCCTGATTTGGCATTATAAACCACCCTCAATTGCATCATTTGTGTTCAAGACTATTATATTACATTTACTGGCATTTGTCGATAACATTTTTGTATTATGGAGTCACCGCAAATAGTCTGTCCATTCACTTGTATATGCGAGCCATTCGATCTCCTTCATAAAAAAGGGTACGGCTCTAACCGTATCCTACTCTGAAATCAGAGTGACCTTGTCGGTCAAATCCTCGTTGTCGTTGTGGCTTTGTCAGCCAAACCACTATTCAAGACAATTCCAGCATATTCCGAACTCATGTCACCATCAGCTGTTAAAAACCCACTACGCATAAGTATATCTTTTGCTCGTTCTTGGTGAATTTCACCGACAGGGGTGTCGGCATACCTTTCTAAGAATCTCTGAGCACCTATCATCTCTCTAACACTTCTCATATAAATCGCTTCCACCCCATGTCAATACAATTCTCAGTCTTACTTCTCTTCACTCCCGTTCTCCAG
>JAFTCA010000122.1 GCA_017454945.1 Bacteroidales bacterium
TAAAGCCCCGTTTCCAGATTCCCCCTGAACATATCAAAATCAACGACTCTTGAAAGTTTCTCCAGCGGATTGCCAAGAGAATTGAGCTTGTCCATAGTTTCTTCGCTATCGAAAAGGCTGATGTTGCCCCGCTGCTTGTAAGTCTGCTTTGACTGTTCCATTACCGTTCAACTTTTCTGCAAATATACAAATAATTATTTGAATAACAATGGATTACGGTTGTTTATTTAATGTGTTTAACGACATATTAACGCAAATGGGGAAATTAGGTGCAAAATTTGGCTGATTTTTGCTTGTATTTATTTGATTGTTAGAGAGAAATAATTAGAAGTCACCAAAATAAATATTTGTTTCAAAATACAATTGTGCAAAATTAGTACTAATCACTTATGGTATAAATCACTGCGCACAAGAAATTATCAACAAAGTGACATACCGCCACTTTTCGGGGCAAATATTGCAGTTTTGGGATGGTTTTTTATTATTTCACGCGGAGGGTGCAAAAAACGGTGGTCGTATCTTTCGATACAACCACCATCTGCCAGGGTATGCAAACAAATGAATTACATCATTAATTATCAAATAGATAACAAAAGAAATTATAATCCTCCGTCAAGAATCCAGATATGCTGATCGTTATCGTTTCTAACAGCAACATGCCTTTTCTTTTGAGTGCCGTCAGGACGCGTAAGTGTATAAAAGACATACACACCCGCATAGTCACCTTCACGACGCTCGGTGAAGTCGGTAGCCGTGCAACCCTTCAGAGATTTTACCAGTTGAGATAGAAATTTCTGATAGTAAACAAGGGCTTCTTTGGCATCGTCTGTTTGTCCACTGATAAGGGCATTCATAATACGCTGGGCGGCTTGTGAAGGTGTCTCTGCTTGCAATTCAGAAAGTCGATTCTTACTGGTAACACACACCTCATTTTCTATCCATTCCGCTTTGGGCTTCTGTATCAGAGCATTTCTATTAATCATCACATTGTAGCGGATATCATCAATGTACATTAGTAGTGTTTTCTGCGAATTGCTGACAACCCACAGCTTGACAAATCTTAACAGCCCGTCATTCTTGGAAAACACATTTTCCACCTCTATGGTACAATCGCCCATGTGACCCGTTTCCAGCAGTTGTTGCAAATCTCTGTTTTTCTCCGTTCCTACCACCGTAAGAATGATAGTTGAATCTGTTTCCGTACGCGTTACACTATTCTTTTTTGAGAAGTCTACAGCAGATTTCTGAACGACCAACAGACGTTCAGGGTAAAGCAGATTTAAATAAGTTTCAAGACAATTTGCATCAACGGGCAGTTTCAGATAAAGCATATCGGGAACCCACAAATACTGCGCCTTTCCGTCGCAAACGACAGTACGTCCACCTTGCTTTTCCACTCTATAGAAAACGCTGTCATTCTGACACAAACGATTAATATCTATTCTCACAAAATCGGCCTTGGGATCGAAATGGGCAAAATTTTCATTAGGAGTCGTGCGTGCATAAACCACCATTTGGACACTGCCGACATTCCGTATGCTGCTAATACCGCGATCAAAGAGCGCACCACGAGGAGGCTCAGCATCGACAGAATTCGAGAAGAGATGACTCCAACCGACAAAGAATCCCAAGAGGAACACAGCAGCAGCGGCGATGGAACGCCATAAACGGCGACGTTTCCCCACGGATTTGCCAACAGCTAACTTGGCATGTGTATTCTGTGGATGTAAAGTTTTGAAGGCTTCAAGCAGTTCCTCATAATACGCCCGACACTCAGGGCACTCAGCCATGTGTGCATTGCATTCGGACTGTGTATGCATTTCTACGGTTGTGTCAAAAAGGTCTATTACTTTATTTTTAAATTCTTGGCAATTCATAATTAATGTCTTTTAATGTTAATGTTTTGTTTGTTTCATTGCCCTACGGATTTTTTCTAGTCCATAGAGGAAGCGCGATTTAACGGTAGGCAGTGGGATGGAGAGAATTTCAGCCACATCAGCAAAACTGTTGCTGCCATAAATTCTCAAACGAATCACTTCTGCCTGTTCTTCTGGTATCTCCTTCATCAGTTGGGTTATACGCTTGATTTCCTCCTCATCAATTTCTGTCGAATGGTCTGCGATATCAATATTTTCATCTAAAGGAATCAATCTTCGTCGTCCTCCCTCTGCCAGTCGCGAAGCGCACAAATTAGAAAGCGAACGAAAGATATAGTTGCGCCAGTTCTTCACCTCACTCCCCGTGTCATCGGAAAGTTTGGTATAAATTTTCAGAAAAACATCTTGCAAGGCATCTTTTGCCTCATCAACATTTCCCAGCCGATAAGACGCATAATTTATAAGAGAAGATCTCTCCGTTTGCATTAACTCTGCAAGCTCGTTTTTTGTCATACTATTACTTTTATTTTATTAATCTTTTTTGATGCATCTGCTATAAAGACAAAAATACGCTCAAAAAGATTTAACAATGATAATTATTTTAAAAAAAGGCAAATATATACTTGTTGGCACAAATTATTTAGAAACCTGTCTTTTTTACTTATGCCATTTCAATACTACCATTCATTTTTTAGGCACTGTTGCACGTGCGAGGCTTTCGCGGCGAACAAGAGACAGCTTCGTAGCACACATCAACCGCGCCGCGAGAGGAGAGCACCTGTCCGCCCACCCCACACTGCGCTCCTTTCAGTCGCTTGTGTGGGGTTAATAGGATATTGTCCCTTCGGGACACGCTAAAACCGTGCAACTTTTTGGGGTCACTTCACGGCCTTGTAAGGGGTTAATAGGATATCGTGCCGTTGGCACGAAAAAGAGCGCCGACATGGCCACACATGATGCTTTCTACTAATAACTAACTAAAGTCTAAAGTCTAACGCCTAAGGTGTAATATAAATTTGTATCTTTGCCTTTTGATATCATCCATAATGAACTATCTCAAAATTGCCATTATGATTCTGTTAGTCAGTGTTGTTTCCTGCAACAGAAAAGAGAACGCCCCCGCGGTGGGCACCAACGACACTTTCGAGTTTGTCATTGACCGCTTTGCCGACATCGAAATCATGCGCTACCGCGTGGACGATTGGGACCAGCTGTCGCTCAAGCAGAAAGAGCTGGTCTATTACCTCAGCCAGGCGGCTCTTTGCGGGCGTGACATCATCTACGACCAGAACTGCCGCTACAACCTGCGCGTGCGTGGCACCATCGACAACATTGTAGGCACCTACAGCGGAGACCGCCAAAGTGAAGATTGGCAACAGTTTATGGTCTATGCCAAGCGCTTCTGGTTCTCGAACGGCATGCACCATCATTACGGCAACGACAAGTTCTTCCCCGACATCACGAAAGAGTACTTCGGCACGCTGCTGGCGCAATCCGATACGGCCAGTTTCCCTTACACTGACGGCGAAAACTTCAAACAATTCGCCAAAACCATCACCGACATCATCTTCAACCCCAAGGTGGCTGCCAAACGCACCTTTCAAGACACTGGAAAAGACTTAGTTACAAACTCAGCGGTAAACTTTTACGAAGGTGTTTCACAGAAAGAGGCTGAAGGGTTCTACTCGCGCCTGGCAATGGCCGACGGCAACGACCCGCAACGCCCACTGTCGCACGGACTGAACTCCAAACTGTGTAAAAACGAGAACGGCGAACTGGTTGAGCAGGTTTACCGCATCGGCGGACTGTACAGTGAAGCCATCTCCCAAATTGTCTATTGGCTTGACAAGGCCGCCTCAGTGGCCGAGAATGACGCGCAGAAGGAGCACATTCTCAAACTGATAGACTATTACAAAAGCGGCAACCTCCAAACGTGGGACGACTACAACATTCTATGGGTGCAAGACACCAAGTCGCTCGTGGACTACGTGAACGGTTTTATTGAAGTCTATACCGACCCGATGGGGCGCAAGGCCACTTGGGAAGCCGTGGTGGACTACAAGGACCTGAAGAACAGCCGTCGCGCAGAAATCATCAGCCAAAATGCACAGTGGTTTGAGGACCACTCACCCGTGGATGCGCTCTACAAGAAGAAAGTGGTGAAAGGCGTCGAGGCCAAAGTCATCACCGTGGCACACTTGGGCGGCGACTGCTACCCTTCCACGCCCATCGGCATCAACCTGCCCAACGCCAACTGGATACGCAAAGAACACGGTTCCAAGTCGGTGACGATGGAGAACCTGATGTACGCCTACGCCCAAGCGCGACTCAAGAACGGCAGTTCGCAGGAGTTTTACGAATCGAAAGACGATTTGGAATTGCTTGAAAAATACGGCTACATTTCAGATAATCTGCAAGTTGACCTGCATGAATGCCTAGGTCACGGCTCAGGCCAGATGCTGCACGGCGTAAGCGACAGCCTGCTCAAAAACTACCACTCCACCATTGAAGAAGCACGCGCCGACCTGTTCTCGCTCTACTACATCGCCGACCCCAAAATAGTGGAACTGGGACTGTTGCCCAACAATGAAGCCTACAAGGCCTGCTATTACAAGTACATCCTAAACGGCCTGATGCTACAACTGAACCGCATCAACTTGGGCGACCAGATTACCGAGGCCCACATGCGCAACCGCGCCCTCATTGCCCGCTGGTGCTTCGAAAAAGGCGAAGAGGACAATGTGATAGAAAAAGTAACCCGTGACGGCAAAACGTACATCAAAATCAACAATTACGACAAGCTTCGCAAACTCTTCGGCAGGTTATTGGGCGAAATCCAGAAAATTAAGTCCACGGGCGACTACGAAGCTGCCAAGGACATGGTTGAGACCTACGGCGTGCGCATTGACCCTGTACTACACAAAGAAGTCAAACAACGCTACGAGGCCCTCAATATCGCACCCTACGGAGGTTTTGTCAATCCTGAGTTTGTGGTCACCAAAGACGGAGACAAAATCAAGGACATCTCGTTGCGCTACCCCACCAACTACGTGCAGCAGATGCTCGACTACGACAAGCAATTTCATTTTATCAAACAAAAATAAACAATCATTAATTTGTTAAATATCAACACTATGAAAAAGTATTTCAAACACATTCTCTTTGTCGTGCTGGTTGTCACGCTGGCAAGCTGCGCCACACTGCAGGAGGCTCTCAACATGGCCAACTGCAAGTACAAACTCGACAACATCACCAACATCATTTGGGGCAATGTCAACCTCTCTAAAATCAAGAAAGTGAGCGACTTGTCGGTAGCCGACGCTGCCAAACTGGCCAAGGCTATCATCAACAAGGACTACAACATTCAGTTCACCACCAACATCTTAGCACAGAACAGCACGGCCATGGCCGCCGCCCTCAGTGGTTTCGACTACATCTTGCAACTCAACGGCAACGACATCGCTTCGGGCGAGCACAACAAAGCCATTTCCATCCCCGCCAACAGCAGCAAGAGCATTCCTCTTACGCTGAAAGTGGATGCCAAAAACCTCTTCTCGAAAGGCACCTTGGAAGACATGGTTGACCTGGCCAAAAATATCAGCAACTACGGCGAAGGCAACGCCTCGAATGTAGGCCTGAAAATCCGTCCCTGGATTACCAACGCTGTGACAGGCGGCTCCACCAAACTCACTTACATCAACCTCAACAAAACACTTCAATAATAAACAGTTATGATTCAAAGAATTCAATCGCTCTACCTGCTTTTGGCAGCCATTATCAGCATCGTTGTTTTATTCCTCAACATCGGCACCATCTACACCGATGAGTTTATGTACACCTACACATGTTTCACCGTTAAGGAAGCCTGTCCTGGATGCAGCCATATTTTGGGCACCTACTATATTGCAGGAGGACTTATCTGCTCGGCATTGCTTTCCATCGCTACCATTTTACTTTTTAAGAAGAGAGAAAAACAGCGCCAGCTCAATTCTGTCAACATGATTTTGTACCTTATCGTTCTGATTATCATGTTGTACGTATATCCCAACATTGTCTTTGTCAAGAAGGGAATCCTGGCATCGCCCGATGATTTGCAATTCAACTATTGGATTCTACTATCGCTGGTGCCCGCCATTCTGCTTTACTTGAGCAACCGCGCCATCCGCAAAGACGAAGAGCTGATTCGTTCGACGGAAAGATTGCGATAGCCTATCGAAAGAATGAAGGGGGCTGCGGTCCCCTTTTTTTATCAACCAACCGAGCAACTTATGACACCCATATTGCCTGATATCAGCACCATACGCCAAAGTGAGCAATACACTATGCAAAGCGAGCCCATCGCCTCTATCGACCTGATGGAACGCGCTGGCAGTCGTTTCACCGAAACGCTGTGCGCCCAGTTCGACTTGAGCCGCTATGACAAGGTACTGGTCTTCTGCGGCCCTGGCAACAACGGCGGCGACGGCTTGGTCATCGCCCGCCAATTGTCGCAACGGAATTATCCCGTTACGGTGGTGCTCTGCCACGAACAGATGAAGACCACGCCAGAGTTTGAGACCAACCTGCAACGGCTGCCACAACGTGCCGACCTGCAGGCTATACCTTTCAGCCAGTGGCGCGAAACAACTTGTACAGAGAATGTTATCATCATCGACGCTCTTTTCGGCATCGGCCTCTCGCGACCGCTGACGGGTTATTTTGCCGATATTGTAGAATGTATCAACAAGCTGCAAGCCACTGTGGTGGCGGTGGACTGTCCCTCGGGACTGTTTCTGGAACAATCCACACCAAACGACCTGCCGTGTGTCGGCGCCACTTGCACCTACACTTTCCAATTCATGAAAGAAGTGTTCCTATGGCCCGAAAACGAGCAGCGTGTGGGTGCTGTGACCGTCATTGACATCGGCTTACAACTGCCCGAAATCAAATATCACAAACAGCTCATCGACAAAAACATAGCCACATCGCTACTACATCGTCCGCACAAGTTTGCCCACAAAGGCGAGAATGGCTACGGACTGCTGATTGCGGGTTCGTACGATATGCCGGGAGCGGCGCTATTAGGGGCCAAATCTGCACTACGGAGCGGCATTGGCAAGGTGATGGTACACTCGGTAGCCAGAGTCACCGACCTGCTACCTGCATCCGTGCCCGAGGCCATCCTGCACACCGACATCAACGAGCGATGCGTATCGAAGGTGGATTGGGAACAGCTGCCTGTCAACACCATTGCTGCGGGACCAGGACTTGGCAAAGCCCAGCCGACGGTAGCGCTCATCAAAAATCTGATTGACGAGGTGCAATCACCGCTCATCTTGGACGCTGACGCCCTCAACATACTGGCCGACAACAAGACGCGACTAGCTTACCTGCCCTCCTACTCCATCCTGACACCGCACCGCAAAGAGTTCCAGCGGCTGGCGGGCAGTTGGGCGAACGACGGCGACCTCATCGGGAAGCTGTGCGAATTTGCCAAACGCTATACTGTCATCGTCATTCTGAAGGGAGCTTACACCGCGGTGGCCCTGCCCGATGGGAAGCTGTACTACAACACCACAGGCAATCCCGGCATGGCGACGGCTGGCAGTGGTGATGTGCTCACCGGCATACTGCTGGGGTTACTGGCGCAAGGCTACACACCCGTTGAGACAGCGCTGTTGGGCGTGTACCTGCACGGGCTTGCGGGCGACGAAGCACTGCAGCAGCAATCGGAGCAGAGCCTGACAGCCGGCGATATAACGGAACACTTGGGAGAAGCGTTCAAGCAATTGACAATTAACAATTTATAATTTATAATTTACAATTGATAATTATTAATCTAATTATCCCTGTTCATTACATTTGCCTTCAAAAGATACAGCAATAGCAGGACCAAGGCTGATACACCTGCCAAAATCAGTACCAATGTAGCTCCTTCAGCATGAATTAAGAGCATAATGAGTCCTACTACGGCCACAATAGCAGTGAGGATGCTCAAGCGTTTAAAGAAGGCTTTGAATTTTGCGGAAGCAAAAAGATCACGAAGGTCTGACATGAGTATTAAGTTTTAGTGAACAAATACAAAGCAAGGCTTGTGGAAGGCAAACTATTGCATATTGAGTTCTGAAGCGATGCGTTCCTTGCTGGCGAGGCAGAACACATGGTTGAACGCGCCGATGGTGATCAAATTTCTATCTTCGCCTGAATGCCAATAGCCCAGACTTACAAGAAAATAGTCTTTCACTTCCAGATTGCTTTTCACGATGGCGGGAATCATACTTTCGCCCAATATGCCGCCCAGCGCATTGCCAAGCCAAGAGGCCGCACCTGAAGCATCCTTCGTCATATCATTACATTTATCGTGCCAAACAGCCGACAGCACCTCCGACATTTCATCTTCGTGTTGTACCGCCTTGGGGCAAGTAAAAAGCATTATACCCGCAACGATGATAAGAATGATGGCTGTTGTTGAAATTCCACGTTTTGCGCTCATAATATATTTACTATTAAAATATTAAGACAAAAAAAATATGAAAATATGGCATATCAAACCATGCCATTACTTATAAATCGTCCTTGGATTCATCCACGTCTTTATCCATATTGGCATTATCCAAATACGACAAGGTTTTATGGTCGTAATCCATCACAATAATGCCTTCGGGCAGACGGACACCGGCGGTTGACACACCATCTTCAACACTTTCAAAGAATGTGCCCTGCGTATATTTCTCTTTCAGCGACTTAACCATCTTTTGCAACTGCTCGCGAGTCACCTCTTTGCCAAAAACTACCGAAATACCATAAATAGTTTTAGATTTCACGGACTTATGCAAATCAAGCTTCACATCATAGCCCGAGAATTTGCCTTTGTACATATTATCCTTAGTACGCGTAAAGCCCTTTGTGGTAAGGCGCTGCTCAACTGTACTTTGCTGTCCATTGACCTCCACACCCATAAATTTGATATGGCCGCTATTCTGCGAAAAGGCCAGACTCATTGTGAACAAGCAAATTGCGAAGATGATTAATTTTTTCATAGGTCAGTTAATGGTTTTAGTTTTAGATGGACAAAGATACAAAAAAATACCAACAGTCATCTCCCGCAGAACGCGCAGATGATTGCAGAAAAAAATCCGCGTAATCCGCGGACTGACACTTATTCTTTCCTCTTCAATTCAAAGTTAACCTCTTTGGTTACGCTGCCCTGATTCCAGCCAGAGCCACCTTGCAACTCTTCAGGATTAACTCCCACTCTCTTCATGGCGGGCTCAAACTCGCCGCCATTAGCTTCGCCATCAATATCGGTAGCAATAACGGTAAGAGAATCCCATGGGGACGCATGAACCTCAGCCTGATATTGACCTACAGAATCGGTATAAATCTTATAATCTCCATAAACAACCGTCATCTCGATATGATTGATTGGCTGCTGGTTTTCGTCAACAACCTTACCTTTCATCTTGAAAGTGGCATACGGTGCAGCATACTCATTGGCAAAACCATGAGGATCGTCATGTTTGTCGCAGGCAGCCACCGAAAAGCCCAAAAGACTGATTAAGAAAAGAAGAAAGCGGTTCATAGGAATTATTTTTAAGTAAAACAAAAATACATTTTGTCAGATATAAGACACTGTGTTGCATTATTATAAAAAAGCCCCCCAAGTTAGACGATACTGAATATCTCCCGCAGAACGCGCAGATGAGCGCGGAAATTTTCCGCGTTGATCCGCGTGATCCGCGGAGCAATTCTCCACGAATCACACGGATCGGCACGGATTATATTGGCTATCTCGTTTGTTTCACCACTTTGCGAACAGCCACGCCATCGGGAGTTTCGATACGCAAGGTGTAAACTCCGGCCGATAAGGTAGATAGATTCAATTCTGTTTGGTCGTTGAATTGTGCCACCATCTGTCCGGCCATATCGTAAACCGTCACATGGTTAACCTTGTCGTAACGGATAATCACCTTGTCGGTGGTGGGATTGGGATAGAGCGACAACTCTGCCAGTTTCGCATCTTCGATGCCTGTGGTGGTCACTACGACCTGAATACCAGCCGTAGCTGCGCACGGACCATTAACCATATCGGCGGGACCGTTGGTTACGGTCACTCTGTAGGCTGTGGTCGTGTCGGGACTTACCGTAATTGAACGAGTAACAGCGCCGGTGCTCCACAAGTAGGTCCACTCAGCATTCGACGGCACAGACAGTGTTGTGCTCTGGCCCTTGATAATCTGCGTATTACCGCTAATGGTAAATTCAGGACGATGATAGATGGTCAAGTGCAAGGTTACGGTGCTGTCGTAGCCCAAAACAGATTGATAATCACGCATATAGTCGCCCGAAGCGGTCAGATGCTGGCCATCCCAATCGTAGCTTTCGCAAGCCTTGACATTGACAGCCGTCTGCACCTTAATGCCGTTATAGACAATATTGGAACGCGACGAGGTGTAAGCGCCTGCTTTGGTATGTACGGGCGCACTTTCGGGCAGCACCACTTCAATCTGATAGAACAGTGCTCCGTCGCCAGGATTCTGGTCAGTGAACGAGGTCAAATTCGACGGCATTGTCTGAATCAGTTGCAGGTTGTTGTTGGCCGTGCCACGATAGAGGCGGTAGCTTTCAAACTCGAAGCCTTCGTAGGGTGTCCAGATAAGGTTCCAGCTACTGCCAAGGCCCTTGTTTATGGTGAGATGCAAGGTCTTATGCAGCTCGCTCAAAGCGGTCTCGCCATCACATTCGTCCATGGCGGTCATCTTGTAGCGATAAGCGCGCACTGACGGGTCGGCGGTAACGTCTTCGTAGGTGTAGATGGCGGTTTCGGGGTTAACATCAACCACAGCGAGCGGCTCATAAACATTGGCCTTGTCGTTTTCTCTATAGAGTTTGTACTTCTTCACATCAGGATCGGCCATAGCATCCCAAACCACAACATTGTGGCCATTCTCCACTCCCACCAGACGGATAGCCGGCACGTTATCAATAAGTTCACTTTCACCAAGGTGAAGCATTTCAGAAGTTCCCTGGCAGCCGTGGTCGTCGGTTACTGTGGCCCAATAATAGCCAGCCATGGTCACTTCAATGCTCGGCGTCGTTGCCCCTGTTGACCACAAATAGGAAGCGTATGTTCCATTGACCGCCAAGGTCGCCGTGCCGCTCTCGCACGCGTTGACCGTACCTGACACCGTCACTTCGGGGATAAACGAGGGGATAATGGTCAGGTGCAATCTCACAGTGCTATCGCAGCCATGGGCGGTGCTATAATGGAAATCGTGCGTTGACAAGTATGGTGTACCTGTTTCAAAGAGAGTATCTTTGTACTGATACGGCAACTCGCTTTCACAGATGGTGAGCGATTCGTCAGTCACCACCGAATTGTAGAGGGTCAGGTGCAACGTCACCACGCTGTCGCAACCAACGGCGTTGGTCAGTGTCTGCACATAAGTACCGCTCTGTCTATAAGTTACGCCATTCCAAATATACTCATCGCAAGCCTCATCTGCAAACTGATACGACGTTGACTTATTGATCGTCAGGTGTAGTGTAACCACACTATCACAGCCAGCGGCGTTGGTAAAGGTCTTCTGGTAAATACCACTCTCCCTGTACACCTCGCCTGCCCAGTCGAAAACGTCACACGCTGTCAGACTATATTCAAAACTGTTCGACTTGTGTATCGTCAGATGCATGGTCACTATACTATCGCAGCCGTTGGCGGCATCAAAACGCTGCCAGTAGTCGCCGCTGCGGGTGTAAAGCTGATCGTTCCACGTATAAACGTCACATGCGGTCACCTCAATCTCATTCGTAATGACATCCACAATGGTCAAATGCATCGTCACAACACTGTCGCAGCCGTCAGCATTAGTCAGTGTCTGCTGGTAAACGCCACTGCGGTCGTACAACTCTCCATTCCAGATATAGGAAACACAGGCCAGCTGGTCAAATTCATAACTATTGGGATGATTGATGGTCAAATGCATGGTCACAACACTGTCGCAGCCCGTAGATGCTTGCAAGGTTTGTGTGTAATCTCCTGATTTATCGTACATTTCCCCATTCCATACATACTCATCACATGCTGCTTGCTCAAATTCGTGGTAAACAATAGGATTAACCGTCAGGTTGAGCACCACAAGACTATCGCAACCCGAAACAGACTGTAACAGAGTTTCGTATGTGCCTGTCTCGGATAGCGACTCGCCATTGAACTTATAGCTGTCGCCTTCGCAGATAGATTCTTCGATGTTGATATTATATACTTCATTCACTTTCAGATTGATATAGGCTATATAATCTTCCACTCCATTATTATAAACAAAGGTATCGAGGAAGAGGCCGGTCTTTTCGGGATGAACGAAATAGTCGCCATAGAAGAAGCTTTCGCCGAAGCAGGTGGAATCAACAATATTCTCAACAATCACATCACCATACTCGTATGCACCGATGTCAAGGCGCTGCTGTTTTACACGGAGCGAGCCCGCCAGGTCGTACAGCGGCAGGTTAAGCGAAGTGGTGTTGGGATTACCTTTATTGATACAAGCCGAGCCGTCGTTGGGACGCCAGTCGTAGTCGGTTTGGGTAGTCACACCAGCCTCGGCAGTAGGCTTGATGAAATTGACATAATTGGCACCCGCCACGGCACCTTTGTTGGCGGCATCAAGGTTGATGTTCTGGATGCCATCGTAGCCGCCTTCAATGGCGCAATACGAAAAGGTGCTCTCACCGCTGATATTGGCTACGCCATTGTTGCCTTTGTTACCCCAGATGATGCAGTTGGTATATTCGTTATTGGCCGAGTAGTTGACCACACCCGCCTTGTCGGAAGCCGTAGCCTTGTTGTTGACAATGTTGCAGTTTACAAAGTTGGCCTGATTGCGGGCAAACACACCACCCACCCTGTCGTACGAATAAGCCTCCGTTGTAGTGTTATTGGCCACATTCACATTCACATACAAACCGCCATAAGCATAGAGACCGCCACCTTGGTTGTTGATAACCGAACTGTTGATGATGTTGGCATTGTAGCTGTACAGTCCATAGTTACGAGTGCCGTTGTCGCTGAAAGTACAGCCAGAGGCCTTACCCGTGTTGATATACAAGCCTGCCTCGTTGCCACGAAATACGCTATTATCCACTTGACTATTGGTAGTGAGATACATAGCGTAATCATTGGTATTGTCTTCAGCCATACAATTGGTCACATTTACGGTCTTGCCATACAAGGCGTAGCCCGTATTGTTGGCGAAAGTACAGTTGGTAAAGTTACAATTTTGGGCATAAACGGCTCTGGATTCATTTTGCTTAAAAGTGCAGTTAAGCATATCGGTATTATCATACAGGTAGGCACCGCCATACTCCGAGCTTTTTCCGTTTTGTACTGTTAAGCCGTCGAAGAGACTTTCATTGTTTCTGAAGTCCACTTGAATATCCTCAGGAGTAACAGCTTCACAATCGCTGCACGAGAAGTTGATTTCGAACCCGAAGCCACGATACCAATCGTCGCCTACGTTGAATTTGAGCACCACTTCGCCACCCTCGACCTTCAGGTTCAGGTTGCCCGACTGATAGCAATTAGCAAGTTGTGCGCCTCCCACTCCCTGATAGATTTTCAGGGTGTTGCTCTTGGTGTCGCCAGTATTATAAGTTCCTGTCAAAGTGATAGTTGAATTAGAATTATATGACCGAAGGATAATCTCACCCGAGGCTGTGCTTGAGAAGTTGGCATCTTTACCGCCATCGTCATAAAGCACACCCGAGCAAGCCGTAACGGTCTTCGACCCCGTAACAGGCATCAGCACGACAGCATTGTCGTCCAAATATTGGGGTTTTTCAGGGATGGTGAACGGGCAACTCTTGTCGAGCACTCGATGCGACGATTCACCGTCCAAGATGGTAACATGCCGGGTGAAATCGCGCTGCGACAAGTCGTAGTTGTAAGGCTCATTGCCTGCAAAACCGCCATACACGGCAACTTGGGGCTGTACTACAAAGCTATTGTCGGTCGTGTAGGTTCCCTCTTTCACCCATACGCTTGCCACCGGACTGATTCCTGCAGCGGCAGCCATGGCATACTGAAGGTCGGGAAGTGCATTACTCCACGAAGAGCCGTCTTTCGAGCCGGCTCCGGTGGTAGTCACATAGATAATATTGCTAACCAACTCTGGATGAACGGGAAAAGCCTCAGTAAGGTTCGATTCGAAGGCACCCACATCCACTCGTCCCTGTTGGATACGATTCTCACCAGCCAGGTCGGTAGCCGAGGCGAATTTATTATTACCCATATTAATACAGATAGAACCAGCTTGAAGGGTCCAATCGCCGATGGCATTATTGACATCCACACCAGCCTCTTCGGTCGGGTTGGCAAACTTGGGATAGCCGATGCCCGTGCCACTGTTATCCTCTTTCAAGGTAATGGCACCGCTGTAACCGCCCTGGACCGCCGATGAGTTCATGGTAAAATAGCGACTCGACGATAAATAGTACTGGTTGGCATTAACACCCACCTTGTTGCCCCACAGAATAGAGTTGTTCACGGTACCGCCACGCGAGTAGATACCACCGCCATTGGTCACGGCCGCATTACGTACAATGTTACATCCCGTATAGATTACATTGCCCTCGTCATACACACCACCGCCATAAGTACCAGCTGAGTTATTAGCTATCAAACAGTCGGTTACATTAAACGAAGCATTGCTTGTACTTGCATTCATACCACCTCCAGTAGTACGGGAAGTGTTGTTGGCCACAATGGTCTTGCTTAATGTCACCGGGTCGCTGTTTCGGTCGGCAGTAACATAAAGTCCGCCTCCCGAATTGGCCGTATTGTGGGTAATCATATTATTATCAAGAAAACTTGACTGTGATATATATATACCGCCACCGAATGCATTCCAACCACTACCTGTACCATCATAGTTGGCTTTATTGTCGTGAATATTGCAATTTACTACGGTGCCATTCTCGCTAAACACACCCACACCATACACATAATAATTGCTGCCGGTTCCCGACAAACTAATGTTATTATTGTGGATCTCGCAGTTAGAGAGCGTACCTCCCAAGTTGTACACAGCTACGCCATAACGTCTGATGTCGCTGGTAGATCCGGAGATGGAGGCATTGTTGGCCGTGATGACACAGTTATTCAGTGTGCAACCCTTGCGGATGTAGGCACCGCCACCGTTGCCTACCGTATTGACTGTACCACCACGAATCGTGAAACCATCGAACAGTGAAGCCTGATTATCCACGAAATCTTCGCTCTGATAGAGCACTCGGCGAGCATTGGAACCAAAGAGGATGGTCTGGTTGGCGGTCAGGTTACGGTCATCGAGGTTGAAGTCGGCGCGTTCCGTTCCGGCAAAGCCACCGTAGGCGCGCACATTCGGCTTAATGACAAAGCTGTTTTCAGCCGATGTATTGCCCGTGTAGGTACCTTTCTTCACATAGAGACATGGCATCATATTAGTAAAAGTGGCAGCTGTATCCATAGCCATCTGCAAATCCATCGCATTGGCCCACGAAGTACCTGTCTTGGCTCCGGAGCCCGTTGTGGTAACGAAGATAATTTTGCGCACCTTCAAATTCAGCACCACCAAACTATCATGCGCTTCATCAATATACCAGCGGTGATGATAAGTGCCTTGTTCGCTAAGTGTTTTGCCATAAAAGTCGTAAGAGCCACCTTCGTTAATAACCACATCTATATCGCGACGAAGAGTCTGTAATTCACTAGTACAAAATTTCATATTGGCTCTATAATCGGAAAAGGAAGGTTCAATATAATTGTTATCAAGTGGTTCCGACCAAGTGGCATAAGCAGTCATACGCTTTCCTATATAGTGAGTTTTGGCCTTGAAAGTTCCGTTTTCAGTACCACTATTGTTCAGGAAAGTGACTGCCAGCGAGTTGCCAGTCCACTGGAAGGGTTCATCCAAAAAGATGTTCACCCAACCGGGAGTCAGAGAGACAGCCCCGTGGAACACCTGCTTCAAATCCGCAACTGGAAGCATCTTGTAATCCAAGTTTTGGTTGTCCGTATTTGTCATATAGATAGTCACCGACGATTTCACCTGCTCTGTGCCATCATATTCAAATGCTATAGAATAGATATAATCGTCGGGAACCAATCCTTTATTCATCAGTTCATCAGCAGTATAGAGCTGTTGCGACCAGGTGTATGGCCACATATCATTGCTATAATATTTAGAATAACCCATAGGGAAAATATTGCTGGTATTGGTTCCCTCACCTATCTGAGCACAATCGGTCAGGCCCGTTTGGAAAGTCGTTTTGGCCTCATTGCCACCGCAGTCGGCCTGCACATAGACATCCCATTCACCGAAAGCCAATTGTGATAGTTCCACCGACGGGGTGCCGCTCACCACCAACGAAGTGCCTTCGCCTCGTTTAAAGCCTTTCGGACCATATTCCACATTCCACGAAGTCTCCTGATAGCCAGGTTTCCAATCCACACGCACCTTGCTACGCGACAAAGCGGTATAAGTCAAGTTTGAGGGCTTCATACAGGTAGGTTCAATGCAGAACTTGATATTCGTACGCATATTAACCAGTGTGCCGGTAGCGCCAGACTCCAGTTGACCATCATTACTATACAACGTACTGTTGGTAAAACTGTCATGTGAATAGAAATAGTCACCTGTCCATCCGCCATCACCCGTATTATCGGTAAATACGACTACAACATTGCTTACGCCATCCCATACGAAAGGTGTTGCAAACTCGAACGGCTGCCAATTGTCAGGATGCTCGCTGCTTACGTATGTAGCCGCTTCAGGATATACATTGGTAAGCGACTGTATATCAAATATATCGCCATTATTAGCAAAAGCCGTCTTGTTGGTATGTCCCATATAGATGGACAACTGACGAGTGGTAGCATTGAAATGGATATACTGCAACGAGAGGAAAGCAATGGCATCACCCGCATGCAAACCACAATCTTTCAGTTCGGCAGCCGTAAAAATCTGCTGCGACCACGAATGGCTGGCTGCAGGATAGAAAGCGATAGTAGAGGTGTTTGTTCCCGTACCGATGGGATTCAAACACTCTTGCAGTTTCTCTGTCGTGAAGGTGCAAGGACCCACAGTCACCGATTTTCCTCCAGCGCAAGTGTAGGTCAAGTATGCATCGTATGCTGTCACCGCATTCAAGCCGGAAATATAAACCGACATCTCGGAAGCTGTCTGCTTGGTTCCCGTACCTTGGATGAAACCTTGCGGACCATATTCCACACACCAGTTATATTGATGATTGGGATAATCCTCTTTTTGGTAAACATCCCATGCCAACGAAGCCGAATAATGGTCTTTTTCCACGCAATGGAAGTCTATAGCTACAGGTTGGCACTCCAATTGCGATACGCGCGACACAAATCCGTCTGAATAAAGCCGGCTGTAAAAATCCAACGTAAGCGCTCCTTGGCTTGAAACCACTACATTTGCTGAAACACCTTCTCCATTACTGGTTGCCAGCAACGTGCCCTCCGTACCGACGCCATCGTATATAGACACACTCTGACTTCCTCCGCTCATCACTTCCAGCAACAGCTGATTACCCTCCTGTTCGGGATACAACACCAATGTATTGCGCCAATCATTAGAAGAAGTCGGATGAGCTTTATAAGTATCATTCAAAGCACGCGGATGGCCCACAATAACTGACGAACCAACCTTTTGTGTAGTCGTACCCGAAATATTGAACAGAAATGCCTCTTGTCCTTGGGTTTTCGGTGTGGCTACAACAAATTCATTATCAACATTAAAAGCATAATCATCATTGGGATTTAAAGCACCGATGGCAAAAAAGCCATCACAACTACCACCCCAGCCCCAGTTGATATGGAAGAAATCGTTGGCATCATAACCATCGCACACAAAAGCATGCCCTGCTCGACCAGTGCTACCTGAATACAGAATAGGATGCGCTTCGTCCAATGCGTCCTTCAAGAGTTGTATCCACTCATCGTCTTCGTAAACAACCCGTGTATATGTCGTTGGCAAACCCATACCGGCAACCGTATATCTGTACGATTTCAACGTTGACTGGGCTTCATAGCCAAAGTGGTTGATAAAAGCCACTCTTGCCGCCTCGGTGTAAGCGGAACTCTCTGAGGGTTTATAACCCATAGCCACCGACACGCCGCAATGGTACATCAGCGTAGCCACGGCATCCACCTGTGCATCACTGCTGTTTTCATTCAACTCGTTGGGCATCAGGGAATACTGATACGTGGCGGCAGCAAAGTCGGCAGATTGTTCTCCATAAGTATCGTATGGTGGTGTATATCTGTGCGTTCCCTTGCCATGCAGAGGATATTCGTAATAGTTGATAATCTGCGCCATAGCGGTGGCCTCGCAGCCCGTAGGAGCCTGATTCTCGTCAGTGCCAGGGCAGAACTTGTTGTAGTAGGGCCACTGGTCCCAGGTGGTCTTCAATAACGGAGCCACCGAACCCGACTTGCTGCCGCCCTTGGTCTGACTGCCCGAAAGATTGGTTATGTTCTCCCACTGCGCGCGCACCGAAGCGTCGGCCACCACGCCATTGGAAGCAACATATTGTATTTCATCGGCATAAGTCTTTATCCAGGAACGCATATTGACAGGCATATCGTCAGCCGTGAATGCGTTATGGGTAGAATAACCCAAAATCGGCTTCACGGCATCATCGGCGGCCACCATCACAAAGCCATTGCCTACCTTGAAGACATAGAACAGAGCCGTGCCGCTTTTCGGGTCGGTCTGGGTGTACAGCAACTGTCCGTCGCCACTCTTTTGCACCATGCCCGAAGGATTGGTCTGTCGCATAAAATTGAGGGCCACTTTGCGGGCCTGGTTCGGATTTACGGGGGCGGCCATCAGCGCCACGGTCCCGAGTAATAACCAAACGAAGAAAAGTTTTTTCATGTTAAATGGTATTAGCGTTAAAAAACTGTTTTTCACTATCATTGAAAGTACAAAAATAAACTTTTTTCATTACATGAAACCTTGACAAATCTTGATTTTTTCAATTTTGGGATAAAAAAAAAGCGGGAAGATTTCACATCCTCCCGCTCTGTATATGAGATACTTATAAGATTACTTCACGATTTCTTGGAATGTGGGGCTCTTTTTGTACTTTTTGAACTCAGCATCCTTGGCAGCTTTGGCCTTGTAACCCGAATTCATCTCGCAAGCCTTTTTCAAGTTGGTGTAAACCTCGGCTTCGTTATTGGTTCTTGCCGACAAAACAGCCATCAGATAGTAGCACTGGGCATCTTTGTTCTCAATGCATTCCAAACCTTTCTTGCACGATTCATAATCCTGTTTCAAAAGATATGACAGAGCCATGTTGTAATCGCAGTTGCGGTTGTTCATCATCTGCTGTGCACCGTCGTAGTCGCCATCGAGAATCTTGTACATAGCCAGGTTGTAGTTCTGGTTAACAGGCTCAACGGCAGCTTTTTGCGACTGTTCGAGTTTCTCCTTGGCAGCCTGCACGTCACCGTTCAGCACGTCAAGAACGGCTTGGTTATTGAGGATGATGCCGTTGCTGGGAGAAACGGCGGCAGCTTTGTCGAGGTTGTCCTTAGCATCGGCCAGCAGACGCACATCGCCCGTTGACAGGAATTCGCTCATTTGGATAGCGGCCATGTTGTTGTAGGCTCTCCAATCGGTCTGGTAATCTTTTTCATTGGCAATAGCCTTGTAGATATCCATCTTCTTGTCGAGGTCTTTTTCCATCGAAGCGGCATAGAGTCTTTCGTTCAAAGAGAGTTCTGACGGATTCGAGTTGATCTTTTCAGCAATCTGCTGATCGTTGAAGTTGTTCTTGTTGCAAACCAAGCCTACCTCTACACGACGGAGCGGAGGAAGAATGGCATCCTTAATCTCATTGTAGATGTCGGTCATTTCACGAATCTTCTGCTCTCTCATAGCGGGAGTCGATTGCGAACGAACCACATTGAGGATTTGGTTTTTCTCAGCGATGCTCGATTTTTCAACGGCAGTTTCAAATCCTGACCAGTCTTCACCAGAAGCCGTTACATTGTAAACGAGTTCGGGTTTGGGAAGATCTTTGTATTTAATATTGTTCTTCTTGGCATAATCGCGCATGTATTTTTCATACTGCTGATCAAACCATTTCTTACCTTGTTCTGAACGTTTCTGCGACAAGTTGTCATTCATTGATTCCTCGCCTTCGGGTGAAGCCCAACCGGTAACAACCACCTTGTCAATTACGCGGCCTTCGTTCAAGAAGTTAACGAATTTCTCGTTGTTCTCCTTGGCAGCCTTATCTTTGTTAAGATTCAGATTCCAATTAACATCTGCATTATTTACAGGGAAATAGATAACGCCCGTCTGGGTCATATACTCTGCTTTGTAGCCGTGAGGACCGTACAGGAGGTAAGTGCCGTTGCCAGCGTCGCCAGCTTCCGATAAGGTAGGCATCATGCCCACGCGTGAAGCGGTATTGGAAATACCCTCTCCCATCTTTACTTTCGGGAAATCTTGTGATTTTTTCTTCTTATTGGCAGTAGCATTAGAATAAACTACGGCTTCTTCGTATTCGTCCTTATAGTCGAAAGAACCGGAAGTTGAGAATGAGCCACCTGTCTTGTAAGGAATTACAGGACCCGTAGCCTTGGCCTTCTCGCCTTGAACGGTAACAGGATTCAACTTCAGCACGCCACCTTCATATTCAACGGTGGGGGTAAAAGTCATCGTAGCTCTTTTCTTCAGATACTTAGGAGGAATGGTACCTTGTACATTGTAAGAAACCTTACCACCCTTTGTTTCCAGATTGGCAGGGTCATTCAAGGTCACTTTCACTTCAGGATAACGCGGAACCATTTTCCCGAAGCCGCAGCCAGCCAATATCAAGGCTGAGCAAGCAACAATAAATAAAAATTTTGCAGCTTTCATAATAGTTTGATGTTATGTTTGATTATTCTGTTTCTATAGGGTGCAAAGATAATTAATTTTATTTCAAAGTCCAAAAAGATTATTTTCCGGGACTGTAATTCGGAGCCTCGCTGATGATGGTCACGTCATGGGGATGGTTTTCGGTAACACCGGCTGGCGTGATGCGGCAGAATTTGGCGTTGTGCAACTCTTTGATGGTCAGCGCGCCGCAATATCCCATACCCGAGCGCAGACCGCCCGACATCTGGTAAATCACCTCGTAGAGGTCGCCTTTGTAGGGCACACGGCCCGAGATGCCTTCGGGAACCAGCTTCTTGGCATCCGACACATCGCTCTGCATGTAGCGGTCCTTCGAGCCGCGCTGCATGGCTTCGAGCGAACCCATACCGCGATAGGCCTTGAACTTACGACCGTTGTAGAGGATGGTCTCACCTGGCGACTCTTCCACGCCGGCAATCAGACCGCCCATCATCACCGAGTCGGCGCCGGCTGCCAAAGCCTTCACAATATCGCCCGAGAAACGGATACCGCCGTCAGCGATAATCGGCACATCACGACCTTCCAAAGCTTTATACACTTGATATACAGCACTCAACTGCGGCACACCGATACCGGCAATGATACGGGTGGTGCAGATGGAGCCAGGGCCCATACCCACCTTCACGGCGTCAGCACCGGCGTCAGCCAGCGCCACAGCGGCCTCGGCCGTAGCAATGTTGCCCACTACCACTTCCAGATTGGGATAGGTGCTCTTAATTTTCTTAAGTGCCTCAATCACGCCCTTCGAATGGCCGTGCGCAGAGTCGAGAACCACAGCATCCACACCGGCATTAACCAGCGCAGACACGCGGTCCATCATATCGGCTGAGATGCCCACACCGGCAGCCACACACAAACGACCGTTGCTATCCTTGCAAGCGTAGGGTTTGTCCTTTGCCTTGGTGATGTCCTTATAGGTAATCAATCCTACCAGATGACCTTTATCGTCCACCACGGGCAACTTTTCAATCTTGTGCAGTTGCAGAATCTCTTCCGCTTCGGCCAGACCTGTTTCACGGTTGGTGGTAATCAGGTTGTCCTTGGTCATAATCTCTTCCACCAGCTTGTCCATATTCTTCTCGAAACGGAGGTCGCGGTTGGTGATGATGCCAATGAGGTGATTCTCGCCGTCAATCACGGGAATACCGCCGATTTTGTAGTCGGCCATCAGCTTCTGTGCATCCTTCACCGTCATGTTGGGGCGGATAGTCACAGGCGCATTGATCATGCCGTTCTCGGCACGTTTAACCGAATAGACTTGCGCCGCCTGATCCTCAATGGACATATTCTTGTGAATCACGCCGATACCGCCTTCACGAGCCATCGAAATGGCCATCTTGGCTTCGGTCACTGTGTCCATGGCTGCCGAAACGAAAGGCAGATTCAGGGTGATTTTTTTCGTGAAGCGTGTCTTAAGAATCACATCCTTGGGCAACACTTCCGAATACGACGGGACTAACAGGACATCGTCAAATGTAAGGCCGTCAAAACAAACTCTATCGGTTAAAAATGACATAATCAGGTGTTTTTATCGTTATTAATTATTTCTTCTTTCCTTGGTTGGCCACTTCTTCCATCAGTTTTTTCAAAGTGGCTTCGTCGGCCAGGAAATAGTCTTTTACAAGATTCATATTCTCATCAAACTCAAACACATAAGGAATACCTGTAGGCAGGTTCAACGATACGATGTCGGCATCGCTGATGTTCTTCAAGTATTTCACAATGCCGCGGAGGCTGTTGCCATGAGCAGCGACAATCACTTCCTTGTGCTCTTGCAGTTTTTTTGAAATATCTGATTTCCAGAAAGGAACGATACGTTCAACAGTGTCTATCAGTGCTTCGGTAGCGGGAGCACACCCTTTTTCGTTAATGCCTGCATAGCGCACATCATTGATGGGATGACGGGGATCGCTCTCTTCGAGTTTCGGAGGACGCACATCGTAGCTTCTTCTCCAGATAAGCACTTGCTGCTCACCGTATTTTTCCACCATCTCGGTCTTGTTCAGTCCTTGCAGCATACCATAGTGCTTTTCGTTCAGACGCCAGGTCTTCTCTACAGGAATCCACAGCAGGTTCATCTCTTCCAGAACATAGTTCAAGGTCTTGATGGCGCGTTTAAGGAAAGAAGTATAGGCGTATTTGAATTGGAAACCGGCCTCGAGCAGCTTCTGACCAGCCTGCTTGGCTTCGTTAACGCCTCTTTCCGAGAGGTCAACGTCGGTCCAGCCTGTGAAACGGTTTTCTTTATTCCATGTGCTTTCGCCGTGGCGAATCAATACTAATCTGTACATAGTTTCTATTTTAATTGGTTGTTTTTTGGAAAAATGATATAAGGTTTAAAATGTTTGGCTTCTTCAAAATCCATAGAGCAGTAGGATATGATGACCACCACATCGCCCACCTGCACCTTGCGCGCGGCGGGACCGTTGAGGCAGATGACACCTGAATCCTTCTCGCCTTTGATGACGTATGTCTCAAAGCGTTCGCCATTATTGATATCCAAAACCTGAACTTTCTCGTTTTCAATCAAATGAGCGGCATCCATCAATGTCTCATCGATGGTAATGCTGCCCACATACTGCAGGTTGGCTTCAGTCACAACGACCTGATGAATTTTTGATTTTAACAGTTCAATTTGCATGATTATTAATACATTATATTATCAATAAGACGTACATCGCCGCACCAGACGGCTATACAACCGATGGCATTGTTCAATGTATCGGTGGATTGCAGACTGTCTTTGTCAGCAATGGCGTAATATTCGAGTTCAAACTCGCTAATTTTGGCAATTTCCTTTTCCACATACGCCTTGGCTTTGGCCACGGTATTGTCGGGCAACTGGGTCGAGGCCAGCATAATACGGTGGATATTGGCGGCCACCTCGAATTGTGCGGGGGAGAGCCGTTTGTTGCGCGAGCTCATAGCCAGTCCGTTGGGCTCACGCACAATGGGACAGGGCACTATCTGCACCGACAGGCCGCACTGTTTTACCAGCGAGCGGATAATCAGCAGCTGTTGGTAGTCCTTCTCGCCGAAGTAGGCACGGTCGGGGGTGGTCCAGTCGAACAGGCGCTTTACAATGATGCCCACACCGTTGAAATGGCCTGGGCGTTGGGGGCCTTCCATCACCTGCTCAAGGGCGCCGAAGTCGTACTTCTCGGTGGGCGGCACGGCATACACTTCCTCAGCCGACGGAGCAAAAACCACATCAGCCAAGTCGCCAATCTTCTCCACATCAGCCTCCAACGTACGCGGATAGGCTATGAGGTCGGCCTGGTTGTTAAACTGCACCGGATTCACAAAAATGGAAACCACTACCGCATCGTTCTCCTCCCCTGCCCTGCGGATGAGCGACAGGTGACCATCGTGCAAGGCACCCATGGTTGGAACCAAACCGATAGTTTTACCGTCATTCTTAAGTTGAAGAACAGCTTCTTTGAGTGCTTTAACAGTATTTACTATCAACATATTGCAAGAGATTTTAAGTCGTAATAGCAGTCAAGGTCGGCTGCGGAAATTGATGGCAAATATACAATAAAATTACTTTTTATTTTTGGCATTATTACTTTCACCCTCCACATACTGCGGAATCTGATTCCTTTTGACAATAGAGTAAACCAAACAGCCGATGCCGATGAGCACAAAGGGAATGCTGAGCTTCTGTCCCATGTTGAGCACCATGTCCAACTCTTTGGAGACTTGCACCTCCTTGAAGAACTCGATGATAAAACGGGCGGTGAAGATGACCACTAACAGGGTTCCCACACAACGTCCGGGAGGCACTTTGCCCTTGGCAAATTTGAAGTAATAGATAACCAAGCCGACAAAGAGCAACAGATAAACCATTGATTCATAAAGCTGTGCGGGATGACGGAACGTACCAGCCACACCATAACCTCCGTAGATGAAGTCGAATGCCCATGGCACCGTGGTAATGCTGCCCACAATCTCGTGGTTCATCAAGTTGCCCACACGCACAAAAGCAGCGGCAATGGGAATGGCGATGCTCAGCCTGTCGAGCAGCCACAGCACATTCATCTTGTTCTTGTAGGTGAAATAAATGACAAAGAGGATGATGGCTATCACCGCGCCATGACTTGCAAGACCCTGATAACCAACAAAGTGCCAATTTTCATCTACAGGCAACAACACCTGCAGCGGATGGGCAATCAGGTATTCGGGCTCGTAAAAGAGGAAATGGCCCAAGCGCAAGCCTACGATGGTCCACACGATAGTCCAGATGGACAACCGGTCGAGCAGCTTCTGCGACAAGTTTTCGGTTTGGAAGATTTTTTGCAGTGTCAAATAAGCCAGAAAGAAGCCTGTGGCCAGCAAAATGCCGTACCAGCGCACTTCAAGCGAGCCAATCGAGAAAGCCACCGGATTGACGGTCCATGTGATGTAGGCGAGGGTGTTCATGGTGATGGGGGTATGGGGGATGAAGTGAAAAGTGAAAAGTGA
>JAFTCA010000123.1 GCA_017454945.1 Bacteroidales bacterium
TCAAGGCCATCAGAACTCTGAAAAACGGGCGAAGGGCCTTCTCCTACTTTAAGTATGGACTTGATGAAATCACATGCTATCTGCTTAAAGGTAAGAAATACAGCAATTTCGACATCTTTAAAATTTTGTCATGTACTTAAACTAAAAGGAACAAAAGGTTCATAATAATGAGTTCATCGATTCATTGGTGGTGAGGTAAGGTGTGTTTACCATCTTTATAATGTGGTGATAATGAGCGTAGACTTGATTTGAACCATAATTTATTGTTTCCTCACCATAGTAATCGTAAGTGTTTCAAAAAAATATGGTGTACTAAACTTTCACAAGCACGCAGTACACCAAAAGTTTTATTGTAATAAAGAAAAGTATCTTTGTTGCGAGCGTTAGAACGTGTAGCCCACCATCACCGACCATGAGCGAAACTTCGTCTTTCTCGGAAATCTCACCAGGGGCAATGCTTCAACTCACAATAACACACTTATTATCAACAGAGTGCGTTTAGCATCGATATAATGCTTATCGGTATCTACCCGAGCCGTTGCAGTGCTTGCACTTTCTGCTGCCCTTGCCGTGGCACGCACCGCAGGTGTCGTAATACTTCGAGCCGTAGCTCCATCGTTCCACCTGACCGGTTCCATCGCAGTTTCCGCAGGGGATTGTGCCGCGGCCGTTGCAGGCCAGGCAGTTGATGTTGGCGCTGTGGTCATCGCCGAGAGCGATGGCCAGCTCCTCGTCGAACGCCAGATGCCACCCCTCGTTGCGGGCCGACACCCACATCGTGTTACCTTTCGAAAGCAGGTCGCCCTTGTAGGTACTCACCGACGAGGGGCTGCTCACGATGCGCACCTTGACGCGACTGCGGTCATCACTCCACTGCTCGAGAGTGGCGATGATGTATTCCTGTTTGTTCGGATAGCGATAGGCAAGCCGGCAACCTTGGCTCCACAAGCGGGTGTTTTTATTCGCCTCGATACGCTTCGTGAGTTCGGCCTCGAAGATGGCCGCCTGGCGGCGTTCCTCGGCGGCCTCCTCCTCGGCCAGCCGACGCTGACGCTCGGCCTCGGCACGCTCGCGCTCTTCCTTGGCTTTTGCATCGGCCATGAGCTGCTTCTCACCCTCGGAGTAGTCGATGAATTTTCCGAAACGATCCACATACACCTCTTTTTTGTCCTGAATCACTTTCACTTTGCCATTGTGAAACTTCGACTTCACGTCTTGCTCCTTTAATGATGGCTCCAGTGTTATGGTGATGATGTCGTTGCTCATCTCCAGAATCCCGTATTTTGAGTCGGACTGGAAGCGGAACAGCGCAGCGTTGCCGTTGAGTTCGTCCACATTTATCTTCAAACTCGGAGACCCACCATCTTTCTTGTTGGCCCTGGCTTGCTCAGTGGTCATCCACCAGTTTTGCCACCCCGTGTTCACAAGACGATACTCCACCACGCCGCACGGAACACCCTGATGGAATGTGCCAGAGAAGAACAAGTAGCTTCCTCTTACCTGTTCGATGATGCCCGACCCCGAGCCTTCCACCTTGCCACCAACCACCGTGCCGCTCCAGAATGCATCGGGAAGGAGCACAAAGCGTTTGTTGTCGGTCAAATAGTATTGCACAGCCCCCTTTTGGGTAAGGTTCTTGCCGCTCAGATAATCACCGCAGCATTCATACACATAGAACAAGACCATGTCCTCGGGTAAGAAGTAGAACTCCTCGACCGTTTGCACTGTGGTGCCGAATTTTTTCAGATTCTTCGTCTTTGTGTGACTGCCAGCCAGAAAGCGGTGTGCCTTGCAATACTCTATCAGTTTGGATTCGCTCACCTCCTTGTTCTCGTTGTTGACCAGGGTGTAATATTCCTTTTCTTTTCTCCCTCGCAGCATGGCCTCGCGAAAATGCTTGTCCTCCCAGGATTTGCCTTGCGGGATGTGCGGTGTCACATACTGGGCGTTCCAGTCATACCCCCCGGCACTGGCATAGTCATCGGCTTGCTGCGGGACGGGTGATAGAGTGGATGCCGCAGCTTTGTGTGCACCAATAGGCATCAGCATAGTGAAAAACACCAAGAAAGTGAAAATGCGATAATTCATCTGTTCGTTTTTTTGTTGGAGTTAGTGTTGAAAGCGTTGTATTCAGTAAGCGAGACAGCGAGTAGTCGTGTTGTAAAAACTTGGAGAGACTACGGCTTTCGATAGCGGCAATCTCTCCACGAAACAAAGTAAGTCTACTCAAAGTTCAAAAGTGAGTCCGGCATCGAAATTGGCCGACAGATGATGATGGCTGGCGGTTTCCGCGCTGCTTCCTTCGCCATACGTTGAATGGCCGTAACCCCACTTGCCCGTGACACCGGCAAAGACACCGAATTTGCGCGTGATGTAAAATTTCATGCGCGCTTTGGCCCCTAAATCAAACATCAGATGATGGAAAGGATAGCCCTGAACCACCTCGCCGCCCACGCCAATATAGATGGGAACCTGAAAACGCTTGGCCGGGAAGATGGTCTTACCAAGGTAGTACATAATCGAGACCGACGTCAGGTCGTTGAAGCGACCATCGGTACTGTATTCTTTGCCGAGATATTCATACTTATCGGCTTTGGCGTGCATATAGCTCAATTCAAGCAGCGTGGCTGATTTACCCAGGTTGAACTCCTTGGCAAGTGATCCGCCAATCACAGATTTGTAGAAGATTTTGCGGCTTTGTTTATCCCCTTTACTGTCAAGAGAACCATATTTCATTCGCTCAACAAAGCCAAAGGGCGTAAACGACACCTGGTAATTTTTGCCGCCGGCACCGCCATCGTCGGCCCAGGCGACCACGGGCAGTGCAGCCAACACCACCAGGACACATAGAAAATGCTTAAAATTCATAATAACAATGATTTAAAGTAATAGTAATGAATAAACATTAAAATGCTTGGTTTATTAAAAGTCTAAACAATGTGTCTGCCTTTTAAATTTGGCGCAAAATTACGGTAATGCTGCGAAATGTGAGTGAAACGATTGTATTGCAATGGTTACACAAGTGTCACAATTATGTTACACACCCATATAACATCCTAACTTTCAGTCATCTCGACTGGGGTACGGATTGGCAGCTTGGCTGAGTTCGGTGAAGAAGTTCCGATGAAGAATCAGGCTGATGCGCAGCAGCAGGTGGGTGTCGATGCTGCATTTTTGGAAGATGCGATACACGGCCTGGCGGTTGCAGCCAAGCTTCGCGGCCAGCCAGGTTACCGATCGTTCCTGGCGGTCGAGTTCTTCCTTGATGGCCTCACCGATGTTTATCATGCCACACATCGCATCCGGCCTCACGGAATCACTTTCTAATATATTAATGTACACAAAAAAGCGTGAGGCAATTCACTCGTCTATCCGCTTAGAGGCATCGCCAAACACCCATGTGAGAAATAGACAGTCTTCCCTCACGCAATGCCATATAACTAACATCTCGCAAATTGAGAGATGAGGGTATAGGCACGCATGAGCGTTTTGTGACTGCTTGCTCCTTTCACATTACTGAAATTGGCGATTTCCTAAGCGAGGGTCAAGCAAAAACGCTTATTTGCAATAAAAAACTTGTCGCTGTGCAGTGGTGCGTAGGTGCATCACGTTGCCTAACGGCACCGCAAAGGTACAACAAAGTTGGCAAATTGAAAAATCAACAATGCAATTAAGGCGGGTTTTATAAATTGCGGCTCTGTGACGCTATGGATGGGCGTTTTGGACTAAAAGGAACAAAAGGTTCAAAAAAAGTATCGGTCAATCGATTCATTGATAGCGAGATAAGAGATGTTTGCCACCCCAAGTCGCTCATTGTTTTGTTCATTTTGTTCTTTTAGTCTAATTAATTACCCACACGATTCGTTAGCTTGAGTCGTATTGGGGTCAGATAAATCAGGCTGACCAATCGCCGATTGGCGATAACCACTGTGAAAACCCCGCCATGAAGACCATGGTGCCGGGGGCGTCGACCCATCTGACCTCTTCGAGGTCTTTAATTCGGTCTAACTGAAAGGCGGTTCGGCTCACTTTCCCACGCAGAA
>JAFTCA010000124.1 GCA_017454945.1 Bacteroidales bacterium
ACGCCGAGCGCATAGCGCGGCTGCTCGTCGGACTTCGCGACAAGCATAACAACGTCCTCGTGGTGGAGCACAGCCGCCTTTGCCCCGATGGCCGAATTCATAAAATTGACGGCGTCGTTGCTGACTCCGACAAACAAATCCACCACTGCCAGCACCAGCAGAAACACAATAATGATCAGATAACAAGTTGTTTCCATTTTCTCTTAATGTTTATTTCCAACCGCAAAAATAGAGGGCTCATATTACAAAGCTGTTAAGATGGAATGAAAAGATTGTTACGAGGCAAATTTTTCATTAAAAAAGGAGATACAGTTGGAACGCAATGAGTGTCGTGGCGTGAGAAAAATATTGTAGGCGAGGGCAATAAAAACATATATGATGCGTTAATAGGTCAAAACAATGATGTAAATTAAAACGACTATGACGCTGCTTTTCATATTCTTCGGATTGAGATTCCAGTTCTACTCCAACGACCACGAGCCGATACACGTCCACGTCGTGGCTGGCAAGGGCAAGACCGCCCGCAAGGCCAAGTTCAACGTCCTGCCCGAGATTCGCCTCGTGGAAAATGACGGCCTCAAGGCCAACGAGCTGAAGATGGCCGAGATGGTAATTGAGGAGAACCGCGAAATCATTATCCAGCAGTGGCACACGTTTTTCGGAAAATAAAGTAAGGAGGAATCGTTATGACAATGAATGTAAGCAAGGTTTGGGTCGATAACGAATATGTACACATCCTGACCGACGGCGGGCAGGAGCTGCGCGAGCGCATCGCCGACTATCCGCGGCTGCGCGGAGCCTCGGCGGCAGAGTTGCAGGACTACGAGACCGACCGCTACGGCATCAGCTGGCGCACACTGGACGAGAATCTCTGCTTCGAGTACTTCGTGCCGCTGAACTAATAATTGTAACAATAGCATTTAATCCAAATTGCATTTTGTCCTGCCTGCTTTGCAGGCCTTGAACATCAATGATTAATAATATTTTGTGAAAAATCCGATAATTCTTCGTACTTTTACAAATCGAAAACAATACAATCTGATATGGAATCTGTAGCAACAACAGAAAGACCAAAGGCAGTGCGTAACGCGCATTCGGCACGCGGCCGAAAACCCATCGACACAACACAAAGTGTCGACAAAACGCCCGAAAGCGAGCTAATGACGGTGGAAGAGTATTTTGACGAGGTTTGGCAACGCTACCTTGAGAAATATGAAAAGCTACAGGCTTAGAATTTCCCGCAGGGCGAGGCTCGACATCGAGGACTTGACCGACTTCCTGCTTACGGTGATGAGCATCGAGGGCGCACGTAGGTATCTCGATATGATGATTGCCGAAGTGCAGTCGCTTTCGGTGTATGCCGACCTGTACCGGCCGAGCACGATGGCCGACATACGGCAGTACCATCCCAAAGCCCGCCGAATGGTGAGCCACAACCGCCGCTGGTGTTTCATATTCCACGTAGAGGATGATATGGTCATTGTCGACCGTATCCGCCCGTCCAAGATGATAGCCCGATGAATGCCAATGTTCATAACTCGCTGATTTTACCCCCCCCCCACGGATTGCACAAGTAATCGTCGGGAGGCTCTCCTCTTTGTTTTTAATTTATTTGCCTTTCTCTGCCGCAAACTTGCGGCGGGGCGGGATGGTTTTGTAAACTCAGAATTTCAATCAATATGAAGAAATTATTTTTACTCGGCGCGATGGTGTGCGCCCTCGGAATGATGACCGCCTGCACAGAAAAAGACAATGGTGGCAGTAATGAACCAACCCCCATTCCAACCGACACGGTAAAATGGGTTGACCTTGGATTGCCAAGCGGTTTGCTGTGGGCGGAGTGCAACCTTGGCGCCAGCAGCCCCGAAGAGTACGGCAACTACTACGCTTGGGGTGAGACGCAGCCCAAGGACTTTTACTTTTGGAACACCTATCGCTACTGTACGTTAGATAATGCGGGTGTGTTCCAGACACTGACCAAATACAACACATTGGAGTCCTATGGTACGGTAGACAGCCTGACCACCTTGCAGGCCATTGACGATGCCGCCACTGCCGCACTTGGCAACAGTGCCCGTACCCCAACAATGGCAGAATGGGAGGAATTGATTGCCAACACCACTGCTGAGTGGACTACACAAAATAATGTGAATGGATACCTCTTCACCGCCACCAACGGAAATACCCTGTTTTTACCTGCAGCAGGCATTCGCTGGTCTGAAGAATTACGTGGTGAGAGCTCCAATGGCGCTTATCTGTCCAGTACTCTCTGTACAGAGCTCCCATACCAGGGAAATACGTTCCGATTCTATTCAGAAGACTATTTCTTATATTATGACAATCGTTGTAGCGGTTTGTCTGTTCGCGCGGTACGCGGCAAATGATCTCTCTCTCACAGCCAACGTTTCAGAAACCGCCTGTCGCAACGTGCGAAAGGACGAAACGGTTTTGAAGACGGCCATTGCAGGGTTGCAAAAGTGCGTTTTGAAATTGAAACAGGGTGTTGTAGGGGTGCAAAGGTATGTTTTGAAAATGAAACAAGGTTTCGCAGGTTGCGAAAGGGCCTTTCGGATTGAAAACAGGGTTTTGCAGGGTTGCAACGGGGTGTTTTGAAACGAAAACATAGTTTTGCAGGGCTGCAACGCGGCCTTTCGGAATGAAATATTAACAACGTAATACCACAAAGATATGGATGCAATCAAATTTTCGGACAAGGCATTGAGCGTGTTCCCAATGGCCTTTTATTTCAGCGCGGTGAAAGCTTTTTAGGAGCGCATCCGCGCGGCGGAATGCGGACAGGAACGGTTCCAAAGGATGCGAGACGAGTACAGCCGGCTGTTCGTGGCTTTCGAAGAGGCCTACAAGCGGACGCAGAAGAGCGAGCTGACGGCGAAGATTGTCGCCCTGGACAAGGAGCGGGACGGCTATGCCTACGTGATACAGACGGTGGCCGAGGCGTGGGCCGCGAAACTCGAGGACGAGGCGCTGGCGGTGCACGGCCGCAGGGTGGCGCAGGTGTTCCGCGACTACGGCTTCCGCACGTCGGAGGCGCTGGTGGCGGAGAACGCGAAGATTCATAATATGGAGCAGACGCTGGCGGACCGCGTGCTGACGGCCGACCTGCAGGC
>JAFTCA010000012.1 GCA_017454945.1 Bacteroidales bacterium
CAACCCTTTAATGTGGAAAAACCGGAGTCTTTGTTGGATATATACTCTTTTATTCACGCCTCTGCTGTCGGCGCAGGAACTTACCTTCTATGTTTCGCCCGACACCCCTGAAGCCTCTTGGCAAACCATACAACAAGCGGTTGAAATATCCCGCCAGCAAGCGCAACACGTCAAAATCGTGTTGCGCGGCGGTGAGTATGTTATCGCCGAGCCGATACGCATAGATAACGGTCATCATATCAGTCTGCTTGCTGCCGATGGAGAAACCCCCGTGCTTCAAGGTGCGGTAACGGTCGGTGGGTGGAAGAAGGTGACGGACAGAGTTGTTTTGGGCAGATTGCCCCGCGAGGCGGTGGGTAAAGTGTGGCAAGCATCTTTTGATGATGCTGATTTTGAGCTGGTTGGCGACAAAAACCGTATCGACTTATACTATAAAGGCCAACGCATGCATTTGGCGCGTTGGCCTAATCAGACATACACACTTTCGGGTAGGGCATTGGGAAAATCACCGCCGCTGGAAGTGAACAATTACCGGAATTACAAAGGTTGTGCAGAAGGCTTTTTTGAATACAAAGACGCCCGCATTGACCGATGGGCGGAGGAGAAGGAGGTCTATCTTCACGGCTATTGGTTTTGGGATTGGGCGGAGGAATACAAGAAGGTGGCAAAGATAGATACACTTCAGCATACTATTACACTGACACTTCCACATCACCATTACGGCTATCGGAACGAGTTCCGCTTTTATGGCATGAATCTGCTGTGCGAGCTGGACACAATAGGGGAGTATTATGTTGACAAAGAGTCGAATACGATCTATTTTTATCCTCCCGCCGACTTTGTTCCAACTTCTAATCGGGTGACGGCTTCAAGTTATAATGCGGATTATATGCTGACGGTGGAAAATTCGTCACAGATAGTTATTCAAGGCCTGACGATGCAAAGTGGGAGAAACGGCGCCATTAATATTGGAAATTGCCAGGATGTGACCATAAAAGATTGCCGTATGGTGCAGTTCGGTGATGATGCTATTACGCTGAAAGCCAGCAAAAACTGTCAAATCCAGGGCTGCCTTTTGGATCAATTGGGGCACGGCGGCATTGCAGCTGTTGGTGGCAATCGGAAAACTTTGGCGCCGGCTGATTATTTGGTTGAAAACACCCAAGTTTCAAACTTCTCGTTGTATAAACCCACTTATGAACCTGCCATCTTTTTTGAGGGTGCCGGCATGACCATCCGCCATTGCCATTTTCTCAACTCCGCCTCCTCGGCGCTCCGTCTCAACGGCAACGACATCTTGGTCGAGTACAACCGGTTTGAGGACCTTGTCAGGGAAAGTGACGACCAGGGAGCTTTGGATGCGTGGTTCGACATCACCTATCGCGGCGTGATTATCCGCTACAATTACTGGAAAAACATTACGGGCCGCACTTGTGAAGGTGCCGCCGCCATCCGTCTCGACGATCTCATTTCAGGCTTCGTGGTCGAGGGCAATGTGTTTGAAAATTGCGGCGGCGGCAAATTCGGCGCCGTTCAGATTAATGGAGGTAAGGACAACCTGATTGCCCATAACCTCATGTTCCGTTGTCATAAATTGTACAGCACAAGCAAATGGACAGACAAACGCTGGCGGGAAGTCATAGCTTCGGAAAGGGTGCAACGACAAATCCAGGAGTATGGTTTCCCTTCGGATTTGTACAAAGAGCGTTATCCTGAATTAAGAGGCGACTCGGCGCTTTTGCCGCCCCCCAATCGTAGTTTTATCTTTCATAATTTGTCTGTCAATCCGGAATTGACCATGCCGGCCGAAGAGAAACAATGTGTTTTGCAAGGCAATGTGGAAATCAAAGGGAAAAGACACACATTGTCCTATTATTTGCAGCCCCGCCGCCTGAAAAAATATGGTTTTCACCCTTTCCCGATGGGCAAAATGGGCATCCAAGACAACAGATTTGTACAGCGACAGCCCTAATGAAATTTTTGCAAAAAAAACATTCATTTTGTATAACCCTCAAAAAAAGAAAAATCATAATTTTGCAAAGTCGTATTCCCAAAGTGTGTTTACGGACTTCGCATAAATTGAGAAAACGGCAGGAACTCATCTAACAACCAGAAGTCCAATAAATTAAACATGAAAAGAAACATTGTAATAGTTGTCTTGATGGCCGCTGTTGTGTTGATGTCGTGCGGCTCCACTTCTTCTTTGTCAAATGCTTTATCAACAGCTACCAGTGCCAACTCCACGGCCAAGACGATGGGCTCTTCTTGCGGTTCGGCTTTGGTAAATCTGTACAAAGCGTACAAAGCCAATGGTAAGAAAATCAATATGAGCGATGCCAATGTATGGAGCAACGCACTGGCTCTGTCATCAAGTATGGCAGGCTTGAAGGATAACGGCAAAAACTCCGATTATCGCAAATCGTATATCGCTGGTATGCTGCTGGGTTCGGCAGGCACGCTGACTCAAACTTCGGCTACCAACGTTTACGACAATATGCTCAACTCGCTTGGCTCTCTTACCGGCCTGAGCAGCAGCTCAAGCTCTACAGCCAAGAGCAATGCAGCTTCTGCACTCTCAACCATCCTGGGTTTGATGGGCAACTAATCTTCATTATTAAAACTTTGAAACTATGAAGAGATTGTTGTTGTTGAGCATTCTTTTCTGCTTTGCCTTTGTGTCGGTTGCTCAAGAGCAAAACACTACCGAAACAGATGATAATCAGATATTTAGTTTTGTAGAAAAGATGCCCGAATATCCGGGTGGCATCCCCGCCTTGTATGCTTTTTTGGCCAATAATATCCATTACCCAGAAATTGCTATAGAGAAAAACATTACAGGAACAGTATTGGTGGAGTTTGTGGTGGAGAAAGACGGCAGCGTGAGCAATGTCAAGGTCAAGGTGCCCTTGTTCCCAGCCTGTGATGCCGAGGCGGTGCGTGTGATAAGTATGATGCCCAAGTGGACACCGGGAGAGGTGGCAGGCAAGCCGGTCAGAGTGTTTTACAACCTTCCCATCAAATTTCAGTTGCAAGGCGAAGGCAAGGCTAAAAAATCGAAAAAGAATAAGAATAAATAACAGTGAAAGGGGCGAATCATTATTCGCCCCCTTTCTTTTTATATTATCCACAAAAATTTTTGTTGTTGAAGATATTTTTTTGAGCGGATTTTTTTTGTAAATTTGCGAAACTTATTCAGGCGAGATAAAATGCTTGCATATAGCAATGTTTTACAGCCTTTTATGCGGAATACCAAATAATTAACTTAAAAAATATAGTAAGTATGAAAAGAAATGTCATTATCATTGGTGCAGCTGGAAGAGACTTCCACAACTTTAACACCTTTTTCCGTCACAACGATCATTACAACGTTGTAGCTTTCACAGCAGAACAGATTCCTGGCATCGACGACCGTTGGTATCCTAAAGAATTAGCTGGTGAAGACCTCTATCCGGAAGGCATTCGCATTTATCCCGAATCAATGCTTACCGAACTTATCAAGAAGTATAACGTTCATGACTGCGTATTTGCATACAGCGACAAACCCTATCCGTATGTGATGAAAATCAGTGCTATCGTAAATGCTGCCGGCGCATCTTTCATGCTCCTCGGTCCTAACGATACCATGATTCCATCGAGCAAGCCCGTGATTGCCGTTGGCGCTACCCGTACTGGTTGCGGTAAATCACAGACTTCACGTAAGATTATCGAATATTTGGTAGCTAAAGGTTTAAGAGTGGTTGCCGTTCGTCACCCCATGCCTTACGACCCCGATTTGAACAATCAGATCGTTCAACGTTTCGCTACAGTTGATGACCTCAAATATCAAAACTGCACCATCGAAGAGATGGAAGAGTACGAACCCCATGTAGTAACTAAGAGAAACGTTATCTACGCTGGTGTTGACTACGAAGCTATCCTGAAGGGTGGCAAGACCAAAGATCCTCAAACCGGCAAGTGGGTTGAAATGGCAGGTGCCGAAAACGATCCCGATGGCTGCGACATCGTTCTGTGGGACGGTGGTAACAACGACTTCCCCTTCTACAAACCCGACCTCTGCATCGGCGTTGCCGACCCATTGCGTCCCGGTGCCGAAGTTAGCTACTATCCTGGCGAAGTGGTTGCCCGTATGTCAGACGTTATCGTTATCAACAAGATTGACTCCGCTTCATTGGAAAACATCAATAAAGTAAGAGAAAACATTGCCAAGATTAACCCGAAGGCCATCGTTATCGACGGTGCTTCTACACTGACCATCGACAAACCCGAACTGATTAAGGGTAAGAAAGTGCTGGTTATCGAAGACGGTCCTACATTGACTCACGGCGAAATGAAGATTGGTGCCGGTACAGTGGCCGCTCTGAAATGCGGTGCTGCCGAACTGGTTGACCCGAGACCTTACACCGTTGGCAAACTGAGCGAAACCTTCCAGATTTATCCTAACATCGGTACTTTGCTGCCCGCTATGGGTTATGGCGAAGAACAGGTTCGCGACCTCGAGAAGACCATCAACAACACGCCTTGCGACGCCGTTGTTATCGGTACTCCTATCGACCTGCAACGTTTCGTTAAGATCAACAAACCTTGCGTGAAGATCGGTTACGAACTTCAAGAAATCGGCACCCCGACCTTGAAGGAAGTTCTCGACGACTTCTGCAAGAAACACAACCTTGGAAAATAATTTCAACCGCGTGTAATATGAAAGAGGCTGTTGCACAACAGCCTCTTTTTTTCTCTAATCCTAAAAACAATTACCATGACAAGAAGATTCGTATTAAATGAAGTTTCCTATTTCGGCCCCGGTGCCCGCGAGGTGCTCCCGCAAGAAGTTGCCCGCCTGGGACTGCACAAGGCTTTTGTGGCCTCCGATAAGGATTTGATTAAGTTTGGCGTGACCGACAAAGTGCTCAAAGTGCTCGAAGCTGCCAACATCCCCTACACCGTATTCAGTGACATTAAGCCCAACCCGACCGTGAGCAACGTGAAGGCCGGCGTGAAAGCTTTCGCCGAATCGGGTGCCGACTTTATCCTTGCCATTGGCGGCGGTTCGTCTATCGACACCTCCAAGGCTATCGGCATCATTACCAACAACCCCGAGTTCTCGGACGTGGTTTCGCTGGAAGGCGTGGCTCCCACCAAGAAGAAATCGGTACCCATCATTGCGCTGCCGACCACGGCAGGTACAGCCGCCGAAGTGACTATCAATTACGTTATTACCGACGAGAAGAACGAGAAGAAGATGGTTTGCGTTGACCCCAACGACATTCCCGCCATCGCTATCGTTGATGCCGAACTGATGTATACGCTGCCCAAGAGCCTCACCGCCTCTACTGGTCTCGATGCGCTGACTCACGCCATTGAAGGTTTGATTACCAAAGGAGCTTGGGAGATGAGCGATATGTTTGAGATTAAGGCTATTGAAATGATTCACAGATATTTGGAGACTGCCGTATTTGAGCCCACCAACGCCGAAGCTCGCGATGGTATGGCTGTGGCACAATACATTGCCGGCATGGCCTTCTCGAATGTGGGTCTGGGTGTGGTTCACGGTATGGCTCACCCCATGGGTGCCATCTTCGATATTCCCCACGGCGTGGCCAACGCTTTGTTGTTGCCCACGATTATGGAGTTCAACGCACCCGCCGCCCTTGACAAGTATGTGCTGATTGCTAAGGCTATGGAAGTTTACACACCTGGCATGTCGAAGGAAGAAGCCGCTAATGCCGCTGTGAAAGCCGTTCGCGACTTGGCCATCAAGGTTGGCATTCCGCAGCATCTGAGCGAGTTGGGCATCAAGGAGAGCGACCTCGACAAACTGGCCGCCGCTGCCTACGCCGATGTGTGCACGCCTGGCAACCCGCGCGAAGTGACCGTGGAGATTATCCGCGACCTTTACAAGAAAGTGCTGTAAAACAAAACATTAAGATGTGTAAAAAAAGAGGAAACACTGATGGAGTTTCCTCTTTTTTATTCCCGTAGGGAATACATATTAATAGCTATTATTCCGAAGTTAAACCATCAACCCCGTAGGGGTTGCACAAGTACATTATAAATGCCCAAATGCTTTAAAATTAATCTTTTACACATCTAACAGAAAAATGGCAAGTTTTGAATGAATTTCTATTATAAACACTTACACCATAATTGTGAAGTTGTCTAGAGTATGCCTTTTTCCCATTTTCATCAGGATAATTTTCGTTAAAATATTCTGTGCAAGTCCAAAAAAGGGCAGTGTTTTTATAAGAGTCTTCTGCTCCTGAGCCAGCGGGATAAATGGAAAATCCCGTTAAGTTATTTTTTGAAAGATCATTACCTATAGCACATTTAGTCATCTCAAACTCTAACCAATCTTCTGTAGAGGCAAGTGCTTTGGCAACATTTCTTACATTACCATCGCATTGAAACTCAGTTTGTTTTCCCACATAATTGGTTAGTTGGGTCCATTCGGCGTGGCTGGGCACATGCCAACCTTCGGGACAAATACCTTGCACCCCACTTGGATTGTTTTCGCTATCCTTTTTCCCATGCATTACTTCATCCCAAGAATAGAGTAACCCATACTTTTCTACTAAGTTAGCATCATTATTGGGATACATGTAATCGTTAATTGCTTCTCCATTGGCGTAGTGACGTGAGCGAATGTTCTCTTGTGTCCAATATTGATTACCAATTTTTATGATGGGGTATTCATTACCATCATAATCTGAAACTGTTGTTTTTAGTTCTTCTTCTTCTTCTTGCTCTTCTTTATGGCAGGCAAAAAATAGAATTGAACTAAATACAAGTATTAAGATAAGAGTAAGATGTTTCATAACTTATATTCTAGTAATAATCAGAACTTCATGATTTAAAAGGGTTGTGAGTACAAAAAATGAAAAATTGATTTATAGTCAACGCAAAAATAGAAAATTTATTATGTGGCGATAATGGCTCTTTTTCCTAATTTTGTACCCAAATCTAATCCCCCATGCAGTTCAACTCCCTCAGTTTTGCCGTCTTTCTGCCGATAGTGTTCCTGCTCTATTGGTTTGTCTTTAACCGGCATGTGCGATGGCAGAATCTGTTTGTGGTGGCCGCATCGTACCTATTCTACGGTATGTGGGACTGGCGTTTTCTGTTTCTCATTGCTTTCACTTCGTTGTGCAGCTGGGGCAGCGGACTGCTTATTGGCCGTTATCGTGCGGGCAGCCCGAAGAAAGCCAAGTTGCTAAGTGCGCTCAATATTGTTGTTAATCTATTGATACTGGGCGTCTTCAAATACTACAACTTCTTTGCAACGGCTTTCGCTGACCTCTTTTTGCACGGCCAGAGTGATGGCCTGTTGTTGCATGTCATCCTGCCCGTGGGCATCAGTTTTTACACTTTCCAGGCGTTGAGCTACAGTATAGATGTTTATCGCGGAAAATTGGAGCCGGTGCGCGACATTGTCCAATTTTTTGCCTACGTGAGCTTTTTCCCGCAGCTGGTGGCGGGTCCCATCGAGCGGGCCACGAACCTGCTGCCGCAATTTGGCAAGCAGCGTACCTTCAGCTACGACCAGGCTGTGGATGGCTTGCGTCAGATGCTGTGGGGCCTGTTTAAGAAAATGGCCATCGCCGACAACTGTGCCGTTTTTGTGGATGAGGTCTTTGGCAATCATACAGCCTACGATGGTGCCTCGTTGGCGCTGGCTGCCGTTCTGTTCGCCTTCCAAATTTATGCCGACTTCTCGGGCTACTCAGACATCGCTATTGGCGTGGCCAAATTGTTCGGCATCAAGTTGATGCGCAACTTTAACAACCCCTACTTCAGTCGCGATATTGCCGAGTTCTGGCGCCGTTGGCACATTTCGCTCACCACATGGTTTCGCGATTATGTCTATATTCCACTGGGCGGCAGCAGGACCACCAAGGCTAAAATTGTACGCAACACGCTTATAATCTTTTTGGTAAGCGGCTTCTGGCACGGCGCCAACTGGACGTTCATCGCATGGGGGGCCTTTCATGCCCTGTTGTTTCTGCCGTTGATTCTGGCTGGCAGAAATCGCAAATATACCGACACAGTGGCCGTCGGCAGATGGCTGCCCTCGTGGAAGGAGTGCTTGCAGATGACGCTCACGTTCCTGCTGGTTGTTGTGGGGTGGATTTTCTTCCGTGCCGACACTATTTCCATGGCCGCATCCTACCTCTGCGGACTGCTTGGGCCGTGGCACAATCCGTTTAATATGAAGATGCTGCCAGTGCTCTTCTACATCGCTGTCATGATGACGGTTGAGTGGTTCCAGCGCGACAAGCAGCATGGCTTGGATTTGCAGCATGTCACCTCTCATTTTGTGAAGTTTACCATCTATTACATACTGATATTCATCATCTTTATTGCACAAAAAGGTTCCGAAACATTTATCTATTTTCAATTTTAGGTCATGAAGAAATTCCTCTCGATGTTGCTGTTGTTCTTCGGCCTGCTCGGCCTGCTGGCATGGGGTATGGATTTCCTCATAACCCGTCAGTTCAAGAAAATGGAAGCCTCGCCTTTTGCCAATTGGAACGATATTTACAATACTGATATTAATGCGGATATTTTGATAATGGGCAGCTCGCGCGCCTACGTGCAGTTCAATCCGCGCATATTGGATAGCGCGCTCCATATCAGCAGCTATAACCTGGGAATGGACGGCCGTGCGGTCGAGTCGCAGGTAATCAAGTACCATGTTTATCGTAGAGAACAAAAGAAGAAGCCGCAACTTATTCTGTTTGAGGTTTACCAAGGCACGATGGATGTCAGCAACGGCTACCAGCGCATACAGTTTGTGCCTTATCTGAATGATGCTTATCTATGGCGACAAACCCACAAACTGGAGGATTTCTCGTGGGCGGATGCTGTCATCCCATGTTGGCGCTATCGTAATTATATTCAAGAGATTAAGGAGGTGATTGGTGGCACTTCGTTCTATTGTCAGCCGGAGCAGAAAGCTTACAAGGGCTTTTGCGATTCCGACAAGCCGTGGGATGGTTCCATGTTGGCCCGCATCGACACGATTATCTATAGCCGTGAGCCGGAAGCGGTGGCCGAGGTGGTGCATTTCTTGGAGGAATGCCAGCAGGAGCAGATACAAGTGGCGTTTGTCGTGGCTCCGTATTATATCGGTGCTACGCGCAAGATTGAGGATTTGGACGGTTGGTACGGCATGATGTCGGCGATTGCCAAGCCGTTTGATGTGCCCATTTTGGATTACACTTACGACAGCTTGTCGTACGATACGGCCTATTTCTACAATGCTTCACACCTCAATCGGGTGGGGGCGGCGTTGTTTACACAAAAGTTGGCTCACGATTTGGATTCGCTGGGATTGGTTCCGAAGCGTTAGCTATCGGTATATTTTTAGCCGTTGGTTGATGCTGAGTCTGTCTGGGTTTTTCAGGTTATTCCACTTGACAAGATTAGCTACGGAAACATGGTATTTGCGTGAAATGGCCGATAGGGTTTCACCTTGTTTCACGTAATGGTATTTGACATTACTTTGCGCTTTCTGTTGCTCTGGTGTCTGCACACGCGGCAAAAGAGGGATCGTGTCGTTGCGGGTGGAGTCGATGGCTATGACCAAATCTTCTGTAATAGGCTCATCTGGAATAATATAAGGTTGGTTTTCTCCATTGCACTCGATGATGCGGCGAGCGCCGGCAAAGCTTCGTGCATAGCCCGACTTGGTCGATTCGTCAATGCGGACACCGTATTTGGGTGAGGAGGCGTGGACGAACTTGAAGTTGTGCAGCGAATCAACCGAAATGACAAGCCCAACATGACCGATGTAGCGATGACCCTGTTTGCCGCGAAGGAAAAAGACCAAGTCTCCTTTTCGGATGTCATTCTTTTTCACTTTTTTGCCCATCGTGTATTGCTGGCGCGAACTGCGTTGCAACGTAATGCCGAAGTGCTTGAAAGTGAAATACATCAGTCCTGAGCAGTCGAACGTATAAGGTCCGGCTGAGCCGTATTTGTAACGCTTACCTAACTTGGTGAGGGCAAAGTTCACAATCGAGTCCACACGGGCGCAACTGTGGTCGGCATTGACTTCACTCCAGTTGATGGCAATAGTGTCTGTTTCTGTTGAGTCCACTTCCACCATGGCGTCTAAGTCTTCCACTTGTGCGAAAAGTGGCATCGAGCCGATGAGAAAGAGCAGTATGAATAGGATAATTTTTAGTCTCATTGTCATTTTTTGAAGGCCAAAGGTACAAATTTTTTTCTTTTTGGCAGACATACCCTTTCTATCAAGGGCGTTTTATCTCTATAAAAAGAGTTGTTATAAAAAATCATTTTTCATATAAATAGCAGATATACAAAATGTTATAAATAATCAAAAGTGAGTTTGAAAAAAAAAGTTAAAAAATGCGGCTATTTCCATTTTCTCGAAGAATTATTGTATTTTTGCAGTTCCATAGTGCGGGGTAGAGCAGTGGTAGCTCGTCGGGCTCATAACCCGGAGGTCGCAGGTTCGAGTCCTGCCCCCGCTACCAAATAGGCGCAGTTCATTGTAAAACAACGGATTGCGCCAATTTTAAAGACTTTACTGCGCCAAATTTGCGCCAAATCGACTCCTTTCCGAGAAAAAATCAGAAAGGAGAAAAAAAAATGCGCCAAATTTTCGTTGACTTCCGACCTGCCGAAGTTGTGAACAAGCGCGAAGTATATGTTTCCTACTATATCTTTGATCAAGACATCAATAAGCTGGTGCGCAAAAGAGTTCGCTGCAACCATGTGAAAGGAGCAAAGGAGCGGCTTAAATACGCCAGGCTTCTGTGTGCTGCCATCAACAAGAGACTATTTGAGGGATGGTCACCGATATACGAGAAAACATCGAAGATCAGCCTCTCTATCAATAAGGCCATAAGCAAGTTCCTGATTGAAAAGTCAAAGTCGAGCAGACAGGCAACCATACGTTCGTACAAATCTTTTTCCGTAATTTTTTTACGGTGGCTCGATGCTCGGAAACTGTCATCTGCACCGTGCCACAGCATTGAAAGCACTTTTCTGTTGAACTATCTGGATTGGGCAGAAAGGCAAAAAAAGCTCTCCAACCGCTCCTACAACAACTATATAATGTTCCTGTTCACGCTGTTTGACTTCTTTGTGCAGAGAGGATGGGCAAAGGATAATCCGGCCGCCAATTTGCCTAAAAGGAAGGTGGATAGGAAAAGCCGTACCATCATACCAAGGGAGGCAAGGCAAAGGATAAAGGAGTTCTTTATGGCCTCGATACCCAATTACTACTATGTCATGCAGCTATGCTACAGGCTGTTTATCCGTCCACACGAAATTGTCTCGCTGCGTATTTCCGACATTGACTTTGACAATAGACTGTTGAAAGTTCGTCCAGATGTGGCAAAAAATCACAATGAAAGGATTTTAGGAGTTCCCGACGATATTATGGCTTACTTTGAAACGCTGAAAGGATGTCCCGGCAACTGGTATATTTTCGCCAATAGGAACACATACGCTCCTGGACCGAAAATGATGGCCTCGACTCGTATTGCCGAACGGTGGAAAATGATGCGCGACAAACTAAAACTGCCTGCATCCTATCAGTTCTACTCGCTGAAAGACACAGGCATCACAGAAATGCTTGAAGCCGGCGTACCGGCTAAATATGTTAAAGAGCTTGCGGATCACCACTCGCTTGAAATGACTGAACGCTACACCCACAGAAGTGATGCGTTCAAGATATTGGAATATAATAAATTGGAGTTTTAGTTATTGACACCAAACATCTTGTTCCATCCGCTATCTGGAGGCGTAGCGATTTGTCCGCCAAGAACTTCGTAAATCAACCTGCCCCATAGAGATGTTATCTTCACCTTGTTTTTGGCGTTCACAGTAGCATGTACACCATTAGGCACTTTATACACTGTGATACTTCGCTGTTGGCTGTTATTGCTATCAACATCAATAAAAGGTTGTGATATTGAGGATATTTGCTTTGACATCTCAATAGAAACATTATGGCTTTGGTTGCTCTCCCCTATATTGTTATCCTCCACTTTCACAGTTACATTGTCGTTTAAAATGGTGATGCCATCAATGCCAACTGCGGTTTCGCCTGGATTAACAACATCAATATCGGGTGTCTCCTCGTTCTTTGCCAATATCATTTGGTTGCTTCTGTTTCGCACTTGTGCCTTACCTAAAAGGCTTTGCAGTAGGAGTGTGATACCTGTTGTGGCCACTCCGCCTGCAAACCAGCCAAATTTCACCTTTTTTACTACGAACAAAACAAAAAGAACCACTGTTATTACAGTGGCAATGTCGGCAATCAAATAGCCATCAACAGTTCCGTTTTTCTTGATTTTCATTCCGTTTTTTTAATATGCGTATCAAAACGCAGAAAATATATTTTTATTATATATTTTAATCTGATAAGATTATGATTAAAATTACAGCTACAGCAATTATGATTATTGTATCATCTGAATTGTGTTGCTTTTTTAGTGATGTTTTGCCAACAAGCTGACCGTAGTCGATTTGATGCCATGATTACCTTTCAAAAATTAGTATATAATAATGATTGTGTGTGCGTGCCTTATAGAGAGTGTAAAGGCCTATTCTTCCATCATATACGAATTTCGCAGGAATGCTGTGTTTGGAAGAAAGAGCCGAAATGATCTCTCTTTTTGTCATCGGTTTGCGTGCTGTGCCGGCTGCTATTCTCTTCGAGCTTAAACTGTTGGGCTTGTGAAGAGCAAGCGTATATTTCCAACGTTTTTTTTCAGTTGCCATAATTACCTCCCGTTTTTAATATCCGTATTGCAGGTCGCTTTCGTTGTTCGTTTCAATCTCGATCACTATTTCGGGATTCCAGCCTGGTTGAAATTTGGTTGTGACAAATTCCTCCATGCCGGCCAGTTTCACCGATAGTTCGACAGCGTTGCTGCCGTTGTTCTTGATGTTGAACGATTGCAGGTTGGGAAGCCGGAAGGTTTCGCCTGATGTGTCGATGTCGCCGATGACGCTGTATTGCAGGCTGCAAGCCACGCCGTCACGGTTGTAGATAGATGTGGAGCCGATGCCCAATATTCCTAATTGTCCCATAATTCTTCAGTTTTAGATATTCGATACAAAATGAATTGTCTCTCTGCGTGATATTTTGAGTGATTGATTGAAACGAAGGAGCTTTTGGTTTACCAAATCTTCAAATCGTTCATCTGGTAATAATTCCATTGGCAACTTTGGTTCCTCATTGTTCCGAGTAGGCAACAAATCCATATTCGTTTCCTCATATTGTTGCAAGTCAGATGGATTTAAAGGATCGTTGTGTGGCTGATAAATCAAACCACCTACGATTATGTTTGGATTTTCTGGATCATCGCCATTATCATCGTCCCCATCGACGCCGTCATCGCCATTGTCGTCGTCCCCGTCGTTATCGCCGCCGCTTGTGCCTGGATTATCATTGCCGCCACCGCCACCCGATCCTGGTGTTGGTGTCACCTTGCCGTTCGTTTTTGTCTCTTCTTTCTGCTTTTTGAACCACAAAAATGCAATGATGGCTATGAAAGCCAGTATGATGTAGGTTTGTTCGTTTTTCTCTTTCATGGTGCTACTATACTTTAGCTACGAAATACATTTGACTGTGGGGGTTGAAATAGCGTTTTTTGCCGGTGAATCTGATTACCTTGGAGGAATCAAAATCTTTAAGTCTGACAATGCCTAATGGAATGGTGCCACCTGTTGACACTGGCAACCAAGCCAGCAATACGCTCAAACCTACGACTGCGGTATTATATACCCAGTACACCCCCTTATTGGTCCTGTAGTACTTCCACGTGGTTCTATTGCCGCTGCTGTTCAAGAGATATTTGTTTTCGTCAACCTCTATTCTGTTGCCTTTTCCATCGGTCAAGTACATTTTGCCCTTGTCAGTGGCCGACTTGTCTCTTCTCATTTTTTGTTGTTGTACTTCGCCATTCGAGCTGATTTTTGTAGGATCCGTAACATAGGTGTCAACCATCTCTATCTTGAATCCTGGATTATCGTTGCCGCCTGTGTTGCCGCCAGTGCTGCCGCCAGTGCTGCCGCCGGTGCTACCGCCTGTGTTGCCGCCGGTGCTGCCGCCGGTGCTACCGCCTGTGTTGCCGCCAGTGCTGCCGCCTGTGTTGCCGGTGTCAATGTCGCCCTTCTTGGTCATAAAGTACCAGATTGCGATGATGGCGAGACCGGCCAGTATGATGTAGATTGTTTTTTTGTCCATAGTTTTTTATTTGTTGTTTGATAATAGGTGTCTTGCCACATAACCCACTTGGCGTTTGTATGTGTTCCACAATGCCTCGTCGCTCATTCTGTCAATGGTCGAGCCATAGCCGGCCTTCTTATACATGTCACGTATGTCGCCATAATAGATGAGAAGAGAGCCGTATTCAACGAGATTGTGGTCAGGTTGGCGTTTAAAACTCGTGTAGTAGTGTTTGATTTCACTGATGGATTCCTTCTTTGTATTGCCGATATGCAGCAACTGGTCTTTTATTGCCTGCAAAACATTCTCCAGCTTCTTATTCGCTGAAAATTCGGGCTTCTTGGTTGTTTTCTTTGTCGTTTTCTTTCGTGTAGTCATGGTCCTATCGTATTGATTTGATTAGTTTTCCGTTTTTGTATAGTTTTATTTTGCTCTTTTGAGGGCGAGTTTCCAGCGTTGTGTTCTGGTGGCACCATAGCGGCTGCGGTACACGCTGCCGGCGCGCACGGCTGCCTTTTGAGGATCACCGCCTTTGCGGATTTCGGCACGGAAAATCTTTTGATAGTCATCCTTCTGCGATTTAAGGATCTTGCTGGCGAAGTTTGCCTTGTTTTTTCTGGTTGTTCTTTTCATGGTTCTATGATTTGATTCTTATATTGGTTTTCGTTTGGATGCCGTCATCCGATTCTGTTTCCTTGCCGGTTATTTTGCCCCAGTTCTTTACAAGCACGATGGTGCCTACCACCACGACGGCTGCGATAACTAAAATGATGATGGTTCTCTTTTTCATGGTCTTATGCTGTTTTAATCATTTCCTTTAGAATGTATGCGTCCCCTCCGAAGCTCTTTGGTTTGCCTTCATCCCAGTAGATGGCCTTGATAGGAACAAAAATGTCGGTCTGGTCGATGAAGCCACCAGTGGTATAAAAGATTTCCTTTTTTCCGTTCAGGTTGGCCTTTACCCTTTCGGCTCCTGTAGCATAGTACAGTTCAGTACCGTCTGACCTATAGACTTGCAACCATTTCATCCCTTCGTCCGTAAGCTCATACTTCTTCCATCCGTTGCGCTTCAAAACAAGCACAATAGCCACAACTGCGGCTGTGAGCGAAAGGATGACTACAGGAATGACTGTTTTCTTTTTCATGGTGTTTTGTGTTTTGTGTTGTTTTTTTTTGTTTCTTTGCAGTGTTGTTGTGTCCTTAATCGCCATATATCAGCCAACCCTGCATTTCAGTTGGTGATACAAATGGGAATGATAGCAGGAATCATTCGGGACTTGGGCAATCCCGCCACAATAACTTTCTTTTCACTATTTCGCTTTGTCGTCTCGGCTCTGCGGTTTTCACCTCCCAAAATTCACTTTTTAGAGAATAGTTCAGTGCAATGGCCGCTGTGTGGCTTAGTTCTTTGTTGTACACAACAAGCAGAATCGAATCTCCGGATCCCTTTCGTATTTGGTTGTAGTTATCGACAACAAACTGGGCGTAGTCTATGGCACTCATACCCACCTGTTCCAGTTCTTTCTTATGCGTGTTGGCTATATGCACAATATAAGAGTCTGATATGCAGATATTGGCACACTTGACATTGATTGCTCTTGCGACTGACAATTTTAATCTGCCCAACTTTTTCATCGTTCACTATTTTAGCTGTTTTGGTTCACATAGTCCATCACGGCCACTACCGACGGATATAAATCCGGATTGGCTTTGCCGATTTCCTGTACCAGATTGGCCTTCAGTTGGTATTTCTCCTTGGAAATATTCATGCTCCACAGGTCTGGATTGTAGTCCAAATATCTCTGATCTGCGTCATAGTAAGCCCTGCCGGTAAAGGTTATCTCGGTATTGTTTTGGAACAACTGGAATTGCACATAGTTGTCACCCTTGCATCTGAAGTCGGACAGCTGCATGTGGCCAATATCCATAAGGTCGTCCTCTATCATACAGGGTATTATACTTTCGGCAACGTATGCAAAAACTCTGTCTGTGTATAGGTCATGGTACAAAGTGTATTCTTCAGCTTCCATCTCAACGGTAAGAGCCGAATCCTCGTAAAAAACTCCGTCAGAAAGGTAGCCTTCCCGGTCCCACCACTCACAGGCGCACAAACGGTAACCGGCGGGCTGGTAGCGGTAAGATGTTTTGTTGACTGCGCACAGGTACACATTATCGGTGTTCAGATCCTGGTACTTGATGCCGTTCACGCCTTGGAAGAAATCAGTAAATTCCGCATCGCGGTAAAACTGCCCGTCATTTGGATTATAGTAGTACTGGTAGCCGGTATGGTCGTGCCAGCCCTGCTCTTGCACCAGCGTATATTCAGGAGTGATGTCAACATAGATTTTATCCTCTTCTAAAGTCATGGCTTGATTGTCGAGGAAATGTTCGTAGAAGTCATCACCACGCTTGTAGCACTCATTCTTGTATAGGTTGTAGTCAGCCACAAGACCCAAAAGTAGGCTTTCATAGTAATTGCCGTGATAATCGTCCCAACCGTCCTCTCCTACACGAAGTAAAATATCTTCAATGTATTTGTCACAATGCACGGTAACACCATCACGGTACTCTACCATGTAATTTACAGAGAAAGGATTTCTTTCAGTGCGCGGTGAAAGGTGAACACGAAACACCCTGTCTGCAAGTCCCCGCTCGTTTATCCGAGTATCAATAGCAGCAGATAGCCCCCCAACTTGGTTGGCATTAGTGTATGGGAGCAGAGTGTCATATCCGCCGGACACTTTCTGTTTCATTGTTATTCTCTTTGTGCTCATTCTTTCTTCTTTTTGAGTTCTTCGTATTGTTTTTCGAGTTCAATGTACTTGTTTTCAAGCTCGTTATATTTAGTCTTGAGTTCGTTGTACTTCTTTTCCAAAGAATTATTGATGGATGTAATTTCCTTGTTTATGCGCTCGGCATCACCAGCTCGTACAACCATATCGTTGAGTCTGTTGGTCAAGTCGTTAATCAGATTTCCATAGAAAGCCAGCCTGTTCTGATCGTTCTGTATGGCCTTGGCCTCGGCAACCTCCTCCATGTCGGCTGCGGCGGCGTTTTCCTTTCTCCTTAATGCCTTGAGAGTGACAAACACGCTCACGCAGGAGGCGAGGCCTCCCACGAGAGCATACGACAAAACAGTAAGTACGGTGTTAATCAAGTCCATACGTCAAACGATGTTAGCTATTCACCTGGAACCAGTAGTCGCCATCAACAAGCTCTTCCGGCTCCGGGACCTGGGTCACAACCTGCAAACCGCCGCCAGCCCCACCTGTTGCATTTATTTTCTCCACGCGGTGGTCAATATCCGAAAAGGTCACATTGCGGCCAGGCACATAGTGCCTAAACTGTGGCGAACGGTTTATTTTCTTGTTGGGTATGGTAATTATTTTGTTCATGGTCTATTTGAAGTTTTTGTAAATGGTCCAGCCGGCAAACAGTATGCCGATGATGGCTGCGGTGATTTCAAGGTATTTCATAATTTTTTTTTTTGAATCGTACTTTTTCAGATTGTACGTGTTGATAATGCTAATCAGTTTGTCGGCATAGTTTGGATCGGTGGCGTAGCCTGCCGCTTGCAATGCGCGCGCCTGCTCCTCCGGTGTTGCTGCACTTCGCACGCCTGCATATCTTGACAGGGTGTTGAGCAGATGGCTATGGTCCCTGATGCTGTCGGAGAATGACGGATAGGACCTGAATTTTGATACCTGCGACTGGTAGCCTCCGTTGCCATACTCTGTCGTGTTGGCCGATACATAGGCACCGCTCCAGTATGGAGTGGTGTTGCCTGTTGCCTTGATGCCATAGAGATTGTTGCCTACAATATGCTTGCCCCATCCTGTTTCGAGCGCGGCCTGTGCTATCTTCACAGATGGGAAGATAGTGTCGTACTCGCTGGCTATGACAAAGTACTGTGCGTAGTTTTTGAGGTATTCAGCAGGTTTCATGTCTTATCGTTTTTGAGGCCATGCCTTGCTGATGGCAATAAGCACCAGGCCTACGACGAACACGCCTACAGCCAGGTATGCGATGGTTTCACCTTCAAGGCTCACCTCGAATTTGAGGGCGTCCTTACCGTTGAGGATGCCCCACAGGTTTGTTGTGTTTTCGTTGTCGTTCATGGTTATTTGAAAGAGTAGTCTATGTTTTTGTTTGCCAATATGTTATTGAGTGTCCTGATTTCACCACGGTTCAATTCGGATGAGATAGTGGCATCAAGCATCTTGTCATGGCGTGTGCCATATATTGATTTGAGTTTCAGCAAGTCTGCCGTGTTACCGAGTTGATTGAAAGCATCGTATATTTTTTCTTCATTTGTGCCCAATCCGAAAAACAAGTTATCATCATAAGCTGCCTCCTCAATCTGATTGGCGAGAGAGCGAATTTTCACATCACTCAAACTTGGGGTTTGACCCGTCTGCTCGGTATATTCATTCAACTCCTGATTGGCTTGAATTTTCCCTGAAAGCTTGGCAAACAGGGTTTGTATTTTGCCCCAGAAGAAGTAGAGCAAAAGCACCACAACAACGATGATGATAACGATGGCTATCACGCGCCGCGGATCCTCGATGAGTTTGTCTATTGTCTTGAAATTGTTTTTTGCCATAGTGTATTATTTTTTCTTTGAAAATATGATTGCAACCGCAATCACGACTACAATAAGGACAGAACCTACAACAATCAATCGTGTAGTGGATCCTGTGTCAGCTTGCGGGGCGTTGGAATATCCAACATAGGGTACTGAAATTCTCATTTTTCCTCATTTAAGATTTTAAAAATAGTATCAATGCGACGAGTGCGCAAACAGCAACAACAGCTATTGCTATGTATTTGTCTGAATCAGACTGGTATTCTATGGTGGGGTATTCTCCTTTTCCTGCCTGGATAATAGCCACGATACTATTTCCAAACTCCCTGGTGTTACTGGCTGTATTACGGCCCAATGAATCAATAATCTCCGCTCCATGCTGGATGAGATTAGACCATATCATACCGTTACTCATTTTTTGTTGTGCCATAGATTATTTTTTTGATAGTTTAATAAACAGAACAAGCAGCAAGACAACGAGGCCGATAATGACATAGGTTTTCAAACTGTCGGTTTGAGCTGCATATTCACTGTTTTTTGCACGCTCTGCCGCTTGTTCATTCAAATATTCTTCTTTGCCGGTTACACCATTTTGATATTTGGTTGTGCTAACTTCCCTGGCTTCTGTAATGGCAACTTGATTGCCGGCCACATTAAAGGCAATGCGAGGATTGGTTGCATCATACGATACAATTTCACCACCTGATTTTATCTGATCGATTGTTGTTTTTGCCTTATTCCTGTCGGCTGTCGTGTTGAAGTACATCCTCACGTAAGCCTTGCTTGAACTTTCCCTTTCCGCTGTCATTTTTTTGACATAGGGGATTGTTTTCTGCAATAGCCCCTGTAGTCTCGATGTGTCGGAAGTATAGACACGGAGTCTCTTCGGGTAGGCATCAAAGGTCTTTGTGGTACCCAACAAACTTACAAGCTCGTTGTATTCTGTGTCTGTCAGGCTGAAATATCGAAACCTTTTACGCCATCCCTCCTGTTTGGGCATGGGTGACTTAAAGCCCTTGCTGTAAACCGCCAAAGGAGTTTTCAGATCCTCGTGCATGGCCGGTCTTATTTAAGTTTCACAAGCAAGATGACACCGATGGCAATCAGGATAATATCGGTAACTTTCAAAAAGACGCTGCCTACCTGCACGCCTTGGCGGTGGAAGCCCATGCCGTCGTTAGTGGGGGTGTAGGGAGGGGTTTGCGGCTCTCCGGGATCTCCGCCTTCGTCGCCGTCGGCGCGGCAGAAATTGTTCATAATAGGATAATCCGGCTGGATGTAAGTGATTTGTCCTGGAATGTTTCTCATGGTTGTAGATGTTTTTTTTGTTTTGTACTTGATTTTCTTTAATTCGGCGGCAGCGCGCTCGTTGCCGTGGTCTGCGTCTATTTCGAGGGCGTTTTCGTAGAGTTCGCCCCAACGCTGTTCATTGTTTACGCCTGCTTTTTCCAATGCCGTGAATGCTGATTTTAGTGATTTTCTGACTTTTCCGAAGTTGCGGTGCAGTGCGTACTCGTCGGCCTCTTTCTCATCGTCGGTGTTGAGCCGGTAGTGGCCCAGCTCGTGGCCCAGGATGAACTTCTTTTCGGCCTCTGTGTACCTGTCCCACACGTCGCGGTTGATGTAAACATCGCCTGTCTCCATGTCAACCGCCGCAGGGCAGTCCTGCAACTCGCTACTGTCGGTGTATAGGTACATTACTTTCTCGCAACAAGGACGATGACGACGACGACAACGGCCAGAACCACACCCCCGATAATCAGATAGGTGCCGATGCCGCTATTGTCTTTCTCTTCAATGTAATACGCATTTTGCGGTGTTCCCTTTGAAGCACCGACGATGGAGCCGATTCCGCTGAAGATGCCGCCCAGGTTGTTCAAAATCGAGTTGCCGATACCGAACCAGCCTTCGGCGTTGCCGCCTTGCTTGTTGGCTCGGTCGTTAGTGTTTTCTTTTTTAGCATCTTCTTCAACTTGTTTCTTTATGATGTCTTCGACTTCCTTATTAGTCTTCTCTACTTCACTGTAATCATAGTTAAGCCAATAATCAATCTCGTCATCATCTAATCTTTTTAATTTTGCCATAATCTTTCGGTTTTAGCAACAAAAAAGGCCCTGCCCGATGAAGGGCGGGCCTTTTCTGTCGTCATTCTTAACAATGATTACTTAGACAAAGCGCATGACGAACTTCATGGTGGAGTTGGCCGGGATAATGGCTGTCATCAGCGACAGGTCGCTCAACTCAACCTTGCCGTCGAACTCCATGCGGATGCGGTCGGTAGCCTGTTGGTAGAGGCTGTAGAACACGCTCAGGTTGATTTCCTGTTCTGCATTCTTGAAGAACGGGTTCACATAGGTGAGTCTCATGTTGGTGTCGAAAGCGTTGGCATCGCTGGCTACGACCTCCATGCTTTGAAGACGGGAGGGGTTCAACCTGATGTAGTTGAGGAACTGCTTGATGGAGCGTGCGGGGTCTGCTGAGCTGCATTCGTAGTCCACTTCTGAATCTACGTAGCTGCCGTCATTGGCAACACCTTTGATTACGAAGCCGGCTTCTTGCATGTCGAGGCAGTTGTTGTACTCTTTGTCAACAACAACACCAGTGATAGGGCCGTCGGATGCACTTCTGGTCAAGGTGGTTTTGATACGCAAAGTATCGAAGTTTGCAGGGATGATGGCGAAAGGAAGCGGAGTGTTCGCATTGTTCTTCACACTGATGGTCATGTGGTTCACAATGCCTTCCGAAACGTTGGGATCGCTGAATTTCACGTCAACGCCGTTGATCTGTCCTGCAAATCGGTTGGTTAAATTTCTGTTGTACTTGCTCATAATATATTGCTTATTCATGGTTAAACTTTTGTTGATTTCTTCTTACGCAGTGGGTGCATCGTTCTTTTCTGATTTCCAGATTTTGTAGGCTGCCCAGCCACCAGCTACGAGTGCCAGGATTACCAAAAGATACATGTTGTCGGTGATGAATTTTTTCATAATGTTTTTTGTTTTTTGGTTATTGATGATGATAAAAGTTTTGAAGGCACAAAAGTAGAACAGGGGAAAAGCGCATGTTCCACTTTTTCCCTGTTTCTCCCTGTTTCTCCCTGTTTTTCCCTATTATTCCTTGTTATTCCCTATTCCTCCTTGTAAATAATCCGGCTTGTGCTATAGCACTTCTGCCCTCCGTTCGCCGGATAGTGGTGGATTTTCTTTTCAAAGTATTTTCCATCCTTATCACACATCCGTATGATCTGAACAGTATGTTTTTCGTGTTTGCCCGGATAATAGGTATAGGCTATACCTCCGTTATGCGTTTTTTGTTTTCTAAATATTCCCATGTTGTTAATTTTATCCTGTTAATATTGCAATCAAAAAAGCAAATGCTGCTATAAGTATGCCGACAGACATACCAATACCAAATCCAAACCAAAAGCAATTACACACATTATGCCTCTCCTAAATGTTCAATAATTCGTTTAAGTTGTCGTATGGAGTAGTAGCGGCCCTTTTCCGGCTGCACATCCTTCAATGTGTCGCATGATAACCAGTTTTTCACTGTTTTCACATCCACATTGTAGTAGGTGGCTATCTCCTTCAGTGTACGAGGTCGTGAGGTCAATGGTTCGTTCATGCTACAGTCTTTGGTCAAGTTTCACAATTTCGTAGTAGTAGGGATTGCTGGCTATCTTTCCCTCGATGCGCTTCTTTGCCGCCTGGATTGTCTCAAAGTCGGTGTCGTCGATATACTCATTCCGTCGCTTGATGTTGTCTTTGGTGTAGAAAAGTATCAAGTTCGTGGCGAAGGTGAAATAGACAGGCGGCACCTGTGTAAGTCCGTGGAAAACGCTGAAAAGGTCAATGCCGCTTTGCCGGCGGCGGATCTGTAGCCACTGCATGAAGTCATTGCTTTGCGCCTTGATGTACACGCGGCAATCGTCAAGCACCAGCACACCGTTACTGTAGTAGCGTTGGATGTACTTCATGGCATCCTGGCTGTAGAGTATGCGCCTATAGCCTTTGAATGTGCGCAGCTCCTCCCAAGATGTGAGAGGTAGCGCGTGCTGCCATTCGAGCGTGTCAGGCGTGACTACCAGAATGCGGTTGCCGGCTTTCGACATTTCATTGAGGATGTTCTTCAACAAGGTGGTCTTGCCAGTTCCGTTGATGCCGCAAATGATTGAGCTTATGGCGTATCTGTTGGTTCCGTTCATGCTATTTGCCTTTCTGTTCTTCAAGTTCTGCAATCCGTTTCTTCTGGGCCTCCACCTCCTTCTGTAGTTTCTCTTTCTCTTCGTTTGCCTTGCGGAGTTCAACAGCGTTGTAAACCTTCGGTCCATAGACTACCAGCACCATGACTACCAGCATTGATGATGGTGATATATCAATATCCTTCTCCTTCATATAGTTTGCCGCTGCCTGGATAAGGCTGTCCTTCTCCTCCTTGGTTGCTCCTTCCACCTTCTGCTTTGCAATGATGCTGTTAACTTGTGTAAACGCTATGTCCACACAGTTAACAAGTGTTTCGGCAGGTATCATCGAGAGGTTATACCTGGCGCGCTGCTCGGTTGGAGTCTCTTTTTCCTCCATATCTGGCGGATTGCCTTCAAACGACGGTGTCATTTCCATGCCGGCCTCCACAGCGTCCAACTCCGGTGCCATCACCTGGCGCGGCTGCTTCAAACTGTCCAGAAACTCGTCAAAGGAATCCTGCGTGTGTTCTGTTGTTTGTTCGGTGTTTATTCCTAATCCCATAGTTACAGTTTTTTCAATAGTTCAACAATAAGTTCCCCAACAGGAATAGAGCGCAGCACCTCCTTGATTGTGCTATTATTATATAGTATAACCAAAGATACGTACTCCTTCCCGCCCGACTCGGTGGTGATCATTATCTCCACAGTCTCGTTGTACGACAGGTCGAGCTGCTTTGCCTGCTCATCCTTCACTGCCTGTATAAGTCCGTCAATCTTGCCGCTTTCGGCCAGTTTCTGGACTGTTGGTGTGAGTGTCTTAATCAGTATAGCCGTGGTAGCGTTCAATTACTCCTCCTTTGCCTTTAGTTGTTGTTGCAGTTTCTTGACAACAGAATCCGGAACGCAGTCGATTGAAAACTTGTTGCCCTTGATTAGCATTTCTCGCACGCAGTACATAAAAAACACCTCCGGAGTGATGTCGTTGCGCTTGCGGTTTTTGTTCTCTCGGTCGGCCAGGTATTGCAGGCACAGAATATCCAGAGGCTCAGCAGGAACGACAATGCAGCCCTTCATACGCTGCTCGTATTCCTTGTTCCTCGATGATGCGCTCTCGAATGCGTCTCCTGATGCCTTCAACTTCTCCGAAAGCTCCTGGATAAGGTCAGCGTTTTGTGCCAGCGTCTCCTTCTGCTTCTGGTTTCCTTCCGTTGCAAGTTGCAGGTCGGATGACAGTTTTTCGATGGTTAGCTGCTGCTGCCTTACGGTTTCCTTCAGTTGCTTAACGGCCTCCTCGTTATCCTTGTTGATTTTCAAAGGATTGGAATAGCGTTCCAGTAGGGCATCCAAGAATTGGCCGCCAGTGTCGAATGCTCCATCGGCTTTCAGTTCATCCCAGCGGTCGCGCGTGTTCTGGTTGATCTTAACTCCCAGAGTAACTAATTTTTCTTTTTCGGCTTCTTCGCTCATAATTTTTTTGTTTTAAGTGGTTAGTATTAAAAGTTTTTGTATATTTGCAATGTTGTTACGAGATAACAATATAAAAAAGTTTGCATTGGATATAGGCAAGGCTACGGCTCCTATGTGATGCAAACTTTTTTATTTACTTCTATGTTATAGTAATACTTTCCTCCTTTTTGGAATTGAACAGCCAAACGGACTACTTCTGGTTTTCCATCAATAGTACATTTGCACTTGAAATTCAGGTACCCGATAACACCGTCAGAGTCAGAGTCCTTTTTGGGTCCAAAATTGTTATAGACGGCATATTTCAATAGTTCTGGAAGAATAATAGCACATGCAGCTTTTTGTAAATACATGGCCTCTCCAAAGGCTGTTTTCCTGCTTGATTTTACTGATATGGTGATAGGTAGTTTTAAGTCATCGTTGATATATTTTTCAAAGGCATAGTTCTTTCTGATATATTCAAATACAACTTTTCTCAAATTACTTGTAGATAAACCTTTCCATTCCTCTGGAGTTCTGGCGGCTGGAATGTGTTTTTGTATATATTTCATATTATCAATATTTTATCTCATCATCAAACCGCCTGTTACCCGTATAACCTATATTAGATGTCCTTTTACAACCGGTTGTTTGGGGTGTGAAACGGAAAGTTTTTCAGTGGTTTTGGCGCAGTTTTCGCAATGACTATAAAACGCATAACAAAAAGTGAAACAGAATGTTACAGGCGTTTTTCGTATCAAAGTGAACAATAACTGACTGAAAACGTGCTGCTTAAATATACAAAAAACATCAATCCTCACGGAAAAATTGAGAAAAAATCAAAAAAGAAAAAAAGTTGTTTTGTGCAAAAACTACCAACTACCTAACTACCGAGAAAAAAAATTAAAAATTCGTTTACAAAATTCGTTTGAGTGCTAACTACCCTAACTACCAACTACAAAAAATCAGAAAAATAACTACTTAAAAATAAGGATATTAAAAAATGGTAGTTAGGTAGTTAGGTAGTTGGCAAAAAAAAACAATTTCTGCAAAACGCTTTTTTTTGGTAGTTGGAGGTAGTTAGCACTCCTGACTACCGGACAAAAAAAAGCCGTCTATATTGCGATAGACGGCAAAAAATGAATCCTCTTATTATTATATGCAAATTCTTTCCTTGAATTTTGTTAATGTGATAACTTCAAGTTTCTTTTTTAATTCTGTTTCCATCACATCTTTATCTCCTGATACAAGATATTTTGAATTTGATTGATAAGCCAAATCGAAAAGAAAATTATCTTTTGGATCCCTGCAACCAGAAAACTCCAACTTTATTTTTATCAATATGCTTAATCTCTCATAGAACCTTATATATTCGGATATTGGAAGAGTAAGATATTTTTTTAATTTATTCCGTGTCAGAACATCTGATATTTCCCTTGTTAATTCTTTAGCCCTATAGAAATCCACATCATAATCAAAGACCATTTCAACAAGTTCCTTAAAATTTCCTTTGAGAAAATAGGATACCCAAATGTTCGTGTCAAACACTGTTTTAGTTTTCATGTCTAACCTTTTTAACTTCTTCTACAATGTCTTTTAGTGTTAAAGTATTTTTCTTTACTGATTTTTCTAATCTTTCAGCTTGTTCCATCAACAACATTCTCTTCAACAAATATTCAAGTTCTATTTGTTGTTTTGCTGGCATTTTCTTAACTAAAAGCAGAATATTGTTTATTCTACTTGTTGATCTGATTGAGGTTGTTTCCATTTTTCTATTTTTTTTCTTTTTGCAAATATACAAAAAAAATATAAGAAAACACTCCGAGGCATTTCGGAGTGTCGGGGAGGATTCTGTAAAAAATAAGGCGGCCAGTTTAAAGAATGCCCTCACCGGCCTACTTTGCGTTGTACATCTTTTTCAGATAGTTTAGGTAAGCTGTCATCTACAGGCTTTGGGGTGGTCCATTCCTCAAATCTTTTGTTACCACTCGAATAAAAGTCCGTATCAATCTCTAATCCTGTATAATCAAATCCTAACATATAAGCGGCTATCCGTGATGATTGGCTCCCCATCATAGGATCAAAGATTTTGTCACCAGGTTTTGCAAAAGTCTCCAACAGATACTTGTATAGCGCTACAGGCTTCTGTGTCGGATGTATCTTGCCTTTTATGCGGTTATCCATGCGGAACAGTTTGGCCGGACCTTTGAACGAAGTGTATATGAACTCGCACTGCGAAAAGTTTTTCCACGGTTGCACCTTGTCCCAGCACACAAAACACCTGGAAGGCGGAAGGTTGAAGTAGTTACCTCCGAAAATGATAACATTCTCGCACACTCTGAACAACTCCGTGAAGAACTCTTGCGGTGGCTTGAAGTCCCAGCTGTCGATTGCACCATGATTGAAAATGCGGTTTCTCAACTTTCCCTTTCCTCCTGTCTGGCCTCCACTCTGCTTTATGCCGTATGGCGGATCTGCAATGCCGAGGTCGAAATACTTGTCCGGAAAGGTTTTCATTACCTCCATACAATCTCTGTTACTGACAAAACTATACATCTAAATTTCTCCTTTTTCTATCTTTTCTATTGCAAAAAATATCTCGTACATCACTTGCGGCACTATCGCATTTCCGTAGGCTTTCAGGCTTTCTGTTCTCCATTTTGAGAAAGATATGGTAAGGTGGTCCACATTAAAGGGAAGCCCATCATTTCCTCTGTGAATAGGGGAGACAGACGGGAAGGAGTGCCATCTTCCAAGCCTCTTTTTTTGAAGTCTTGTGCCATTGTTGTTGGCAATAGTGCAGATCCCGCCATTGCCGACAGACTTTTCCCCATTTGAGATTTCGGATTCCACTTGTTCGTGTATTTCTCGCCTTCCGATGCTTGTGGTGTTGGTAAAATTTGCAATAATGAAGATTCTATCTCTTCGGTGCGGTGCTCCAACGGCACAAGCTGGAATAATAACCGGTTGGACTGAATATCCTGCACCTTCAAGATCTCTGCACACTCGCTCGATGGTAAAGATTTGTCTCTGTCGGTAGTAGTATAGTCCGTCACCTTCTTCGAATAGAGATTCCTCACACCCCACTTCAGAAATCTTTTCTTGTTCTGCCATCGTTGTGATTCCAGCAACATTTTCACCAATAACCCAAGTTGGCCTGATTTCGGTAATAGCACGGAGCATTTGAGGCCAGAGATAGCGGTCATCTTCATGGCCTTTTCGCTGGCCGGCATAACTGAAAGGCTGGCAAGGGAAGCCTCCGGTAAGAACATCGACTTTTCCTCGCCACTCTGTAAAGTCTGTTTCGATGATGTTTTCATAACTTTTTGAATTTGGAAACCAATACTCTAAAATTTTTCTACAGAAATCGTTTATTTCACAATGGAAGGCATTATGCCATCCAAGCATTGCTGCGGCCACCTCTGGACCTCCAATTCCACTGAATAATGAAGCGTGAACCATAATAAACCTCCTTAATACAAGTAGCTGGTAAGTTTTTGTCTAATCCACTCCAGTGTGGGATCAATCATTTGCACGGCATACAGATTTCGTGGCTGCTTGTTGAAGCGGTCCTTTTTGTAGCTTTTAACCTGATAGCCGCACTTTCGCATTGCAGTCTGTAGATTATAGCTCTTTAGGTAGTTATTGTTGCTATAGGCCTTCAAAATGGCTATAATCTCCGTGAAGCTCATATAGTAGGTGTCTCTGTCAGGTAGAGGCGGATTTTCATCATTGACAGGCAAGAATACGGCCTGCAAGGTCTCCGACTCCTCTGTTGGTGCCTCAAAGCTGCCGTTCATCATGTCGATAGTCAGATAGTCCTCTCTGCCGAATATGTATTTGCTTTTCAGTTTGTCGGCCTCGAATTTGACCTCTGCCCACAAAGAGTCAATGTCAAGCTCCAGATAGTCTTTCGATATGTCGGTGATGGCAAAGCACAGGTAGCGTCTGTTGTTGCTGTCTCGTAGGAAACGGCTTTCGTTCACCGATCCGCAAAAGTTGGCTATCCTGCGCCTTCGCTGGTGGCTTGCTCTATATAGCTTTCTGTTCGTGATGTCTGGTGCCGACACAATGGCCTTCATGCAGTTGTAGTCTTTGCCGAAAATGGTCTCCATCTGGTCATCCACATTGATTAAGAACTTCTCGGCAAGGTAGTTGCTGGTGTTGTAGTCGGTGAGGCTCGGATTGATATGCGAACATACGCGGTAATCCAACAGCGGTTTGGGGCAGATGTTGTTAAGAAAAGATGTTTTGAAACGGCCCTGGGCACCGATAAGAATAAGCATCACATCATTGATTGTCTGGCCGGTGGCGCACAGGCAGCAGGCAATAAGCCACTTCTTTATGTATTCATCAAAAAGTTGCTTGTATGTCTTTCCTCTGATAATCTGCTCCGGATGATCGAGTGTGATATAGTCCGCGAATTTCTTGATATGTCCGAACCCTCTGAATTGGAGCTGCTGAAAATATTCTTTTACTGGATCATGATCCTCGACAAGTGAGCTATTAAGCAAATCCTCCAGGTCCTCCTTTGGCTTCGTAAAGCGCATTTCCTTTAGCCGTATGATGATGTCGGTTTTGATTTTGTCGGTCATCATAACAAAATTCTTGTCCTCCAGCTTGCGATATTCAAGAGTTTGCGTTACTGTGTTGTTTCTGAACTCGTACTGCCTGAATAGCCACTCCTGTATCTTTGTGATTTTCGGCTTTTCCTGTATCTGTTTCTCGACCTGTTCGAGGTCTTGTTTTTGTTCTTCCATGATTTAAATGTCAATGATTGGTATTAGCGATAATGGATTGTTGAATCTTTTGTCAGTGCTGGCAAAGGCTGTCAGCGCGTGTCCTATTTCAAGTAAGTTTTGGTTTGGATCATTGAAGTGGATGTAGAGCAAAAGGCCGTTTGCTTTTGCCGCTTCCGGATGGTTTGCAAGCTCGTTTATCTTTTGGTTCACAAACTTGTTGAACTCGTTTACCCATAGGTTTTTTCCGAGGATCATAGGCAGGATGTCCTGTTCCAGGAACTCGATTTCCGACAACAGGTGCTTGTACTGCATTGTCGATGGCTCCAGTTTGGCCAGAAAAGCCTTTTTGTTGTCGATTAGCTTTTTGAGGCGGTGCGCTTCGTAGTCGATGGTTTCTTCTATTTGCATAGTTAATCCTCCCAATAATAAGTATTGTAGGGCATGGCTATTTCATTGTTTTAAGTGAAAAACTGTCTATTTCGAGTGTGTAGGTGCGCTCGTTAGGAACGCTGATGGTGCCTCTATTGTAGCGGCCATAGATTGCAAACCGGCTTTTGTCGGTCACGTTGAGTTTCACATCCACCACTGTCATCCGTCGCTTCAACAGGCTGTCGATGATCATGCGCTGCTCGGTGACTGTCTGGCGCATGTCCTTTAGATGGCGGCCACGGAGTCCGGCAACGGTTCCGCAGACAATGGTTCCGACGGTGAGTGCGGCGAACATGGCTATGCTAATCCACTTTTTCATGTCCGTATTCCTCTCTTTTGATTAAAACCACTATGTCTTTCTTGAATATCCGCAGTATGTTCAGGTGCCACCTCCGGGCAAACCGGTGTTCTATCCGGCTTCCCTTGCTGTCCCTCCATCCCGGCATCATGCAGATGGTATCGCAGAAGAAAAGCTCATACAGGCATCTGATCATGCAGCGCAGCCAGCTCCAGTCGGCCTTGCAGACCTTCATGGGGTTCACAACTTGCGCATCGGGATATTTTGCGTTGATTCGGGTCTCGGCATTCTCGAAGTCGAGTACGGCGGCCAAGTAGCCACGTTCCTTGATAATGGCTGATACGGGACCGCTGATAAAAATTCGTTTGATTTCGATTTCAGTTTCCATAGATTTTCTGCTTTAAGATGATGTTGATACTTTTCTTTTCGAGGTCGTTTGGCTCCGATTTTCCGCTTATCCACCGCGACAGAACCGCGTGCGACTTGCAGAGCTTCTTTTGCAGCAGCAGCCTAAAGGCTCTCTTCTGCATGGCCGACAATGCAACAGTCTTTTTCTGGTACCAGGTGCTAAACTCCTTCATTATTCTTCAATGTCTATGTTCACACTGATTGTCACGTTGCGAATGTCCGTTTTTTCAAGATATTGCTCGTACATATAGCGTAAGGTCTCCGTGAGCCAGGTCTTGATGATGTGCTGGTTCGATTCCTTCATGCAGGTGTCGTGCCACTCTGGATCATTGCCGAATTTGGCATCCCTCGATACCGTAACCTCTCCGGTTTCGGCATTCTTTTCAAAGTAGATTTTGATGTTGTTTTTCATAATAGTTTGTGTTTTGGTTTTGCCCCTCTGGTGGAGTTCGATACCACTTGTCCTAGATATTCAGCGTTCCCTTTCGGGGGTATTCAATTCCTCCGGCTTTCCCCAGCCGGCGGCAGAGGGGTGGCTTTGCCGAGCCATTTTCGTGCTTATTGCGATAGGGGCACGGCGATGCTTTAATCTTCTAATTCCAGTGTCATTGTGATTTTGAATTTTGTGTCTCGTTTTATATAACATTTGATTGTACTTTCGATGGCGTTTTGCATATATTCTATGGTCTTTTCCTTATCGTCGGAGTATCCGAAGAATTTGGAGCCTTGATCATCTTCATTAAATCCTTCTATTCGCTTTTTTTCAACCCTATACATGTCTTCTTCCCATTTTTTTACCTGTAGTTCACATACTTTTTTCATGGTTCTAATTTTTAAAGGTTACTAATCTTGTTGTTCACTTTTTGCGCTGCCTGTTCTCGGATTTTGGCAATCTTGTAGGCCAGTTCAAACACCACTTTGTTTCGTGTTGTCAGCCTCCGTTGGCCTGCAAGGAGCGCGTAGATGGTTTTTACTGCATAGTTGGTTTTGGCTGCAATGGTTTTAATGTCGCTTGCTTCCAAGTAATCAAGTTTTTGTGTTGTAGTTTTCATATTTTGATTTTTTTGTATATTTGGTTTCTACTTTATGGAATTAGACGCTACAAAAATACACAAAGTTTAACAATGTTAGAACAAAAATGTTAGATTTTTTATCAACAACAATCTAAATTATTGATTATGAGAGGAAAAGAATTTAAACAGATACTAAAATTAAATGGATTAACGCAGGCGGAAGCGGCAAAAATCTTTGGTGTTTCGAGGCCTACAATATCTATATGGTGCAATTCGGAAAAGATAGATGACAAAATTGTTAGGATCATAAATGACAAATTTCTGATAAAAAACTCCGATTATAATCCTGTCACAACAATAGGTGATGAAAATGTCGTAGTCGGTCACGATAACAATGGCAACATCGACAACCGCCACTATTATTCAGACAGTCCCGACGTGTTGAAGAAGGAGATAGAGCTGCTTGACGAGCGCATAAAGGAGAAGGATGCGCAAATCAAGGAGAAAGATGCGCAAATCAAGGAGAAAGATGCGCAAATAAACAGGCTATTGGCCATAGTGGAAGGCTACAGCAAAAAATAAGGATATGGAAAAGAAAGTGGAATACAACATGCTAACCGGCATTGTGCTTGACATATTGCCGGCATTGGAGCGCAGCGTCAGCTACTTCGAGTCAAGGTACCAAAGCGTAAAGGTGGGTGTTACGGGTCGTGATCCGCAGGAACGCTTCAACGAACACCTGAAAGAAAGAAGGTGGAACCGGATGATTGTGAAGTACAAGACACGGAACGAAAGCCTTATAAACAAAATTGAGGATTATTTCATCTTGTACCATCCGCGGCTAAAAAACAAATGGATAGGCTACAGTCACCTGGCCAAGGGCGGTGACAATTATTTTTACATTCTGCTGTATGGGAAAAAATAGGCTATGCCTCCAACAGTTTGAGGCCGTATTTGCGATAGTGTGGAAATTTTGAGTCGTGGCTTATGAGAGTGTATTTGTTGGCGATACAGTTTGCAATGATTATCCTGTCAATCATGTCAGTGTGGCGATCCTTCTTTATAGTGAGTATAGGAATGCCATCTAATACCCTAAAAGCATCTGAAGTTATCATGTCAACACTTATGTTCATTGAAGAAAGGACCCTTAAAATATCTTCCGCACTGCCGGTAAAGTTTATTTTTCCAAGCTGTTTTAGGTGCATGATTTCAAGCAACACAAACTCCGAGGTCACATATTGGTTGCCGCTGGGATATTCTATATCAAACCTCAAGTCATCATCAAGTTTCGTCTCGTTTGTAACGAGCCATATAACGATGTGTGTATCAAGAAAGTATCGTGACATTTTATTTCAAATTAAACGGATCATCAACAAGTTCCTTGTAGCCTTTGATGTACTTGAATTTCTTAACAGGCATTTGAACCCTTACCGTTTTTTTCTTGGTTACTTTTTTCGGTGCCATAATTGTAATGTTTAATCCAGATGCAAAGATAGATATATTTTTGATATAAAAAGACAACAGCGGAAATAAAGTAAAACGCTATGAATATAGGAGTTTCATCTTTCTTGACTGCGCCAAATTTGCGCCAAAACTGCGCCAACATCGCGCCAGCAAAAATATCAAATCAACAATTTTTCAAAATGCAAATAACTGATAGTCAATATGGAAAAAACTCACAGGAATGCTTCAGCAAATCCTGCCCCCGCTACCAAAAGGCCGTAAGTTGTTTTGAAAAAATAATTTACGGCATTTTTATTGTTAATGTGAGACAAAACTGAGACGGTTTTCAAGATGACTCGATCAACAACACCCATTCCTAAATGGGGCGGCCATTTGGCTGCTTTGGCGGTCTATATTATCTTCGGTATCAATCCAAATTGCTCGAAAGCGATTGTGCCAGAGTATGTTTCGCCCGAAGTGTTCACCGCCTTGCGTATGCTGTTCGGTATGGTTGCGTTTTGGATTCTGTCGCTATTGACACCTTATGAGCGAATAGAGAAAAGGGACCGTTGGCTGATACTTGTGAGCGGCATTGTGCTGGCAGGTACGCTGGTGGCTTTTGCTGAGGCGTTCCGCTACACTTCACCTTGCTATGTGTCGTTGATTTCAGCCACCAGTCCTCTGATGGTGATGATTATGGCGGCCATTTTCCTGAAAGAGCCCATTTCATGGCGTAAGTCGGTCGGCGTGCTCATCGGCATCGGCGGCGCCCTGATGATTGTGCTTTTCTCGTGGAAGATAGATGCCAACGCCACTCCTCTTGGCTTGCTGCTCTGTTTTATCAACATCTTGTTTTACACAGTTTACCTATTGACCACCCGCACCATCTCAAAGAGATATTCGCCCTTTACACTGATGAAGTGGATGTTCTTGATCGGCAGTGTGATATGCGTTCCAATGGCGATATCATCTTTCACACCCGCCGCTTCTCCTATGTTGTTCGGCCCCGCCCCCGCGATGGCTTGGGTCAACTTGCTGGTGGTCTTGATTTTCTCGACGGTAGTCTCCTATTTCTTGTTGCCGCTGTCGCTGCGGGCTATACGGCCTACTACGGTCAGCATGTACAGCAATCTGCAACCTGTAGTGACGGCTTGTGTGTCCATTGCCATTGGGCAGGATATTTTTACGTGGAACAAGCCTGTGGCACTGGTGTTGATTGTTATCGGCGTTTATTTGGTAACCACTAGCAGGGCGAAAGAAAATAGTTAGTTCCTACAGAAAAATATGTAATTTAGCAGTCTCAAAATCATTAAAGTAGCATTTATTATGAAAAAGCTTTATTTCCTTTTGGCCGCCATGTTTGTTGTAGCGGTGGCTTGTCATCACGAGCCCGAAAAACCCGAACCGACTCCCAATCCCCAAGATGGCGATATCATTAAGAATGCCGCCACCGATTATGATGGCAATGTATATGATGCCGTAAGAATTGGCCAGCAGATTTGGTTGACCGAGAATATGCGCACCACCCACACACCTGATGGCAAGTTTTTGCCCGTGAGCGATGTGCAGGATGGCAAAGTGGCTTCGCGTTCCTACCCGGGAGGCGATAGTAATAATGTGGCCGTTTACGGATATTTGTACAACTGGCCTGGCATTATGAACGGCGAGTTGGGTAGCGAGTCCAACCCTTCGGGTGTGCAAGGCATCTGTCCCAAAGGCTGGCATATTCCCAGCGATGCCGAGTTTACCCAGTTGACCGACTATGTGAGCAGCCAGAGCCAGTTCTGGTGCAGCGACTCTTCAACCATAGCCAAGGCTTTGTGCGCCACCCGCGAATGGGGCCGTAATGATGTGCATTGCGCTGCCGGCTATAGAATATCGACCAATAATGCCACGGGTTTTGGTGCCCTGCCTGGAGGCAGCCGGTTCTTTAATACATATCACCCCATCGGTATGCTTTCCTATTTTTGGACTACCACCGAATACGAGATTTCGCAAGAACACCGTGAACTGAACGCATATATGCGCTACATTTATTTCGAGGATTCAACCGTGACCCGCTTGGCCAACATAAAAGCCGGTATTGGTGGGTTGCGCTGTTTGAAGGACTGATTGCGTGACAAGTTGATACAAAAAGGGCTGCCATTAGGCAGCCCTCTCTTTTTATGTCGCTATACGAATGGTTATCCTAATAGTTGAGGTAGGAATGTGCTAACAATCAGCACAATAATACCTAAAATAAGTACGACAATCGTTTTGTTCGACACACCTTTCCACTCTTTGAGGATGATGCCCCACACATTGCTGAAGGTCACATTCAGTGCCATCAGAATGCAGAATGCCAGCGTGTCCATGGTGCCGCCAGCTTCGAAGAAGCTACGGCCTAACGAGAGTCCAAAGAACTGCGAGTACCAAAGGATACCAGCTAAGCAGCAGAACAGCAGATTGTTAGCCCATACATCGCCCATCTTGTAATCGCTCCAAGTGTGGTTTTTGCTGTTTTGGTAGAAACAGTAAATGGCGTTGGTCACAAAGCCGCCAATGGTGACGAGCAGTGTGGCGGGCAGGGTGCGGAACATCGGGTCGGTGAGTTCGCCGAAGTTGAGACCTTTGCCAAACTCGAGTCCTACATTGAAGCAACCGCTCATAAAGCCAGCCAACAATGCGATAATCAGACCTTTTGGGAAGTTAAAGTCTTTTACGGCCTCCTTCTTTTCCTCTTCACTGAGCGATGCCGACTTCATGCCGCCGGCCACACCGATAATGGCAATGCCAATCAGTGTGACAATCACTCCGATGATGACGGAAGCTGTAAGTGATTGCAACGCATTGAGTTCGGGGAAGAAGATGTTGAGCAGTACGGGTCCCATGATGGTGCCGAGAGCAGCGCAAGTGCCAAGGGCAATGCTCTGGCCCAGTGCCACGCCCAAATAGCGCATCGAGAGACCGAAGGTGAGGCCGCCCACGCCCCACAGCACGCCAAAGAGCATGGTAAGCAGCGTGGCTTTAGGGTCGGCAGCGTAGAGTTCCATCAGCGAGTGGCCTTCGGGAACGGCTAACAAAGCTCCTAAGATAGGGAAAATGAGCCAGGCAAAAACTCCCTGCACAATCCAGTAGGATTCCCAGCTCCACTTCTTGATTTTGTTGATAGGCACATAGCTGCTCGATTGGCAGAAAGCACCTATAGCTATGATAATCAGTCCAATAAGTATTTTCATAGTGAGTTAAGATTTATCGTTTAGAAGTTACGTCTTTTTCGTATTTCTCCACTTCGGCGATAAAGTCGATGCCAACGGGCACATTGTTCTTCAGGCAGAACATATCCCAAACGGCGTTCCATGGCAGAGCCTTGCACTCTTCGAGCAGTGCCAATGTTTGGAAGCCCTTGCCTTCGAGTTCCATCTGGCTGATGGTTTTGGTGGGTTCAAGCAGGGCGCGGAGCATGCACTTCAGGGCAGCGCGTGAGCCGATAACGTAGGCTCCAATGCGGTTGAGGGCTCCGTCGAAGTAGTCCAAGCCATAATGAACGCGGTTGAGGGCTCCGGCGCGGACAATCTCGCTGAACAGTTCCATAGTCGGGTCGTCCATGATGGTTACGTGGTCGCTGTCCCAACGGATGGGGCGGCTCACGTGCAGCATCAGCTCGGGCACGAAGTTCAGCAGGGCGCTCACTTTGTCGGCGGGCGATTCTGTCGGATGATAGTGGCCTGTGTCAATAGTCGGTATCTTGCCGTTTTGGGCAGCATAGGCAGTGTAGAAGTCGTGGCTGCCCACGGTGAAGCTTTCCAAGCCGATGCCGAACACTTTGCCTTCGATGCAGTCTTTCATGTTGGCTTTCTTCTCAGCAAAGATTTCGTCCAGAGAGTTTTTCAAAAGTTCACGATACATGAAGTGGTTCACACTCAAATCTTTGCATCCGTCGTGTACCCACAGGTTCATGATACAGGGGTCGTTTTGTGCCTTGCCCATGGCATCAGCAATGGTACGGCAGCGTTTGGTGTGCTCAATCCAGAAATCGCGGATGCCCTTGTCGGGGTTCGAGAGGCTGAGGTTGCCGCTCTTGGGGTGCGAGAAGGAGGTGCTGTTGAAGTCCAGTTTCAAGCCATTCTCATTGGCCCACTGCATCCAGCTTTCAAAATGTTTGGGTTCCACTTGGTCGCGGTCAACGAACTTGCCGCCAAAGTCACCGTAGATTTCGTGCAGGTTCACACGGTGCTTGCCAGGGATGAGTGACATGGCCTTCAGCAGGTCAGCGCGAACTTCTTCCATATTGCGGGCTTTGCCAGGGTAGTTGCCCGTAGCTTGGATGCCACCCGACAAGTCGCCAGCCGATTCAAAACCGGCCACGTCGTCAGTCTGCCAGCAGTGCAGCGACAGTTGTACTTTCTGTAGTTTGGCCAGAGCGTCTTCCACATCCACGCCCAGTGCGGCATATTGTTCTTTTGCAATTTCAAAAGTTTGTTTGATAGCTTCTTCTTTTTTCATTGTTAAGGGTTTATGTAAAATTAATTGATGAATGAATTCTTTTTTGATGAAGGCAAAGATACGACAATAATTTACAATTAAGAATGTATAATGTATAATTAAGCGTTGTTGTTGAACAGTTTTTGATAAAGTTTGAATAACTCGGCGACGAGCAAGGCTTCGTTCTTTTCTTCACTCATAGTTTTAACATCGAAACCATAAGCTTCTAATACGGCTTTATCATTGTCTTTGTGAGCCTTGCGCAGTTCAAAGGGCATAGTTACTTCATCGTAAAGGTCGGCAAGGCTACAATTAGAGTGCTTGGCGCGAGCATTAAGGATTGCTTGAGCTGTTTGTTCTATTTTTGTTTTTTGTTCTTCCGTTGGATTTGGCCATGGAAAAGTGTTGTAAACTTGTTCCTTAGAATAACGATAATCGCTTTTCAAGCGTCCACATACTATGCGCATCCAAGCCATGTGGACATTAGAAGTCAATATGCCAAAATGATAAAGTGTTGCATTGGGAACAATTTGTACAGCATCAGATGTTACTATACCTGATTTGATGAACCCAATCGGAGCATATCTACGGCGTTCGGAAGAAACTCGGGGAACAAGTAAGCAATCCACGCCTTCGGGTTGGGTAACTTGGGCAAAAGAATGAGGTACTTTTGCATATCCTATGGTTGTTTTGGCAGAAGAGGCCAAACGAAAATCCCTTACAGCATTTACACGATCATATAATGTTTTGCTTTGTTTAATGTCTGCAGGAGAGGCATCTTTAAGCCAGAGACACCAACGGCTTTTTTGTTTGATAAATTCCTCAGCACCAAGATAAGGGCGAATCCATTTAGAAAGTTGCGGTTCCTTGTTAAGAAGCATCGTTTTTTCTTCATCGGTTAAGATAAAATGTCCGCCGTCTCTCGGTTGGTTTCCGAAATTCATTTGAGGCACATCGCAAAGAGGTTTTTTTCTACTGACAGCAAAAACATCTTCGCCCTCAATCAAATAGGGGCTAATATTGTTGACTTGTTTCACCTTACCATCAGAAGTGAAAAGAAATTTTGTTTTTTCTTCAATCGTACTAAACCCAACTATGACACAATGTACTGCGGCTTTTTCACTTGCTTCGCTGCTCCATTTGAATGTTTGATAGGCAAAATTGATGTGTATCTTATAATCATTCAGCAATACATTCCATAAAATCGGCACCTGTGCTCCTTGGCAAATACTATTAGTGGATACGAAGCCTGCGCGAGTGTTAGAATATTGCATAATTTGTGCAGCCTTTTTGTACCAGCAACAAACATAATCAAGGTCTTGCACATCTTTGATTTTACCAAACAAATCTTCCACTTCTTTCTTTTGTGAACCGCCTTGCACCATCATTCTTGCCCCCACAAATGGCGGATTGCCCATTATATAGTCAAAGTGCACTTTAACGTTTTGTGAGGGTTTTGGACCTCGTTGTATATCTTTGGTAATCAGATTAATCTCATCGTATTCGGTAGAAGGTTCGCTTGCTATAAGAGGTTTTTCCTCAAAAATCACATAAGTGTTCTTGGCTTGAATAGTAGGAATATCGGATGAATATTCAATAATATCCCAATCCATTCGCAAAGCATTCCCTTCACGAATGTTCGTATAACTTTTCAACGGCAAGAAGTCGATGTCGCGGCGTATGATTTTTTCCGTCTCCGCCAACATTTGCGATTCGCTAATCCATAGGGCCGTCGTGGCAACGGTAACGGCAAAGTCGTTGATTTCGATGCCGTAAAACTGCTGAATACTCACTTTAATCGGGTTCACCTCTTCGTAACCCAAAAATGATTGTCCGTGGTAGCGCTCGCGGATGGCTTCGTTTTCCAAACGGCGCAAGCTGAGGTAGGTCTCAGTAAGGAAGTTGCCAGACCCGCAAGCGGGGTCAAGAAAGGTAAGGCTCGCCAATTTGTCTTGATAGGCATCAAGCTTCTTTTGGCGTGTTTTTTCCACTTTTTCTTCTAAAATATCATCAAGTTCTTTTCGTAAATCATTCAAAAACAGCGGGTCAATGACTTTATGAATGTTTTCGATAGACGTATAATGCATACCACCGCTACGGCGGGTTTCGGGATTTAAAGTGCTTTCGAAAACAGCTCCGAAGATAGTGGGCGAGATGTCACTCCAATCAAAGTCAAGGCTGGCGTTTTGCAGAATGGTTTGTTTCAATTCTTCCGTAAACTGCGGAATCTCAATCTCTTCCTCAAATAGTCCGCCATTGGTATAGGGAAAAGCCTTTAAGTCCTCTTTTAGATAACGGCTTCGTTTGTCTTGAGGCGTTTTCAATACTTCAAAAAGGTCGTGCAGCGCCTGCCGCAAGTCTTCAGCATTGTAACGGGCCAAAAAATCATGGAATTGGTCATGCCCGAAAACTTTGGCGTCTTCAGCATAAAGGCAAAAAACAATGCGCACGCAGAGGATGTTGAGCCAACGCAGCGCCTTGGGACTGTTGTCGTCATATTGCTTTAGCAGTGCCTCGTAAATCTTTCCAACAATCTCGCCAGCTTGCATCGAAACTTGCATCTCCTTGGTAAGATGTTCACTCTTGTCATCTACCAGAAATTGCAGACGATAGTATTCACGTCCCAAATTTTCAAGTAGAATTTGTTCGGGTTCGCCGTTAGGCTTTTCCATGTCGTAAACAAGAAACTCGGCGAAGTTGCAGGTTACAATCCATCGCGGATGTTGTGACACGGGCATGTTGGCCACATATTTCTTCGCCTGCTGAAAAGGGTTGAGAATAGAACCGTCACTCTGCGCACGTCCTTTGCGCAAATCTACACCCAGCGACTTTTGTTCTATGAGAACTTTTGTGGATGGAATATGCCCGTCGATGAAATTGGTGTTGTCAACTTTCACCTGCTCTTCATAACGGATAAAACTCGAAGGATTCTCAATACCAAACACTTCTGTTAACAATTCTGTCCAAAATAATTGAGATTCCCCTTTTTCGTAGCCTTTGCCCTTCCATCGTTTGGCAAATTCGGCCGCAGCTGCAGCCATCTTCTTTTCTTTTTGAGTACCATTCTTCATCATCATATCTTTACTTTTTATGGTTATAAATTACTCGTTCTTAATCACTTTGAATGTGCCAATGATGTTGGCGCCGTTGCTGATGCGTAGCAGATAGAGGCCGCCGGCAAAGGTGGAGAGGTCAACATAAGTCGTTTCGCGTGTGATCTGCTGAACAGCAAGCCATTTGCCATACATGTCGTAAATGTTTACGTAACAGTTGTTCTGGCAGTTGCGTTTGTCGAAGTCACTGATTTGCACCTCCACACGGTCGCGGGTGGGGTTGGGATAGATGAGTATGCGTTTCTCTTCGTCGAAAGAGTTGATGTCGATAGATGATTGGATGTTGAGCGTGGAAGTGACTTCTTTGCAGTCGTTCATGGCCGTTACCGTCAGAATGCCGTTGCCGGGCGTGGGAATGTACAGGCGAACAGAGGTGCTGTTGCTGGCCGAGAGTGTCCAGTTGCTGTTAGATATCTCCCATCGGTAGGAGATGGCGTTGCTCACGGGGGCAGTGCTGTAAGTATAGGCTCCAGCTTCGGCAATGAGGGTGTTGCCCGCAATGTTGCCAATGCTGCCTAACGGCTGCTTAACTTTCAGTGTCAGGTTGACCGTGCTGTCGCAGCCGTGGATGCTTTGCAGGTGCAGTTCGTAATAGTAGGTGCCTAATATCTGGTTCTCGTCGGCCGAGATGTTGAAGCCGTTTTCGCGATAAGGCTCGCCCTGACAAACCACATCGGTGATGTTGACAGTATAGCTGGGGAATACTTCCAGCGTCAGTGTCACCACACTGTCGCAGCCTTGTCGTGTGTCAAAGGTGCGCTCAATAGTGTAGATGCCCGGCTTGCTGACATTCAGCGACTTGAACCCTTTGTAGTCGAACGGAATGTTGCTCTGGCAGGTGGATGTCTCGTCGGTGATACCGTAATAGCTGGGGTTGACAACGAGGAATAGGGTGATACTGCTGTCGCAGCCATTGGCCGTCTCGTTTGTGATGCGCCTGGTGACCATGGGCGGTACCACCTCTTAGGCTGGAATGAACAAGCCGTGCTTGCTGTATGGCTCACCCTCACAAATAGTGTCTTCGTAAATTCTTGTATAGGAAGGATATACCGTCACGTGTAGTGTGATGTTGCTATCGCAGGCCGATTGCGTTTTGAAGTAGTGCTTGTAAGTGCGGGTGCCCGGCATGCTGATGTCCAGATTGTCGAAACCGAGGTAGCTGAAGGGTTTGTCGCTCTGGCAGGTAGTGATGGTTTCTTCAATATAATACGAAGGATATACTTTAAGAGACAGCGTTACAATGCTGTCGCATCCTCTCACGGTCTTGAACGTGTCGGTAACCAAGAAGTCGCCGGCCTCGCTGATGTCCAAATTGCGGAATTGTTTGTACGAGAAAGGTTTTGTACTCTGGCAGGCGGCTGTCCGGTCGGTGATGTTGTCGTAGATAGGATAAACGGTCAGGTTAAGGATGACCGTGCTGTCGCAGCCCTTCTCGGTTGTGAGCGTGTGCTCGCGGGTAAGGTACGGTGGAAGAACTTCTTCGGCAGGAATGTCAAAGCCGTTCTTTGAGTAGGCTTCTCCCTGACAAACAGCGTCATACAGGTTTTTGTGATAAGCGGGATGAACCGTCAGTTGCAGTTCCACAATGCTGTCGCAGTGGCAGGTGGTCTGCAAGTGCAGTTCGCGGGAAATCATAGGCGGCAGCACCTCTTCAGCGGGTATGTTGAAGCCGTTCTTCGTGTAGGCTTCGCCTTCACATATCTCATCTTGGATGATAGGATGGTAGTCGGGTTCTACTTGCAGTATCAGCGTGGTGACACTGTCGCAGCCGGCCGCACTGTTCTGGCTGTGGCGATAGGTCAGGCTGCCGACCACGCCGGTTTCGCTGGCAGAAACAGAGAAGCCGTGTTTGCTGTAAGGTTTGCCACGGCAAACGGTGTCGTTGAGGGTAATGTCATATTTTGGGTGTACGGTCAGCCGCAGCACATAACTGCTGTCGCAGCCGTTAGCTGCCGGATAAGTGCGCTTTTGTGTGTAGAATGGTGGAACCACCTTGTCAGCGGGAACCGAAAAGCCATTCTTGTCGTATGCTTCGCCTTCGCAAATGTCATCTTCAATAATTTCTTGGAATGAAGGCTTGATAAACAAGGTCAGAGTGACGGTACTGTCGCAGCCGTAGTGCGAAGAGAAGGTTTCCGTTACCTGCTTGGTGCCAGCCGATGTTACATCTATATTCTTGAAATTCTTATAGTTGAACGGCTCGTCGCTCTGGCAGGTGGTGACGGTATCGAAAATGTTGTTGTAGTCGGGATGGATGGTGAGAATAAGCGAAACCACACTGTCGCAGCCGCTCTTCGACTGGAACACATCCTTGATCATCTTGGTGCCAACGGTGCTGACATCTATATTTTTGAATTTCTTATAGTTAAATAATTCCTGACTGCGACAAGTTTCGGCGTAGTCGGTCAGGTTGTAGGTCGGGTTGACAATGAGAGTGAGGTTTACAATGCTATCGCAGTTGTGTACAGTTTTGAATGTGTGCTGGATGGTTTGGGTGCCCGCCGTTGAGATGTTAAGGTTTTCAAACTTCTTGTAAGAGAAGGGGATGTTGCTTTGGCAAACCTCAACGGTGTCGCGAACATCTTCGTAGGTGGGGTTGACTGTCAGCGAGAGCATAATGACACTGTCGCAGCCTGTAGGCAGTGTATAGACGATGGGGTAGATGCCGCTGACCGTGCCTTTGTCGAAAATGTGCGTTTCATCGTATTTGTAGGGCAGGTCCTGCGAGCAGATAACACGCTGATCCGCTTTTTCGTATGATGGATTGACAGTCAGATAGAGTGTTACCGTGCTGTCGCAGCCATCAACCGTGGTGAACGTGGTGGTGATGACCTTCTCACCCGCCTGACTGATGTCAATGTCTTTAAATTGCTTGTACGAGAAAGGATAAGGTCCTTGGCAGATGGATGTTCTATCTATAATGTCCTTATAGGTCTTGTGGATGGTCAGATTTAAGGTTACTAAGCTGTCGCAGCCCGTCGTCAAGACAAATGGAATGTCATACGTGCCGCTTTGGGTGTTTTCGTCAAAGTAGCGTCCCGCATAAGTGAAAGGCAGTTCGTTGTCGCACTTGACAAGTTGTTCAACAAGATGATAGCTTGGGTTTTCATAAAGAGTCAGCTCCACAATGCTGTCGCAACCCATGACGGTTTGCAGCGTGTCGTAATAGATACCTTCCTCCGTAAGTATTTTATTTCCAAAAATGTACGAATCGCCTTGGCACAATTCTTTGGCGATGCGAGTCATATAGGATGGATTGATGAGGTTTTTGCTGATTTCGAATGATTTTTCCAAGAAAAGCTGTCCCTTGTCGGTGGTGCGCACACGGATGTTGTAGTATTCGCGGCCGTCGCAGTTGAAATTGGTGTTGGTCAGCAGGCGGTCGCCCTCAATGATAAAGCGTGTGTTGTCGTCATCATCTTCGCCGCTCACCAACTGGTAGGTGAACGTGTCGTCCATATTGTTGTCCACGGTGTTGAATATGCCGACAATCGTGTTGAGTTCGGCGGTTTCATCAAAGTTGGCGGGACTGAGCGTCAGGGCCATGGGTGCTTCATTCAGGTCGAGGACGATATCGGGTTGTGAATGAAATTTTTCCTTGTTGCCCACATGGTCGGTGGCCGTAGCAATGAAGCGGTAAACATTGCCATTGTGATAATCATATCGCAAGATGCTTCCAGGCATACAAATGCCGATGGATTGGTAAGGAGCGTCATTTTCCGATACGAAGATTTCCACTTCTTTGATGCCCGAACCGTTGGCTTCGTCTTGTGCCGACACGATCAATTCGCAAGATTGTTGCTCTCTGTCGGTACGTACTGTGTCGCAACGGCTCTTTGGTGCTTCGGCATCATATAGGTTGGTCCAAATGTTGGTGGCAGTGGCGCTGTTCTCGTCAAAGGCAATCCATGCTTGTGCCTTGAGGGTGTCGCCGCTGTGCAGGTCGCCATTCGAGGCAACGACAAAGCCGACAGTGCCATCACCATGACCGCTATTGTCGGGCAGGAAGCCCATTTGCGAATGGGTCGGTGCTGTGCCCGTGGTGGGATCTATACCTTGCATTGTCCATGTCAGTTGGCGGCTCGTCATATCAATGCTGGCATCCACATCTACCCAAAGTCCTGTTGTGCCGCGCATATCAATGCGCTGATGATAATTGCGAGTGCCCGCAGGGATGGTGTATAAGGTTCCGCTAAGAGAGAAATCGCTGAGGTAGAGCGTGTTAATGTTTAGTTCAGGCGGTATGGGGTAGGTGATTTGTACGCGGGCCGCTGGTTGCTGGTCAGCGTAGTTGAACGAGATGGTGTAGGCCAGCTCGTCAGCAAGGGCAATGATGCGCGAGTCTCCGTAGCCGTCGGCACCGCGCAACTGGTTGTTTTCGTTGTTGCAGTCCAAAGGCTTGATGAAGAGCGGCAGCTGGCCGGTGGCCTTGCATCCACGGGCATCGGTCACAGTACAAGTGTAATAGCCTCCCATGGTCACGGTTTTGTTTTTCCATTCGTATGTGAGGGGTGCCATGCCGTTGGAGGCACGGGCCGTGAGCTGCACTACCGGCGGTTCGTTGCAGGTGGCTTCCTTGTCGGTGACCGCCGAAATGGTGACTTTCAGATTTCCTTCGTCTTTGACAATAATCACATAATCCTCAAAAATAGGCTTGTCGGGACATAAGGCGTGACACACCTTAACAGCGTATGTGCCTTGTGTAAGTTTTTCTATAACAGACTGATGACTTCCATTGCTCCATGTGATAAGATAGTCTTGCTGCGGTTCGGGAATGTTGACTCTGGCAATTCCATCATTACCTGAGCATGATTCGTGCTGAACCACTTCCACATTGATCTGTCCTGCAGCCGTGGCCAGAAACATCATGAAACAACCAAGTGCCCACCATGTTTTCCATTTAACATTTTTTAGAAGTGAAAAACGGCTGCCTTTCGGTGCCATGATGGACTGGCACAGCCGCTTTTCTTTATGTTCATTACCAATTATATTTTTCATATCACTATTTTTTCACAGTTATTCGCAATGGCTGGGGCTGCAAGGACAAGGGTCGTTGCCGTTAGGTATGCCATCGTTGTCTATATCGTTAGAAGAGATTAAGTTATATGCTTGATGGTTGGTAAGGTAAACCAGAAGGTTGTAGCCCAAATCCGACTTGTCTTCACCAGAGATGAGCTTCCAGCCTTGTTCGGTTTGTTGGGCCAGAAACAAGGCCAGCGACTGGGTGTTGTCGTGATAGCAAATCTTCACAAAAAGGTATGTGGCGCTGGGCGTGTTGTACATGACTTGCAGTTCAAAATGGCTGATGTTGGCCATCGCCATCAGGAATTTGATTTTGATGGAATCGATCTTCAGCAGCGTATTCAACTCGGCTGCGCCCTGGCTGTCATAGCAGTTGGCCAAAGCGGTGAAGTTCATTGTCTGGTATGCCTTCAGCACACGACAGAGCAGCGCTGGTGCGGTATTGGTCTCACTGGCGTTCAGTGTGCCGCCCGAAGTGCGAATCGACCAGTCGGCCGCCTGCTCCTTAACGGCTCCGTGAATCTGATAAAACATCAGACTGTCGCACAGCAATGTGCCTTCGCCTGCGGCGTAGATGCGCTGTCCCCTATGACCAATGGGGATGGCAATAGACATATCCGTCGGAGTAACTGTTGGAAACTGGTCACTCTGTGCCGAAGATATCAATACGGTTAAAGTTAAAACAATCAGACTAAGAAACCGTTTCATAATATTGTCAATTTTCAATTTATATCTCTCCGTTCTCCTCTCTCCACTCTCATCTTATTACTTTTTCCTCCAATAAATTAACCTCATAATTTCCTTGCGTTAGCGTAATCATCTTCAAGGAAATATTTCCTTTGACTTCCATATTGATGTCGCCCCATTTCACTTTGCCGTCGGTGAAGTCGAAGTGGCAGTCGCCGATGGTGGCTTGCGTGGTGGCGGAAGCATTTCCGTAGATGATGTTTTTATGCAACTCGTTGATAGATAGTTTAGTGTTGGCAGAAAAATGCGGGTTGAGGGGCATGACTTCTTCGTTGGCGCAGTCCGACAGGCGGAGCGTGTCGTTATAGTTTACAGACAAACTCAAGTTGACGGAGGCTTTTAAGGGCATCAGAGACAGCATGCCAGCGCTGGTCGGCAGTGCAAAAGTGTTGGCGTAGGCGCTGCTGGCCGTTAGGCTGATGAGAGCTTCGTTGGTGTTAAACACTTGATTGCCAGCCGATGTGGGACAGCCGCAATCTTTGAATTTCTTGTTCTGGATGTTAAGTTGCTGCGTGGGACTGCCAGCGTTGCCCGTGCCTTGCAGTACACCCATATGATTGCGGATGCTGTTCAGCTTGGCTCTGGTCAAATTGCCCGTTTCGCTCAGCATGGCTAATTGAGTGTTGGTGGTGTTGTCAATCATCACTTGATTGTTAACTACATGGATACCCACCGATTTCTGGTCGGTAACCTGATTGTTGACGAGTGCCTCTAAAGTGACGGTGGTGTCAGTTTCGGCAACCAGAGCCCTGCCTTTGGCCGTGGTCGAGCCGCGGGCAATGCGCACCTGTTGCGACATTCCCGCAGGCGTGGTATAAACGGCAAAGTCGCTAATGCTGATTGCCGAGCCCTGACGCCAGCATCTGTGCAAGGGCACAATGCTGTCGATTTTTATCATGTCGGTGATGAAAACTTTCACTTGGTCCTCTTCAATGCCGTTTTGACTGATTCTCTTTACATTGTAAACGGTGACAGAATCTGTCGGACTAACGCGGATTTGCGGTTTCTCGTTGTCGCTGATGATGTGGTCGCCTACCCATTGATAACACACATGCGGGTCGTTGTCGGGCATGCCAATGATAACTTCTTGCGCTCCGTCGGTGCGTGATACGGTCTTGTCGGGCCCGGCAAACTGGGCGCGTAGAGGGCAGCACCATCCAGTCAGGAGGAGTATGATCAGTGCAATGGGTTTATATGTTGTTTTCATAAGAAATGATGATTTTTATTGTTGAATGGTGAAGACAAGGTTGCCGGCAGTATAGGCGTAAACGATGATGGTTCCATGCATGCCGGGGCGCAGGATTGCCGTTGGGTTGTCGTCGGCGCGCAACGGAATTTCCAGACTCTCTTTTTGGTCGGCCAGTCCTTCTTGCGTCAAGGCTATGTGAGCTCCGCCATGACTGACAAGAGTGATGGTGGGCGCTTCAATGTCCACATTGCCGTCGTTGCCGAATTCCAGTGTCATTCTCACCACTTGGTTAGGCTTGGCATTGGCGGGGAACAGCAGGTTAGTGAAGAGGGTCGTGGGCTCACCTGCACGGATTTCAAAGGCTTGCGGTAGCGATGAGGTCTGTGCCCTGTCTTGTGCTGTAATGGTGTAAAAGCCAGTTGCTTTTCCTGTCAGATCAAATTGGGCGTAGAGCTTGTGGGCGTTAACGCAAACTATGCCGTCGGCTGTAATGGTCTCCGCGTCGGACGTCAACTTCACTTGCGTGCTGTCGCTGAAGCGGGCACCCTCAAGTTCCAGCGTCACTTTGCCAGTGTTGCCACCGAAGGCCGGCGAGACGCTCGTCAGTTCAAAGGGCAGGATGTCGGCACGAATGACGACAGGCTGCTTGCTGCCACCAGCGGAAAGGCCTTCCACATGGACGCCGTAGTAACCCTCCTCCGTTGAAGGTACATATACTTCAGGGTGCATGCTGGCATCCGAACCGAAAGAGTATTGCTGCGGACCACCAACATCGTTGTGTTGCACAAAAATTCGATTAATGGCGCCCGTGAGCGAATCGCCACTCTTGACGCTGATGCGCACCGTTTCGTTGGTGTTGTCGCCTACAACCAACAGGTAATCGTTGGCAAAGCCCTCCACAAGCGTGTCGGCCACATCCGTGTTGAACGGCAGGCGCGGTAGCATGACGTGTACGGGCTCGGCAGCAACCGACGTGTTGTTCTCTTCATTCGCTTCGGCAAAAGTGTTGTCGGCATCCGTCTTTACAATGATGTAATAATAACCTTCTTTAACGCCATGAATTTTAGCGGTAACGGTATGTTGTGCCGTAGCGTTCAATGGCAGGAAGATCTCATTGGTCGCCGTGCCAATCAGTTGGTCGCCGATGTCATATTGTTTGTCTTCAGAGAGATATACCAACTCCTTCAAGTTGCCGCCTCTCAAAGCGTAACCTCCCTTGTTCTGTAAAGTCCATCCTATGGTCATTCGCTGACCTGAAGTGATGGTGCTCTGCGCCTGGATGTGGGCAATAGCCAAATCGCCTTGCGCTGACTGACTTACCATCACCTCAATGGTGTCAATGTTGTTGGCCCACGACGATTCGTGAATGCGCTGGTTGGCATTGGTGTTGACATACAGAGAAATCTTGCCAATAGCAGAAGTGGGAATGGTGAAGGTGATGGTGTCGGTGTAGGATGTTCCTTTGGCTACGGTCTTACCGCTGCGAAGCGCATTGGTAAGTAACAGGTCGTTGTCGCCAATAAGGTAGAGTTTGTCATTCCATTCTTCTTGCAAAATATCCTTATCTCCTTTATTAATAATAAGATACGATAATTGTGCGGGCTGTCCTGCCACTGCATCGGTGAGCAGTCGCAACTGACTGATAGCCAAGTCGGGAGCAGCGGTTGCCGTGATGGTAATAGGTTTGGCAAAATTATTGTTGGCGGGCTGAATATCGTTGAGACTGTTGTAAAGGTCGGCCACAGCAATCAGGTAGGCTCCGTTGGTTATGTCGTAAGGCATAGTTACATTGAACGAAACCTCGTACTCGCCGTTGCTTGGCAGTGTGCTGCGGTGCTGGTTGACCGCCAGTCGGATATCGTTGTCGTCCAAAGTCATGTCTGCCGACAGATACAGGGCATCGGTCCACTCATTGAGTTGTGTGGCGACAGCACTGTTATTCCTGATGGTAACCTTGAAAGAGGTCTCTTCGCCTTGTGTCAAGGCATCCTTGCCTTCAATGCCCGTCACAGCCAAATCTATTGGATAATGCTTGATGAAGATGCGCTGGCTGCGTTTGATGTTGTTATCGAGAGCCGTTTCGTAAAGATCTCCGTCGGCATTGGCGATAGCAAAGAGGTAGTAATCTCCTTGTGGTAAGGTGGTTGGTAACGAGAAGGAGAGGGACTGTTCATAGGATTCACCAATAGCTAAATTTCTGCTTTGCTCTGCTTCATAAAGAAGGATGGCTTCATTTTCATCGAAGACAAAGTCGGTGGAGAGATATAGCTTGTCGGTCCAATTGCGCTGTGTAATAGAGGCTTGCGCTTGTTTACTATTGCTTACAGCATAGTTGATGCTGACGGGCAATCCAATGGTGAGCGTGTCGGCTACATGGCAGCTGGTGACGGCCAGGTCAGGATAGGAGGTTGCTAACACCTGAATGGGCGCGCTTGCTAGATGATTGGCAAAAATGTTCTTGCCTTCGCACAACCGCTGGTCGGCATTGGTAATGATGTGCAGGTAATAGGTTCCCGCAATGCCTTCTGGAATGGTAAGTTGCCATTCTGTGGCTATAGTGCCTTCACTGCCAATATTGACAACACGGGTGGTGGTGCCGACCTTCATACTCTGACTTTGGTCGAAGGTGGCGGTCGCACTTAGGAGAATGTCATCGGTAAGTTCGAAATCCACCACTTCGGCTTCACCCTTGTTGGCAATTTGCCATTGCAAAGCAACGGAGGCTCCTGCCGTCAGCGTGTCTCGGTCGGTGGTTATCACCGTTGGCTGCAGGTCAGGCGTGTGAAGAGTTGTTGTGGCAGTACCGCGGTTGTTCGTAGTGTCGGCGTCAACGGCGGCCTCTGCAAGGATGTTCACTTGCATCTGCTCGGCGCAGCGGAAGGGCAGCAGGTAGGTGCACTGGTGACTTTCGCCAGCCTGCAGAGAGAGGCTGTGTTCAACTTGTGCCACTTCTTCATTGTTGATGGTAATGTGTTCCACAATAGTTTGTTGTGGCATGGCGCCTTCGCCAATATTGGCCAATTCCCAATTAATAGTCATGGACTGTTGGTCAGCGGCTGCATCGATAGCCACTTGGCGTACTGTCAGGTCGGGCAGGGTTAGGATAGCTGCCGTTGCGCTGCGGCCCACATTGTTGTTCTCGTGTGCGCCTTCAAGCACTTGCTGACCGCCGTCGGCCATGACGTAGAGATACCATTTGCCGGCAGCCAACTCGCTGGGGATGGTTATTGTCGGCATAATAGTGTATAGAGTGTTTCGTGCTAATGGTGTTGTAATAGCCACTGTTCCAATTGGATAGGCATTGGCTATATCGAAGATACTATCTTGTGATAGATAGAGGTAATCTTGCCATTCGGTCGCATTGGTGGTGGTGTCACCATCGTTGATAACAGTATAACTAATGGGATATGAATTTCCTAAACTAATGGAAGTAGGCATGGTCACTTGCGTAACTTGCAGGTCAGCAGCCGGTATCGGCTGGATGCTAATGATGCCGGCCGAGCGGCCTGTGTTGTTGGTTTCGCCTAAACCTTCGTAAATGGTGTTTTCAATGTCGGTCATCACATACGCATAGTAGTTGCCTGAACTATTCTCCGGCAACGTGATCTCCATCTGGCAGTGTGCCGTGTCGTTGAGCGACAAGAGTTTGTCGGTCTTCAAGTGGCCGAGATAGAGGGCGTTATCCAAGTTGAATTCTGCATCAGCGCAAATGTAAATGGCATCATACCAGTTGCTTGAAGACACTTCTGCGCCTTGGTTGACAATGTCCCACGAGAGGGTGATGTGACTGCCTGCGATAGCCGTTGCGGGTGCCGTAATGTTGACAGGCACCAAGTCGGGTGATGGCGGTGGCAGAATGTTCACTTTCTGGAAGAAGAAGTTGTCGTAAGGATTCTGCTCTTGCAGTTCGCCAAGCTGATGTGCCGAAGCTGTGAGATACGGATACGGAATGCCCGAAATGTTGGGCGTGTAAGGATAAATATTGATGGTATCGGGAATCACGATGTCGTAAGCATCACTGATATTGGTCATCACAAACAGGTGGTAGTCGCCAATGCAAGTCTCGGGAATCACGACTTCTGCGCTGCGGCTGTAGCTTTCACCTATGTTCAAGGGCTTGGTGCTGTTGACAACAGTCAGGCATAAGTCTTCGGCTTGTGCGTTGTCGGCACGACAGTTGGGCGTGAGCCATACCGACTCGGTCCAGGCGGCTGTTTGCGGACAGTTGCCTTGGCCATCGTTGCGGACGGTCCAAGTGACGGTCATCGTCTTGCCTGCTTGTGTTGCCGTATGGTCAAGGGTCGTGATGTGCAGGTCGGGCAGGTCGTACATCTTGAAGTGGATGGTGTCGCTGACCATGGTTTGGCATTGTTGTGTAGCCACGACTTGCCAATTGTAAGTCTGCCCATTAATCAGTTCGCCGTTTTCACCGTAGATGCAGTAAGAAGCGTGCAGCTGGCCAAAGGTGGGCTCTAGCGGTTTGGGCTCGCCTGCTTTCCAAATATAGACATCGTAGTACTCGATTTTGGGAATGGCATTCCAGGCGATGGGAATGATATTGTCATAAACGATTTCGTTATCCATCGGGGCGAAGGTGTTGAAGTTGCCCACCCAGATGATGGATGCCGAGTCGCAAAGGGTTTGGAAATAGGCGGGTAGAGAAGCGGGACTTGCCTCTTCGTTTGAGCACAGGGCACTGACGGTGGCCACATAGTTCTTGTAGCCCGTCAAACCTGTGAGCGTGATGGTCGTATCGTTGGCCACCACCGATCTGCTGTGCCCCTCATCGCCCTCCAGAGAGTAGTCCACTCGCCAACTGTTGGCGTTGCCTCGTTTGCTCCAGTTCAAGATGGCGGTCTTGGCTGTCACTTGAGTAACCATCAGGTTGACAGGTGCTTCGCAGGCACTTGTCTCTGTGGATTCATAGCAGCCTATATCGGCACGATGGTTCAGTACGCGACGGTTGCCCGCCAGGTCGGTGGCCATGGTGTCGGTTTGAGGATCGCCTTGGTCAATGCAGTCTGAAGAAGCATGCAGTCTGAAATCCTCATTGCTAGGATTGATAAATCTGACATAATGATAATTGGTATCTCGACCATCATTGTCGCCAGCTAACATCAGGTTGTGGTCGCCCGCAGGCATTGTGCCTTCGATAGCGCAATAGTTGTAGGTGCTGCCACTGCCTACGATGTTGCTAACGGTGCTACCTAGACGGTTGCCCCAAAGGATACAGTTCTCAATCGTTGAATTGCCCTGGGCATCATAAATGCCTCCTTCGCCAATATTATTAACTATCGTATTATTAATCAGAGTGTTATTGTTATTCAGATAGATACCGCTTCCTTTTTGGGATGATTGACAAATATTGTTGTAAATCAAGCAGTTGCTAAGTGTAGCATGGTCTAATGATACACCACCTTGGTTGTTGTGGAAAATAGAGTGGGAGATAATGCTGTTGCCGTTGGCTGTTGCGCCGCCGCACTGATTGTCTTCAAAGGTGCAGTGGTCTATGATTGTGTTGGCATCAGCGTATAAAACATAGCAAGTGCCGCTGTTTTGGGTGAAGAGGGTGTGTTCAGCCTGTGTGTTGTAAGCAGCAGTACCTTGGTTGTGGGCCACTACGCAATGATATAAGGAACCATTCACAATGGCGCTGCCGTGTTGGTTGGCGTCAGCTGATTGGCCATCGGCAATGGTGAGATATTCGAGTCTGACATGCGCATTCGGTGAACAGTTCACCACATGGTAGGTGTTGCCGCTGCCAGTGTTGCCAGAGAGGGTGGTTGTGTAAACATCGGGATTGTGCGTGCCAAAGTCGTTGCTATAACCGCCTCGAACGACAAGGTTCTTGTTGAGGGTGAAGGTGGCCGAACGTGCGTCATTGCTGTCGGTGCGCAATGTCGGCACATAGGTGCCCGCACTCAATAGAAGGGTGTCGCCCTCCTGCAAACATCCGCAGGTCAGTAGTCGGTCGAGACTCTGCACGGCCTCTTCTGGCGAAGCGCCGTAGTTGTCGTCGCTGCCGCCTTCTGCACTGGCATACCATGTGCGTTGTGCATTCAGGGGACAAGTGCTGAACAGGGTACCAGAAACATAGACACTGCTGTCTCCTTCAAGATTGCAAAGTGCTAACACGCCCCATTCATATTGCGCTGCAGGTTCTAACGCTGTGAGCGCAAGTTGTTTCTTGTCGGTAATAATGGTCTGATATTCACTTTGTTCGGTTGTTTTATATCTTACTTTGTAGAAGGGTGTGGCGCCTTGCCATGAAAGGTCAGCCGTTGTCAAAGTGATGTTATGTACCTCTAAGTTAGCCGCCGGAGGACAGGTTAAAGCCGAATAGTTGCTTTCAAAAGCTCCTAAATCGACAGTTGTTTCTGAAATACGCTGATTTCCAGCAATATCAAAGCTTTGATGAACGGAGTTGCTGTCGCCTTTGTTGATACACGAAGAACCATATTGCAACTCAAATTGTCGGTTTTCAGGATTTTCAAAGCGGACATAATTCAAGGATGTGTCTTGTCCGTAATTGTCGGCCGACAAAGCGATATTGTGGTTGTCATTCTTATCGTAATCTTCTATAGCACAATAGTATAGTCTTTGCTCTGCACACAGTTGGCTGTTTTGATGATTGTCGGTGCTGTTGTGCCAAAGGATGGTGTTGTACGAAGTGCCATTGGTAACGGCGCCACCATCGTGCTGCGCGTGGTTGTAAGCGTAGGTGTTGTTGTAATCGGTCGTGTAGGCGCTACCGCCGCCACTGGTTGCCGTGTTGTCGGTGAGTAGGCAGTTGTGGAGTTGCGACAAGTAACTGCCACCACCTAACTGTATGGCGCTGTTGTTGCGAATAATCGTATTGATAGCGGTGCCGTATGCTATACCGCCACCATATAAGGCATTGTTATTTTGGATGATACATTCTTCTACTTGTCCGTTATAAACGCCCGCACCGTAGCCGTCGGCATTATATCCGTTTTGGATAGTAAATCCCTTGATGAGCGCATTGGCATTCGGTTTCACGGTAACGACATGCAAGCTGTTGTCGGTCTCTGATTCAGGATTTCCAATGTTGCCGTCCAAAATAGTGGGGAATTGCTGTGGTTGGTAAGTGTCGAAATTATCGTCATAACCACCCACCAGCGTGATGGCCTTGTCGATGTAGAAGGTGTTGAAATTCTTGTCCTCAAAGGCGACGCTCTGTGTTGGGTAATAGGTTCCCGTGGCAACGAGGATGGAGTCGCCTTCTTCAAAGCAGTTGCACGAGATGACATCCGAAATGTTCTTGGCAGGCGTATCCTTGCGTGTGCCGAAAGCGTTGTCTTGTCCGCGGGTGGCGCTCACATACCAGATTCGTCGGTTCGGATCGTCAAAGTTGGGGCAAGCTCTGAAGTTAGGACCAGATACGTAAACGCTGGCTTCGCCGTTCTGGCAGATGCTGAGCACACTCCATTCGTACTCGGCAAATTTTTCCAGATTGTTGAAAGTAAACTGGTTAGCATTAGTGCTGTCGGTGAAACGATAGGCGGTTTCGCCCGCTTTTCTCAAGCGAATATGGAAGGAAGTATGACAACTGTCAGCATCCCAGGCAACTATGGCCGAGGTGGTGTCTGTCTTCATAATGCGCAGATTGGCAACAGGTTGACAGTTGAAATCGTTTACAAACTCATAAGCGCCCATATCCACAATCGAGTCGATGATACGATTGTAGCCGGCCAGGTCCATAGGCAGGTTGATGGCAAAGCTGTTGTTGCCCGCGTTGATACAGTCGGAGTCGTATTGCAAGCGGTAGATGCCTGCCGCAGGATCTTCAAAGCGTACATATTTCATGTCTGCTCGACTCCCTTGGTTATCGCGGGCAATCATGATGTTGCTATCACCTTGGCCGCTGTAGTTCTCTATAGCGCAGTACTGAAAACTGCCGCTAAAGGTTTGTCCGTTGTGGTCGGCATCATTATGCCAGAAGATGGAGTTGTAGGCTTGCGCTTCGCCACAGCCGCTATAGCCATTCGATGAGTGGTTTTCCACTACGGTACAGTTGTACAAGGCGCCCGTCTGGCAAATGCCTCCGTTAACGGAATGATTATTGATTACCAAGCAGTTGTATAATGTTGTGCCGTAAGTGGCTCCGCCGTAGTAATTGGCATTATGGCTAAAGTAGGTGTTGGTGGCCGTGCCGCCCCACATGCCGCCGCCTTGGGCGTATTCAGTATCTTCTCCTCGGTTGTTGGTGACTACCGAGTGCTCGACATTGCCTTGATAGATGCCGGCAGCATGCATAGCCGAACGGTTATTCCTGATTAGCGAGAAGCTGATGTCGGTGCCGTAAGTGCCGCCGCCGTATTGGCTGGCTCTATTCTCTTCAACGAAGCACCGCTCAATGTTGCCGTACATGATGCCACCGCCCGACAAGCCGTCGTAGAAATTGCCGTTGTAAGTCATGCCCACTGGGTCAGTGGCGTTACCACCTCTGATAGTGAGGTTCTTAAGCAAAGCGTGCGAGGCGAGTGTCTTTTCGCAGATAACCACATGATAAACGTGGTTGGTGTCGCCAGCGCCGAGGCGGCCGTCTAAAACAGTAGGATATAAGGCCGTGTCACATTGGGTGAAATCTTTGTCGTAACCGCCTATGATAGTGATGTTTTTGTCGATAAAGAAGGTCTTGTGCCGCTTGCTTTGGTCTGCCATGATAGTCTGGGTGGGCTGATAATTTCCTTTAGCCATCAAGATAGTGTCGCCGTCCTGCAGGCAGTCGCAGTCGAGAACTTGCGACAGATGGCGTGCGGGCTGTGTACGACGGCTGCCCATGTTGTCGGTACTGCCAGCTTCCTGACTCACATACCAGATTCTGTGGGCTGCATCGTCAAAGGCGGGACAAGTCTTGAAAGAGGGGCCGGAAAGGTAAACACTGCTGTCGCTGGCACTGCAGCATTTCATAATCTGCCATTCGTAGGTTTTGTAAAGTTCAAGGCCCGTAAAGGTGTAGCTCGTATCAGTGGTTTCGGCCGTTTGAAGATAGCTGTGGGCGCCCTGCTCCTTGATGCGGAGTTTGAACTTGAGGTAGCCCGTGTCGCTTTGCCAGCTTACGGTGGCACGGTCGCGGTCGATGAGGACAACCAACGGGTTGGCAACGGGCAGACAGTTGGTGTCGAAGGCGAATTCGTATGCACCGAGGTCGATCGTCTGTTCGCAAAGACGCGGATTGCCAGCCAGGTCGGTTTCCGAAACGGTCATATATTGGTTATTGCCCGCATTGACGCAAGCCGACTCGTATTGCAACTGGAAGTTGCCCGCCGTCGGATTGATAAAGCGCACATAGCTAATGCCTTCCACATTGCCGTCGTTGTCGGCCGCCAGCGTGATGTTGGGCGAGCCGGCTGCAAAAGTCTGGCCTTGCACGGCACAATAGTTCAGCGAGGCGTTGGACGTCTGTGAGGAGTTGTTCCAGAAGATGGAGTTGTAGGCGGCGCCGTTGTAAATGCCACCACCACCATTGGCCGTGTTGTACACGTATGTGCAGTTGTAGCTGTTGCCGCCGTATTTGCCGCCGCCATTGCCCGCCGCCGTGTTGTACTTTACCAGGCAGTTGTACAAGGTGGTGTTGTAACAGCCGGCACCGAAGTAGGCTTTATTGCTGTCGATAACGCTTTGGTAAGCAGAACCTTGATAGAGGCCGCCGCCAAAGCCATTGGTGTTGTTGTTGCGGATAATCGACTGGCGTACAGTACTTTGATAAGCGCCCGCACCATTGCTCATCGCGCTGTTGTTTTCTACAATACAGTCGGTGAGATTGGTCGTGTAAACGCCACCACCAAAACCAGCCGAGTAGTTATTCTTAACATGGCAGTGGATGGCGGTACCGCCGTAGATGCCACCACCATTCTTAGCGTTGGCTTCGCTGCCATCGGCATAGCCGTTTATGATGGTAAAGCCTTCAATGGAGGCTTTCGAGGCTGCCGGTTGGAAAAAGACCACATGGTAAGCATTGTCGGTGTTGACATTCGCCGTGCCGATATCACCGTTCAGGATAGTGAGGTTTTGATCGGCATTTTGGGTGGAGAAGTCATTGCTCCATCCGCCTATAATGCTGATATTCTTGTTAATAAGAAATGTCTTGCTCCGTTCGTTGCCTACGGTCGCCATGGCTGTGGGCTTATAATCGCCGGCAGCCACTTTGATGATGTCGCCGTCTTGTAAACAGGGCGATGCCAATACCGTAGCCAGGTCGTTGGCTGGCTCAGTGCTGAGGTATCCCAAGTTGTTAGGGTTGCCCACCTGCTGACTTACATACCATACCCGTTCGCTGTTGTTGAATGAGGGACACATGGTAAAGGTTACGTATTCAGTAAAATCGGAGTAGTGGGTTCCGCATTGCGAGCGCACACGGCACTTGTAGTCGGCATAGAGGGTAAGGCCGGAAAGTGCGAGGGTGGTGTCATTGGCTGTCAGCGTTTGGGTAAAGTCGTCACTGATGCGCACCACCTCTATCTGGTACTGGTTCGAGATGCCCGTCCAGCAGAGCGTGGCCGTTGTGCCTGTGATGTTGCCAACGGTGAGCTTCTCTGGAGCGGTGCAGCTGCCGATGGTAATGTTGTCGATGGCGACAGGAGGTTGCTCGCCGGCACCTGCCGTGTTGCACCACATGAAGTAGAGCCGCTTGGTCTGGCCAGCATAGTTGCTGCCGTCAAGTGTGATGGTATGCGTGGTCCAACTCTCTTGTCCGCATAAGTTGGTGGCTATAGGGGTGAGGCCATGGGCTAATGGCGCAAAGAGACTGTCTTGTGAGGCGGCCACATCTATCAAGTCGCCCAAATAAACATTGAGGAAACTCTTGTTAGTCAATCCTTTGCCTTTCCAATCAAAGCGGAGAATGTAGGCGTCTTGGGGCGTGAAGGAGATGTCGCGGTATGCCCAAGTGACCGACGAGGCGGCCAAGTTGGCCTGGTAGGGCATGGTGGCCAGGTCGCTGGTGATGTAGAGCGCTTTGTTGCCGCCATGGTTAACAGCATTGCCGATGCACCATTCGTTAGAGTAGCCGTTGTTGTTGTTGACGGTTACCCACAAGGTGTTTTCGCTATCGTTCTCAAAATCATTGTTATAGGGAACGGAAGCGGGAGTGGCCGTGGTGGTAAAGCGTGGTCCTTCCTGCCAAGCACTGTGCAATGTGTCGCAAACGGTGCGGACAAAGAAGCGGTAACTGCTTTGCGGCTGCAGATTTTCTACCGTATAAGGCACTTGCGTAACCGTGATGGTCGTAGCGCCGGCTGGCGTCAAGTGGCTTGGTATGCAGATCACCTCCCAGCGGCTGGCGCTGTGCTTCTGCCACGACAGCGTGGCCCTGTTGTGCGTGGCGCTGGCTGCCAATGCGGTGGGCAGCGGGCAGCAATCGCAGCGGTTCTGCTGCGATACGACCAGTCCGTCGGTGGCGGGCAAAGAGGTGTATCGGCACAGCTCGTTACCCGTAGGGTCGGTGATGACAAAGCCGCTGGCAGAGAGCGCGGTGCCGTTGCCATGCCAGAAGAAGTCGGCCACGGCATTGTTGCAAATGTTGATGGCAAAGGTGTCGCATGCCGTGCGTGGTACAATGCGCATCACTTCCATACCGTCAGAATGTACCGAAAGAAAGGCGTTGCCCGCAGTCCAAGCATTGCTGCCTTGGTTTTGGGTGATGACAGTGTAGGCGCACGAGCTGCCGTCGCAGGTGCTGGTGGCTCTGGCTTCAAAGTTGTCCAAAACAACCAGTCCGTGACTTTTGCGGCTGTAGGTCAGGCGCAGCGCAATTCTCGTATTCTGATTGCGGAAGTTTGCTAAAGGAATGGTAAACCGCTGATGGCCAGGAGTAATTGACAAAATGCGGACGAGCGCAGGGTTGGCGGCATCATAGAGTTGCGCATACACTGCCATCAACAGCGTGTCTGTAAAAGTGCTGCGGCAGTCAAAGTGCAATGCCGCCGAGTCGTTGTTGAGGGCCAGGTAGGGGAGACGGAGCCACTCGTCGGTGGTGGTGTCGCCGCTTTCGTAAATCAGCGCGCGACCGCTACTCTGTGTGCTAAACGTGAAGCTCTTGCCGTCACCGTTGCCATCGCTGTGTTGCCAGCATTTCCAGTCGAAGTTTTGCTCAAAATCCTCTTTCCACGGTAGTGGCTTTGGATTGCAATTATCAACAATGGTGGTATCTTCTGGTGTCGTGCTTTTCTCAAGGCGGAGATTGTCGAAGGCTGCCGGCGGTTGCACCACATTGCCTTCACCGTTTTTCCAAAGGATGACAAGTCGTTGGGTGGTGTTGGCAAACGAAGAGGCCTTAAATGTGCAGCTGTAGCTGGTCCAACTCGATGAGGTGCCAGGCTGTTCCGTCAGTTTCAGGGCACTGGTCGATGGGTTCAGTAGGGTGTCATCAGTGCTGCAAAGCCAGATGCTGAACTCGTCGCTGCTACGTGTGCCATTGCCGCGCCAGTCAAAAGAAAGGCGATATGGACCGCCGTCGCTGAAGAGCAGGTCGTAGCAAGCCGCCGTTTGAGAGGCGGAAGGGGTGTAGTGGTTAGTAAGTCCGTCAGCATCAGAAATATAGAGCGATTTCTGTCCGCCAACTTGGGTGGCGGCGCCGATGTGCCAAGTGTTGACACTACCGTCGCTTTGGTAAAATTGCCATCCTTCATTCTGCGTTGCCGATTCAAAGTCGCAGACAAACGGAAGGGTGGCTATGATGTTCGGTGTGGTGAACTCCAGCTTGGCCCAGTTGCTCGAATCGCCGTTGCTGCAATAGGTGCGGATATAGACATAGTAGTGCGTCATCGTGCTGAGGCCCTGCAGCGTACATTCGGGCTGGGTTACAGTGAGGATATGTGGGGCCGAGTCGGGTTTGGTGAGGGGCGTGGTGCTGTAAGCCACTTTCCACCGTTGGACGCTGCCGCTCTGCCTCCATGCGATTTGGGCGCTAGTGCCGAGTGTCTGCGCCAAGTAGGGACGGCACGGTCCGCAGTCGTTAGGTCCGATAATGGAGAGTTGTATGTTGGGACGGAAGTACGAGCTGGTGAGGTCGGTGAGGGTGCAGCCCGCTTCGTTGGTCGAGACCGAGAAGAGGGTTTTGGAGGCTACGCCAGTAGCCATAACGCTGACGCCTCCCGTATAGGAAGAGGGTACACTGTTGCTGTAACAGATGTCTATCAATAAGTTGGAAGTTCCATCGTAAGAAAAGGTCTGGTCAAAAAGGAGGGTTTGCCAGCCAGTGGCGGTGGCTCGGAAGGTGTGGCTATAGACGGTTTGCATAGCGCCGCTGTAGGTGGTGTTCAGGGTGCTGGCTGTGGTTTGCGCCATCCTGATGGTGAGGTTCTCAAAGTCAAAGTCGGCGCTGTTGGCGAAGTTGAACGCCAGGCTTTCAATGTCGCCGGCCATGCCAATTTCGGCTGCCGTGTATAGCAGTTGTGTGCGCCCATTCTCCAGCGGCGCGTAAAACGGGTAGTTGGCCGTCATGCTCGACTGGCCTATGGTGACCACTGTTTGTGCGTGGAGGGATGCCGCCGCCAGCAGCATTCCCAGCATAAACATTAAGATTTTTCTCATCACTATAATTGTGTTTAATTTAATTCAAAAACCTATTTAGCCATTATAAATAATGGGTTACAAAAATAGTAAAAATCCCTTTACACTGCTCATTTAGTGCAAAATGGATTACATATAAAATGATGAGATAGGAGAAATGTGATTTTGTTTAAAACAAAACACACAAAAAGGGCACACGCGATGTGTTTAATAGCCAAAAAAAACGGTGCCTGAGCTTGTCGAAGGCACCGTTTTTTATTCATACCGACTTACGAAATCCTTAAGGAATACGGCTTCGGTGATATCTTTCTCCGAAACGATGGGTTGGTCCACATGCCAGTCGATGTGGAGGTCGGGGTCGTCATAGCGGATAACGCCTTCGGCGGCACGCTCGTATAGGCGCGAGCACTTGTAGGCCACCACGGTGTTGTCCTCGTGGGCGGCATAGCCGTGGGCGAAGCCTTCGGGAATGTAAAGTTGCAGCCCATTGTCGAACGACAATTCAATGGAAAAGTACTGACCGTAAGTTTTGCTGTGCTTGCGCAAGTCGAGCACCACATCGGTGGTAGAACCGTGCATCACGCGCACAATCTTGGCCTGGGCATACGGCGGATGCTGGAAGTGCAAGCCGCGAACTACATTCTTATGCGAAACGGCTTGATTGTCTTGAGGATACTCTAACTCGATGCCGGCATCCTTCAATGTGCGCGCACTGAAACTTTCACAAAAAGAACCGCGGTAATCCTTGAAAATCTGCGGTTTCAAAACAAGTACGCCTTCAATGTGGGTTTTGGTAATTTCCATAGTTATATCAAATCTCTAATTTTCTGGGTTAAGGGTTGTGCGTAAATAAAGCTGTTCAACAGTTTGTTATCCGATGTGAGCACGTTGTCTTTGTTGCCACGCCAGGCCAAGTCGCCCTGGTAGATATACGAGATGGTCTCGCCAATGGTGATGACCGAGTTGAGGTCGTGGGTGTTGACCACCGTGGTGATGTTGTACTCGTGGGTGATGTCGATGATGAGGTCGTCAATCAATAGTGAAGTCTTGGGGTCAAGGCCCGAGTTGGGCTCGTCGCAGAAGAGGTAGCTGGGGTTGCATGCAATGGCACGGGCAATGGCGGCACGCTTTTTCATACCGCCGCTCAACTCGGCAGGAAACAGCTTGTTGCTGCCTTTCAAATCAACGCGCTCCAAACAGAGGTTGGCACGGGCAATCTTCTCCTCGTAACTCTGCTCGGTGAGCATGTCCAACGGAAACATCACATTGTCTTCAATGGTCATCGAGTCGAACAGGGCCGCCCCTTGGAACAACATGCCCATCTCGGCACGGAGTTTCTTTTTGTCCTTGTCGTTGAGGTTGTGGAAGTTGCGCCCGTCGTACAGGATTTCCCCGTCGTTGGGCGACAGCAGACCCACCAGACATTTCATCAGCACGGTCTTGCCAGAACCGGACCGGCCAATGACCAGGTTGACCTTGCCCTTCTCAAAGGCCGTGTTGATATGGTTCAACACCGTCTTCTCACCAAAAACTTTTGTTACATCTTTTACTTCTATCATAACTATAACATGATTTGGGTGATAACAAGGTTGAGAACCAATATGATGAAACTGGCGACCACAATGCCCTGCGTGTTGGCTTTACCCAATTCCAAGGCACCGCCTTCAATGCGGTATCCGTAAAATGATGATACTGACGATATTACAAATGCAAAAACAGTGGTTTTTGTCAGTGCGTAGTAAAGGTCGTACATGCGGAAGAACGAGGTGATACCGTCAATATAGTCGTAGCCCGAAATCACACCCGTCACCAGCACGGTGATGTAACCGCCGCTCAAGGCAAAGAAGATGCTGATGATAATCAGGATGGGATTGACGATGAGAGAGGCGATGATTTTGGGTAGGATGAGGTAGGAAGCCGAGTTGATACCCATAACTTCCAAAGCGTCAATCTGTTCGGTTACTCGCATACTGCCTATTTCCGAGGTGATGCGCGAGCCGAGGTTGCCCACCAGCAGCAAGCTGATGATGGTGGGACACAGCTCCATCACGATGGATGTTCTGGCTGTGAAACCTACAGTCCACGAGGGAATCCAGTTGCTCTCAATTTGCAAGGCTGTTTGCGTGGTGATAACGCTACCCATGGTGATGGAGACAATGGAGACGATGAGCAGCGAGCCCACGCCCATGGCATCCATTTCAAATATCAGCTTTTTGAAGAACTCGCGCCACTTGTCGGGTCGCGAAAAGACGCGTCCCAGAAACATAAAGTATTCTCCAATAATGCATAACAATCGGGTGAGCATAAGATTGCGTTTGAAGATGCAAAGATACAATAATTTATCGTTGAATTGTTGATTGTTGAATTGTTGCCCTGTTGGGACGCACCGCGTGCGTCCGTTGATTGCGTGCGTTTGTTTGTCAGTACTAATTATCCTATGGGACTAACACCTTTTGCGTGGTCTGTCCCATTCTTACAATGTACAACCCTGCGGATGGTACGGGAATAATGGTTTCATGGTCGCTGGCATAGCGGTGTGCCATCTCGCGCCCCAGCAGGTCATAGACGGTAATCGGGGCGGGCTGCTCGCTGCATACCACAATCTGGTTGTGACGTGCAAATGCCGTGAAAGCGGCTTGGGCAGGTTCCTCGCTGATGCCCAGTGTGCCGTCGGGTTCGATGCCGAAGATGCCCGACTGGCGGACATCGAAGTTGTAGCCCGCTGCATGGAGGGGCGAGATGGAGTAGTAGCCGTTGGCACCACCGCCCCAACCCCAGTTGAAGTGGTAGAGTCCCATGGCCCCCAGTCCGTCAAGTACGAAGCAGTGGCCGCCCGACCCTTCACCGCGGTATATCAGTGGCCGCCCGCTACGCAGCTCGTTGTTGAGCATGGCACACCACGCCGAGTCGGTGAAGTCGTCTTTGAAGAGGCCGTGCAGCGACTTTTTGTAGCCCCAGAAGGTGTAAAGCGCATTTTCGGCGCTGTAAGTGAAGTCGGTGTAGCACATATTGGTGTCCGACAGGAAAGCGTACATAGTGCAGGCATCGCTGGCGCCCGTGTTGGTGCAGTTGTAGTCCATCTGCACGCTGATACCGCAATGGTATAGCAGTGTGGCCACGGCTGTCACTTCCTCCTCCGAGCTTGAACTATTGAGCGCATTGGGCATGTGCTCCCAGTCATAATAAGTGTTCTCAAAATCGGCCGTCAAAGTGCCGTAGTTCCAGAATTTATGGTTCTCCCAGCTGTACGAAAAGGTGCCGCGGCCGTGTGCGGGGTAGTTCCAGCGCTTCATCACTTGGGCCATGGCTACGGCTACGCAGCCCGCCGTCACATGGTCGTCCGACAAGTGTTCGGGCGCCGGCGGACAGAGCGAGTTGTAGTACCGGCCCTGGCTCCAGTTGGTGGTCACCAGCGGCAGCACGCGCTCGTCGTCTTTGGCGCTGGTGCCAACAATGGCGTGAGCCCATTCTTGCTGAAACGTTTTGTTGTCAAGTTGCTGTTCCTGAGCCCATTGTATGGCGTGCGAGTATCCCTCGAGCCATTCGCACGCAGCTGGCGGCAACAGCTCTTGCGACCAGCGACTTTCGGTCGAATAGGCCAGTACAGGGCACGCACGGTCGTCGCCCGCCACAACAACAAACCCGTCGCCGTCTTTAACATTAAAAATGTAAAGATTGTCAAATCCCGCCTGTGCCGTGACATTCTGCAACTCAACAGCCGCCTTGGTCGGCGTGTTCATCATGAAGACATTGCGAGCCACTTTCAAGGCCGTGGCTTCGTCAACAGGCCCCGCCCATAATACATGATGCAACGCCATAAGCATTATAATGAAGAGTTCTTTTTTCATAAATTAAAAATGATCTTCCTTTTTACATCCAGTTAAAATTATCAGAAATTAGTAATTCTTCTTTAGTTATAAGATGCGTTGTTTGCATAGGAATTGTTTTATACTTTAAGTGAAAAGTCTCGGCATAATGGCGAATTTCTTCAGTGTTGTCGTATGTAAGAAGGAAATGTCCTCTCATTTGACTAGCTATTTCAAAAATGCGGCAATGATTTACCTCATAGTGGGTGTATAGACGTTTGCCTGCTATTGTATATGGAGGGTCAATAAAAAAGAAAGCCATAGGGTTATCCTTTTCTAACTCTATGATTTTAAAAGCATCACCATGGATGAAAGTTACTTTTGAACGTAAATAATGCAGTTCTTGAATGCGTTTTGCTAAAGTAGTAGGGTACCAACGCGAGGTTAATCCTTTACCGCCCTCACCAGACTTAATTAAGCCTGAACCCTTAGCTAATATTCCTCCATGATTAGTTCTGTTTCGAACAATAGTAGCAAATCCTCTTTCTTTTAGTCCCTTTGAGGACTCTATGATAGCTTCGTTGATATCTTCTTTTGTTACGTTAAAATTTATAATTTTATTTATTAGCCATTGATAATCTTGTTCAGATAAAATGGTTTGCCATGCAGCAGCCATATCATCGTCAAGTTCAACTAAAGTTGCATGATTAAAATAGTTTTCTGCAATGGCAGTTAAACTTACAATACCTCCTCCAGCAAAGGGTTCAATTAATTCAGAGTTGTAAGATGCTTGTTTAAACCATCGACGAACCGTTGGAATAAGCCACGTTTTTCCTCCTGGATATCGGAAAGGACTTCTTTTTGGAACAGAAGCCACATTGATAACTTTTGATTCTACACGAGGAAATGTTGTCACATTTTCAGGAAATAGACTTAATTGGGATATTAAAGAGGATCTCATAATAATTCAAAGGCAGAATGGGTTTCTGGTTCATTAATCAAGTGTTCGTCCAACTTATGCTGAAGAGTAGATACAAAATCATCCACTTTCCCGGGTTTAGAGTATATAACCTTTTTTAAGGCAGCATCAAATTCAGTAAATATTGTTTTCTTTAATGTTAGGTGGCATTGATGTTCTCCTTGTTTATATTCTAAAGCATAAAGAAACCAAGCGATATCGGCGTTTTCTTTCGTTGTTTGTGGCAATTTAGGTAGTGTGTCAAAGAAAGTGTCTTGTATTACAACACATTGTTTTTTATTCCATGATTTGAATATTCCTCCTTTGTACAGCATCTGAGGAACAAGTCTTTTTCTTGAAGAAGATAAATAATCAGGATGTGGGAAATTTTTTCCCTCCCAATTGAAATTTGTAGAAGGTTTTTCAATAAACTGTTGAAAAGGATTTCGGAGGTTTCCACTAATATAAACTCCTTGAACCTCAATAGAGGCAAAGTCTGTTATTTGCCCCTTTTCATCATAACTAATTAAAACGTAATCTATGTTACCAGCAGATTGTCCTTCAGCATCAGTTAATTTAATTTCGGGTAGAGCGGTCCACTTGGTTCCTTTGGGCCATAAAAACGCAGCTGCATTATTTAGTATAATCCAATCTTCTCTAAATCGTGATGGACAAGTGATAACTCGTTGTTCATCATGAAATATACTGCATACGCCTAACGGATTATCTGCTTTGTCTTTAGTACAATTAGGGAAACGATTATTAAAGGGGCACAACTGATTATCCCTATAATATTTTGACTTTTGGGATTTATTGTCTGTCGGAAAACCGAAAACTTCCGATAAGGGATTAGCATGTATCATATTAAAAATTAAAACAAAGCAATATATACAAAGATTCAACAATACTAAATCAACAAGCAAAAATATTAAAAAATCGGTAATGATATGAGGGTTGATTTATTTTGTGTTTTTTGTTTGATGTAGATTTCGTCTTAATAAACAATTCATTTCCCGCTCACTGAGCTTGTCAAAGTGAGCCTGTTCCGTTTAAAGAGAGAATTGTAGCGTAAATCTCACCCCTCCTTTTCGCACATCCGGTTGTTTCAGGTAGGTGCATCGGAAAAAATAATCGATACGCAGCACCTTGAGGATGTTTTCGATACCTACACTCACTTCCACGTAGGGAATGGCACTCATGACGGAGCTGTTGGCCGGCAGCAGGTAAAGGCCTTCAGGTTCATGTTCGGGGTTGTTCTTGCGTGAAAGTCCGCTTTCGAGAATCCCCACCGAAACCACTTCGCGTAGTTTGAGCCTTTTGATTCCCGGAATCCTGTTTAAAATCAGTCCGTTAAGATGATAGGTGAAATGCAGCGAGGCGTACTTGTCGGCCACAAACTCCATGGGCTTCATCGTGTTGAACGCGTTGGCTTGCATTAGGATAGACTGGTTGCTGTGGGGAAAAATCAAAAGGGGGAACGGCACTTTGTTCCATACGATACCGGCATTTAAGGCAGCGTCAATATAACCGAACGCCGCCATCTTGATACGAACCTCGGCCGAAAGTTCCGTGTGGTTGAAAATACGCCCTTGCATGAAGTCCGACTCAAAGAAGTAACCTACAAGATGGGATATGGTTATTACGGGGGTGCCGCGCGACAAGTTGAAAGGGTTGTCATGGCCAAGACGGCTGTTATTGCCTTTTTCTCCCGGTGCAAACCGCAGTTGCAGAAAACCGTTCAAATCATGAAAACGCTTGATGGTCAGGTATCCACCGTCTTCTGTGATGCGGTAATAGACCAAATCGCCCGCCACCATGTTGTATTCGTGCTGCAGGTGGGCCGACAAGGAGAAGTGGTGAGAGAAATCGCGTTCATACTTCAGCGTGTTGCGCATGACATACTGCGCCTGCCTGAGAGGCTCGCCCGCATTGATCGACATCAGCACGTTGTCCTTGTCGAGCACGGCGTAGGGACACCCCGGCACTTCCATCTCGTATGTGGATGATAGCGAGATGTAGTTTCGCGGCGATTCAAACGGATGGTATTTCTTTTTTGAGAAGCTGTAAATCAAGTCAAGGTTGTATTTGGGTTTCAAATCTTTGCATCCGAAAGCAACATACCCCTTGAAAAAGAAGTGAGGGTGAAGATTGGCGGTGCTCATGCCCCCAACCCTTAAGCGGACACCCTCTATGTGGTTGAAACTGATAGTGTTGATGATGGGACCGAAGTCGAAGCGGCTCTCTTTACTGTTGGCAGAGGTGGGTATGTAGTTGGACGAGAGTATCTCCAACGTCTTTATCAGCCGCATGATCGACGGGATGCGTTGCAGCTCCACTTCCAAACTGTCTAACATGGTTTCGGCACGTGTCAGCGGTTGCGGGCGACGCTCTATCCAATAGCTTCTGCTTTTCCGCAGCGAGTTGTCAACAACCTCCCTTCCGCCAACGCGAAACAGCGAGTCGGCATCTGCAATTTGCGGCTCGTAGTGTTCGTATGCGCGCTGCTGGTGCACGTAGAGCTGCCGTTTGTTTTTGCGTAAAAAGTAGAAGGTGGCGTAGGCATTGCTTTTCGAAGGAATCCAACTGCTATCTTCAGCCATAACATATTGTTGATCACACAAAAAGCGGTTTACAAAATTCAGGTTGATGCGCTGCGGTGTACTTATTTCGTATCCCTTTATGGCGTATGAGCCGTCTAAAATCACATACATCCTTCCTACAAATCCCATGCTCTCAGGGTTGACAGGCGAGAAAGCAAGACTGGCACATTTTACGCCGTCAATAAACACTGTATCAGTGAGATAGTAGTGATAAAAGGAGTTTCCAAAAGTGGAAGAGAGAGGGCTGACAAAGGTGTTGGAAAGGAGCTCAATTTCATTTTGGTAGATGTTGATGGGTTGGAATAACACATCCAAATTATCGCTAAGTCCATCTTTGTCAAATAAATGGACAACACCTTTTCGGTTTCGGGCATCTACTTGGAATAGTTTTGAATGGGGCTTCTGCCGATAATATTCTGTGCCATAACGCTCTCTCATCGCAAGCACCATGTTGCGTGTTGTGTCGATGGCCGAGGTGTCCAGATGGTTTTTGATAAAACTGTATTTTTCGGCTGCCCGAGGTCGCTTGAATTGGAATTTGAAATTGTTAAGCGACACTGTTGTCTTTTCGTAAGTGTCTATTTTATAGAAAGATTTGCCTTCTATGTTGTTTTGATCCTTATGGGCTATCACTTGCTTGGCCAACTCAACCGCAGGGTTGTTCTTTCGGGTATATTTTGGCTTCTTGCGCTTTCCCGAAACGGTGACATCAGCCAAGGTGTAACTGTAGGGGACAAGGATGAGGCGTGGTGGCCGGGCTCCCTTCTTTTGTGGGGTCACCTCAATCGTCTTCTGATTGTAGCCGTAGGCGATGACCATCAGTTTGCTACTGGTGGTGGAGATGCTGAAACTGCCGTCTTCACGGCTTATGACCGGGGTTGCCGCCTCATCAACGGGAATAATCGAGGCGAAAGCTACCGGCTCTTTTGTCAGCGAGTCGATGAGAATGCCCGAAAACGTGGATTGTGGGAAAGTTCGTGCCGGCAACAGCAATAGCAGGCAGAACGAAGCTATGACGAGCCTCGCCCCACGGCCTTTTTTTGCGATAGTTTTCCTCAGCCCCATGAACAGCATAACCGGATTTTCTTGTTTTTATTGTTCTAATAAAGACAAGAATAGAAGCGTAAAGTTCAATTAAAATTCAAAATTCAGAATTCAAAATTCAGTGACAAGGCAAGAAAGAACAAAGAACAGAGAACAAAGAACAAAATGCAAATAAAGTATTTATCTCTCATCTCTGCTCTCTGCTCTCTG
>JAFTCA010000013.1 GCA_017454945.1 Bacteroidales bacterium
CAACTAATATCTAACCACCATGTTACTTCCCATCTGTCTATACGGACATCCAGTATTGAGAAAACAAGCTCGCCCTGTGGATATTGAGGGTGAGGAATTGGCCACTTTGATTGCCGATATGTTTGAAACGATGTATCACGCAGAGGGCGTGGGATTGGCTGCCCCGCAAATTGGTAAGTCGATACGACTCTTTGTCATTGATTCAGCACCCTTCCGCGAGACCGACGAAAATGCGGAGATATACAAGGGGGCCTTCATCAATCCTGAGATTATGGATGAGTCGGGTGAGGATTTCACTTTCAACGAAGGATGCCTTAGTCTGCCCGATATTCATGAGGAGATTACCCGCAAGTCGGAAGTGACGATACGCTATACCGATGAGAACGGCAACGACCAGTTGCGCAAGTTCAACGGCTATGTGGCACGTATCATCCAACATGAATATGATCATCTTCAAGGACAGGTATTTACAGATAAAGTGACGTCCTTGAAAAAGATGTTGTTAAAACGTAAATTATCGGATATTGCCAACGGGAAGGTTCATCCTCGTTACAAATCCAAAATCAAGTAACCTTTTGTTATCGTAAATGAATGTGTATGAAAAGAATACTATACCTGTGTTTGATAGCTGTCGTTTTGTTTTTCGCTTGTCATCGCGAAAATAAAGGTGGCAATCTGACCGAAAGGACACAAGGCCAGTCGGAGTTGGTGCAGATGTTCCAACAATGCGATTCGCTCTACAAGATAGGCACTCCTGATACGGTGAAGATGTGTCTTTTTGTGGAAAAAGCAGTGGAGTTTGCCGAAGCGTTTCCCGAAGAGGTAATTTCGCCGGAGTTGCTGATGCGTGCTGGCGAGACCTGCATCCGTTTGGCAGAATATGCCGACCAGAAACCGCTCAAGATTAAGTATGCCAAGCAGGCACTCGACATTTATAACAAGGTGCAGAAGGTCTATCCCGATTATCCCGACTTGAAGATGTGTTATTTTAACCGTGGTGTGGTGTATGACGACATCCTGCAAGACTACGAAAGCGCCAAGTTCGAGTATTCAGACTTTATCCACAAATATCCTGATGACAGCTTGAGCGTGCAACTGAAAGTCTATATTCAGTATTTGGGCAAATCGCCCGAGGAGATAATGAAGGAAATAAAACCTGCGCAATAGGCGCGGTTTCTGAAATTAAAATTCAGAATTCAAAATTCAAATTGAATTATTGAATTATCGAAATGTCTCCATCTCTCTATAATTCTATAACTCTATAACTCTCAATTTTTAACTCTTAAAACTCCAGTCGTAGTTGGCTTTTCAGCTGGAAACTTTTCCTGTGGTATTTGCATCTTCCGTATTTGAGCACGGCTTCCTGATGGGCGGGCGTGGGGTAACCTTTGTTTTCGGCCCAGCCGTATTGCGGGAATTCTACCGCTAATTTTTCCATGTACTCGTCCCTGTATGTTTTGGCCAGAATGGATGCAGCGGCAATGGCCAGATATTTGGCGTCGCCTTTGACAATGCAGTGGTAGGGGATGTCAGTCTCGTTGATGAAGCGGTTGCCGTCGATGAGTAGCAGGTTAGGTTTGACGGTCAGTTGTGAAATGGCTTTGTTCATGCCCATGAATGAGGCGTGCAGGATGTTGACCTTGTCGATGGTGGCTTCGTCGATAGAGGCCACGGCCCAACTGATGGCGTGTGCTTCGATTTCGGTGCGCAGTTGCTCGCGTTGGCTGCGTGAGAGCAGCTTCGAGTCGTTGATGGCGGCGTTGTAGTAGTCGGCGGGGAAGATGACAGCCGCCGCATATACTGGACCAGCAATGCAGCCGCGGCCCACTTCGTCGCAGCCGCACTCAATGATGGTCGGGTCGGCAGAGTAGCGGGCTTGGATCATGGCAACAGGTTTGATAATAGCAAAAGAGTGATACTGAGGATAGTCAGCATGTCGTGACGCAAGCGCAACCGCCGCGACTGGCTCATGATGGCGAGGTAGATCGACATGGGAAGATAGAGGTACTGCAGGTTGTATGGGAATTGCGAGCAGTCGGCAATGATAATGAAAAGGGCGGTAATAGTGAAGGCCGCGATGGTTGTCAGCCGGCGGCGTTGTAGAATTACTTTGCTGTCGAACTGAACTTTTTGGGCGCCAACGATGATGAACCATAAAACAACTAAGGCTATGAGTAGCAATAATTTGGTGGTGCCAATGCTGTGAAAGGTGGAAGGTAGGTTGAAAATGACAAGTTGTTGCATTACCTGTCCTAACATTTGTGTATTATCGTTCAAATAGCTGATAGCCAGTAGGTAAATGAACGGAAAGATGATGCCCAAAAACAGAATGACAATATCTTTACTGCGACTATATCGGTAAATGAGAATGGAAATAATGCTGTAGATAGTGAATAGCAACACCGTGGCACTGATGAATGACCCCAATCCGATAAGGAGTCCAAGCATGAATACTTTGCCTTTCAGTGACGGGTTGTTCAGCTGAATGGACAAATTAAACATAAAGAGTGCTATTGTATTGATGAAGAATATGTTAGATATGTGCAAGGGGTTGCCTATGCCATTCATGAGCCATACGTAAAACACCAATGGCATAAGCGTGTAGCGCTCTTCGGCAAAATCATTGCCCATAAAACATATATATAGTAGGAAAAGTTGTAATGCGAAGTTGCTGATAATCACACTTTTGAATAGGGTGGTGTGCTGCATTAGGAAGGTGACAAAACCTTGCGAAAAAACAGGCATGTCGCTGGTGACAGTCATCTCCGGAGTGCCGGAGAGCCATCTGAAAACCAGCAGGGCACAACCTGCTAACAGCAGGATGAGTTGAACGATGGTGTTCTTATTTATAAAATAAAACATGACGGCCTGTTTGGGTTGGCAAAAATAGTAATTTTAATCGAAAATGTCGAGCAATACATTCTTTTCGGTCTGCAGATAGTGGTCTAATATCTGCATGGCCTTGGGTGAAACCATCACACAGCCTTTGCTTCCAACAGACTTAAAGGGATAGATGGGTTTCGTGGGGACATATTTGTAGCCGTGCAGCACAATGCAGCGCTGGCGCACCTGACTGTTGGTACTTTCCAATCCATCAAGCCGGTAGGCTGTGCCAAATTGGCCGTCGTAGCGCTCGCTTATGCGGCATTTGCCTTTGGAACTGAGCCAGCTTTCTTCTACGTTGCTGAAAGTTACTCCTCCATTGCATTGGCGCTCATGTCCGCGTCCGTGGGCGGCGGGACACTCGAAAACAATCTTCGACTGTCGGAAATCCCAGATGAAGAGGCGGTTCCGCCCGCTGTGCAGACTGTAGTCCACTAAAATGCACAGGTGGGTGTTCATGCCATGCTGTCGGCAGTAGGAGAGTGCGGCTACCGCTTTCTCTTTCAGGCGCGCATCATTGCGACGGAGCCATAAAGGCGGGCATAACAATGAGAAAAGCAAAAGCAGGAGGGCCATTAGCCAACCGCCACGCACAAGGTTCTTTTGTATTGGTGCTTTTTTCTTCATCATTGTCTGTGCAAAATTAATCTATTTTTGCCAATTATATACCTGATGGCACAAGGTGTTTAGTGAACAATTCCTTTTAGTCTTGCCGATTCGCATTGTTGCACGAGTGTCACTTTCGCGGCGAATAAACGACCGCATCATTGCACACATCTAACGCGCCGCGAGTAGGATTGCGAGTTTTCCATGTATTCCCCACACTGACGTGTGGGGTTATTGGTAGGGTGTCCCTACGGGACACTTTCACATGTGGTCATGCGCACATCTTTTCGACCTCGTAGAGGTCGCCTGTCAGTAACCCCAGATGAGCGTAGCGTAATCTGGGGTGGCGAAAAAGTCTGCATCCTCTACCGCGGCGCGCTATGAATGTCCTATGGAACACTAAACTTGTTCGCCGCGGAAGGGACTCAGTGCCAACAGGTATATAATTACAAAAATTTTTTTTGAAAAATATGTTGTTTAAATAAAAAAGTGTATCTTTGCCATTGAAATAATATTAGAATAATATCATTTGCTAATGCATAAAATATTAATTATCAATTATTAATTGTAAATTATAAATGTTATGGAAACAAAAGAATTTGAATTAAAAATGCATTTTTGGAACAATGGCTTCCTGCATCTGTTGTGGAATCTGATCTTGCTGGTCGGTTCTATTTGTATTGCTGTTTACATGGGTAATCGCGTGCAAACCGATGCCGAAATAGGTTGGGTGGTGTTAGTGGCTTCATTACTGTCATTCAACTACATCTTACATTGCATCGGCTTCATGGTCATCCAGCCCAACCAGTCGCGGGTGATGACCTTCTTTGGCAAGTATCGTGGCACAGTGCGCGCCAATGGCTTCTTCTGGGTGAATCCCTTCTACGGCAAACGCAAATTGTCGTTGCGTGCCCGCAACATGGATGTGGCGCCCATCAAGGTGAACGATAAAAACGGTAACCCCATCATGATTGGTCTGGTGCTGGTGTGGAAAATCAAGGACACCTATAAAGCCTGCTTCGACATTGATGTGGATACGATGCCTGTGGTACAAAAAGATGGTGAATCTGTCCAATTGCAGCAGTCGCTGAAAGGTTACGACAGCTTTGTGAATGTGCAGAGTGATGCCGCATTGCGCCGCGTGGCAGGTATGTATGCCTATGACAATATGGATCATAAGAACGAAGAGATTACGCTCCGTAGTGGTGGTGAGGAAATCAACGATCGCTTGGAGGAAGAACTGCGCAGTCGCTTGCTCATTGCGGGTATTGAGGTGGTTGAGGCCCGCATCAACTATCTGGCTTACGCAGCAGAGATTGCCAGCGTGATGCTCCGCCGCCAGCAAGCCGATGCCATCATCTCGGCCCGCGAGAAGATTGTGGAAGGCGCCGTTTCGATGGTTGAGCTGGCTCTGAAGAAGCTGGAAGCTGAGCAGGTGGTTCATCTCGACGAAGAGAAGAAGGCAGCTATGGTCAGCAATCTGCTGGTAGTGCTTTGTGCCGACGAGAGCGCCAGCCCTGTGATTAACGCTGGAACCTTGTATCAATAATCTGTAGAGACATTTCATGAAATGTCTCTACCAAAAATTATTCCATGAAAAAGAACTTTGCCCTACGTGTTGATGAAGAGGTGTTTGCTGCTCTGGAGCGGTGGGCGGCCGACGAGTTCCGTAGTGTGAACGGACAGATAGAGTGGATATTGAACGAGGCGCTGAAGAAGGCGAAACGGAAGCCGCAAAAGCCGTATGCAGGGCTGTCGGAGACACCCTCTGTCAAATAAAAAAACGCCAGCGTTTAACGCTGGCGTTTTTCTTTACATACTCTCTTTCTCAGATCTTATACCATCAAGGCACCAACGAGGCCCAAGATTGCGTAGAACTCAGGAAGTGCAGCGTAAATCAGCGTGTTGGTGAACACATCGTGTCCTTGGCTTACACCTACAATACCGTTAGCGCAAACCTGACCTTGACGCATGGCTGAAATCATGCATACCAAACCCACGCACAAGCCTACGCCGAAGATAACCAGACCTTGCGTTGGGTCTGCTTTCATCTTGCTCAGCAACATGAAGAAGGCCACGAAGCCGTAAATACCTTGTGTGGCAGGGAGGGCCGAAAGGACCATGAAATTACCCGAAGCCTCGGGCTTTTTCTTCAAACCGCCTTCAGCAGCGTTGCCCGCTGTTGAAGTGCCGATGGAACTTCCGATGCCTGCAAGGGCTAAAACCAAGCCCAAACCGAGATAACCTAAAATTGTTTCTACCAGGATTGTAATGTTTTAAATTGTTGATTTTTATTTATTTGCGTTTTCTGTGAGAGGGTTGTACTTTCTGCCGGTACCCTCATATCCGGAATTTTTGAAGAACTCAAGAAAGTTGAGACGTAAGGGATGGACGAAGGCTCCGAGTACGCACATGGCCAGGTTCAGCGAGTGTCCCACCGTGACGATAAGGATGAAGAACACCCAGCCAAAGCCGCCGTCGCCCAGTGCTTGCTGGCCGATGGCGTTGAAAGCTTCGCCCAACTTAGCTCCAGCCAACCCTAAAGCGTAGAGTCGCAGGTAACTCAGCACATCGCCCAACAGTCCCGTGGCTGTGTTGTAGGTGTCCCACAGTCCAGCCCCAACATTGAGTAGGGGATTGCGATGCAGGTTGTTGAGGAAGAAGATGCCCAGCGCCGACAGGATGCCCAGCACGATGATAATCCATTTTGTAATGGAGGAGTCAATGACCTTCATCAGCGCAAGTCCACCCACGATAACACCGCCCACGATGAGCAGTGTCCAACCCCATGTGCCAAGCGAATTGGCAAATCCCTTGGTCTTGGTGGCTTGGTAGGTCTTAACAATCATTGCTAAGCATAAATGGATGATACCTATGATGATAGCAAGCACCATGGTGCCGTCAAAGCCAGCAATTTGAGAAGGCAGCATGATTTTCTTGACGCCCTCGGGAATGATGTTCCAGGTAAGCAGGTCCATCGAGAAGAAGGTGTGGAAGAAGAAACCAATAGCGGTTGTGGCTACACCCAAAGTTACAACAAGGGGAGCAAGTTTGGGCATCATCTTCTTTAAGCCAAAGCCTAACAGTATGAGTATAAGTCCATAACCCATATCGCCCATGCAGAAACCAAAGAAGAGCATGAAGAAGATGGAAATCCATACTGTGGGGTCAAACTCGTCATATTTCGGTCGGCCGTACATGTCGGTCAGGACTTCAAACATGGAGACGAACTTGTTGTTTTTCAGCTTAATAGGCGGATTGTCCTCCGTCTGTGCCTGATGGGCAATATAAAAGACATTCTCTTTGTCGAGCATCTCGTGCAACTGCTTCTCGCTCTCTTTGGGAGCAAATCCTTCAAAGACAGTGAGATAGTTGTCGGCGGCTTTGGTGCCAGCAATGCCAGCCAAATGTAAGTCGAGGTCGGAGAGGGTTTTGTCCAACTCCTTCTGCAACGCTGCCTCATGGCATTTTAACTCTGCAAGACGGCGGTCCAGCTGTTCAATGTCTGTATTCGCCTGGCTGATTTCCTGCTCAATGGCGGTATAGTCACGGTCGGGCGCTGTCATCTCCGGAAGAGGGAAGTTGTATTCCGTGCTGTCGCTGGTGATGACAAAGTAAGTGTAGCCATTCTCGGTCGAGATTTCGCTGAAGGCGTATTGTTCTTTCCATTCAGGCAGTATGGCCGATGTTTTGGCTTTGTAGAAGTGTAGTTGCAGTCCTTGCTCGGCAAGGGTGGCAAAACGGTCGGGGTCAAAGCGTCCCCATGGCTTTCTTTCTTCCAGCGTTTTCTGTAATACAGAGAGTTTGGCTTGCAGTCGCTCTTTGTTCGCAACGGCAAGGTTCACTTCCTCGGCGATGTCATTGTCGATGTCGTGAGTGCTTCCCGACGGCTCCACTGTTTTCAGGGCGGTCAAGGCCTTGCGTATGTTATTGGCACGTTTGGATAGCTCCTCAGAAGGCTCGTCGATGGGCTTGGTGGCACGAGTGATGTCAACCATGCCCACGCCCTGCAACTTCTTCAGGAAATCCTCGGCATCGCCACTCAGGAGGATGAAGCCATATTTAGTCATATCAATTACCATCGTTCACCTCCTCTTCTTGTAAATGTCTGTTTTTCACTATTTTCTGTGAGGCCTTGGAAAGGTTTTCCTCATCTTCCATATAGCGTTTTATCTTTCTGATGGCTTCGTTGTAGCCAGGAATCTGTACCTTTTCGTAAAGGTTCACTTTTTGGGTGGTTTTTTTGCGTTGGAAATCCAAAATGCGGCTCACCTCGTTGTACACTTCCGACTCAATGCCAAGTTGTACAAGGTCTTTGAGTATCTGCAGGCCGTCGGGATACCACATGGGCTTGGTGAAGAGGTTGATTTCCTTCACATCATACAGCACCTCCTCCAAGGCGGGCGTTGGGACACCGGCAATCTTGACCGTCTTGAGCTTGACATCGGTTACGGTCAGCAGTCCGGGCTCAAATTCGTTCCACAAGCTGGCCATGTTTTCAAACTGGGTCATTTTGTAGGTCATCTGCTCGGAGATTTTGACGGCACGTTCTTTGGCCTTCTTGACCTCCATGCGAAGCGCCGACTCCTTGTTCTTCAGTGTCGGCAACGCACGCACCCTGACCTTCAACTGCTTGTTGAGTTCGTTGAGAGAAGTTTTGTTATATTGAAACTTAATGGCCATAAATCGTTACTCTTTCCAATATTTTTTAATTAGGGCTTCCTTGAGGCCGGTCTCGGCTTTGGAGAAGTACTTGGCAAACAGTTCCCATGCCGTGTCGAGCATCTCGTTGATGGGGATGTTGACGTCGATGGCCAGCAGTCGGGTGGCATACTCCTTGGCGTAGTTGAGGCAGCGCAAGTCGTAGTCGCTCAGGTCGAAGCCGTTTTCCAGTTTGGTCTTGGCATTGGCGGCGTCGGCATAGAGGCGCACCGAAGTGTTCATCACGGCGCTATGGTCCTCACGGGTCTTCTTGTTCTGTACCAGCTGTTTCAAACGCGACAGCGAGCGGAACGGGTCGATGATGACTTTGCCCGAGTCGGGGTCGGCACGCAAGAAGAGCTGTCCTTCAGTGATATAGCCCGTATTGTCAGGAATGGCGTGGGTGATGTCGCCGTCGTTCAGCGTGGTGACGGCAATGATGGTGATAGAGCCGCCGTCGGGCAACTGCACGGCTTTTTCGTAAATCTTGGCCAAGTCGGAGTATAGCGAGCCGGGCATGGAGTCCTTGGAAGGAATCTGGTCCATGCGGTTGCTTACAATACTCAGTGCGTCAGCGTATAAGGTCATGTCGGTGAGCAGCACCAGCACTTTCTCATTCTTGTCCACAGCGAAGTACTCGGCTGCGGTGAGCGCCATGTCGGGAATCAGCAGTCGCTCTACGGGCGGCTGGTCGGTCGTGTTGACAAAGCTGATGATCTTGTGCAGTGCTCCGGCGCTCTCAAACTGGTTGCGGAAGAAGAGGTAGTCGTCGTTGGTCAGGCCCATGCCGCCGAGGATAATCTTGTCCACATCGGCACGCAGCGCCACCATGCTCATCACCTGGTTGTACGGCTGGTCGGGGTCGGCGAAGAAGGGGATCTTCTGTCCCGACACAAGCGTGTTGTTCAGGTCGATGCCGGCGATGCCCGTAGGGATCAGCTCCGAAGGCTGGCGACGGCGGTACGGGTTCACCGAGGGACCTCCAATCTGGCGCTTTTCGCCTTCCACGGCAGGACCGCCGTCGATAGGCTCGCCATAGGCGTTGAAGAAACGCCCGGCCAGTTCGTCGCTGACATTCAGTGTGGGCGGCTCACCGTAAAATACCACTTCGGCATTGGTGGGGATGTCTTCCGTGCCACCGAAAACCTGCAGGGTGATGTTCTTGTCTTTAATCTTGACAACCTGCGCCAGTCGGCCATTGACCACGGCCAGCTCGTCGTTCGATACGCCTTCGGCTTCCAAAGTGACGGTGGCTTTGGTGATGGCGGTCAGTTGCGTGTATATTCTTTGAAATGCTTTTTTACTCATGTTCAATCTCCTTCTTTAACTCTGCCAAATAATTGTTGAATGCCTCTGACTTGAATTCCGAATAGTTCATCTGACGACAGAGGTTGATAAGATTCTTGAAGAAAGTCATGCATTGCTCGAAGTTGTCGAAGTTGAACTCCTTCTCGCAGATGTCGAGGAGCAGGTCGAGCATGAACTTCTGTCTCTCTAGCGGGGTGGAGGCGTCGATGGCGTCGAAGGCGTCCTGTTGCAGGATGACAAAGTCTATCAGCTCCGATTTCCAATACTGTTCATGGTAGGCGATGGGCACACCGTCGTCACCGAGGATGTTAATCTGCTCGTAAGCGTCCTTGCCTTTGCGGATGATGTATTTGGTGCGGGTGACTTTCTCCACCCAGCCTTTTTCGATTTTCTCATCCAGAAATTCTTCAATTTCAGGATATTCCAGATATTTTGAGTAGGAATCTACAGGGCCAACGGCGGGGTAGCGCTTCTTGTCGGCGCGGTTTTGCGACAGGGCGTAGAAGCAGCGGGCGGCCTTCTTGGTCGATTCGGTGACGGGTTCCTTGAGGTTACCGCCGGCGGGCGATACCGTACCGATGAAGGTGATGGAGCCGTAGGCGCCGTTGCGCAGTTTGACGATGCCGGCACGTGAGTAGAAGCTGGAGATGATAGCCGACAGATCGACGGGGAAGCCGTCCTGTCCGGGCAACTCTTCCAGACGGTTGCTCATCTCACGCAGGGCCTGTGCCCAACGGGAGGTCGAGTCGGCGAGCAGCAGCACTTTCATGCCCATGGCGCGATAGTACTCGCCAATGGTCATGGCCGTATAGACGGAGGCCTCACGGGCGGCAACGGGCATGTTGGAGGTGTTGCAGATGATGGTGGTTCGCTCCATCAGTGAGCGTCCTGTGCGGCGGTCACGCAGTTCGGGGAACTCGGTGAAGATTTCCACCACCTCGTTGGCACGTTCACCGCAGGCTGCCATGATGATGACGTCGGCGTCGGCCTGCTCGGCCAGGGCGTGCTGCAAGACGGTCTTGCCACAGCCGAACGGGCCGGGAATAAAGCCTGTGCCGCCTTCGGCGATGGGGTTCAGCGTGTCGATGATGCGGACACCCGTTTCCATCACTTTGAAGGGACGCGGCTTCTCAACATAACCGCCAATGGCCACTTTCACGGGCCAGCGCTGTACCATGGTGATGTTGTGGTCTTCACCGTTGGCATCGGTCAGCACGGCAATGGTGTCGTTGATTTTGTATTGGCCGGCAGGCACCACCGTATTCACGGTGTATTCGCCTTCCATTGAGAAGGGAACCATAATCTTGTGAGGCAGCCAGCCTTCTTTGACTTCACCTAGCCAGTCGGCGGCTTCCACTTTCTGGCCCACCGTGGCGATAGGGGTGTAGTCCCATAATTTCTCCTCATCCAGCGGCTTGGTGTACTCACCACGCGTGAGGAATACACCGTTCATCGTGGCCAGGTTGTTCTGCAAGCCGTCGAAATTACTCGACAGCAGGCCGGGACCGAGAGATACTTCCAACATGTAGCCCTCAAATACAACATGGCAGCCGGGTTGCAGGCCTCGCGTGCTTTCATAAACCTGCACCGAAGCGATGTCGCCGGTAACCTTGATGACTTCCGCCATCAGACGGACGCCGCCGAGTTCTATGTAGCATATCTCGTTCTGCGCTACGGGGCCGTCAACCTTGACCGTAACCAGGTTGGAGATGATGCCTATTACTTTACCTGTAGTTTGCATATATGTTTTAATTTTTTATTGTCGATATTTATTTCTTCTGCTCGAATAGGATGTTTTCAAATGTGCCTTCCACCTCTTTTACCAGTGTGGCGAACATCTCTGAACCATGCTCTTGATCCATGGCAGCCCACCGTTGTATAATGCTGGCCTTGATAAGGAATGCCAGGATGATATCGAGGTCGAAGTAGTCGAAGCAGGTTATTTCTGAGGCTTTATCCCATCTTAGTTGATCCAACTGTTGCTCGCGGAGCACAATGTCAGGATTGTCGAAGATGGCCTGCACCTGCTTCTCTTCCTCAAACTCGCTGTCGTCTGTCTGTATGAGGTACTTATCCACCTGCTGGTTGAGCCGGCGGCCGAGATATCTCACTTTCATGTTGCGCACGAGCAGGTCAAAGTGGAAGTATTTGCGCAAGAAGCGGTTGGCATGGGCGGCTGTCTTTTGATAAAAGTCAGCATTCAAGGTCTCATCATGGAAACTCTCTTCCATCAGGTCGATGGCCTGGCGGTCGCGCTCCGACAATAACGGGTAGATATAGTCGCGCACCGTCTCATACTTGAATCCCGATTGCTCGAATGCCAAGGTCAACTCCGGCAGTCCGGCCACAATGTAAACGTAGTTATCCATGATTATCCGAACAAGATTTTCTTAGTGGCGGGACGGAGATAGGAGGTGATGAGCTGGTTGAATTCCTCGTCGGTGAAACGGATGGCAAACCCTCCGTTTTTGGGCGATACGATAAAGCCGCCGCCAATCTTCTTGGAGAAGGCCACCGATACGTCAGCTTTGACTATCTGTGAGATTTCGTTGTTAACGAAGGACTCTATTTTGCCTTTGAAACTTTCGGGCAGGATGATGTCCAAATCAACGGGCTCGGCGTTGGCGGGATTGAAGGCGCTGACTACCGACTTGATCATCTCTTTGACGAAGTTTTCAGCCGTGAGTGCTTGGTCGATGTTGTTGGAAACCGCTTGGGCTACAATCATTTGTTCGATAGCTTGCTTGGTGACAGTCGTGCTTTGTGCCGATGCCATGCGGATGTCGGCTGTCACTTTGGTCTTCATGTCGTCAGCTTCTTTCTGTGCTTCGGCCACAATGCGACTGGCTTCCGCCTGTGCGTCTTTGATAATCTTCTCGGCTTCCGCTTTGGCTTGGGCAACCAAGTTTTCGCCTTCCTGTTTGCCTTTTGACAATCCTTCCTGATAGAGTTTGTCGGTCAGTTCTTGCAGTTTGTTTTGCATATTGAAATTTTTTTTCTGCGTAATAATGATGAAATTATCTTGAAAGATAAATAGTTCCCTCTTTTTTCAAAAGGTTACAAATATACAAATATTTTATATATGTTTTCCTTGCCAGGTGTCGCTTTCTTGCAATTTCTTTTCAATACGTTGTAAGACAACATCGTAACGAATGGTGCCCCAGTTGTTTACACTTAAAAAACGGGGTGGCACTTCGCCTGCAAAGCGCTCAATGATGAAGCGCGGGTTGAGTCGTTCGGTGTAGCTGACGATGAAGTCGATGTAGCTTTCCATGGTAAACGGGAAAAAGCGCTCGGAATGGGAGAGGTACTCCTCTTCGATGGCGGTGCCCTTGATGATTTGCAACTGGTGGAATTTGATACTGCTGAGCGGGAGCTCGTTTAGTAGTTGTTCATCTTTGAGCCATTGCTCCGGCGTTTCCCCTGGCAGTCCGAAAATGAGATGGCCGCCCGTGTGGATACCGCGTGCGGCGGTGCGGGCAATCATGTCGGCAGCTTGGCCGAAGGTATGACCACGGTTAATGTGCCGCAGCGTCTCGTCGTTGCACGACTCTATGCCGTATTCGATGGAGACGAACAGCCGTCGGTTCAGTTGGTCGAAGTAGTCCAGCTTGGCGTCATCCATGCAGTCGGGGCGTGTGCCGATGACAATGCCTTTGACGAGCGGGTTGTCGATGGCGGGCTGATAGATTTCTTTTAGCTTATCCAACGGAGCGTATGTGTTCGAAAACGCTTGAAAATAGGCCAAATAACCATCGGCGCGGCGGTAGCGGTTGCGGTGAAACTCTATGCCCTCTTCAATCTGTTGCGTCACACTCTTCTGCGGGGTGCAGTAGGAGGGGTTGAAGGCGTCGTTGAGGCAGTAGGCGCAGCCGCCAGTGGAAACGGTGCCGTCGCGGTTGGGACAAGTGAAGCCTGCGTCTATCGACAGCTTCTGCATGCGCCCGCCAAAACGCTCGTTTAAGAAGCGCTTGTAGGAATTAAATCGCCTATTCTCGCCCCAAGGGTACATGTTTTATTTTTGTCGCAAATTTACGAATAATAATCGTGTGACCTTATGCAATTTCAGCATATTTCGCTGTTTCATGCGAAAAATAATCCGCGTTTATCCGCGTAATCCGCGGGAACAGTTTTTCTCGTATAATTAACCCCAAGTCCCAACATCTCTCTCCCTAAAGAATTTTGGAAACTCTATTTGTAGAGAGAATTGAAAAAACTGCTATTTTTGCACACTAATCTGAATCAACAAACGGCTGCGTTCTGTTTGATGCAGGAAGTGGCCGATGATTAAAGAGTTATGGAAGAGAATAATACGACTTTCACCTACAAGTATCCACGGCCGGCGGTTACTACCGACTGTGTTATCTTCGGTTTCGATGGCCATGATCTGATGGTGCTGCTCATTGAGCGCGGCGCCGATCCCTACAAGGGCATGTGGGCCTTTCCTGGCGGTTTTTTGCGTATGGATGAAACTCTGGAAGAGTGCGCTTTGCGTGAGCTGAAGGAGGAGACTTCGCTGCAGCCGGGCATGGTGGAACAGTTCCACGCCTTTTCGTCGGTGCACCGCGATCCGCGCGAGCGTGTGATTACCGTGGCTTTCTATGCGCTGGTCAAGATGGCCGAGGTGCGTGGCGGCGACGATGCCAACGATGCCCGCTGGTTCAAGGTGGCCGATGTGCCGCCTCTCGCTTTCGACCACGACTATATCTTGCGTGTGGCCATGAAGCAGTTGCGCGAGTCGATTTTCTTCAAGCCCATAGGTTTTGAGCTGCTGGGCGATGTCTTTTCCGTGCCGCAGTTGCAGCGTCTGTACGAGGCCATTCTCGGCGTGCAGTTCGACCGCCGCAACTTCTACCGCAAGATTATGCAGTTGGGCATCCTCGACCCCGTGGAAGAACCAGTGGAGGAGAAGTCACCTCGCTTTTTTGGTAAAAAGAAAGAAATGAAAGAGCAGGATATTGACACTCTTTTTCTTGAACCTATGACTCATAGGTATAGCTCTATAAATTTGGAAGCTGATTTTTTGCAGTCGCCTGTCCACAAAGAAGCCGGCCGCAAACCGCAACTCTTCCGCTTTAACCGCAAGAAGTACGAACTACTCAAAGAGAGAGGCGACTTCAGGCTGGAGTGGTAACAATTGATAATTTACAATTTACAATTTACAATTTACAATTATTTCGCTATAGGAGCGTGTGAAAGGCTTCTTGAACGAGGTGTGGTAATATAAATAACGCAGAGATTGATCTGTGTGGGGTTCCGCGGCAGAGCCGCGGAATGGCGGGGTGTACGCTGTAGAGAAGAGGGCGGCGGCAGTTCTGAAAGTCGTTTAATCACTGCCGCGGTGCCGCCGCATTAAGTGGTTACGTGCGGTGATGCTCCATTCCGCAGCGGTGCTGCGGAATCTCATTTGTTTTCAATGTCTTAAGCACAGATGCTTCTTCTTCGACAAAGCATTTTCGTGTATGTATATGTTTTCCTCACTTCTTGAACGAAGTGCAGTAATACTTTGATTTACGAAAAAAGCCTGAATGAATCAGGCTTTTATGGTGATTGTCAGGACTGCACTCATTGACAATTTTACGGTAAAGATACTCCCTTTATCAACACCGCAAAGATAATAAAAACTTTTAATACTAACCACTTAAAACAAAAAAAATATGAGCGAAGAAGCCGAAAAAGAAAAATTAGTTTTCCTCACTTCTTGAACGAAGTGTAGTAATATAAATTACGCAGAGATTAATCTGTGTGGGGTTCTGCGGCAGAGCCGCGGAAGGGATGGGTGTGCGCTGTAGAGAAGAGGACGGCGGCAGTTCTGAAAGTCGTTTAATCACTGCCGCGGTGCCGCCGCATTAAGTGGTTACGTGCGGTGATGCTCCATTCCGCAGCGATGCTGCGGAATCTCATTTGTTTTCAATGTCTTAAGCGCAGATGCTTCTTCTTCGACAAATCTTTTTCGTGTATGTATAGTTTTCCTCACTTCTTGAACGAAGTGCCGTAATACGGAAAATAAACCCCAAATCCTTTCTTTCCCTTCCAACTTGGAGGATTTAAACCATTTTTCGTAAAAATTGTATCTATCCTTTCTTTCAAAATATCTACTTTTGATAGGGAAGACATTACTCTCTTTTTTTTCTTCATAATTGTTTTGTGTAATTAATTTCTTAAGTAGTTTTCCTCACTTCTTGAACGAAGTGCAGTAATACCTTTGTTTTGTATGTTGTTTTGTTTCATGTTGTTATGCCTTTTTTTTGAGATAAAAAATCAGTTTTTAGTTCTCATCTCTCATCTCTCCGTTCTCCGTTTTCATCTTCCCGGCAATCTTGTCCATGATTAGCGCAATGGCTCCGTCGCCAGTAACATTGCAGGCAGTGCCGAAGCTGTCCATGGCGATGTAGAGGGCGATCATCATGCCCTGTTGGTCAACACCGAAGCCCAACATGCTCTGTAGCACGCCTAAGGCCGCCATGATGCTTCCGCCGGGCACACCAGGCGCGGCAATCATCACAATGCCGAGCATCAGCACAAAGCCGAGCATCATTGGGAAGTCGTAGGGCATGCCGTTCATCAGCATGATGGCCACAGCACAGGCCGTAATCTTTAACGCGCTGCCACACAGGTGGATAGTGGCGCACAACGGCACTACCGCACCGGCAATGTTCTCGCTAACGCCATTTTTGAGCGTTTGTCGCAAGGTGACAGGTATGGTGGCCGCCGACGAGCTGGTGCCTAATGCCGTAGCGTAGGCAGGCAACATGTTCAGCAGCAGTCGGAAAGGGTTCTTTTTGACGATGGCCCCGGCAATGGCGTACTGCACAATGAGCAGCGCAATGGTGCACGCCAGCACAATGCCGAAGACGATGGCCAGGTTGAGCAGGTCGGAGCCGTTTCCGCCTTCCATGATCATCTTGAGGAAAATGCCGAAGATATAGAGCGGCAGCAGCGGGATAATGGCCGACTGGATGCACTTCTCGACAATAATCTTAAAGTAGTTCAACACACCGAGTAGGGGATTGTCCTTGCCGAACGTGCAGGCGCCAATGCCTAGCAGGAAGGCGAATACCAGCGCCGACATGACATCCATGAGCGGAGGCACGGCAATGCCGAAGTAGGAGGTGAGCTTGGCTCCTTCACCCGCCGCAAACGAGGTTTCGGGCGACATGATGCGCGACAGAATGCCGGCACCTGTGGCATAGCCCACCATACCGCCCACCAGCGTGTCGAGGTAGGCAATGGCCACTGTTATAAGCAACAACTTGCCGGCACCCTGCTTCAGGTCGGCAATGGCAGGCGCTACTAGCCCGAGAATAATCAACGGAATCATAAACCCCAAAAATTGGCTGAACAAGTCGTTGAAAGTGATAAATATACGCGCAATAGCGACAGGCATGACAAATCCTAATCCGATGCCTAAGGCAATGGCAATAGCCACCTTCGCCAACAAGGGCATATCATTTAATCTCTTGAACCAACTTTTCTTTTCAGTATCCATGTCTTGATTTTTTGATTGGCAAATATACGATATTGTGAAAAACAAAGAACAAAGAACAGAGAACAAAGATAAATTCAAAATTAAAAATTCAAAATTCAAAATTCAGAGAAGTTGTCTGTTGTTAGTTGTTAGCGATTTTATCACTTCTCACTATTCACTTCTCACTTAATAACCTTCATAACCTTAACTCCTTAGTTTCTTAACTTCTTAACTTTTCACTTATCACTTCTCATTTTTTTCTTCTCCATTTCAATTTTTTTCTATTTTTGCAGCTCTTAATAATGTTATTTAATAACCCTATTAAATTTTGATGCAACCGACGGAAACACTTTATAATATAGGGATTGACATCGGTTCGACAACGATGAAAACAGTCGTTCTGGATGCTTCCGGAACTTCTGTTTTTTCGGAATACCGTCGCCATTTTGCCGATATCAAAACTACGGCCCGAGAGATTTTCCGTGCCATGAGCGAGCGTATGGGCGACATCCGCTGTCGCGTGGTGCTGACGGGCTCCGTCGGCATGGGCTATGCCAAACGGATGAAACTGGCTTTCGTCCAGGAGGTTGTGGCGGCGGCTGAAACTATCAAGCGCCGCTATCCCGAAGTGGGCACGTTCATCGACATGGGAGGTGAGGACAGCAAAATGATCTTCTTCGAGAAAGGCAAAATTCCCGATATACGCATGAACGGAAGTTGTGCTGGTGGCACGGGCGCCTTCATCGACCAGACGGCGACGCTGTTGGGCGTTGACACTGCCGAACTGAACACGTTGGCCGCCGCCTCGGAAACCATTTATCCTATTGCTTCCCGCTGTGGTGTCTTCTCCAAAACCGACATCCAGAACCTGATGAGCCGCAATATCAGTCGCGCAGACATTGCCGCCTCGGTGTTCAACGCCGTGGCTATGCAGGTGGTGGCGTCGTTGGCCCGTGGCATGGACATCATTCCCAAAGTGTTCTTCTGTGGCGGCCCGTTCGCTTTTCTTCCCGAACTGCAAAAGCATTTCCGCCGCGTACTCCATCTGGGTGAGTCGGAGTGCTTATTGCCTGACAATGCGCAGTTTATACCTGCCACAGGTTGCGCACTGCTGGCTCCCGAATATGGCCAAGAAACCATGAGCCTGTCGGCTTTGCAGTCGCTGCAGGATGAATCGTCGAATTCGTCAGCCGGCGATTTCTCAACGCGTCTGGATCCGCTATTCCATTCGGAGGAGGAGTTCCAGCAGTGGATGTCGTCGAAGAACCTCTATGTCGTGCCCGGCACCTTGTTAGACACGTCAGAACCTGTCAATTGCTTTCTCGGTGTCGATTCGGGCAGCACTACCACGAAGGTGGTTTTGATGAATGAAAATGGCGAGCTTGTTTATTCTGATTATCAGCGAAATAATGGGGATAGCTTTAAGGCTTTCTTTAATATGCTAAAAACGCTGCACGCTCATTTTCCACACCCCGAAAATATCGTCATCAAGGCCAGCTGCGTGACCGGCTACGGTGAGAATCTCATCCGCACGGCGTTCAACTTCGACTATGGCATTGTGGAGACGATGGCGCACTTCATGGCTGCACGGCAGGTGGAACCCAAGGTGTCGTTTGTGCTGGATATTGGTGGTCAGGACATGAAGGCCATTTTTGTGGAGAACGGCTCCATTCGCAGGATGGAAATTAACGAGGCCTGCTCGTCGGGCTGCGGCTCCTTCATAGAGACTTTCGCCAACATGATGAACCACCCTGTGGCTGAATTTGCTCGTATGGCCTGCTTTGCGCCGCATCCTTGCGATTTGGGTACGCGCTGCACCGTCTTTATGAACTCGAAGGTGAAACAAGCAATGCAAGAGGGGGCCTCTGTGGAGGATATTGCGGCTGGTTTTAGCTATTCGGTTGTGAAAAATTGCTTGTTTAAAGTGTTGAAACTTAAAAACATAGAAGAACTTGGCAATCATATTGTTGTCCAAGGAGGCACCTTCCGCAACCACAGTATCGTGCGTGCCCTCGAACTGATGACCGGCTGCCAAGTGTCGTTTTCGGATATGCCAGAACTGATGGGCGCCTACGGAGCCGCGATTTATGCCATGCAAAACCATTAATTTGCAAAGATTCTATGACTACGCTCGATAACCTCATACAAAACAATGCTTATACCTCTGAGTTTGAAATTTGCCCAGGCTGCGAGAATCATTGCACGGTGAAATTGTTTCATTTTCAGAATGGTAATACATTTTTCTCGGGTAACAATTGCGAAAAGGTCTATTCCAACACTACCGAAGGGACTCATAAGGGGGTGAATATGTTTGCCGAGAAGTTCCGCCTGCTTTTTAATCGCAGTGTCGATATGCCAGCCGACGCGCCCACCATCGGTATCCCGCGTGGATTGGGCATTTACGAGAATTATCCCTTCTGGCATACACTGTTTACCCATTGCGGCTTCAGGGTGGTGCTGTCGCAAGCCTCCACCAACCGACTCTATGAGACTGGTTTACACTCTATTATGGCCGATAATATCTGCTTCCCCGCCAAATTGATGCACGGCCATATTCTGAATTTAGTTGAACGCAAAGTGGATAGGATTTTTTATCCATACGTGGTGTACGAGCGTAAGGAAGACAATCATTCGCGAAATAGTTACAACTGTCCCATTGTGGCGGGCTATGCCGATGTGATTCGCAGTTCGATGGATCCTGCCGCCAAGTATGGTATTCCGTTCGATTCACCCGTTATCACTTTCAGTTCTGAGTCGTTGACACATAAGTCGTGTGTCGCCTATCTGAAAACGCTGGGTGTGCCAACTGCGCGTGCAAAAGAGGCTGTGGATGCGGCTATCAAGGCGCAAAACGAATATTTGTCGGCATTGACACGCCGTGCAGCCGATGTGCTGGCGACGGCTGAAAAGGAGAACCGCATGGTGATCGTGCTGGCAGGCCGGCCCTATCATATCGACCCGCTGATTGAGCACAAAATCTCGCAGGCTATCAGTAACATGGGTGTGGACGTGATTACCGAGAATGTGGCAGCCGTGGCGGGTGCCGATGTGTATGGCGAGCTCAACGCTGTGACACAGTGGAGTTATCCCAACCGCATTTTTAAGGCTGCCTATTTCGTTGGAAAACACACATATAGGAATCTGCACTTCGTGCAACTTACCTCGTTTGGCTGTGGCCCCGACGCCTTCATCTTGGATGAAGTGAATGCCATCCTGAAGCGCTTCGGCAAGAACCAGACCATCCTGAAGATTGATGATGTGAACAACATCGGCTCGCTGCGTTTGCGCGTGCGCTCGCTGATTGAGTCGGTGAATACCTTGCCTGCAGCCTCGCCGCTGCAGCCGACGCACAAAGCGTTTGAGACAACCAGCGTTTTTGGCGAAAGCGACCGCCGCCGCATATTGCTGGCACCTTATTTCGCCGAAGGCTATTCCGAATTTTTGACGACCCTCTTTGAGGTGGCTGGCTATCAGTTGGTAGTGCTACCTCCTGGCACTCAGCAAGATGCGGAGCGCGGACTGCAATATGCCAACAACGATGTCTGCTATCCCGCCACCGTCGTCATCGGCTCGGTGATGAACGCCCTGCTGAGCGGGCGCTACGACCTGGACCAGGTGGCGGTCATTATGACGCAGACGGGCGGCCAGTGCCGTGCCTCCAACTATTTCTCGCTGATTAAGAACGCCATGGTGTCGGCCGGCATGAAAGACGTGCCCGTCATCTCGCTGGCTTTGGGCAATGGCGTGCGCAACCAGCAGCCCGGGTTTGTCATCAACTGGACCAAGATGGCGCGTATTGTATTCAATATGATACTTTACGCCGACTGCTTGTCGAAATTGTTCCATGCCACCGTGGTGCGCGAGAAGGAACCGGGCAGAGCGGCGGCGTTGCAAAAAATCTACACCGACAAGGCGTTGCCGTTGATTAGCCGCCGCGACTGCAAAGGCCTGCAGCGGCTCATTGGCGAAGCTGCCGCTGAGTTTGCCGCCGTGACCGACACGGAACGCCAAGTGCCCGTGATAGGCATTGTGGGTGAGATTTATGTGAAGTATAACGGCTTCAGTAACAAGTATGTGGTCAACTGGCTTGAGGAGCATGGGGTAGAGGTGGTGATGCCTGCGCTGATCAATTTCTTCACTACCAATTTTGTCAATTACCACGTGCAGAAGGAGCAGCATCTGAAGGAGTCGTCGCTGCCGCTGTGGCTCACCGACGGCCTCTACAAGCTGATGCGCACGACGATGACCAAATTCGACCAGGCCTGTCATGTTCATCCATTCTATCGCCCGTTCAGCAACATTTTCGAGGATGCCCAGCTGGCGCAAAAGGTGGTGCATTTGGCCGGCGACTTTGGCGAAGGGTGGGACCTGCCCGGCGAAATCAGTCATCTCGCCACTCACGGTGTGAATAATGTGGTTAGCCTGCAGCCATTCGGTTGCATCGCCAACCATATCATTTCGAAAGGTATTGAAAAGAAAATCAAACAGATATATCCGCAGTTGAGCCTGCTTTTCCTCGATTTCGACAGCAGCACGTCCGAGGCCAATGTCTTTAACCGACTTCATTTTATGGTAGAGAATTGCAAGGCCAAGTTAAAAAAATAGCGAATTATGGCAAAAAATGAACAGTTGGAGGCCAAGATACTCCAGACGGCAGAAGAGTTGTTCCTTGAAAAAGGTTTTGATGCCACTTCCACCACCGACATCGCCCGAAAAGTGGGATGTAATCAGGCATTGGTGCATTACTATTATCGTACCAAAGAGAATCTTTTCTTCCAGATTTTCTCGAAAAAATTCAATCTGCTGATGAGCTACATCAACGCAGGTCTGCAAGGTACCGATTCGCTGGAGCAGGTCATCCAACGATTCATCGACTTCTATTTCAACATCCTGAGCAGCAACCGCAACTTGCCGTTTTTCATGATTAACGAGCTGATAATGAATCCCGAACGCCGCCGCTATCTGTACGATTTCATGAATCAGCATGCCGATAGCAACAGCTATTATCAGCGCATGGAAGATCTCGTCCAAAAGGAAGTTCAAAAAGGCACCATCCGCCCCATAACAGCCATTACGCTCATCTTGGACATGATCTCACTGATAGTCTTCACCTTCGTGTCGCTGCCCATGTATAGCGATTTCTTCCTCCAAAGCGAAGAGGAGATACAATATTATCTTGAACAACGCAAAGAGGAGATTAAGACACTGATAATGAGAGGAGTGTTTACAATTCACGATTCACAATTCAATTTATAATTTATAATTTACAATTAATATTACTTTATAACTTAATAATACTTAACTCCTTAGTTCCTTAACTTCTTAACTCTTCACTTTTCATCTCTCCGTTCTCATCTCTCCGTTCTCATCTCTCCGTTCTCATCTCTCATCTCTCATCTCTCATCTCTCATCTCTCATCTCCGTCTATAGTCTCATTATTAACACTTTTTCTTACTTTTTCCACAGAAATAGTGTGTAAAAATAAAGTTTTCCACATCGCCATTTTTTATTTCTATTTCTATTATTTTTGCCCTCGGTTTTAACACCAAATCCCTTCTTTCGTTTCGTAAAGCGTACAAATATGCACTTTGTGTAGGGAGATGTTATCGCTTCATTATTAATATTTTAGAGAGTAAAGAGTATGGAAACAAGCAAGACCACTGAGCGTAAAACGGAGAACAAAATGTCTTATAACACTGTAGAATCCACGTTGGGTGTAACTGGCAAGCTGACGCCGCAAGCCGTAGAGTTTGAGGAGGCGGTTTTGGGTGCCATGATGATTGATGTCAATGCGGTGGGTGAGATCGTGGATATGCTGGACAGCAAGATGTTCTATAAAGAGGCGCATCAGGTTATTTATGAGGCGATTAGAGATCTTTTCAAAAATAACGAACCCGTTGACTTGCTGACCGTTACCAATGCGCTGCGCAAGAAGAAAAAACTTGAATTTGTGGGCGGCCCTTCCTATTTGGCCTTCCTCACCAACCGTGTGGCTTCGGCGGCCAACATTGAATACCACGCCCGCATCGTGATTGAGAAGTATGTTCTTCGAGAACTGATTTCCAACTGTAACGAGACGATTAAGAAAGCCTACGACGAGTCGAATGATGTGCTGGAAGTGCTGGATCAGGCGGAGGAGAGAATGTATTCTATCGCACATGATAATTTCAAGAGTGACAGCAAGTTGCTGAGCCATGTGGTGGAAATGGCTATCGGTGAGTTGGAGGAGATGAACAAAAATACCGAACAATATTCGGGTGTGCCCACGGGTTTGACTTCACTCGACTCCAAAATCGGTGGCTGGCAGAAATCCGACCTTATTATTATTGCCGCCCGTCCTGGTATGGGTAAAACCTCGTTGGTGCTCACGCTGGCTCGCAATGCCGCCATCGACTTCAACAAGCCAGTGGCTCTCTTCTCGCTGGAAATGTCTGCTACACAGTTGGTTCACCGTCTTTTCTCCATCGAGTCGGGTATTGACTCGGAGAAGATTTCGCGCGGACGTCTCTCTCAAGATGAATGGATTCAGCTGATGGATAAGATTAGAACGGTAGCCAGCAATGATAATCTGATTATTGATGATACACCGGCGCTGAGCGTGTTTGATTTGCGTGCCAAGTGCCGCCGTTTGAAGAAGAAATATGACGTTCAATTGATTATTGTCGATTACCTGCAACTGATGCAAGGACAGCGTGAAGGCGATAAGAATAAGGGTAATCGTGAACAGGAAATTAGCTATATCTCTCGTTCGTTGAAGGCTTTAGCCAAGGAGTTGAAAGTGCCCGTCATCGCCCTGTCGCAGTTGTCGCGTGCAGTGGAGACCCGTTCGGCTACGAAGCGTCCTGAGTTGTCCGACTTGCGTGAGTCGGGTTCTATCGAGCAGGATGCCGACATGGTAATGTTCATCTATCGTCCCGAGTATTACAAGTTGGATAAGTTTGAAGATGATATGCCTTCGAAAGGCTTGGCCGACTTGATTATCAAGAAGAACCGTCATGGTGCCACGGCTGATATCCGTGTTCGCTTCGACAGCCAGTTCACGAAGTTTGCAGACATGAACGAATCGCTTGATTACAATAGCGGTATGACTGTAACCGACAATCCCAATGCCGGTATCAGCGCCAATGACCAGTTTGACAATGTGCCTACGGTTACTTATTCGTCAAGTATGAATAATGATCTTGGTGATATGAACGCCAATGACCAGTTTGACAATGCGGAAGGCATGCCGTTCTAACTAATTAACCCCCAGAATTTTTCTCCTTTGAGCATCTCTGCCAGGTGGGCGGCCATCGGTCTGTTTTGTGGCAGCGAAAGGTTGGGGTCTTCTTCTAAGACACGCTTGGCCAACTGACGGGTGTAGGCGACAATCTTTTCGTCTTTGACAATGTCGGCAATCTTAAAGTCCATCATGCCGCTCTGGCGTAATCCTTGGATGTCGCCAGGACCGCGCAATTTCAAGTCGGTATTGGCAATCTCAAAGCCGTCGGTGGTGCGTACCATGGCTTCAATACGCAACTTGCTGTCGTTGGAGAGCTTGTCGCCCGACATGAGAATGCAGTACGACTGCTCGCCACCACGTCCAACACGGCCGCGCAACTGGTGCAATTGCGACAAACCAAAGCGTTCAGAATTTTCGATGACCATCACCGTGGCGTTGGGAACGTCAATGCCCACTTCGATGACGGTGGTGGAAAGTAGAATTTGTGTGTCGTTGCGGATAAAACGCTGCATTTCAGCGTCTTTGTCTTCGCTCTTCATCCGGCCGTGGACCACACTGACCTGATATTGCGGTCTGGGAAAATCGTGCAGAAACATCTCATAGCCGTGCATCAGGTTTTGTAGGTCCATTTTTTCCGATTCTTCGATGAGCGGATAGACGACGAAAATCTGCCGTCCGGCAGCTATCTCGCGACGCATAAAGCCTATGAGTTGCAGTCGGTTGCGCTCTGTGAGGTGTCGCGTGATGATGGGCTTGCGCCCCTTGGGCAGTTCGTTGATGATCGAGAGGTCCAAATCGCCGTACAGGGTCATGGCCAGTGTGCGCGGAATGGGCGTGGCTGTCATCACCAGCACATGAGGGGCGGTGCTGCTCTTGCGCCACAACTTGGCGCGCTGCTCAACCCCAAACCGGTGCTGTTCGTCAATGACGACAAGTCCTAATTTGTTGAAAATCACGTTGTCTTCAATAAGGGCGTGCGTGCCAATGAGGATGTCCACATCGCCGTTTTGCAGCCCTTCCAGTATCTCTTTCCGCTTGGCGGTTTTGGTCGAGCCTGACAGGAACTCCACACGCATGTTCATGCCCGCCAGCAACCTGCTGATGTTTTCGTAATGCTGTGTCGCTAAAATCTCGGTGGGCGCCATCAGACACGATTGGTAGTCGTTATCCTTGGCAATGAGCATGACAAGCAGGGCCGTGATGGTCTTGCCGCTGCCCACATCGCCTTGCAGAAGGCGGTTCATCTGGCGTCCACTGCCTACATCGGCACGTATCTCCTTGATGACGCGCTTCTGGGCGCCTGTCAACTCGAAGGGGAGGTGCTCCTTGTAGAATGTGTTGAAGTAGTCACCCACCTTGTCGAATCGGTAACCTTTGATTTTCTGCGAGGTTATAAGTTTGATTTTGAGCATTTTCAGTTGCGTGAAGAAGAGCTCGTCAAACTTGAGCCGCAGGATGGCTCGTGTCAACAGTTCGCCCGAAGAGGGGTAATGTATGTTGTAAATCGCATCTTTCAGCGATATCAGCCTGACACTGTTGATGATAGAGTCGGGGAGGGTTTCGGGAATGCTCAGCTGCGGCTGCGAGAGCAAGGTGTAGATGAGTTTCGAGATGGCCTTCGAGTCCAGCCCTTTCTTCTTGGCTTTGTCGGAGGTGTTGTACAATGGCTGGAAACTGAGCGGTATGGGTGAGTTGGTTTGCGCCTGTGGGTCAATCATTTCCGGATGGGTGATGTTCCAGCGGTTGTTGAATTGGGTGGGCTTGCCAAAGACGATAAACTCGCGTCGCTGGCTGACAAGGTCTTCCACCCAGCGCAGACTGTTGAACCAGACCAGCTCGATGACGCCAGTGTCATCGGCAAACTTGGCCACTAAGCGCTTGCCACGTTGCTGGCCCACCACCTCGTGCGAGATGATGCGTCCTTTGATCTGTATGTAGGCGCTGTCGCTATTGATATCGCAAATACGGTAAATCTTCGACTTGTCCACATGCCGATAGGGCAGATAGAACAGCAAATCGCGAAACGTGTAAACATTGAACTCCTTGTGCAAGATGTCGGCCTTTTGCGGTCCAACACCTTTCAGATATTCAATGGGGGTGTTAATAAAATCTACGTTCGCCATCGTCGCATTTTTGCCGTTTCAGGCGTTATTCTTTAAATTTGACATCATAGTAGGGGAAAGCATCCATCATCTCTCCCGAAAAATAGAAGTCGAAGGCTAAGCCGCCAAAAGTGTAGGGCGTGCCGTGAATGGTGATTTGCGCACCGCCAATCTCAGGAGCGGCCTTGGGCACCGACAGGTCGAAGCCCAGGTTGAACAGCGTGGCCAATATGCCGGCGTTGTTGGCAATGTTAAAGCCCGCACGTTCCCACTGTTTTTTGAACTGATGCAGCATGATGCCAGCATAAAGGTATGAGTAATAGTGATTTGTATTGTCTGTAAGTCGGGTAATGCGCTCCAGAGAGTCGTTTTCGGTTTCGAAGGCCAGCACATCTTCAAATTTCTCGTTGATGTAGAACGGCGATTCGGGCTTGCGCAAATAGCGCTCAATACGCATGGCTGTAGGCTCTTTGATGCCCGTAACTCCCATCGAGAACTTGGTCTCGGTGACCAGCACCTTGACAGGACCCAGGTACGACTTGAAAACCTCGCGGTTGGTGTTGTACAAACGTATCTGTTCACCAATGAGGGTGCACACGATGAGTCGCGGCTCGATGCCTGCAACGGCGGCGGCACTGTCAATGGTCGGCTTCTCCATCAGGATGGCGTCTTTCAGCGCTTCCCATTGCGAAGAGTTCATCCAGGCAATGGCGTTGTCGTTCTGGTGAGCGTTGCTTTTGTGAGCTAAAACCTCTTCGCCCTGCTGTGTCAGTTTTTTGTACTCCTTGTCAATGTCGTGTTTGCTGGCAATGTGCAACTCCACCGCGCGAATCATCTGCTCGATAATCTTAGGGTTGCAACCCGAGTTGAGCGCCTCCAAAATCAAGTTGGCATTTCGAGGATAGAACCTACTGATACACATTATTTTGTAGTAATCCAACGCCAGTTGGCTGTTGTCAACGGTTTCCTCCTTGTTGCTTTGACTGCCGTTATTCATCTCGCTGATTTCCATCAAGTAACGATTGTTCTTGTCGATGCGCCCGTTATTGTTGGTCAGCCCAAGCTGGAAAATGGCCCATGCGGCAATGATGCCAAAGCCCGCTAATGCAAATCCATAAACAATAATTTTGCCTATGATGCCCAAAACTTTCTTTTTTTTGTCGCTCTGTTCCATTTTCTTATATGCTGTATTTCAATCTTTTTTTGCGTTGCAAAGTTACGAAATATTAAGGCGTGTCCGGTCTCTTTTTGTGACGTTATTTGTTAATAATTGTTATTGGTTGAATTTTAGCTTTTTAGACTTGTTAATTCCCTAGAAGGATTTGGGTTCTCCTGCCTTTCATTAACAAAAATCTTTAGTTTTGGTTCCGAAATGTCATATTTTTAAAAAAAATATTTCCATTTGCTTTTATTTAGAAAAAAGTTTATTTTTGTAGCCTATTTCTTAATAAATATTGTTTTATGGTACCAGAACAGGAAACTTCGTTAAATTTTTTCCGCTTTGAGGATTTAAGAATTTACAGCAAAGCGCTCGATTATGTTAATTGGTTACATGGTGTGGCAGTCTCCATTCAGGATGCCTATCGTGAGAGCGTGGTCCTGCCGTTCTTGAAATCGGCACAAAGTGTGGCCTTGTCTATTGCAGAAGGTTCTTCTCGTAACAAGGCTCAATTTATTTATTATTTAAAGATGGCTAAAAGTGCTGTGCGCGAGTGTGTTGTCTATACGACTATTGCATCCCGACTCAACTTGTTGAACGAGGATGACAAAGACTATTCAAGAACACAGTTGATGGAAATGACCAAGATGATCGGTTCGCTCGTTTCGTCCTTGCAGAAGTTGGTTCCCAACGCCAAGGATGACGATATGGAGATGGCCTAGTGCCTCTATTCTCTGTTCCGGTACTCAAAAGTCACTTTAAAAATTATTTAATTTGAGACGGCCATAATTGACCGTCCCTTCAATCTTTGTCTTATTTCGAGCGGCAGTTGAACTTGTGAACTCACCGCTGAAAGAATCTCTTTGAATTTTGAATTCTGAAAATTGAATTTATTTTGCTTTACAGTAAAATATCGTATATTTGCAGCAAAATAGTAAATAGACTCATTATCATATAAACCTTTAAACTATAACATTATGGCAATTGTAAAACCTTTTAAAGGATTACGTCCTCCGAAAGACATTGTTAAACAGTTGGCATCACGTCCTTACGATGTGCTCAACTCCAAAGAGGCTCGCATCGAAGCCGCTGGCAATCCCTATTCGCTACTTCATGTGACGAAGGCCGAAATTGACCTTCCCGAAGGTACCGACGAACATTCTCAAGCCGTTTACGACAAGGTGGTTGAGAATTTCAACATGTTTAAGAAAAACGGCTGGCTCGTTAAGGAAGATACTGAAAAGTTCTATATCTATGCCCAAACCATGGACGGCCGCACCCAATACGGTATCGTGGGCTGCACGCATATTGATGACTATTTGAACAATGTTATCAAGAAACACGAATTGACCCGTAAGGATAAAGAGGAAGACCGTATGATTCACGTTCGTATCACCAATGCCAATGTGGAACCCGTATTCTTCTCATATCCTGCTAATAAGCACATAGATGAGATTGTAGAGAATATCGTTAAGAATCAGGCTCCCGAATACGATTTCGTAGCTGACGACGGCTTCGGTCACCATTTCTGGGTAATCAATGATCCCGCCACCAACAAACGTATTGCCGAAATCTTCAAGAACGAGATTCCTTATCTGTATGTTGCTGACGGTCACCATCGTACCGCCGCCGCCGCTCTCGTGGGCAGCGAAAAACGCAGAAACAATCCCAACCATACCGGCAACGAAGAATACAACTACTTCATGGCAGTTATCTTCCCCGATAACCAACTGAAAATCATCGACTACAACCGCGTAGTGAAAGATTTGAACGGCCATTCGGTTGAAGAGTTCAAGAATATGCTCAATGAGGCTTTCGTAGTTGAAAAGATGGGTAAGGATATCTATACTCCTTCCAAACTGCACGAGTTCAGCATGTATCTCGAAGGTGAGTGGTACAAGATGACCGCAAAACCTGGCACTTTCAACGATAACGATCCTATCGGTGTTCTGGATGTGACCATCCTTTCGAATCTTGTTCTGGATAAGATTCTGGGTATTAAAGACCTCCGTACCGACAAGCGCATCGACTTCGTAGGAGGTATCCGTGGCTTAGGCGAACTGAAACGCCGCGTGGACAGCGGTGAGATGAAAGTGGCTTTCGCTCTCTATCCCGTATCTATGAAGCAACTGATCGACATTGCCGACTCTGGCAACATCATGCCTCCCAAGACCACTTGGTTTGAACCGAAACTCCGTTCGGGACTCGTAGTTCACGAATTGGAATAGTTTTATAAAGCGCGTAACGGCGCCACGGCTCTCTCGAAGATGCCGTTCATGTAAGCAATCAACATCCCGTAATTCGTTATCGGGATGTTTTGCTTTATGGCGGGTTGCAGTCGGTTGATGAGCTGCTTCTGGGTAATCATGCAGCCGCCGCACTGGATGACCATGGCAAAGTTGTGCAAGTCGGGTAGGGGCTGCAGTCCTGAGACGAAGGTGAACTGCAGTTGCTTGCCGGTGTGCTTTTGCAGCCAGCGCGGAATCTTAACACGCCCGATATCTTCACAAGAGCTTTGGTGCGTGCACGATTCCAAAACTAAAATATGGTCACCGTCGCGCAGATTGTCGATCTGCGGTGTGCCGCTAAGATATTCTGTAAAAGCGCCTTTGTGCTTGGCGAGCAGGATGCTGAAGCTGGTCAGTGGGATGTTCTCAGGCACGATGGCCGACACTTCCCCGAACATCTGGCTGTCGGTAATGACCAGGGCGGGAGTGGGGTGGTTGGCCAGATAGCTGGCCAGTTTGTCTTCTTTCAGCACGATGGCGATGGCGTTGTTGTCGAGGGCGTCGCGGATAAGTTGCACTTGCGGCAGGATGAGCCGCCCCTCCGGGGCTTCGCTGTCGATAGGGGTGACCATCACGATGGTGTCGCCCTCACGAATGATGCCTTCCAAGATGGAGTGCGACATGTAGGCCGACGGAGGCATGGCCTTGACCATGGCGGCGGTCAGCTCTTGCAGTCCTTCGCCCGTGTGGGCGCTGATGTTGTAGACCGGCTGCCCGTTGAGTTGCGTTGTTGTGTGTGTCAGCAGGTCGCTTTTGCTGTTCACAATCAGATAGGGTGTGGCAAACTCCTGCAGCCGTTGACAGAGCAACCCCTCGGCCTCTCCCCACTGGTAGTTGTTGGTGACAATTATCGCTAAATCAATGCTTTTGATGATGTCGAGACTCTTCTCCACACGCTTGCTGCCCACCTCTCCATCATCATCAATACCTGCCGTGTCAATCAGCACCACAGGACCGATGCCGAAAATCTCCATGCTCTTTTTCACGGGGTCGGTGGTGGTGCCGGCATAGTCGGCCACAATGGCGGTCTCTTGCCCTGTAATGGCGTTGATGAGTGAACTTTTGCCGTTGTTGCGTCTGCCAAATATGCCGATGTGTGGTTTCATGATTCTCTATTTTTGATGAAAATCTTGCGTATGCAAGGAAAGGCAAAGATACTCATTTTTCATTTGTGCCCTTCTGTCAAGTATGCTTTCAATCAAATATTTTTTGGAAATCCTAATAAATGTTAACGATATGGATTGGAAGCGAAAATTTCGTAATTTTGCACACTCAATAAAAAAATGAATTTAAAACATTAATTTTATGGCAACAACAGCTGATTTTAAGAATGGCCTCTGTATTGTTTACAATAACGAATTGTGGACTATCGTGGAATTCCTGCATGTGAAACCCGGTAAGGGCAACACGTTTGTTCGTACCAAACTGAAACATATCAAGACTGGTAGAGTACAGGAAATCAGATTCGATGCCGGCGTTAAGATTGAACTCGCCCGCGTAGAGCGCCGTCCTTACCAATTCTTATACAAAGAAGGTGACAATTCATATTGCTTTATGCATACCGAAACTTACGAGCAGCTTTCTATCGAAGGTGATCTGATTAACAACCCCGGACTTTTGAAAGAAGGTCAGACTGTGGAAATCATGTATCACGCCGATACCGATACTCCGCTGACTTGCGAGCTTCCCGCCTTTGTTGACCTGCAGGTTACCTATACCGAACCTGGTGTGAAAGGCGATACTGCTACCAACTCACTCAAAAGAGCTATTGTGGAAACTGGTGCCGAAGTGTTCGTTCCTCTTTTCATCGAAACTGGTGAAATGATTAAGGTGGATACCCGTACCAACAAATATTCGGAAAGAGTAAAATAGTCTTTCCAGTATCCGCAGTTTTTCTAACATAATAGTTTTGATATGAAATTTGAAAAACCGCTCACCATATCCCAATTGTTGGAGATAATTCCGCATGAGGTGGTGGTTAAAGGGAACGCATCCAATGTGATGTCAGGCATGAATGAGATTCACTCGGTGGAAGCCGGTGACCTTTCATTCGTGGATATTCCCAAATATTACGAGAAAACGCTTTCGAGCGAGGCTTCCGTAATTTTAATAAATAAGGAAACCGATTGCCCCGAAGGAAAAACATTGATTATCACCAATGATCCTTTTGGCGATTATGTGCAAGTGGTACGCCATTTTGTGCATTTCCATCCTCAAACCGAGTTGATTCATCCCAATGCCGTTATCGGTGAAAATACCATCATCCAACCTAATACCTTTATCGGTGAAAATGTGGTGATTGGTAAGAATTGTATTATTCACGCTAACGTGAGTATCTACTCCGATACCGTCATTGGCGACAATGTCATTATCCATTCGGGAGCAGTCATCGGTGCCGATGCCTATTATTTCCAAAAGCGCACCGATGGTTGGAAAAAGCTCGAATCGTGCGGCCATACGGTCATTGGCAATGATGTGGAAGTGGGTTGCGGTGTGATGATTGACCGCGGTGTGTCGGGCGTGACCTATATTGGTGATGGCACCAAGTTTGACAACCTGACGCAAGTGGGCCACGACACCTATATCGGCAAACGCTGCCTGATTAGTGCTATGTGCGCCATCGCCGGCTGCACACGCATTGAGGACGATTGTATTATTTGGGGCAAATCAGCCGTCAATAAAGATCTGGTTGTTGCAAGGAATACTACATTGCTCGCTTTCTCAGCCATTGATAAGTCTGTTACAGAGGAAAATACGGTCCTGTTGGGTATTCCTGCTTATGATGCGCGCAAGCGTTGGAAAGAGATTGCCTGTGGCCGCATGCTTCCCGAATTGGTGGAAGAAGTTGAGCGCTTGAAGGCTGAAATAGAGAAACTTAAGAAATAGTTTCATTCTTAATGATTTTTATGATGCGTTTGTTGAAACCCCTAACGGCTACATTATGGGCAGTAGTGCTGCTTTTGTCGGTGTGTGGCTGCCGCCAACAGTCGGGACATACGTTGCAGGCACAAAATCAGCCGCAAGTCTATTACCCAACTGTGAATGAAGGTGTTATTTTGCCGCCTTTTCTTTCCAAGGGCGATACCATCGGCTTGGTGGCACCAGCCTATAAGGACGATTTGAATGAAATCAAATATGCTATCCAATGGCTTGAAAAACAAGGGTTTCATATTTTGAATGGTCAGTGCATAGATTTGCATCACAGCACCATTTATTCAGGCACCGATGAGGAACGCGCCGCCGACTTCCAGGCTATGCTCGACAATCCGTCGGTGAAGGCCATTGTTGCCACTCGCGGTGGCTATGGCGTAGTGCGTATGATCGACAAGGTTGACTGGTCGCACTTCCGTGAGCATCCCAAGTGGATATGCGGCTTTAGCGACATTACCGTCATCCATTCGCATGTGAACCGTCAGTGCCGTGTGGCCACCATCCATTCGATGATGCCACTGAGTATCAAGGCCGAAAACTCAGAACAAATCGGAGCACAATCGTTGTTGAAAGCACTGAAAGGACAGCCGTTGGCATACACCGTGCCCTCCAGCGCCAAGAACCGTGCAGGCAAGGCTACTGGGGAGCTGATTGGCGGAAATCTCTCGCTGCTCATCTCACTGACGGGCTCGGTTTCGGAAATGGATTATGACGGCAAGATTCTCTTCATTGAGGATTGCGACGAATACTATTATCATGTGGACCGTATGCTGATGGAACTGAAACGCGCAGGCAAGTTGGAAAAACTGGCAGGCCTGATTGTGGGCGGCTTTGTGCGACTGAAGGAAATCGATGCGCCTAATATCAAATTTGGTAAGACCGTAGAGGAGATTGTGTGGGATGTTTGCGGCGAATACTCTTTCCCCATCTTGTTTGATTTCCCCGCAGGTCACATCAAAACCAACTGCGCTCTCCGTCTGGGCACCACATGCACCATGGAAGTGACAGGGAAGGGTGGTTACTCGACCGTGAAAATGTAAATTTTTCCGTTTCAATACTTCTTTTCTTTCCAATAAAATCCGTACCTTTGCGTTTCAATAATCGTTGATTAAATCAGAAACTATGGGTTACTGGATAATTTTTGGTGTTTTTATGATTTTAAGTTGGATTGTATCGAGAACTCTACAATCCAGAATAGAGAAATATTCTAAAGAGCGTCTTAGCTCGGGTTTAACGGGCAAAGAGGTGGCCGAGAAGATGTTGCACGACAATGGCATCTATGATGTGCAGGTGGTCAGCACCCACGGCATGTTAACCGACCATTACAATCCTGCTACGAAGACGGTCAACCTGAGCGAAGGTGTCTATGGCAGTAACAGTGTGGCAGCGGCTGCCGTTGCCGCCCACGAGTGTGGACACGCTGTTCAGCACGCCACGGCCTACAGCTGGCTCAGTCTTCGTTCGGCGATGGTTCCTGCCGTGCAGTTCGGCTCCAACTTCTCGCAATGGGTGCTGTTGGCAGGATTACTACTTCTTTATGTTAGTGCTATTGGCAAGTATATTCTTATTGCCGGCATTGTTCTCTTTGCCTTGACCACGCTGTTTGCGTTCATCACGTTGCCGGTAGAGTACAACGCCTCGGCCCGTGCTTTGGAGTGGCTCGATGCGACAGGCATCACCTACGGTGAGGAGCACGACCATGCCGCCGACGCACTGAAATGGGCCGCCCGCACCTACGTTGTCGCCGCCCTCTCATCACTGGCCACGCTGCTCTATTACATCGCCCTCGTTACCCGAAGAGACTAGATGGGAATTCAGAATTCAGAATTCAAAATTCAAAGAACAAAGAACAAATTCAAAATTCAATAACTCAATAACTCAATAACTCAATAACTCTATAACCCCTTAACTTCTTAACTTCTTAACTTCTTAACTTCTTAACTCCTCACTTCTCACTTCTCACTTAATCAATAACCCAATCAACATTTCAACATATCATGTCCGAACACGTAAAATGCTTAATTATCGGCTCTGGTCCTGCAGGTTATACCGCTGGTATCTATGCATCGCGAGCCAACATCCATCCTGTGCTGATTGAAGGTATGCAGCCTGGCGGTCAGCTGACCATTACCAACGATGTGGAGAACTTCCCCGGCTATCCCGATGGCAGCGGAGGCCCCGCCATTATGGATGATATCCGTCGTCAAGCTCTCCGTATGGGCACCGACATCCGTACGGGCATGGTGACGCAAGTTGATTTTTCAAAGCGCCCCTTTAAGTGCGTGGTGGACGATACCGACGAGATTATCGCCGACACCGTGATTGTCTCAACCGGTGCTACCGCCCGCTGGCTCAATATCGAAAGCGAACAGAAGTTCCGTGGCTTTGGCGTGTCGGCCTGTGCCACCTGCGATGGCGCGTTCTTCAAGAACAAAACCGTGGCCGTGATTGGTGGGGGAGATACTGCCCTGGGCGAGGCTCTCTATCTGGCGGGCATTTGCGCTAAAGTCTATATTGTACACCGTCGCGATGAATTCCGTGGTGCCAAGTATTTGCAAGACAGAGTGTTCAATACGCCTAACATCGAAGTGAAATGGAACAAGCTTCCCAAAGAAATTCTGGGCGAGCAGAAAGGCTTTATTCGTCAGGTGACGGGCTTGCTTTTGACGGATAAGTTAGATAACAGCGAGAGCGTCATCGACTTGGATGGTGTGTTTGTGGCCATTGGTGTTACGCCTGTTACCGAATTGTTCAAGGGTCAACTCGAACTGGATGAGCAAGGTTATATCAAGACGCAGAACGGCACACCCATGACGTCTGTTCCTGGTGTGTTTGCAGCCGGCGACGTGCAAGATTCGCGTTATCGCCAGGCTATTACCGCCGCCGCTTCAGGCTGCAAGGCTGCCATCGAAGTGGAACGCTTCCTGTTGGAACATGGTGAATAACAGTAGGGGCGAAGCACGCTTCGCCCCTATAACAATAAAAAAAGACGACAATGAAAATTGTCGTCTTTTTTGTTAGTGCAAACCCTTGATTAGGCTTCGGTTGCGGGAGCTTCTTCAGCGGGTTCTGCGTTTTCGGTAGCTTCGGCCTGTGCCTCTTCAGCAGCAGCTTCTGCTTCAGCTTCGGCTTGAGCCTCTGCAGCTTCAGCGGCCTCGGCAGCGGCTATCTGAGCGTATTTCTCAGCAACTTTGGCTGCCATGGCTTCCTTAACCTTGGTCTCAGCTTCCAAACGTTTCTTCATTTCATTGCGTTGTTTGTCAGCAGCTTCGCGTTTGATGTTGTTGTTCTTGGATTCTTTTTCCTGTTGCCAAGCATCAAATTTGCGTTGTGCGTCGTTCTCGGTCAGCGCGCCTTTAGCGATGCCGCCTCTTAAGTGTTTCATCAAATAAACACCTTCGCGTTTCAGAATCGAACGGGCCGTATCAGAAGGAGAAGCACCGGCTTCAACCCAATACAATGCTCTGTCGAAATCCAGGGTGATGGTTGCAGGATTGGTCAGCGGGTTGTAAGTACCAATGTTTTCAATGAAACGTCCGTCACGTGGTGCACGACCATCCGCAATTACAATGTGGTAGAAAGGCTGATTTTTCTTACCATGTCTTTGTAATCTGATTCTTGTTGCCATAATTTTTTGGTTTAAATTAAGTGATTTTTTTAAGCGTGCAAAAATATAAAATTTTTCAATACAAAATACACATGAGGTAAAATTCACATTTCATAATTAAGAACAGAGAACAAAGAATCAATTCAAAATTCAAAGAGATTCCTTCGACGGTGTTTTCGACAGGCTCAACCACCATCTTGGAATGACACCAACAATTAAACAATCAACAATTCTTAACTCCTTAGTTTCTCAGTTTCTTAGTTTCTTAGTTTCTTAGTTTCTTAACTCTCTTTATCACTATTCACTCCTCACTCCTCACTTCTCACTCCTCACATATACCTTCATAATTTCATAATTTATTCCCTTCAACATCTCAACAAAATATCGTACCTTTGCATTCGCATTATTGAAAAATCATATCATTATGAAAACACATAAAATATCCTCTGATTTTTTGAGCCTGGAGACTGTGGCTCAAATTCTTAAATCGAAAGCTAAACTTGAATTGTCGGAAGAGGCTACCGCCGCCGTGGTGAGATGCCGTGAGTATTTGGACAAGAAAGTGAAAGAGAGCAAAGTGCCCATCTACGGTGTGACTACGGGCTTCGGCTCACTGTGCAATACCTCAGTGTCGGGCGACGACCTGTCGAAACTGCAGAGCAATCTGGTGCTCTCGCACGCCTGCGGTATGGGCGACGAGGTGCCGCAAGAGATTGTAAAACTGATGCTTCTGCTCAAAGTGCAATCGCTGTCGTACGGCAACTCGGGCGTGCAGTTGGCCACCATCCAACGTCTGATTGATTTTTACAACAAAGGCGTTTATCCCGTTGTCTATCAGCAAGGTTCGCTGGGCGCTTCGGGCGATTTGGCCCCACTGGCTCATCTGTCGCTGCCTCTGTTGAACAAAGGTGAAGTTTACTATCGTAACAAGAAATATCCCGCAGAGGAAATCAATGCTCGCTTCGGCTGGAAACCTATCACGCTGCAAGCGAAGGAAGGCTTGGCTCTGTTGAACGGTACCCAGTTTATGGGCGCCTACGCCGTTTGGCTCCTGCTCAAGGCACGCAAGCTCTCCTGGCTGGCCGATATCATCGGTACGGTGTCCCTCGAAGCTTTCGACGGCCGCATCGAACCTTTCAACTTGTCGGTGCACTTCGCCCGTCCGCACGTAGGACAAATTCTCACCGCTACGCACATCAGCAACATGCTGCTGGGTTCCGAAATCATCTCGCGTCCTAAGAAACACGTGCAGGATCCTTATTCGTTCCGCTGCATGCCGCAAGTGCACGGCGCCAGCAAGGATGCCATTGCTCATGTGACTAACGTAGTAGAGACGGAAATCAATTCGGCTACCGACAATCCGACCGTATTCCCCGATGAGGATCTTATCATCTCGGCCGGCAACTTCCACGGACAGCCGTTGGCCTTGGTGCTCGACTTCCTCGCACTGGCAACCGCCGAATTGGGCAACATTTCTGAACGCCGTATTTATCAACTTATTTCTGGCAAACGCGAGCTGCCTTCATTCCTTGTAAAGAATCCGGGACTGAACTCCGGCTTCATGATTCCGCAATATACTGCCGCTTCTATCGTTAGCCAAAGCAAAACCTTCACCATGCCTTCATCGTCCGATTCCATCGAGTCGTCGCAAGGCCAGGAAGACCATGTAAGTATGGGTGCCAATGCGGCTACTAAGGCTTATCTGGTGGTGAACAATCTTGAGAAGGTGTTGTCAATCGAATTGCTCAACGCAGCTCAGGCTCTCGAATTCCGCCGCCCGCTGAAATCGTCCGACTTTATCGAAGATTTCGTGGCAAGCTATCGTAAACATGTGCCTTTCGTTGAGAACGACACCTATATGCACGAGTTGATGCAGAAGTCACTGGAGTTTATCCAGCAGGTGGATGTGATTTTGCCGAAAGACTAATCGCTTCGTGAAATACAAAAAAAGTCCCTGCCAGTATTGACGGGGACTTTTTTATTGGTTGTCGGATAGGTGTTAGAGGAAGGCTTCGTCTGACACTTCATCTATCTCTTCACGTAGATTTTCTATGATGAATTGCTTTCGGTCGGGTGTGTTGTCGCCGAGATAATATTCCAGCAATGCATTGATGTCGGTGTTCTTTTCCAGAACGACAGGGTCGAGGCGGATGGATTTGCCGATGAAGTTGCCGAACTCTTCGGGCGATATTTCACCCAAACCTTTGAAACGGGTGATTTCGGGCTTGCCGCTTAACTTTTTAATAGCCTCGTTGCGTTCCTCTTCTGAGTAGCAATAGAGTGTCTTTTGCTTGTTGCGCACACGGAATAGGGGAGTCTGCAGAATGTAAATGTGCCCGGCACGCACCACATCAGGGAAGAACTTGAGGAAGAAGGTGAGCAGCAGCAAACGAATGTGCATGCCATCCACATCGGCATCGGTGGCGATGACGATGTTGTTGTAGCGTAGTCCGTCCAATCCGTCTTCTAGGTTAAGGGCTGCCAGCAGAAGCGTAAGTTCTTCATTATCTTTTTGATATATAAAGCTCTTGCTTTGTCCTTTTTGAGCATTTTTGGGTTTGCCGCGTAGACTGAAAACAGCTTGAGTATTGGCGTCACGAGAAGTGGTGATGGAGCCCGAAGCTGAGTCACCCTCGGTGATGAAAATAGTGGTCTCCACACCGCGCGGATCATTGGTGTTGAAGTGATAACGGCAGTCGCGCAATTTGCTATTGTGAAGGCTGACTTTCTTCTGTATCTCTTTGGTATTCTTCTTGATATTGGCAATGGCCTTGCGCTCTCTTTCAGAATCTTGGATTTTCTTTAGGATAATGTCAGCCACGTCGGTGTGCATGTGCAGGTACTTGTCCAACAGCTTGCCGACAATGTCGTTGACATATTTGCGCACGGTCTGTCCGCCCGGAGCCATATATACCGAGCCTAATTTGGTCTTGGTCTGCGACTCGAAGATAGGACCGCGAACCTTGATGGAAATCGCCGCTACGATAGAGTTGCGGACATCATTGGGATCGAAATCCTTTTTGAAATATTCGCGTATGGTCTGTACAATGGCCTCTCTGAAAGCCTGTTGATGGGTACCGCCTTGTGTTGTGTACTGGCCGTTGACAAAGGAATAGTACTCTTCGCCATAACGACGGTTGGTGTGTACCAAGGCAAACTCAAAATCGTCCTCTCTCAAGCCGATTGGCTCGTATAAGGCTTCTCCTTCAATGTTGTTGTTTAAGAGGTCGAGCAGGCCGTTTTTGGAGACAAAACGCTGTCCGTTGAAGTTGATGGTGAGACCACGGTTGAGATAAACGTAATTCCACATCATCTTTTCAATGTATTCGGTGTACCAGTGGTAATTCTCGAAAATGGTGTTGTCGGGGATGAAGGCGATAAGAGTGCCTGAGTGCTCTTTGCTGGCCTCAATGCGACTTTCGCTGGTCTTTTTACCGCATGCGAATTCGGCACTTTTGCACTTCTCGCCAGTATAGCATTCTACTTTGAAATAGGTCGACAAGGCGTTGACAGCTTTGGTGCCCACACCGTTCATACCGATGGTTTCGTTGTCGTTGAAGTTACGGCCCGTGTTGATTTTGGATACGCAATCCACCATCTTGTTGAGCGGAATGCCGCGACCGTAATCTCTTACCGTGGCTATGCCGTCCTTGATGGTGATGTCGATGGTGCGGCCATAACCTTTCATAAACTCGTCGATGGAGTTGTCAATCACTTCTTTCAACAACACATAAATGCCGTCATCGTGTGCGCTACCGTCACCTAACTTGCCGATATACATGCCAGGACGGGTTCTAATATGCTCGTCCCATTCCAACGTTTTAATCGAATCATCGGTGTATTCTGCCATATTCTAGTAATTTAGGTTACAAAGGTAAAAGAAAAAAAGGCTTGTTTAGGAGCGAATTTTATAAACTTACTAACTTTTAAAGGTTGATTTTTCACGGTCTGGAACAAACAAAAAAGGCAATTCTGCATGCAGAATTGCCTTCCAATTATGTCGAATCTTATTCGATTAGTTCTTGTGCGGGAATACCGATTCGCGTTGGTATCCTGAGAATGCAGCGGTCTTGCCGTCTGAAGACGTTCCTCTCCACATGGCATTTACGTATGTGCCGTCGCAGTTGTATTTGATTTCACCCGAATAGATTTTGCCTGAAGGTGTCTTGGCCGACAATTGGTGCTTGCCATTGACTACCTTGTAGGATTCTACAAAGAAGGCAAATTTGGATTGTACGTTGACACTCATGTTAAGTCCCCATCCTTTGTATTCAGGAGAACCACTTACGCCAAATATGTCGATAACAGCCGAGCCGTTGTTGCGGTTGATGGCAGCTTCCAGTTCTGCCTTGGCTGCTGCAGGTATCTCATCGCAGTCAACGCTGGAAAGTAACCAAACATAATCCATGAAATTGATAGCGGCGTAGTCAACACCTGTGGGATTCACATCACCGCCACCGCCACCGCCGCCGGGATCTTCTTGGCCACTGCCATTGCCGTTGTTGCCACCATTTCCGCCATTTTCGGGCTCATCATTGCACGATTGTAAGCCAAAGCATGCAAAACAAAGGGCTGCAACCCATAATAATGCTTTTTTCATAATGATAATTTTTTAAGGTTAATATTTTAATTCTCTTTTAGTTGTGAAATGTTCATTACGAATTTGCAAATCTACAAAATAATTGAAACCGAAATGACTACCGATGAAAATATTTGAAAATATGTCATAAAACAAAAAAGACAGGCTACACCCGTCTTAATAATTAAATATTTCAGCATTTCAACAATTGTCGTAGGGTCTGCGTCCTTACTTTATATAGTTCAATTATAAATTGTGCATTATAAATTATGAATTGTTCAGTGCTTCTTCAATATACTTGTACGTCGAAATCACCTCGGTGCCGTGCTCCGTCACTGCCAGCTGATGCTCGAAGTGGGCGGCGGGCTTGCGGTCGTAAGTATGGATGGTCCATCCGTCGTTGTCCATATAGATGCGACGGCGGCCCAGACAGATCATGGGCTCAATGCAGAATACCATGCCGCGCTTGATGAGAGGTCCCACACCAGGTCGTCCGTAGTTGGGAATGTCAGGCTTCTCGTGCATGTCGCGGCCAATGCCGTGTCCGCAAAGTTCTTCCACAATGCCGTAGTGGAAGGGTCTTATGTATGACTCAACCGCATGACTGATGTCGCCAATGTGATTGCCCTCTTTGGCTGCCTCAATGCCGGCGTATAGTGATTCTTTGGTGCGCTCTACCAGCAGATGCACGTCTTCTGCCACTTCACCCACCTCGAAAGTGTAGGCGTAGTCGCCGTGGAATCCGTTGAGAATAGCCCCGCAGTCCACCGAAATAATGTCGCCGTCGTTGAGGACTTCGTTGCTGGGGATGCCGTGCACCACCACATCGTTAACCGACAGGCACAACGAAGCGGGAAAACCATCGTAACCTTTGAAAGAAGGAATGCCGTGATGATCACGGATGAACTCTTCGGCAATTCTGTCCAGATGAATGAGCGGAATGCCTGGGCGGATATGCTTGGCCACTTCGCCAAGGGTTTGCCCAACAAGCAAAGCGCTGAGCTTGATTAACTCAATCTCAGCGTCTGACTTGTATTTTATTTTGTTGAAAATGTTAGTATGCACCACCTGTACGTCCTTTAATTCGGCCTGAAGAGGTCAGACCATCGTAGTGTCTCATTAACAAGTGACTTTCAATCTGTTGCAGTGTGTCAAGTACAACACCCACCATAATCAACAGGGATGTGCCACCGAAGAATTGGGCAAACTGTTGGTTAACACCGAACAGACGAACGATAGCGGGAAGAATAGCTACGATACCGAGGAAAATAGAACCGGGAAGCGTGATTCTCGACATGATGGTATCGATAAGTTGGGCAGTTTGTTTGCCGGGCTTGGTGCCAGGAATGAAACCGCCGTTCTTCTTCAGGTCTTCAGCAATCTGGTTCGGGTTGATGGTGATAGCGGTGTAGAAATAGGTGAAGGCAATAATTAAAAGGAAGAATACAATATTATATGCCAATCCGTTGTAATCGATGAAGCTGTGCCAGAAACCACCATTGGAAGTAGAAGTAACGCTTACAAAGGTGAGGGGCAGGAACATGATTGCCTGGGCGAAGATGATAGGCATTACACCAGCTGCGTTCACTTTCAAAGGAAGGAAGTTACGCACGCCGCCGTATTGCTTGTTGCCCACAACTCTCTTGGCATATTGGATGGGTATTCTTCTTGTGCCTTGTACCAATAAGATACACAGACTGATGATGACCATCATGGCAATTAACTCAAGAATGAAGATGATAGGACCACCGTTCATCTCGCTGATACGTGAAATGAATTCAGCTCTGATAGCGTAGGGGAAACGGGCAATAATACCAATCATAATGATCATGGAAATACCGTTGCCGATACCGTTGTCGGTGATACGTTCGCCTAACCACATGATGAACAGCGTGCCTGCAATCAAAAGAATGAAGGATGTGATAGCAAATGCCGAGAATCCCAGAATGTGCGTTGCGTGCATCGTGGGGTTGATGGCGTAAGCAAACTGACCTTCAATGCTTGCAATGTATGCGGGAGCTTGAATAGCAACAACAGCCACCGTCAGGTAACGGGTAATCTGGTTGATTTTCTTACGACCGCTTTCGCCTTCCTTTTGGAGTCGTTGGAAGTAAGGAACAGCCAGTGTCATCAGCTGGATAACGATAGAGGCGGAGATGTAGGGCATGATACCCAATGCAAAAATAGATGCATTGGAGAATGCACCACCTGAGAAAAGGTCAAGCAAACCCATCAAACCATCCTGTGCTTTCTGCGTGAATGCCGATAAGGCACCGGGGTTGATACCGGGAAGTACAATGTGCGCACCCAAACGATAGATTAAAATAATACCTAAAGTGTAAAGAATTCGCTTGCGTAAATCCTCAATCTTAAAAATGTTTTTTATAGTCTCTATAAACTTTTTCATCTGAATTTCTTTATGTGTCAGTTATTCACTATTCGGTCTCCGTCGCACGAGAGGTCGCTCCGAATTTAATTATTCGGCCTTCTCTTCAGCGGCTTGGCCAATCAAAGTGATGGTGCCACCAGCGTTTTCAATGGCCTCTTTCGCCTTCTGCGAAATGGCATGAGCCGTAACATTAACTTTGGCTGTCAGTTCGCCCTTAGCCAAAATCTTAATGAGGCTTTTCTTCTTTGCTAAACCATGGGCTGCCAAAACCTCAGGAGTGATGTCGCTGATGTTCTTGTCGGTTGCCAACATTTGCAGTGTGCTGATGTTGATGGCGTTGTATTCAACACGGTTGATGTTCTTGAAACCTCTCTTGGGCAAAATTCTATAGATAGGCATCTGACCGCCTTCAAAACCAATCTTTCTGCTGTAACCAGATCTGGATTGAGCACCTTTATGTCCTCTTGTGGATGTGCCACCTTTTCCCGATCCTTGACCACGTCCTATTCTTTTGCTGTTGCTTGTAGCGCCCTCAGCGGGTTTTAATTTGCTTAAATCCATTGTTTTATATGTTCAAAAAGTTATTACTAAATTAAATTTCTTCTACAGTTACAAGGTGTTTTACCGATTCTACAATGCCCAAAATCTGTACGGTGGCGTTGTGTTCTACGGTTTGATGCATCTTCTTAAGTCCTAATGCATCCAAAGATCTCTTCTGACGTAAAGGTTGGCCAATACGGCTTTTCACTTGCGTAATTCTGATTTTCTTCATCGCTTTTCTTTATTTTAAGTTGTTTATTTGCTCTTTTTTCTCTCTTTTGGAAGTAATTTTACTCCAATGTTCTCAATTTTTTTAATCGCTAAACTTGTTTTTATAATAGAGGTTGTTTTTACAAATTCTTATTATAGAATAAGTTAGAGCGATGTTTTTGCTTTTTCAGTCGAAATTTTACATTTCAATTCAAAAAGTCGGCAAATATACAAATTAATTTTAATAAACAATAGCATTATTTTTTTGAAGATGTTTTTTTTGCGGAAGAGGGGCGGTTTGTGTGATTTTGATTATCTTTGCGTCTTGTTTTTACCTTATTATTTATATTCAAAAAATTGATGGTATGAAAAAGTTACTCTTATTGCTCTCAGCAGCTCTGATGTTTTCGTTTTATACTGCTGATGCACAGAATCTTCCGTTTGTAAAGAAAGTGGTCAAAACACTGACAGCTCCCGATATGTATGGTCGTGGCTATGCCTATAATGGCGATCGCATTGCTGCAGAATATCTTCGCGGTGTGATGAAAGACCTCCATCTTCAGCCGCTGGTGCCCGATTACTTCCAAACCTACTGGTTTGATGTGGCCGGTATGGAAGGAGAGGTGTCATTGTCTGTTAATGGTAAGCCCTTGGAACTTTATACGGATTACCGCGTGCACAACTTCTCGCACTCTTTCGATGGCACAGCGCCTATCATCAAGTTCGATGCCAACTATTTGTGCGACAGCGCCCAACTGGCTGCTTTTTGCAAGAAGTACGCCAAAAAACTTCCTTCTTCTTTCGTCTATCTTGATATGACCTCCTTGAAAGAGATGTCGAAAGAGGAATCCCAAAAATTTGCTCGCGCTGCCTATTTCCTTTCATACAACAATCCATTCCATAGCCGTGGCATCTTATGCGGTGTGCGCGATTTCTCCATCTGGTCGTTCAACGGCTGCCAGCGTGAACGCAATTATACATTGCTTTTTGTTCATCCTCAGGTGATGCCAGAAAAGAGCACGGAACTGCAACTCCATGTATATAACCACTTCCATAAACACCAAACGCAGAATATTTGCGGCTACGTGAAAGGCGATGTGGAACCCGATACGATGATTGTCTTTACGGGCCATTACGACCACATGGGCCAAATGGGCGACAATATTATATTTTATGGCGCCAATGATAACGCCAGTGGTGCTGCTATGGTGCTCGACTTTGCCCGTCATTATTCGCTGCAGAAGAACTATTATACGATGGTGTTCGTTGATTTTAGCGGTGAAGAGGCCGGCCTGCTGGGCTCGCGCCATTTTACCCAAAACCCGCCTATCGACTTGTCGAAAGTGAAATTCGTGATTAACCTCGACCTGCTCTGCTCGGGTGAGGAGGGTATTACTGTTGAGAATACGAAAACCGGTATCGAGAAGAAGTATTTCGATGAGATGGTGAAAATCAATGCCGAGAAGAACTACCTGACGGTGCTGAAAGATCGTGCCAACGCGCCCAACAGCGATCACTACTCGTTTGCACAGCAGAATGTGCCCGCCATCTTCATCTATGCCATGGGCAAGAGTGGCGGCATCCACGATCCGTCAGATGATTACGATTCTTGCACCTTCAGTGGCTATGAAGGCATTTTCCGCCTGCTTCTCGACCTTGTTGACCGCCTGCCGAAGATGTAATTGGTTATCCTGTAATAAGATTCCTGTATGCCAAAATCGGAGTTCGTATTGGCAAATTGAAATAAGATAATTTATTGTTGATATAATTATTAGGGACGCATTGAATGCGCCCCTTTTTTTCTCCTGTGGAAATTGCGGAATGTTGCGGAAAAATATCTTCGTCAATCAGTGTACCTCGCGGGAATATGCAAAATGGAAATGAAAAAAAAGCGGCGCCTGAGCTTGTCGAAGGCACCGCTTTTTATCAATTATAAATTGTCAATTATAAATTGTCAATTATACATTGTACATTGTTTAGTACAGGAAGCTCAACAGAATACCTGCGGCTACGGCACTACCGATAACGCCGGCCACATTGGGACCCATGGCGTGCATCAACAGGTAGTTGGTCTTGTCGTATTTCATACCTTCCACGTAGGATACGCGCGCGCTGTCGGGCACAGCCGATACACCGGCATTACCAATCAGCGGGTTGATCTTGTTGCCTTCCTTGAGGAAGAGGTTGAAGAATTTGACAAACAATACGCCGGAAGCTGTGGCAATAACGAACGACAAAGCACCCAAACCGAAGATGAGGATTGAATCCAGTTTCAGGAAGTTGGTGGCTTGGGTTGAGCAGCCTACCGTCAAACCGATCAGGATGGTTACAATGTCAATCAATGTGCCAGATGCCGTGGTGGCCAAACGTTTGGTTACACCGCTTTCTTTCAGCAGGTTGCCAAAGAAGAGCATACCGAGCAACGGCAGACCCGTAGGAACCAGGAATGCGGTGAGCAAGATACATAACAGCGGGAAGAGTATTTTCTCTCTTTGGCTGACAGCTCTCGGGGGGCGCATTCTAATGAGTCGCTCTTTGGGATTGGTGAGCAGTCGCATGATAGGCGGTTGGATTACAGGAACCAATGCCATGTACGAGTATGCCGAAATGGCGATGGCACCCATCAAACTCGGAGCAAGCTTCGAGGAAATGAAGATGGCGGTAGGACCGTCAGCACCACCGATAATACCGATAGCACCTGCTTCTGTGGGGGAGAAGCCCAACAACAGGGCGATGGCGTAGGCGGCGAAGATACCGAACTGGGCGGCGGCACCAATCAGAATGAGCTTGGGATTGGATATCAACGCCGAGAAGTCGGTCATGGCCCCAATGCCTAGAAAGATTAAGGGTGGATATACACCTTTCAAAACGCCGAAATAGAGGTAGTTAAGCACGGCGCCGTTCTCGTAAATGCCGACTTGCAAGCCGTCGGTAAACGGAATGTTGCCGAGGATGATGCCGAAGCCGATGGGAACCAGCAACAGAGGTTCATACTCCTTGATAATACCCAAGGCGATGAAAATGAGTCCGAATACAATCATAATCAGGTGTCCATAGCTGCAGTTGCCAAAGCCTGAATAGTTGAAAAACTGAATTAGTCCCTCCTTGAAAAATTCTAACATTGTCTGATTATTTTAGGGGATAGCGTTTTGCTATCTCTTTGATTTTTAATTAATTTAATTATTCGATGATAACCAAAGTGTCACCTTCCATCACAGAGTCGTTGCGTTGAACCTTGATGGCTTTTACGGTACCTTCTCTGTCGGCATCGATATTGTTTTCCATCTTCATGGCTTCAAGCAACAGCAGGTGCTGACCGGCTTTCACTTGGTCGCCCACATTGACGAAGATGTTCAGAACAACACCGGGCAGAGGTGATTTGATGGCGCTGCCGCCGCTGGGAGCTGCGGGAGCGGGAGCCACAGAAGCAGTGGCAGGAGCTGCCTGCGGAGTAGGAGGAGTGGCTAATTTAACCACTTTCTTAACCTGAGGTCTTGCTGCGGGAACAGGCATGTCCAATTCAACAACATACGGCGTGCCGTTTACTTCAACGGTCGTTTTGCTGTCTTCAATGTCGGCGATGTCAACCGAATATTTATTGCCATTTATGGTTAATTTGTAATTTTTCATTATCTATCGTGAATTTCTGTTATTAATTGAATGTCAAAAAATTATCTTCTGTTTCTTCTTTGCACGGTCTTCATAACGAGGTGCTTCTGCGACCACGGTGAGTAGTGTGCTGAAGGCATGTCAATGGTGATGATTTCGCTTTCTTCATCGTGGTAGCTGTCCAAATCCATGTTCAAGGCTACTGCGATGGCGGCAACAACCTCACCGCTGATGGCCTCTTCTGTAGCGGGTTTGCTAGCTTCTGTTGCAGCCGTAGGTTGCGTTGTTTGTGCAACAGTCTCTTTGGCCTTCTGTTCGGCTCTGCGACTGATGGCACCGAAAATCTTCAGCATACAGTAGATGAGAATCAGCGCTACGAATACGACCGAGATGGAAATCAAAGCCATACCGATGCCGTAGGGGTCGCTCTCAATGAGGTGTTCGGCCTTGCTGGCACCTGTGGCCACTTTGTTAACAGAACCAGGAGTGAAGTATTCGAGGAATCCACGGCCTGAAATCTCCTTGCCATCCTTGTCTTTTTCTATAACACCGTCAACATAGCAGCCGTAAGTTTGTGTGCTGTTCAGCAGGCTGTCGGGATACTCCATGATGTCAATCAGCACGCGTCCGTTTGAGTTGATGAGGGCTACGTAGTGATTTTTTGAGTTACGCGGATCGAAGTTGGCGTGGAAAGTGCCATAGAGAGGAGAGTTGTCCAAGAAGAATACCAGCGACGTGCGCTGCGGCATCAGAGTCTTGGGGTCGGTTTGCGGAATGCGGTACCAGCGTGTTTTGCCACTACCGTTCCACAAGCCCGTGGTGTCATCGGTAAGGTAGCATCCGGCAATATTGACACTGTTGTAGGCGGTGTTGAAAATCTCCACCCACGGAACATGTCGGCCGTACTCATCTACCATGTTGGAATCGTTCTTGATGAGCAATTCGTTGATGCGCAAATCGGTGGTCTGTTGCCCGAATGTCGCAACCGAACAGAAAAGTGCTATCAGGAGAAGTCCAAACTTTCTTTTCATGTTTATGTTGTTTATTTTCATTATGCTAATTTAGTTTGTCGGTTGCTGGTTACAAAGGTAAGTTGTCGTGTTTCTTGGCAGGATTTTCCAATCGCTTGTTCTTCAGCGACTCGAGAGCTCTGATGACTCTGAAACGTGTGTTACGCGGTTCGATAACGTCATCAATGTAGCTGTAGCGAGCGGCTACGTAAGGATTGGCGAAAGTGTTGCGATATTCTGCTTCTTTCTCAGCAATAAATTCGTCTTTCTTTTCCTGGGTGTCAAGTTCCTTGATTTCCTTGCCCATGAGCACTTCAACAGCACCTTTGCCGCCCATAACTGCGATTTCGGCTGTGGGCCATGCATAGTTGATGTCGCCACGCAAATGCTTGGAGCTCATTACGATGTAAGCACCGCCGTAGGCTTTTCTCAAGATAACCGTAACTTTCGGAACGGTGGCTTCGCCGTAAGCGTAAAGCAGTTTGGCACCGTGCAGGATGATACCACCGTACTCTTGACCAGAACCGGGTAGGAAGCCGGGAACATCTTCCAAAGTGACAATAGGAATGTTGAAAGCGTCGCAGAATCTGACGAAACGGGCACCCTTACGCGAAGCGTTGATGTCCAAGCAACCGGCCAGATACTTGGGCTGGTTGGCAACAATACCTACCGACATGCCGTTGAAACGGGCAAAACCGATGATGATGTTGGGAGCGTAGTTGGGTTGGATTTCCAAGAATTCACCATTATCTACAATACCGTAAATAACATCCTTCACATCGTAAGGCTTGTTAGGATTGTCGGGGATAATCTGATTCAATGAATCTTCCAGACGGTTGATGGGATCTTCGCACGGAATGTACGGAGGCTCCTCCATGTTGTTGGAGGGTAAGTAGCTCAACAGCTGACGCAACAGGGCAATGCCTTCCTCTTCGTTGTCAACAGCAAAATGAGCCACACCCGATTTCGACGAGTGAACGTTGGCACCGCCCAAGTCTTCAACGGTAATGTCTTCGTTGGTAACGGTCTTCACTACCTTAGGCCCCGTAACAAACATGTAGCTGGTGTTCTTGGCCATCATGATGAAGTCGGTCAATGCAGGAGAATAAACGGCACCACCGGCGCAAGGTCCGAAAATGACGGAAATCTGAGGAACAACACCAGAAGCTAAGATGTTGTTCTGGAAAATCTCACCGTAGCCAGCCAAGCTGTTAACGCCTTCCTGGATACGAGCTCCACCTGAATCGTTGAAACCGATAACGGGAGCGCCCACCTTCATGGCCTGTTCCATAACCTTACAGATCTTCTTGGCAACTGTCTCTGACAGCGAACCGCCAAATACGGTAAAGTCCTGAGAGAACACATAGACCAAACGGCCTCCAACTGTGCCGTAGCCGGTAACCACGCCATCAGACAGGTATTTCTCTTTTTCTAATCCGAAATTGGTGCAACGGTGCGTTACAAACATGTCGAATTCTTCAAAACTGCCTTCATCAAGGAACATCAAGATGCGTTCTCTTGCAGTGAATTTGCCTTGTGAGTGCTGTTTTTCAATTCTTTTCTCACCGCCACCCATACGAGCCTTCGCTCTCGGTTCGAGCAACTCGTTTATTTTTTCTTGCATTGTCATAATGATAGGGTATTATATTAAATTGTAAAGTTATTCTGTTTTAAATATTGGTATATGAGGTTGATATTGAATTGGTTACAAACTTTATTGTAATCTATTTTTGATGTTGCAAAAATAGAATTTTTTTTGAGAAATAAAAGGGAAAAAGGAGACTTTTTTCAAACAAAATACGAATTGCCGTATAGACCGAAAAACCAACAGATTAAATTTATAATTAACAATTGATAATGTATAATTATTAAGGCAACTATACACCTGTTGGCACTGAATCCCTTCCGCGGCGAACAAGTTTAGTGTTTCATAGAGTAATCATAGCGCGCCGCGGTGAGTATCACGATGTTTCTCGCTACCCCAGATTACGCTACGCTCATCTGGGGTTACTGGCAGGCGACCTCTACGAGGTCGAAAAGATGTGCGCATGATCACATATGAAAGTGTCCCGTAGGGACACCCTATCAATAACCCCACACAGAAGTGTGGGGACTACATGGAAAACTCGCAATCCTCCTCGCGGCGCGGTAGATGTGTGCAATGATACGGTCGTTTATTCGCCGCGAAAGTGACACTCGTGCAACAATGCGGATCGACAAGACAAAAGGTTTTGTTCACTAAACACTTTACACCAACGGGTATATAGTTACCATTATTAATTATACATTGTTAATTATACATTGTTCTGTCAGTTCATGCCTCTCGCTTTCTTAATCCTTTCATACGCTTGGTTCAGGCGCGAGAATTTTTCTTCGGCGGCCTTGCGCACGTCGTCGCCCAAATGGTTCACTTTGTCGGGATGGTGTTTCTTCGCCAATTCACGGTAGGCCTTTTTGACCTCTTCGTCAGTGGCGTCGGGCGAGAGTTCCAGAATCCTGTAGTCGTTGTCCAGATTCTCAACTCGCGGTGCTGAATAGCCGCCTCCTTGTTGGTACTGATAGCCGCCCATGTACATCGACTTCATGGATTCGAAATCCATTCGGCTGATGTTGAGGAGCGCTGCAATACGCTGAATACAAGATAGTTCTTCTGCTGATATGGCGCCATCAGCATGGGCAATGTCGAAGAGGAATTTCAGGGTAATGAGCCGTTCGTATATGGTCGATTGGCTGCGCACCTCTGCACAGACTTCTTCAATGGAGTAGTTCTCTTTCAGGATATCGCGCAACTGCAGCAGCGCTTGGCTGGCTCTTTCGGGACCCAACTGCTGAAGAAGGTAATTTTTTACACAGTCTAACTCAGAACGCATGAGCGCATTGTCAGCCTTCATCACTTCGGCGCACAGAATCAAGAAGGTGCGGTCGAAGTCGGCGCGGCTTTGGCGATGATGGTGAATGACTACCCGTGAGTTTAAGGCCGAATCGATGAGCCGGCCAACAAAATAGGCGAGCAGTCCTATCCAAAAACTGCCACTAAATATCCATCCTAAAATTCCAGCAATAATACCAATCATGCGTGACTAGATTTTTTTGCCGTAGAGATCAAAATAATCGGCTTCGGTGATGCGAATGGGATAGAACTCTCCAATGGTCAATGGAGTGTCCTTGTCAATCAACACTTCATTGTCCACTTCGGGCGAGTCGAACTCGGTTCGGCCGAGGTAGAATTCATCCGTCTCTTCATCAATGATAACCTTCTGCACAGAGCCGACCTTTGCTTCGTTGAGTTCCAGTGAAATCTCTTCCTGCAAGGTCATCAGCTCTTCCAAACGGCGGTTCTTTTCGGTTTTCTTGATGGGGTCGCCAAGGGGGTAGGCGGGTGTGTCTTCTTCTTGCGAGTAGGAAAAGACACCCAAACGGTCGAAGCGCATATCCTTGACAAACTGCACCAGCGCCTTGTGGTCTTCGCGGGTTTCGGTGGGGAAGCCCGACAGTAAAGTGGTCCGGATGGCAATGCCAGGAACTTTTGTCCTAATGCGCTCTACAAGGCTGTACATCTGGCTTTCGGTGCAGCCGCGGTTCATGCTCTTGAGCACATTGGCGCTGATATGCTGCAGCGGAATGTCAATGTATTTGCAAAACTGACTGTAATCTCTGATGACATCCAATACTTCGTACGGAAAGCCCATCGGATAAGCGTAATGCAAGCGTATCCATTCAATGCCCTTCACGCCGGCAAGCTTGCGAAGTAGCACTTCCAGTTGGCGCGTGTTGTTGAGGTCCATGCCGTAATAAGTCGAGTCCTGAGCAATGACCATCAGTTCTTTAACGCCCTGGCTGGCCAGTTGTTCGGCTTCTCGTACAACCATATCCATGGGCTTGGAAATATGTTTGCCCCTGATGTTGGGAATGGCGCAAAATGCACAATGGCGGTCGCAACCTTCAGAGATTTTGAGGTAGGCGTAATGCTTTGGGGTTGAGAGCGTTCCGCGTGGTGATGTGAGTAGGTTAAAGTCGCTCTGCTTGAGGAATTGCCCCAGGTCTTTGTAGGCGTATATGCCGTCGGCTTCGGGAAGCATCTTCACCAAATCATCGTGGTAGCGCTGAGCCAGACAACCAATGACATACAACTTTTTGATATGGCCGGCTTTCTTGCGCTCGGCGTGCATCAGAATCTCCTCAATGGATTCCTCCTTGGCATCCTGAATGAAGCTGCAAGTATTGACGATGACAATGTCGGTGTCCTCTGCCGATTCGTGCAGAATGGTATAACCTTCTTTCTGTAAGGAGTTTGCAATGACTTCCGAATCGATGGTGTTCTTGGAACAGCCGAGCGTGATGATGTTAATGCTTTCCATATTGTTGTTTTGGGCTGCAAAGATAAGGAAAATGTTGAGAGTGTAGCGCAACTATCGCATTTTTCCGTACTTTTGCCGCTCAAAAATAGAGAAGTTAAAGTGGAACAGATAGACAGAACGAAAGAACTTGAAACTAAGGGAATTGGCGCGCTGCTGTTTGCCTACGCCATGCCTTCGGTGATTAGCCAAGTCATCGCTTCGGTCTATAATATCGCCGACCGTATCTTTATCGGACAAGGGGTAGGTGCCTTGGCCATCGCCGGCCTGGCAGTCACTTTCCCTGTGATGAACATCATCCATGCGTTTGGTGCTTTGGTGGGTGTGGGGGCGTCGGCTCGCATGTCCATCGTTTTAGGACAGAAAGATGTGCGCTGGGCTGAGAAGATATTGGGAAACAGTATGTTGCTCACTTTTCTGTTAGGTGCCTTCTTCCTCACTTTCGGCTACCTCTTTTTGGATGATATTCTTATCAAATTCGGGGCCACGGCTGGCACGGTTGCCTATGCGCGCGAGTACATGCTCATTGTCTTTCCTGGTATGTTCCTCACCACACTGACTTACAATCTCACCAGTCTGATGCGTGCCTCTGGCTATCCTTCCAAGTCGATGTTCATCCTGGCGGGCGGTGCCATCCTAAACATGATTCTCGATCCGCTTTTCATTTTCGTCTTCCATTGGGGAATTGCGGGCGCCGCCTGGGCTACCACCATCTCTATGGCCATGACCGCCGTCGTTTCCGTGGCGCATTTTATGAGCCCCAAGTCGTTTATCCGCTTCCGAGCCCATGCATGGACCCCTAAGGGCTATATCTTCAAGAATATCACGATGATAGGATTGAGTCCGTTCTTGATGAATGTGGCTGCGGCTGGCGTGGTGGCCATCCTCAACCGCCAACTTGGGCGCTTTGGTGGCGACATGGCCATCGGTGCCTACGGAATCATCAACTCGCTGGCCCACTTGCTGGTGATGATCATCTTGGGCGTTTGTCAAGGTATGCAGCCCATTGCCGGCTATAATTATGGCGCCGGCCATAACGACCGACTGAAGCATGTGTATCGTCTGACAATGCAGATTTGCGTGTTGATTGGAGCGGTGGGCAGCTTGTTGGGATGCCTCATTCCGCAGTATCTGGTTCGTGCGTTCACCAGCGATGCCAATCTCATTGCCATTGCCGCACATGCCACGCCTTATCTTATGGTGATGTTCCCGCTCATTGGTTTTACCATCACCAATTCCAACTTTTTCCAGTCTATCGACAAACCGTGGATCGCCATTGTGACCAGCCTCTCGCGTCAGGTCATCTTCCTGATTCCGCTTTGCTATGTCATGCCGCAAATCTATCTTGCCGCTGGCTTCAACGGCCTTACGGGCGTATGGATGAGCTGCACCATCTCCGATGTGATGGGCGCTGTGTTGGCGGCACTGTTACTGTGGTTGCAACGGAGGATATTTGTGGATGAAAATAATATTGCTACCGAGAAGAAATCCCGATAGCAATGAGAGCATTTGAATTCTGAGTTCTGAATTTTGAATTTTGAACTTTGAATTTCAGACGCAGCACGCTACGTCTCTACTTTGTTCACCATTCCGCAAGCGGTAGCGTAGCGGAATCTCCTCCATTCCGCGATTCACAGCGGAATCCCATTCAGACGCAGCACGCCGCGTCTCTACTTTGTTCACCATTCCGCAAGCGGTAGCGTAGCGGAATCTCCTTCATTCCGCCATCGCAGTGCCTTTTGTCGTTACCGTTTTTTGGCGATAAGTCCTACAAGAAGCACGAGGACTACTGCACCGACTACAGCGCAAATGAGATTGCCTACAATGCTGCTGGTGTGGATGCCGAGGAGACCGAAAATCCAGCCGCCCAAGAAGCCACCCACAATACCGAGGAGCAGGTTAATCCAAAAGCCGTAACCGCCGCCGCGCATGATCAAACCGGTAAGATAGCCGGCCAATGCGCCCAAAAGAATGAACCAAAGAAAATCTAACATGACAATTGTGTTTAAGTGATTAATGGTTTTATCGTTGCAAATATAAAAAAAGAAATAATTACAAACAAAAAAAATCGGGGCAACTTTCGCTGCCCCGAGGGTTATTGTTGTTTGATTGTTAGTAGTAGCGTGCGATGTAGGATCTTAATTCTTCTTTCGAGGAGATGAAGGTGAGCGCTCTTTCTACTTTGTAGTAGTTGCCCGGATCGATGCAGTATCTGTAGGCGTACTTGGCGAGCGATAACCTGTTGCTGTCGAAGGAGAACTCGCGAACCATTCGTTCAATTTGTGAGGCCGTAAGCGCCTTGCCTCTTACGAAGGACTTTGCGTAGCTCAGTTTGCGGCTGTCGAAGGTCAGCAATTCCATATAGCGAATCGTCTCTTCCAGTTCATAGTAGGCTACAGGACGTCCTGCCGGAGGTACAGGTCTTGCACTTGCAGGAGGCAGGGGACGGGGAGCCGGTCTTCCATAGCCATGTCCGGGGGCGGGGGCTCCGTGACCAGGACCGTGTCCGGGGCCGTATCCATGTCCGCCGCTAGGTCCACCGTGACCGGGAGCTCCGTGACCTGAGGGAGGAGGAGGCGTGCCGGGCTTGCCGGGTTTGCTTGCATCGGGCTTGGGTGCACTGGCCGGTTTCGTTGCCTTATCAGCAGAGGTTGAATGATTAGGTGCTGATACTGCAGATGACGGTTTGTGCGGATCTTTGCCGGGGTCTCTTGACGCTCCGGGAGCCTGTGCGAAAACGAGGCTGCTGCTGAGTGCCATTAGCACGATAATCATTAATTTTTTCATGGCCGTTAATTTTTAAAGGTTATTATTAAGTGGCTCTTTTGTTGTTTTAGACTTGACAGATTCGTTTGGGTTAAATGGGTCGACAAAAATATTTCATTTTTCGGTGTTGCTTTTTCATTTTAATATATGTATATTTGCAAGTCGGATAAAGTATTGAATGCTTTTTCGATAGATTTGATAAGTAAATTATTGTAAACTAAATAGATGCTGAGATGAAATTATTATTGATAAGTAATTCCACTAATTACAAGGAGGCTTACCTTTCGTGGTGTATGCCCCTTATAGATGAGTTTTTGAAACACGAAAAGAAAAATATTCTCTTTTTCCCTTACGCAGGTGTGAAAGTGGGTGGCAAAGATTATCCCCAAAGTTATGATGCTTATACCGACAGAGTGAAAAAGGTGTTTGATGAATATGGTTTGAATGTATATTCTATTCATAATGAAGCAGATCCGATTGCAGCGGTGAACAAGGCCGATGTGATTATGGTAGGCGGTGGTAATACTTTCCACTTGGTGTACGAACTGCATCGTAACGGACTGATTGCGCCTGTGCGTCGTAAAGTGCTGGAAGGTACACCGTTCCTGGGCTGGAGTGCTGGTTCGAATGTGGCTTGCCCCACGCTGCGTACCACCAACGATATGCCCATTGTGATGCCTGCTTCATTCGATTGTTTCGACTTTGTGCCGTTCCAAATTAATCCCCATTACATTGATCCGCATCCGCAAGAGATCAACGATGCCATTCGTCATGGTGGCGAAACTCGTCAGGATAGAATTAACGAGTTCCTTTCTGTAAACCAAGAGATTACTGTGGCAGGTCTGCGTGAAGCAACGGCATTATGGGTGGAGAATGATATGATCACGCTGCGTGGCTGTCGTCCTATGCGTGTGATGCGCTATCAACAAGAACCGATTGAGATTCAGCCGGATAGCCGTTTTGATTTTGCCTTCAACCTAAAGAAATAATGTTTAACCCTTTAAAAGTCAATATCATGAAAAGCAAAGTTTTATTTTTTGTGTTAGGAGCCGCCTTGCTCTTTGGCGCTTCTACATTGAAAGCACAAGACGAAGTGAAAGATTATGATGGCAACAGCTACAAGACTGTCAAAATTGGCAGTCAGGTGTGGATGGCCGAAAACCTGAAGACCACTCACTACCGCGATGGAGCTGAAATTCCTAATGTGACCGACCGCTCGAAATGGGCTGCCGCCACTACACCCGGCTATTGCTGGTACGACAATGACAAAGGTAATAAAGATGAGTACGGCGCTTTGTACAACTGGTATGTTGTAGGAACAGGCAAATTGTGCCCCAAAGGCTGGCATGTGCCTACCGATGCTGAATGGAAAACACTGGAAAGCAAGTTGGGTGGCGCTGAAGAAGCTGCAGCCAAACTGAAAGAGAAAGGCGATACCCACTGGAAGAAAGCCGATGAGAATGCTACCGATGAGTACGGTTTTGCTGCTGTTGGCGCAGGCTTCCGTAATAGTGATGGCGATTTTACCTATAAATTGTCCGATGCTTGCTGGTGGACTGCCACTCCGGGTACCTTAAGATACGCTTGCAACCGCGTATTTTCATATTATAGTCAAGGTATCAGCCGTCGTGATATCCAGAAAACTAACGGATATTCAATTCGTTGCGTAAAAGATTAAAAAAATGTGCGGCGCAAAAGAAAAATTATTATTTTTGCAGCCGCAAATGCCCAGGTGGTGGAATTGGTAGACACGCTACTTTGAGGGGGTAGTGGGAGTTATCCCGTGCAAGTTCGACTCTTGTCTTGGGCACCAGATTGAAAACCTTGATTCTGTAACGGTTTCAAGGTTTTTTCTTTTTTTGATTCATGGATGCTTGGCAAAGAAATCGAGTATCGCATCCACTTCCGAATCCCAGTAGCTGAAGTCGTGGCCTTTACTGCCATCGCAATGCAGTTGGTGGCCACTGTTGGGATAGAGCCACACCAGTTTGTTGTAGAAGGTGGTCGTCTGCTCGAAAGGCACTACCTTGTCTTTCATGCCATGCCCGAAGTAGATGGGCACTTGCAGTCGGTTAATCATTGTGGTGGGATTGTCGCAGTTTTTCCATCTGTCGGCAAACTGGGCGTAAGGACCATAGAATCCCTTCATCAGGTTGTCGTTCTGCATGGTGGTCTGGTCGTAGTCGCCCGACAAAGCCGCGCCTGCCTTGAAAAGTTGTCCCGTTTTGATGCAGCAGAGCACCACGCCGCGAGCTCCCGTGGACAAGCCGACGATGTAGTTCTTTGTCGTGGTGAAGATGTTGTAACTCTTTTGTAAATAAGGGATTAGTGTGTCTGTAAGCCAGAGCAAAGTGGGCTCGTTGCGCCAATCTTGGCGTGTTTCGGGGAAGTAGTGGTCTGCATAGACGCTTTTGTGCATTTCGGGCAGGATGAGTCGATAACCTTGAGCCAATGCTTTGGTACACAGCGAGCTCTCGTTGCACCAACGCTCTTTGGCAAAATTCCATCCCGGCAAGATGAGCATATCGCCTTTTACCGTTTGTGAAGGCGTGATTATATCTACGGCAACGTTCTCAACAATAAGGTGTTGCTCGTTCTGGGCGCAGACACACATTGTCAAACACATGGTCAATATGAAAAAGGAGGGTTTTATCATGGTTGATTTTAAATAGCCAGTCCTCCTGTTGAGGTCTCTTTATATAAGGAAGGCAGGTCGTGGCCGGTTACTTTCATGACTTTCACCACTTTGTCGAAGCTGATGAGATGTTTGCCATCGGAGAGGAGTGCGTAGGTGCCTGCATCGATGGCGCGCATGGCTGCGAAGCCATTTCGCTCAATACAAGGTACTTGTACCAGACCGCACACAGGGTCGCAGGTGAGGCCAAGGTGATGTTCCAAGCCGATTTCGGCCGCATATTCCACTTGGTATGAGGAACCGCCCATCAGTTGGCAGATAGCGCCGGATGCCATGGAGCAGGCACTGCCGATTTCACCTTGACAACCCACTTCGGCACCGCTGATGGAGGCGTTGTGTTTGATGAGATTGCCAATCAGTCCGGCGGTAGCTAAGGCGTGCAGGATTTTCTTGTCGCTTTTTTCATAATCGGCATAGTAGGTGTAAAGTACTGCTGGCAGAACACCGCACGAACCACAGGTAGGTGCCGTTACAATGGTTTGTCCTGCCGCATTTTCTTCCGCTGCGGCCAGAGCATAAATGCTTGTTAGATAGCGTTTTTGGAAGGCTTCGTTGTAGCTTCTGAGTTTCGAGTAGGTGGTAGATGCCTTGCGGGGCAGATGCAGCACTCCAGGCAAGGTGCTCTCATGCTCCAATCCATCTCGAATCTCTCGCTGCATCTGTTTCCATACAGTATTCAAATAATCCCATAATGCATCTTCATTCTCCACTTCGGCAACATATTCCCATAACCTGCGGTTGCCGATGTAATTCAGGATGTCATCCATCGTCTGATGAGGATAAATCTTCTCCTCATTTTGTCGTTTGCCATTATCAGAGATGTCGCCCCCGCCGATACTGAAAGTCTTGCGTTCCATCAAGGTTTCTCCGTTGGCATTATAAGCGTGAAATATCATGCCATTGGGGTGTTCGGGCAAGAATATGTCAGGGTGCCATTCGAAGGTGGTGCGCTCTTGGGGCAGTATGGTCAGGATGGCTGTGTCGGTCAGGTGGCCTTTGCCAGTGGCTGCCAAACTGCCGAAGAGTTCGACTTTGTAGCTGTGGGCATTGGGGATGGCTGCCATAAATTCACGGGCTGCCTTTTCGGGTCCCATAGTGTGGGAACTGGAAGGGCCGCGGCCGATTTTGAAGATTTTGGTGATACTTTCCATAAAGTGCAAAAAGGTTAGTGGTTGTTTTTGTCGGTTAAGTGTATGTCGAGCAGCTTGTTATCTTGTTTTGCGCGCCGTTTTTCCTCACGCTTCTTGTATCGCTCCTTGGCCTTTTGCACGCTCTCGTCATCAAAGCGGATTTTGCCAATTTTTTGCGAGAGGCCGACCAGATGGTTGGCGCGCCCGCTGAGATAGGATGAAGGCTTGCCAGGATTGAAATAGCGCGGGTTGGGGTAGGATGCGGCAATCAGGCACGCTTGTCGCCGCGTCAGATCTTTAGCACTTTTGCCGAAATAGTGTTGTGAAGCCGCTTCGGCGCCGTAGATGCCGTTGCCCATCTCTATAACATTGAGATAGACTTCCATGATGCGCTCTTTGCTCCAGAAAGTCTCGATCATGAAGGTGAAATATACCTCGCAGCCTTTGCGCAGCCACGACTGCTTGGGCCACAGGAATACATTCTTGGCGGTTTGTTGTGAGATGGTGCTGGCGCCGCGTTTGCGTTTGCCACTCTCGCGTTCGTCGATGGCCTTTTGGATGGCACCCCAGTCGAAGCCGCGATGCCCCAGAAAGTTGTTGTCCTCGGCTGCTACGGAGGCGGTTATCAAGTAGGGCGAAATCTCTTCAATATCAATCCATTTCTTTTCAATAGGGGCGTGTTCCTTTATTTTGCGGCTCAACATCAGCAGGGTTACGGGCGGGTTAATCCAGCGGTATGCGATGGGCATAAGGATGGCAAGGGCCACCAGGATGAGTAGCGCTTTTCCGATGATACGGAAGAGTTTGTTTGAGCCCGACTTCTTTGAACCTTTTTTCTTCTTGGTCATAGTATTATCATAAAAAAAGCTGCAATCCATGAAGTATGTATTGCAGCTAAAAAAGTCGGGATGACAAGATTCGAACTTGCGGCCTCTTCGTCCCGAACGAAGCGCGCTACCGGGCTGCGCTACATCCCGCCGTTATTTTCGGGTGCAAAAATACGATTTTTTTTAATATCGCCGAAAAAGTTTTTTAATTGAAAATATTTCAATCGGCAAAGTATTAAGTGTTGTATTGCAGCCTCCTAGCGTGCTGCGAACCAGCATAATAACAAATAGGTCTGAGTGAAGAATCGAAATCTGCCGGATTTAGATGATAATCAATGTTCTGACGATTAGAACGATACCTAAAATGCCAATAAGCAATCCGGAGATGCGGCTGATGAGGAAAATCTTCTCAGGAGTTAGGAAGTCCTTGATTTTATGGGCGAAAAAACTCTTGCAAAGGTCAAAACTGAAGATAATGCCTAGCGTAATCAGGAAGAATAAAATCCGTTGGTTCAGTGTTTCACCGCTGTACGGCAAAATTCCCAACCACAAAATCCATACGAAGGGATTGGTAAAATTGAAGGTGAAGCCGATGGTGATAAACTCGTACGCTTTGAATTTGAATTGCTTGTTTTGGAAGCGTGCCTCCAGTTGGTCTTTGCGCTTGGGATTCAGGTCTGTATTTTGATTTAAGAAGGTGTAACTTCCGTAGATAATCAGGATGATGCCGCCTACGATGCTGGTAATCAGGCGCACCGTGTCGTTCTCCATGATGTGGGCCAATCCGCACAGGCAAAAAACGACAATGAGCAGGTCACTAAGCGAAATGCCCACTGCTTGCCAAAATCCTGCTTTGAAACCGCGGGCGATGCTTGTCTTCAAGAGCGAGAACAAGGCGGCACCTGGGGTGATGACGATAAGAATGGCTATCGAGAATGCAGTAATGATGGTATAGAGCATGTCATCTTTTTTTTGCGGCTGCAAAAATACACATTTTTACCATGGCTTTCCCATGAGGGTAGTCGCTTTTTTGTTATATTTGCCCGTTTTTTCAAATAAACTCTCATCAATGCGAATCATACTCTTCAGCCTGTTTCTGATTTATACAATTTTGATTTTTGTAGTGGCATGGCTCACTTCGCGCAATGCAAGCAATAGTACGTATTTTACCGGAAACCGCAAATCACCTTGGTTTGTAGTGGCTTACGGCATGATTGGTGCTTCGCTGTCGGGTGTTACCTTTATGTCGGTGCCTGGCGACGTGGCCACCACGCAATTCACCTATTTCTGCCTGGTGATAGGCTATGTGTTAGGCTATTTGGCCATTGCCTACGTACTTCTGCCACTGTATTATAAACTTAACCTCACATCCATTTATGAATATCTTGGCACAAGGATGGGAGGGGAGGCGCACAAAACCAGCTCGGTCTTCTTTATCATCTCGCGCTTGATGGGCTCGGCGCTCCGTATGTATCTGGTTATTTATGTTTTGCAGATTTTCATCTTCGATGAATGGAATATCCCTTTGTGGCTCACGGCATTGGTGATGATCATCATCATCTTGCTGTACACGTTCCGTAGCGGTATCAAAACTGTGGTGTGGATGGATACGCTGCAGACCACCTTCCTACTGACCGCCTTGGTTATTACTATCGTGATCATTTTCAGAGATTTGAATATGACATTCCCCGAAACGTGGAACACGATGCAACAGGCAGGCCATACCAAAATTTTTGAAACCGATTGGCGAATGGGCAATTTCTACCTGAAGCATATCATCGGAGGCATGTTTATTACCATTACCATGACGGGTATGGATCAAGATATGATGCAGAAAAACCTGACTTGCAAGAACTTGAAGGATGCACAGCGCAATATGCTCTCGTTCACAGGGATACTGGTATTCGTCAATATGCTGTTCCTCTTCTTGGGCGGATTGCTGTTGGTATATGCTTCGCAAAATGGTATCAACTTGCAAGGTATGCCCACCGACCGCATCTATCCTGAAATCACCTTCAACTATCTGGGTGTCTTCGCATCCATTGCCTTTGTGGTGGGATTGGTGGCTGCCGGCTATTCCAGTGCCGATGGCACACTGACGGCTTTAACCACGTCCATCTGTTTTGACATTATCAAAATTGATAACCTTCAAATATCTGAGCAGCAGAAAGTTCGACTGAGAAGAATTATTCATGTGGCTGTGGCTACGGTATTCCTGTTGATAATTATTATTTTCTCCCGTTTCCACAATAAAGCGCTGATAACCATTATTTTCACGGTGGCAAGTTATACTTATGGTCCCATTTTGGGACTCTTTGCCTTTGGTATGTTCACCAAGCGCAAGGTGCGTTGGCCTGCACTGGTGCCGGTTTTGGCTATTGTGTCTCCCGTGTTGTGCTTCGTGCTCTCCAAGTATTCGCAAGTGCTCTTCAACGGCTACAAATTTGGTTTCGAATTGCTGATTGTCAACGGCCTCATAACTTTCTTGCTGCTGATGATGATTAGTAAGAACGGAGAGAGGAGAGATGAGAGAGGAGAGAGGAAAACTGTTTAGAAGTTAAGAAGTTAAGAAGTTAAGAAACTAAGTGTTATTAAGTTAGCAAGTCACAAAATCATATCAATTGTAAATTGTAAATTGTAAATTATAAATTGAAAATATGAAATCGTTTTGTAAAATGTTGATAGTGACTGCTTTGTTGGGCGTGGTTGCGGCTTGTCATCGCGATGAGCCTGCGAGCGTGGTCAAGTCGTTTTATTATGCTTATCAAAATTTGGATTTTGAGAAGGCCCGCGAGTATTGTACGCCTTATATGTCGCAAAAAATCAGTCTGATAGAAGAAGGCTTCAACGAAGAAAAGCAGGCGTTTTTGCATCCTAAAATCAAGAAACAGCATATCTCTGTAGGTGATGTCTCCTACAACGATGCCGGCAATCAGGCTGTGGTCACGGTCGTTTTCACCGCTCCAGAGGATACGGTTCAGCACATCGATTATGTTACCTTGGAAAAGTGTGGCGAGGAGTGGCAAGTCTCTAATTTCTAGTCTGCTTCCTCAATTTTTCAAAAATATTCATTTGGATACCGCGTGCTGTCATTTTTTTATTATTTTTGCAGCAATTTTCAATATTTGGAGTTGAATAAATCTATTAATTTAAAGCATAATTTTATGAAAAGAATTTTTACTACGTTGTTAGCTTGCAGTTTGCTGTTTATCACTGCATTAAGCTATGCACAGGTAGAAGCTCCGGTGTTCTCGCCCGCTTCAGGCACCTTGTTGTACGAACCTACAGAAGTGGCGATAACATGCGCTACTCCCGGTGCTGTAATCCGTTACACTACAGATGGAAAGAATCCCGTTGACACTTCGGCGATTTGCACAGGAACCGTTCTGGTGAACAAGGCGATGACCATTAAGGCCAAAGCATGGTTAAACGATTCCACTTACAGTGCAGTGGCCTCTGCTTCATACACTTTCCCTACGGAATATGGTACAATAAAAGCTTTCAAAGCTGCCAATAAGACCCTCAACAAAGTTGTTTACAAGGTTGCAGCCGATGTGACGGTTACTTTCGTCAATAATCATTATCTCTTCGTTCAAGATACCACGGCTGCTCTGATGGTGTATGACCGCGATGGTGTTTTGACGCACACATACAAGAATGGTGATGTGATTAAGGGCGGTATTTGCGGTATGGCCAACAAATACAACACCATGAACGAGTTCATCCCCACTCACGATTTTGCTGCTCCCGTGGCTGGTGCTGCTGTTGAGCCCGTGGTGATGGATCCCGCAGAGTTGAACACCAATTTCAGTTCTTACGAAGCAGCCTTAGTTACTTTGCAAGATGTTAAGTTCGAAAATCATGACGCTTTCGGTAAGGGTTCAACGCTGGGCAAAAAGACCATGTCGGCCAATGCTAAATTGTTCTATTGCTACAATGAGTTCGGTACCATCGAAGGTGTTATTCCTCCTTCAGCTCCTACCAATGTGACGGGTATCGCCATCGTTTTCAATTCTGAAAAACGTATTGCTCCTCGTGATGCTAACGATGTAGTAGTGAACGAAAATACCACTATCCCTTATGTTTCGATTGTAGCTCCTGAAGCCGACGCCGTTATCACTGGTGTTGTTAAATTGGATGTGGCTGTGAAGAATTTCGAAGTTGCAGAAGGTAAGGGCGGTGTGAAAGTTCAAATGGACAATGCAAACACCACTTGGTTCGATTTGGACACCTTGAAAGCTCACGAATTTGAACTCGCTTCGGGTAGCCATACTGTTACCGTAACACTGGTTGACACCAATGCCGCTGCTGTTGCCAATGCTTTTTCAGAATCCCGTACTTTTGAAGTTGACCTGATCAACGCACCGGCTCCCACATTTAGCGTGGAATCGGGTGTTGTTTATGATGAGCAATTGACGGTTAACATCACTTGCACTGATGCCAACGCTACCATATATTATACCACCGATGGTACTACTCCTACAGCCTCTTCAACTGCTTACGATGCAGAAACCGGTGTGGTTCTTACTAAGACCGCTACTTTGAAGGCTGTGGCTATGGTAGAAGATATGGACGCCAGCGAGGTTACAGAAGCTCGCTATGCATTCCCCACAGTAACCGTGGTTGCTCCGACCGACGGTGCTGTGATTACCGATAAAGTGACCGTTGACGTTACGGTTAAAGACTATCTGCTTGGCAACACCGCTGATGGTATCCTTACCGTTTCTGTCGAAGGTGACAAAACAAGTAAATTCATCCAGATTAAGTCGAACGACGAGCTGAATGTGCTGAAATATCAACCTATTGACCTTCCTTCTGGCATGTATAATCTTGAGGTGAAACTCCAAGCTAACAATGTGGTAGGTGAAACGACAACCAAGAGCGTTGAACTGGCTTTTGAAGTAAAGAAAGCTACCACCGAAGCTCCTGTATTTTCACCTAAGGGTGGTCTCTTTAACAAGGATGTTGAAGTTGAACTGACTTGCGCCACCGCAGGTGCCAAGATATTCTATTCGAAGAATGGCGGTGAAATAAGCGAATATTCAGATCCTATCACCATTACTACCGCAGAGATGCCTGTTACGATGACTGCTTATGCTACTTCCGACGATCTTGAACAGAGCGAAGAGGTTGAGGCTGTTTACGAATATACCGACCAACCCGCTATCTATGTTAGCGAATCAGTTATTTCGTTGAAAGCCCGTAACGACAAGCAAACTATCTATGTTTCTGGCGTTAACTTGGGTGAAAACATTAGAATCACTTCCAACAAGGCTAACTTCAGAGCCAGCGTCACCACGATGAACTACAATGTTACCGATGCTCCTCTGACCATCACCTACGTTGGTACCAAGAACGATACCGCTCTTATTACGCTGACCAGTATCAACCACTACGACACTGTGAAGACTGTTGTTAAGGCTATCGCTGACCTGTTCGTAGCAACTCCTTCGTTTACACCTGCTCATCAAGCTACTTCATACATTGAACCTATCGATGTGACTATCTTGTGTGGCACCGAAGGCGCTACCATCCGTTACACTTTGGACGGTACGGATCCTGATGAAAATTCAACAGTTTTCAGCACACCTATCAACATCACCACCACGACCACTATCAAGGCCAAAGCTTGGAAAGGTACTCAATCTCCCAGCGAGGTGGCTGTAGCTACATACTTGTTCCCCTCAATTGACATGCTTGTTCCTGCTGAAGGCGAAGTATTCGTTAATGCATTCAAATTGGATCTCAAGGTTAATTATTTCCCCATCGCAGAATCTGCAGATGGTCTGCTGAAGGTTGAAATTCCTGGTCAGGAACCTACTTATTGGACTTCAGATACCTTGAGAAAACTGTTGGCTATGTCGATCGACCTGCCCGCTGGTGATTATGCAATTACCATGTCACTGGTACGTGATGACAAATCGCCCATTAACGAACCTGTAAGCGTTACCCACAACTTCACCGTTAAGGTGGCTGCTCCTGAGTTCTTGCCCGAACCTGGTAAGTTCTACTCATCAAAGAATGTACAACTGACGAGCGAAACCAAAGGTGCTCAAATCTATTACACCACCGACGGTTCTGTTCCTACCGCTGCATCAACTCTCTATATCAACCCGTTCGTAATCACCAATACCACCACCGTTAAGGCTATCGCCGTTAAGAATGCCGATACCAGTGATGTGGCCGTTGGCGAGTACATCTACGCAGTTGGTATCAACGAAGTTGAAGATCTGGCTAACATTGCTGTTTACCCGAATCCTACGGTTTCTGTAGTGAATGTGGCTACCGGCAATCTGAAGACCACCCAATATGACATTATTGGTATGAACGGTCAGCTTATCTTCACCGAGACCAGCGTTAAGAATGGCGACTTCCAAGTGTCAATGGAAAATTATCCTTCAGGTGTTTACTTCCTGAGAATCTTCACCGACAAGGGTATTGCCGTTAAGAAAATCTCAAAGATGTAATCTTTAATCTATATGATGAAAAAGCGAGGCCAACGGCCTCGCTTTTTTTTATGTCCGTAGCCGACAATTATTTCGTATCTTTGCAACCTATAAATCATTATGGCAAAACACACTTTTAAAGAGCTGCTTTCCCCATATCGCCACAAGTTGGTCGGTATTGTGCTGGTCAATTTGCTCTCTGTGTTTTTCGCCATTGTGACGATGATGTTGCTGGAGCCGTTTGTGATGTTGGTTTTCCAAGGACATCTCAACAATCTGAGCCCTGTGACGGCCAAACTGATGGAGGTGAGCTCGCGGCTGGTGGACTTGAGTAATCCCGCCAATTCGCTTTTGGTCATCGTACTCTACTTTATAGTGCTTTTCCTGTTGAAGGATCTGTTCTACTTTTGGGGACAGTGGCTGCTCGCTCCGGTGCGCGCCGATGTGGTCCGTCGTCTGCGCGACCGCCTTTATCACAAGGTGCTCATTCTTCCATTATCATTCTTTAGCGAACAGAAAAAAGGAGATGTCATTTCGCGCGCTGTCAACGACACGCAGGAGATTGAGTTTACCGTGCTCAAGTCGTTCCAGCAACTGCTGACCGAGCCGTTGACAGTCTTGCTCTATCTGGTGACACTTTTGGCGCTTTCGTGGCAGTTAACCCTCTTTGTGCTGGTGCTACTGCCGTTGGCTGGTCTGGTCATCGCTCGCATCTCTAAATCGTTGCGCAAGCAGTCAAAAAACGCTAAGGGTCGCTTGGGTGCTTTGTTGGCACATGTGGAGGAGAGCCTTTCGGGATTGCGCATCATCAAGGGCTTTAATGCCCAGAAACATGCAGAGACCGTTTTTGACAAGCATAACAGCGATTTTACCGGTCGTCAGAAGAAAATATACCGTCGTGTGGATTTGGCGTCGCCAGTGAGCGAATTTTTGGGTGTGACCGTGGTGATGATCGTCCTGGTTTTCGGTGGCATGATGGTTTTGGATTCTTCCTCATCGCTCACGGCGCCTTTGTTCATTGCCTACATCGGCCTTTTTACGCAGGTGATTAATCCTGCCAAGAACATTTCGACGGCTGTTTCCAACTACCGTCGTGGATTGGCCGCCTTGGATAGGATTTATGAAATTATTGATGCTGAGGAGATTATAGAGGAAGCACCGCAAGCGCAAAGGGTAAGCGAATTTCATCGTGACATTGAGATTGACGATGTGTCGTTTGCCTATGAGTCGGCAGAAGTGTTGAAGAATATTTCACTGACGATTCATAAAGGTGAGATGGTGGCACTGGTAGGGCAGTCGGGCTCGGGTAAATCGACGCTGGCCGACCTGCTACCGCGTTTTTACGATGTTACAACTGGGCGCATTCTCATTGATGGCACCGACATCAGGCAGTTCCGCATTGATGACCTGCGTTCACTGTTTGCCTATGTTTCCCAAGATATCATTCTTTTTAACGATACCATTGCCAATAATATAGCGTTCGGAGCGCCGGCTGCCACGCGCGAGCAGATTGAAAATGCCACCAAGGTGGCCAATGCCTACGATTTCATCATGGAGTTGCCCGAAGGCTTCGACACGCCCATTGGCGACCGCGGACTAAACCTGTCGGGAGGCCAGCGGCAACGTATCAGCATTGCTCGCGCTGTGCTACGCAATGCGCCGATTATCATTCTCGATGAGGCCACCTCGGCCATGGATACTGAATCGGAAAAACAGGTGCAGCAAGCGCTCGATTCGGTGATGGAAAACCGCACGTCGCTGGTTATTGCCCATCGGCTCTCCACCATCCGCCACGCCGACAGGATCGTGGTGATGCACGATGGCGTTATCCTTGAAAGTGGCACACACGACGAACTGATGCAACTGGGCGGACGTTATTACAACTTAATACAAATTCAAAACCAATAAGATAGACATGTCGAAGAACAAGCTGGCCCGCTTTGCGGAGAACGAAACTTTTGAACTTCTGTTCCAACATACTGATTATGATATCAGAAACGACAAGTTCGACTTGAAGGGCAAGTGGCATCAGCAGTTCTTTAAGAATGATCATCCCATCATTCTGGAGGTTGGCTGCGGCAGGGGAGAATATACGCTGGCGCTGGCTCGCCGTAATCCCGAGTGTAACTATATTGGCATCGACAGAAAGGGCGCTCGTTTGTGGCGTGGTTGTAAGACCGCGACGGAGGAGAAGATGGCCAATGTGGCCTTCGTGCGTTGCAAAATCGAGGATTTGGAGTGTTTTTTTGCACCCAATGAAATCTCGGAGGTGTGGGTGACTTTCCCCGATCCACAACCTAAAAAAGAGCGCAAAAGGCTAACTTCACCGCGTTTTGTCGAGAGTTATAAGCACTTGCTGCGTCCCAATGGTGTGATTCATCTCAAAACCGACAGCAGATTGCTCTACCAATACACGTTGGAACAGATAGAACTCAATGGCTGGCAGTTGCAGGAGAATATCGAGAGTGTTTACGAACAATCTGATAATGAGCTGCTAACAACGGTGCAGACACACTATGAGAAGATATGGCTCGCCGACGGCTCGCTCATATCGTATATCCGTTTCTCACCGAATGCAGCGTCCGCTATTTAAGTCCCATATCATGAATGATGTTCTGGATTTTGGCAGACAGTCTTTCTGAAGTCTGCTCGAAATCGTCCTTGACGCCAAAAGCCTCTTTCACACCAAAATAGAACTTGATTTTCGGCTCTGTGCCCGACGGGCGCACGGTGATTTTGCTGCCATCGGCTGTGAAGAATTGCAACACGTCGGATACGGGCAGCGTGAGCGGAGTGTCGGTTTTTTGCAGCAGGTCGTGCGATTTGCGCAGCTTGAAGTCGTTGATTTTGATGACGGGAGAGCCGTTAATCTCTTTCGGCGGATTGGTGCGGAATTTCTCCATCATGGCATTGATTTCCTCTTTGCCCGAGATGCCTTTCTTTGTTATCGATAAAAGGTCCTCCTTATAAAAACCGTATTGGCGGTAAATGTCTGCCAATAAGTCGAATAGCGTCTTGCCTTCGTTGTAGCACGTGGCGGCCATTTCGGCAATCATACAACAGGAGGAGACGGAATCTTTGTCGCGTACAAAGTCGCCAACCAGATAGCCGCAACTCTCTTCGCCGCCGCCGATGAAGAGTTTCTTGCCTTCCAACTCCTTGATTTTCTTGGCAATATACTTGAAGCCGGTGAGTACATCGTAGCACTCCACGTCATAGTGGGTTGCCATATCTTTTATCAGTTCAGTGGTGACGATGGTCTTGACCATAAACTCCTTGCCAGTGAGTTTGTTATGTGCTTTCCACTGGGAAAGGAGATAGTGCATCAGCAGGCTGCCGGTCATGTTGCCGTTGAGCAGTTCCATTTTACCGTGATTGTTGCGGGCGGCAATGGCTACGCGGTCGGCATCGGGGTCGGTGGCCAATATCAGGTCGGCGCCCGTCTCTTCGGCTTGCTTCAGGGCGATGGTGAGGGCGGTTTTCTCTTCGGGGTTGGGCGAAACAACGGTCGGGAAGTTGCCGTCGGGCGTGCTCTGCTCGGCCACAATATGTACATTTTTGAAGCCAAACATCTCTAACGCTCTGGGAACCATAGTGATACCTGTTCCGTGCAGCGGCGTGTACACTATCTTGAAGTTCTCGGCTTGCTGGATGGCTTGCGGATTGAGCGACAATGCTGCAATGTGCTCTAAATAAGGCGTGTCCACTTCTTTGTTGATGAATTTGACCAGTTCAGGATTACGATTCAGCAGCACTTTGCGCGATTGGATCACTTTGGCCACTTCGTCAATTACCTGATGGTCATAGGGTGGCACCAGCTGACCGCCGTCCTGCCAATAGGCTTTGTAGCCGTTGTATTCCTTGGGGTTGTGCGAGGCCGTGATGACAACTCCCGCATGGCAATGCAGATGTCGCACGGCAAACGATAGTTCGGGTGTAGGACGCAGACTATCAAATAGATAACAGAAGATACCATTGGCCGACAGTACATCTGCGGTGATGTCGGCAAATTGTCGACTGTTGTTGCGTGAATCGTAAGCAACAACCACTTTGATGGGCTCATTGGGGAAGTTTATCTTCAAGAAGTTGGCCAAGCCTTGGGTGGCATTGGCTACCGTGTAGCGGTTCATTCGGTTGCAGCCGACGCCCATTATGCCGCGCAGTCCTCCCGTGCCAAATTCGAGGTCTTTGTAGAATGCGTCGCGCAGCTCTTCTGGATTTTCCCGCATCAGTCGGCGGATTTCACTTTTGGTAGCTTCGTCATAGTTGCCGTTAAGCCATTGATCAATTTGATTCTGAATAGTCTGTTCCATTGTTTGAAATTTTCCACAAAGTTAAAAAAAATAATGGTTGTAATTGTCCGTTACTATTTTTCTGGAAAAGAGAACTTCGCTGATATGGCATTATTTTTATTATCTTTGTAGCCAAATTGTTGTTATGCTCCGAAAAAGTCTGTTTTGCTGGGCTGTGGTATCTTGCTTCGTGCTGTCCTTGATGGGGCAGACAGGTGGTAGGAGCGTCTATAATTTTTTGAGTTTTAGCACTTCCTGTCGTGAAGCGGCATTGGGTGGCGGCCTCATCTCGGTGCGCGATGACGATCCGTCCATGCTCTTCAACAATCCCTCGTCCATCAGTCCTGACCATCACACGTCGCTGCTGGCCAATATTACCGATTATTTTTCCAATGCTGCCTATGGCTCAGCGCTTTACTCGCACACTTTCAACAAGGTGGGCAGCATGGCTTTTGGTATGCAGTTTGCCAGTTATGGCAAGTTTGAAGGGCGCGACAATGTGGGCAATGAGACGGGCAGCTTCACCGCTGGCGATTATGCCATTTACTGGGGCTGGGGTAGGCGGCTCGACAGCTGTTTCTCCATCGGCGCGGCGCTGAAGCTGGTCTATTCGGGCTACGAAAGTTACCATTCGTTTGGCTTTGCCACCGATGTGGCGGCTTCGTATTACAACGCCAAACGCCGCCTGTCGCTGACGTTGATGGTGAAGAATCTTGGCTCGCAACTGAAGCCTTACACGCCCGGCCGCTATGAGCCGCTGCCGTTTGATTTGCAGTTTGCCTTGTCGCAGCGATTGGCGCATCTTCCTGTGCGCTACCACATTTCACTGCATTCACTCTACCGCTGGAATATGATAGATGTGCGTTCGTACGAGCCGTTCCTTGAAAAGGACGCCATGACCGGCGAGTTGCACTATCCCAACAAGGCCGCCCGCTTTTTCGATAACTTCTTCCGTCATGTGATTGTGGGTATCGAGATTATCCCCGTCAAGTATCTGTCGCTGTTTGTATCCTACAACCACCAGCGTCATCAGGAGATGAAGATACCGCAGGGCAAGTCGTTGGCGGGTTTCTCGTATGGTTTTATGGTGAATATCCATTCCATCCGTATCGGCTTCTCGCGCGCACACTTTGCCCCGGGAGCCACGCCCAACTATTTCACTTTCGCAGCCAACATAAGCGAACTTTCAGATTTGTCGAAGGAAAAGAAAATCAAGAAATTAGAACGACTTAATTAAAGCAGATATGTATATACCATTCTCACCGCCTCGCATTGATGACCGCACCATAGAAGAGGTGACTGCGGCGCTCAGGTCGGGGTGGATAACTACGGGGCCACGTACCAAAAAACTGGAAAAAATGATTGCCGACTATTGCCATGTGCCACAGGTACTCTGTGTCAGTTCGGCCTCAGCCGGCTTGGAGCTGATGCTGCACTGGTTCGGTGTAAAGGAAGGTGACGAGGTGATTGTGCCGGCTTACACTTATTGTGCAACGGCCAATGTGGTAGTGCATTGCGGTGCCACACCCGTGATGGTGGATGTGAACGACGACTTCCTGATTAATGTGGAGAATATCCGTAAGGCTATTACTCCGCGCACCAAGGTGGTGATACCCGTTGATATTGCAGGCTATCCGTGTGATTATGAGTTGATTAATGCGTTGGTTGCCGAGCCGGAAGTGCGAGCCCTGTTCCAGCCTCAAACGCCCGAACAGCATCAGTTGGGTCGCATTCTGGTGCTATCCGATGCAGCCCATTCCATTGGAGCTCAGTATCATGGCCGCAAGACGGGCAGCCTTACCGATGTGTCGGTGTTCTCGTTCCATGCGGTGAAGAACCTGACCACGGCCGAAGGTGGAGCCATCTGCCTCAATTTGCCTGCTCCTTTTGATTTGGAAGCGTTGTATAAATATTTATGTACAAAATCATTACACGGGCAGTCGAAGGATGCGTTGGCCAAAACTCAGATTGGCAACTGGCGCTACGATGTGCTCGAGGCGGGCTACAAGTGCAATATGACCGATGTGCTGGCAGCTATTGGCTTAGTGGAGATGGAACGTTATGAAGAGGATATGCTGCCACGCCGTAAGGCTATCTTTAATGCTTATACTGAGGCGTTTAAGGATGATGAACGCTTTCAGGTTCCCGAATACGAGACGGCGCAAAGAGTCTCCTCGTACCATGTTTATCCTTTGCGTATAAAAAATATTACAGAGGTGCAGCGCGATGCCATTATGCAAGCTATTTTTAAACGTGAAGTGTCTGTAAATGTGCATTTTATTCCTCTGCCTATGCTGACTTGCTACAAGAATATGGGCTATAAGATAGAGGATTATCCCGTGGCGTACGACAACTACTCGCGCGAGATCAGTTTGCCCGTATATTACAATCTCACCGACGAGCAAGTGGCGTTTGTGATAGATGCGGTTAAAGCGGCAGTGGAGGTAGAAGTGAAAACTGAAAATTGAAAACTGAAAATTGTAGAGGCCAAAATGTTTTTCCTCTGCGCGAGGAGTTAAGACGAACTCTTAACTTTTTAATCTTTCCGTTGAGAAGGGAATTATCCTTATCTTTGTGGCAGAAAAAGTCTTAAATCGTATGAAAAAACTGATTCTTTTACTGGTTTTTGCGCTTGCCGGTGCATTTGCCGCCTCTGCGCAAACTGTCTATTCGGCTCAATATAAGAGCGATGCCGATGTCAAGGTCTATGTTACCCAATACAAGAGTGACGCCGACTTGGTGGTGTATAAGTGTTCCTACAAGTCGGATGCGCAAGACAACAAAGGTCTTTGGTATTTCGCCCAGTATAAGAGTGATGCTAAGAAAGTTATCTATTTTGTTGACTATAAGTCCGATGCCGACTTAGTAATCTATTTCTCTGAATATAAGAGCGATGCGGGTTGGCGCAACAATTCAAAGAAACATTTGATGTATTAAGGAAAACGCGGTTATCGCTGGCAGCGATAATGCCATGAAGCACCAGCACCAGGACTAGCTTGATTGCATTCAAAGTCCAAACTGTCAGGAACGATGAAGCGGCCTCGGAAAGATCTGTAGCTTTGATTGCTCTCTACCAAGGTGAGTTTACCGTCCTCTGCCACAGTGCATTGCCATGTCTTTGCAGAATCAGGCAATAGTGCTATAAAAACACCCTCTTTGCCTTTGATGTATGATACTTGAAGGTCACCATTGGACACGTAAGTTGTGTCATATTCATTTCCTGGTCCAGCCCATGCAGACACATTTACAATGTAATGATAGGTTCCAACCCATTTTTTACCAGGGTCGTTGTCTTTATTGCAAGATGCTGTCAATAAACCTATTATGCATATAAACAAAAAATATTTTTTCATAAGCATGGATTTTTGCGGTCAAAATAACAAAATAAATCAATATGATGAGCCAGTTACCTGAAACTCTCACCTTTTTTTGTATTTTTACAACTTGTTTTTTGAATAATCAAACCTATTTATTTTGAATATGGAACAAGACTTAATACCGAAGCCCATAGACATCGAGCTGCTATGGACAATAAAATCCATAAAACCAAATATGGAACAAGACAATATTAAGTTGTTACCCTTGGAAGATCTTATAAATGCTCTTGAAGAAAAAGGTATTGAGTATGATCGAGGGGATATTGCTAATGCTTATTTTCCTTTGAAAGATGTGAAGGTATGCATGAATAGTGAAGTGGAAGTGTCAGAAATGATGCATTCTCGCTCTTGTCCATTATGCGGAAAACCGTCAAAGGAGTTAAAATGGATTTATTTCCGTTCTCCCGAATGGACATGGAAGAATTTATGTGGCTGGGCTGGCCCCTTGTCTATATGCCCGGATTGTGGGTGTTTGGTGGAGTTTATCATGCATATGATGAGTTAATTAATTGAACGATGAATAGAGAGCGAGAGATTTACAAAGTTACTTTGGTGGGCGGCCTGGTCAATGTGCTGCTGCTTGTCTTCAAGTTTGTGGCGGGCATTGTGGGGCACAGCGCGGCAATGATGGCCGATGCGGTCCACTCGTTGTCCGATTTTGTGACGGATATCATCGTATTGGTCTTTGTTAAAATAAGTTGCAAGCCTAAAGATAAATCGCACGATTATGGCCATGGCAAGTACGAGACGTTGGCGCTGACCATTATTGGCATTGCACTCATGGCGGTGGCCATAGGCATTATTGTCAAAGGGGCGATGAAGATTGTGGCATGGATTCATGGCGAGACACTTGCTGCGCCGGGCATGCTGGCTTTCTGGGCAGCCGTGGTCTCCATTGTTTTAAAAGAGGCGGTTTATCGCTATTCCATATTCAAGGCGCGCAAGCTGGATTCTAAAGCGGTGGAGGCCAATGCATGGCACCATCGCAGCGATGCGCTTTCGTCGGTGGGCACAGCTGTTGGTATCGGCGGGGCTGTCTTCTTGGGCCAGCATTGGACCATTCTCGACCCGATAGCCTCCGTGGTAGTAGGCGCCTTCATCGTTAAGGTGGCTTTCGAGTTGCTCAAGAACGGCATCGGCGACCTGATGGAGCAGTCGCTGCCCGACAAGGTGGAGGATGAGATTGTGGCCATGGTGGCGGCTTTGCCGGGCGTTAGCGAGCCGCACAATTTGCGCACACGACGCATTGGTAACCATTATGCCATTGAAATCCATATTCTTATGGATGGTAATATCACGCTGTATGAAGCCCACGACAAAGCCACGGAGATTGAAGAGATGTTGCGGCAGTGCTACGGCGCCGAAACGCATGTCGCCGTGCACGTGGAGCCGAAAGAGTTTTGATGGAGAAATTTGTAAGCCATGAACATCGAAGACTATCGCGATTTTTGCCTGTCATTGGGCACAGATGTGGAGGAGAAACTGCCGTTTGTCAAATTTAAGAGTGGCGAAGGGGTGCTGGTGTTTTACGTTTGTGGCCACATGTTCTCGTTTTTCGATTGCAACGACTTCTCGGTCATATCGCTCAAGTGCCAGCCGGAGCGCATAGATGAGCTGAAAGCGGAATACGACTGCGTTGGCAATCCCTACAACGAATCGCCCAAACATTGGATAGGCATTGATCCCAATACAGCCCCAAATGAGTTGTTATGCGACCTCACACGTAACTCGTACGAGATAGTGAAAGCGAAATATAGTAAGAAGCGCTAAAACGTGTACCTTACTCCGAAATTAAGTCCCCAGTCGAAACAAAATTCGCCGAAGTATTGGTTGAAGGCGCCTCGAAAGCCTGGACGGAAGTCGAACTGTAAGGTGAGAGGAATGTTGAACTTGTATTCCAGTCCAAAGAAGCCGTTGACGCCGCCTTTGAGATTGATATTGCTGGATTGCATCCCGTAAGCATCATAGTACGTGTATCTTTTCAAAGCATACCCCCAGCTGATACCACCGCCCACGAAGCCGTACAGATTGCCTGTAAGGCGCCCCTCATACATCAAGTTGGGAGCCAACTCGAGCGACCATAAATGATTGCCATACACATAACAATATTTGGAGCCTAAATCGATTTGGAGGGCGAAATGGTTCGTGGGGAAAGTCTTGTACGACAAGGCCTGTGTGGTGCCGAGCGTTGCGCCGAGGCTATGCCGGTAGGGCGCTTGAGCATGGAGTGGCAACGAAGCCCCTACAAATAGTAAGATATACAGAAGGATAAGGCCGCTTCTTCTCATGATGTATTTTTACGATTTTGATTGTCAGATGTTTACATGACTTTTTTCTTGTTGATAAATGAGCTTGTAAAAATACAAAATTTGAGGTCTTTTTTTGTATTTTCGCACTTTATAAATTCTTATTGCGTATGAAATCATTCAAACTTATACTGGTCGTTGCGGCCCTAACGTTGACGGCCGTTTCTTGCGGTCAGAAGAAAGAAACCCCTAAGGCAGAAGCCCCAAAAATGTTGGTTGTCTATTATTCTCAAACCTCCCATACCAAAGCTGTTGCTGAGGAGATTGCCAAACGCTTGAGCGCTGATATTGAGGAGATTATTGCTGTGCAACCCTATGATGGCGATTTCCAGGCTACCGTTGAGCGTGGCAAGCAGGAGAGGGCAGAGGGCATTTTGCCTGACATTCAGCCTCTGACCAAGGATATAACTCAATATGATGTCATTTTCATCGGATTCCCGGTGTGGTTTGGCACGTATGCTCCGCCAGTGGCTACGTTTTTGGACCAAGTGGATTTAAGTGGCAAGAAGATTGTGCCTTTCTGCACGTTTGGTAGTGGTGGCTTGGAATCCAGTGTGAAGGATTTGGTTGTGGCAGAGCCCAATGCGGAGATACTGCCCGGCTATGGCGTTCGTGCTGCGCGTATGGAGGCTATGCCCAATGAGGTGGACCAATTTCTGAAAGCCAATGGTTTCCTTGAAGGCGACTTTGTGAAGTTGGAGGAATTTCCAGAGCAACATCCTGTAAATGAGGAAGAAGCCGCAGTGTTTAATGCGGCTGTGGATGGCTATCCGATGATCCATGCCGAAGCTAAAACGGTGGCCACTCGTGCCATTCCCGACGGTACGGAATATCTGTTCACTGCTGTCGATCTTTCTCGTGAGTGCAGACCGGATATGCCGCCGGCAGGAGAGATGAAGGTGTATGTTACCGTTACGAATGGTGCGGCTCCCGTATTTACAAAAGTTATACGATAGTTAAACATTTTGTTTTAGGAATGATAGAAGTCGTGGCGGCAATAATGAGCTTGAAAAGAAGATAGTTTTTGATATATCGAATTTAATGTCATAACTTTGCGCGCGAAATCAAGCTAATCCCAGTTTGAAACGTTGGAAATAATAACACGGTAGATGAGAAAAAAGCGATTTTTTCTTTTCGTAATGATATGTCTTTGTGGCTATCCTCTTATGGCACAGTCTATTCGAGGTGGCGTGGAGTGCAATGCCGACTTGTCTTATTCGGTTCAGAGCAGTCGGGATTACACCTATCGTAAACTTCGGAATGAAGGGATTGAAACGATGGCCCGCCAGCTGGATGTGCTTCGTGTGCCCATCCGTCCGTTCAAAGCCATTATCACTGGGCATATCGGGCGGCATCATTTTGAGTTGAATCAAGGCAAAAATCGCCTTAGAAAGACCACTTTCCGTGCTGTCTTCTTTACCTATCCCTCTGTTGCACCCAATGGTGAGCCCGTGATGCTTTCGGGGTTGGTTACATTTCCTGTGTTGCAGGAGAATAAACCTTCTCAAATGCTGATTTACCATCGCATTTCGGCCCCCAGCTATTCGATAGCACCTTCCAACAGTCTGCCGTTTGAAGCGGTGCTTACGGCTGATAACACTATCTGCGTGTTCCCGGATTATTATGGTTGTGGCGTTACTGAAGGTAAACCGCTGCCGTTCATTGCGCTTAACTATCACGCCCAATGTGCCGCCGATTGTGCGCTGGCTGCGCTCAAAGTGGTGCAGGATGCGGGCATAGCGCTGGCTGACGATTTCCATACTTGGAACACGGGCTATAGTCAGGGTGCTGGCTATGCTTTGGCAACGCAGCGGTACATCGAGACTTCGTTGGCCGATAGTTTGGCAAAACGCATTAATCTGCGTTGGAGTTTGTGTGGCGGCGGCATATATACGCCCATGAACCTATATGAGTACTCTGTACTGAATCGGGAAATGGGCAGCACACCGATGGTATTCGTGCAAGGACTACGTAGCCTTTTCAATGGCCACAAAGAACGTATGGACACGCTGTGCTTGAACAACTTTCTCTCAGTAAAATCTTTCGAGTGGGGATTGGACAGCATCTTTAACGCCTACGACGACGGCCTTTGGGACCTTTCTGTCAAGGTGGAACGTATCACAGAGAGTCATGATCCCGCCGACTATTTCCATCCCGCCACATTGGACACTACAACGGCACTTTACCACAAGCTGGTCGAGGTTTTCGGCTTGGATGACTGTATCGAGAATTGGCAGCCGCAAGTTCCCGTGGTGATGTACCACTCGAAAAACGACAATTGCATACCGTATCCACTTGCCGTACAGGCATATAACAAGCTATCCGGCTCTTTCGACAAGTGTGTCCTCTATTCTCCGCCCACGAACAAGTCGCATGTTTATACGAGTGTCTTCTTTTTCGCCAAACTGCTCCGCCTCAACGAAGACGAACTGTATAAGAAGTTTGTTATCAAGCAAAAGGGGAAACGATAGAAACTACAACAAATATATTGAAAATCAAAAATTTCCCAATTTGGTTCATCGGTATTGGGTCTGTGACGAAGTACTCAATCATGAATCACAACCCCCGGAATTTTATCAATAAAATTGTATATGGCCTCGATGACACGGAATAGTAGATGGTCGGGATAGAAGATATGTGCGTCAATCAGTTGTTTTCTTATTGAATTGAACATAGTGTCGTAATCAAAATAGCCACCTACACCAATTTCATCATCCCAATAATGTTCAAATGCTTCATTGATATGTTCCCAAATCCAATCGGGAAGTGCAAAATCAATCTGATTCATAACAGCTTGGTGAATGATGGGTTCGGAAAAGGCATATTCTTGATAAGGAGAAACCATTTTTATCCCTTTTGAGTTTTCCTTGCTAACCTTTAATTCCAATTGTTTTTTGTCCTCTTTTATCTTGGCTTTAGAGTACAATTCATTGGTTTTATCAAGGTCTTTTCCAACGCCAATATCATTCTTATAGCATCCTCCTAAACAGAATTCTTCAGGTTCATAATCTTGATCAGCGGATTTAGTCAACCATTCTACCGCTATGATTTCATCCTTATCAACTCCAGTCTCATCTTGATTGATCAAGCCCAAGAAAAATTGGGCCACCTTGTTATCTTGCTCTGCCAACACTTTCAGTTCATTTAGGGTCAATTCCTTGCAAGAAATGACTTTATTTCGAGTGCTGTTTTTCATACTTTCTATGCTTTAGGATTCCACGAAATACAATTCAGTGCGCCGCCTTTGCGTACAACTTCCAATGCCGGTACACCAACCACTTTGCACTGCGGCATTGCCTCCGTAATCTGTTGCAACGCTTGTTCGTCCTCTGGGATCCCTAACTGTGGTACGAGTGCTAATTGGCCGATTTGCAGATAGTTGATGTACGACCAGCTGCGCTTGTGCTGCCGTTTTACATTGTATTTCAGAACAGTAACATTAAGATATTTTTCCAAAATCCGCAGAAAATCTTGTGCAAAAATCTTATCAAAATCGTTGTAGTTGGTCATCAGCACGCGGTTGTCCCCCAAGTAATGGATGATGCCGTCGCTGTGCCCATACTTCTCGTTTTTGTCCCACGGCAGGAAAACGATGTTGCACTGAAACGCCTCTTCCAGAAGCCGTTGCACCTCATTGCGTGACTTGTCGTTGTTCTCTGCAAACACTTTCTCCGTCATCACGATCTTGTTGCCACATTTGACTACATTGCCGCCATCGAGTACCAAGTCAAAAGTCACCAAATCTGCCTGATGAAGAAAATCAATGTTTCCTACTTTGTTCACGTCAGTGATGTATCGTCGAGATTGTTTGGCTTGCAGGTAATCAGGATTGTATTTGTAGAACACGAAACGTTTCTCGCTTATCTGAATCGGCATATAATCGCGACACCAGATGTCGTTGGTGCTCGATAAGAGTTGATGATGTATATGATTGTCGTTCAGAATAATGCTGATGCTTTGATAAAGGGTAGGGCAGACGGATGGCAACCATTCAGAGAAGAAGACGGTGTTGGTAAGGGAGTCGGTGAGCATGATTAATAATTATATTTGTTCTTCTCTTGTAAAACTCCATTTACGATCGCATTTCTCCTTTTTTGTGTTTATGTATTCCCATTCACTTTCAGATTTGAATACATTTTGACGAGGTTTTCCTAGAACTTTTTTTACATCTTTGGATTCTTCCTCCCATGATATGTCATTATTATTTCCAAAGGCGAAACCGTTCAATAATGCATAAAGATAGGTTGATTGATAGTTATAGTGGTATTCTTTAGATTTTTCAAATTTTTTCTTTGCTTTATTCCATACTAAATACTCTCCATTTTTGTCCTTTACTTCATAAGTGCGAATCAAAGCTGACGCTCTATATTCGCCAGATTTTTCAAAGGTGATATCAAAGCCTGAGTTGTGCGCATGTATACTCATGAAAGGGAAATATGGAGCTTGCTCCAGATCTCTTCCATTGCGATGATATACAATAGGATCATGAACTCCATTATATTTCTCACTGTGAAAATAAAATTCTACAGTTCGAATATATATTTTAAAATCGTCACGTACATTTATATAACCACTATAAAGAAATACGGGTGCGAGTTCTTCAAAACTCTTTTGAATGTCGTCAAATTTAGACTCTCCGTTAATGTTCTCATTAAATTCTTTCAATTTTTCAATTAGTTTTTCCATAACTTAATTTTTTAATAGATTAATAATATAATTGTTTCAAAATGTGATGGTTAATCAAGTTTTTCGGTGCAAAGGTATAATGGTTCATCGATCAAACCAAATTTTTTATGTTAAGATTTGTTAAGATTCTAGAAAAAGTTGTTATTTAAAGTTATTTACTAAAATAGAGTATTTTATGCTGTTTTTGAAAAATAATAGTCTTTACTTTTTCCGTACCTTTGCCAGCGCATAACTACATGATATCATGAACTGGACCATTGTCATTATCGAGACCATTGTTATGACTGCTGCTTTTACGGCGATGATTCTCATCCCGCTTCTTAAAAATCCTGTGTGGTGGATTCATGATTATCCGCAAGATATTCATTCGTTGATAGTATCAGAATATGGAGTTTAAGACATTTGGAAGCGATAATAAACCAACACTGCTGCTGCTGCCTGGCTTGGGCGTTTCGCACGAGATTTTCTTGCCGCTGGTGGAACTGCTGAAAGAGAGATTCCTCATCATTACAGCGGATATCGACGGCTTCTTGCTTGACAAACCTTCCCGCTTCACCTCCGTTGACGACCAAGCCGCGCAGGCCATTCGCTATGTGCAAGAGCACTATGGCGGACAGCTGGATGTCGCTTATGGCTTGTCGCTGGGTGGAAAGATTCTTTCGCGGATGTTGGAGCGAAACGAAATAGTTGTCGGTCATGCTATTATGGATGCTGCGCCACTGCTGCCGTTGCCCAACTGGAGTGTGGCTCCGTTGCGCTATTATCAGGCCTTCAACGTGTGGACCTGCTACCACTGGACTGGCTTCTGGCGACGGCTGTTCCATTCGCACTATTTTGATGTGCTGCTTGACGAAGTGAAGAAGGTCTATCCGTCAGGAAAGACCCGCGCTGTACTTGATGGTTATAAGTCGGTATATACCAGTAAATTGGAATCTGTTAGCGGCAATGATATCCACTTCTGGTACGGCACCAAGGAGGCGTTTGTGGCTAAGCCGCAAGTCAAGCATCTGCTGTCGTTATGCCCGAATGCGCAAGTGGAAGTGTTCCCGAAGATGAACCACGGTCAGCTGCTGGTGGACCATCCCGAAGAGGTGGCGCAAAGGATTATTTCTTTGATCCAAAATGGAATATCGTAGTTTATGTTCGTAGGTGAGTTGATTTCTCTGGGTGTTGCCCTTGCGTGGACCGCCACCGCTTTGTTTGCCGAAGTGGGCTCAAAACACATGGGATCGCTGTCGTTCAACATCATGCGAATGACGATGTCGCTGCTGTTCCTCGTTCTGACGCTCTGGCTGGTGATGGGTGTGCCATATCCGCGCTATGCCGACGCCGGCACGTGGGCTTGGATGCTGATGTCGGGGCTGGTGGGCTATGTCATTGGCGACTACTGCCTGATGCAAGGCTATATTTACATAGGCTCACGTTTCGGGCAGCTCTTCATGACCCTTTCGGCACCCACTGCGGCCATCACTGGACGCATTCTCCTCGGTGAGCAGATGCGCCCAATTGCAATCCTCGGCATGGTCATCACTTTGAGCGGCATCGCCCTGTCGGTTCTCTCGAAAAGTGATTCTGCAGAGCATCACGGATTGCATTTCAAACTGCCCGCGAAAGGCATTTTCTTTGCAGTAATGGCCGGTGTTGGTCAGGGCTTTGGCTTGGTGCTCAGTAAGATGGGACTACAGCACTATGATGCGGCACTCGCAGCGCTCAACATCTCGCAAGATGCCGTCTTTGAGGGTGCGCTATTGCCGCTGCCAGTCAGCCTTTGCGTGCCTTTCGCCGCCACCACCATTCGCACTTATATCGGACTGCTTGGCTTTTTCTTGTCGCTGATGCTCTTTACCAAGGATGGCCTGGCGCAGCTGAAAAGTGCCGTCAGCGACCGTAAGGCCATGTGGTGTGCGTTGGGTTCCACCATCTTCGGACCGTTTGTCGGGGTTAGCGCATCACTGTTGGCAACACAATACACCGCCACTGGCATCGCTCAGACGCTCTTTGCCCTGACCCCCATCCTCATCATCGCTCCGGCAGCCTTTCTGTTTCATCAGAAAGTGACTGTGCGAGAAGTTGTTGGCGCCATTATCAGTGTGGTAGGGGTGAGCCTTTTCTTCCTGTAGAGGATGCTTAAATGTGGATGATGTCAATTGGCAGAATTGCGTTTTGCTGCTTCATTTGCGGGGAAACTTTAAAAGTTGTATCTTTGTGTTTTCATAATTTTAGAAATGAACAAGATAAAAGAAACATTCGGTTATGCACTTGGGTTTGTGCTCTTCGTGGTGTTGCTACCTCTACTGATGTGGATATGCTCCAAAATGCCAGCCTTAAGTTGGCCGCATCCAGTTTTGACAGCTATTATTCCCTTCTGTCTCTTTATGGGACTGGGACTGAGCATCTGGGCCATTGTCTATATGCGTCGTGTGGGTGATGGTAATCCGATGGATGCTTTCGGACACGAGGTCGCTCCGCGCACCAAGCATCTGATGACCAAAGGGCCTTACCATCTTAGTCGCAATCCAATGTTGACGGGTATATTTCTCTATCTGATAGGCTGTTGCCTCTGGTTGTGCACGTGGCAGTCAGTGCTGGTGTTCGTCGTCTTTGTGGTTATTATGCTTGTGCAGGTGCGTACCGAGGAGGAACGCCTCCGTCGCGATTTCGGCGAAGAATACGAGCAGTATTGCAAGACGACTGGTCGTTTTTTGCCTTTTAAGCTGAAGAGATAATTTCCGCGTTATCTGCGGGAGAATTTAATCCTATAAAAATGAATACCAAACTCTTTATACAAGCCTTGACTAAGTTCCTTGCCGGATTGCTGCTGGTAGGAGTGTTGCTCTTTGTGCCTGCGGGCACTTTCGCCTACTGGCAGGCGTGGCTGTTCATCGCGCTGCTCTTTGTGCCGATGTTCATCGCCGGCCTCGTGCTGATGCTTCGTCAACCGGAGCTGTTGCGCAAACGTTTGGATGCCAAAGAAAAACAGGATGCGCAGAAGTGGGTGGTCGCACTGAGCGGCCTCATGTTTCTCGCCATGTTTGTGGTGGCAGGACTTAACCATCGCTTCCAGTGGTGCCTGTTGCCCGATTGGGCGGTATTTGTAGCTGCTGTGCTGTTCTTGCTGGGCTATGCGCTCTATGCCGAAGTGCTGCGTGAGAATGTCTGGCTTTCGCGAACCATCGAGGTGCAAGAGCATCAGAAGGTCATCGACACTGGCCTTTACGGCATCGTGCGTCATCCTATGTATGCCGCCACATTACTGCTATTCCTGGCCATGCCGCTGGTGCTGGCATCACTATGGTCATTCCTGATTATGCTGCTCTACATTCCCATCATCGCCAAGCGCATCAGAAACGAAGAAGCCGTCCTGGAACAAGGTTTGGAGGGCTATAAGGAATATAAAGAACGGGTGAAGTATAAGGTGATACCATTCATTTGGTAGTAAAAATCTTTAGTTTAGCATACCGAAAAATATCTTATTTTTGCATTTTTAACATTGATTAAGATTTGACATGGATAATACTACTCAAAAGCCTCTGATACTGATAACTAACGACGATGGATATGAGGCTAAAGGACTTGCTTCTTTGGTTACTGTGGCCCGTGAATTCGGCGAAGTGGTAGTGGTGGTTCCTGATGGCCCCCGCTCGGGAATGGGACATGCCATTACGATGAACATGCCTCTGAGAATTAAGAACTACAAAAACGCCGACGGCGTGCGCTACTACAAGACCAATGGCACGCCCGTCGATTGCATCAAGTTAGGACAGAAAGTGGTGCTCCGTAATCGCAAGATAGACCTCGTGCTGTCGGGAATTAACCATGGCTCCAACTCTTCGGTAAGCCTCATCTATTCGGGCACTATGGCAGCTGCTATCGAGGCCGCCTTCGAGAGTATTCCCGCCATCGGCGTGTCGCTGCTCAACTATGCCGAGGATGCCGATTTTACCACCGCCATGACCTATGCCCGCAAGATTATCGCCAAGGTGCTGAGTCATGAGTTTCCTCCCTTTATCTGCTTGAATGTCAATGTTCCCGATGTGCCTGTGGACGAAATCAAAGGCGTCAAAATCACACGCCAGACCCACGGTTTCTGGAAAGAGGACCTCGAGGAGCGCGTGGATGTCTATGGCATGAAATATTATTGGCTGACAGGCTATCTGGAAGATTTGGACCCCAATGAAGATACCTGCCAGTGGGCTTTGAAACATAATTACGTGTCGGTGCAGCCGGTGCAGTTCGATCTGACGGCACACCAATATATTGATACTCTTAAATTTATCGAAGAATGATGGATAGATTGCGTCGCGACTCTCTTTGGATGGGTCTCTTTCTGGGCATCCTGCTGCCCGCCGTTCTGTTTGGCGTTCTGGAAGGCCTGCTGGCCATCGTGGAGCATTTTACGGGAAAGATAGATATTGTTGATATTAAGAAGATTATACTCTTGAGCATTGTGCCAAACCTCTTCTTGCTACGTTATTATCTGCTTAAACTCAAGTACGACCTTACCGGTCGCGGCATTCTGGCAGCCACCTTCGTGCTGGCCATCGTCTTCGCTATCCTTGAATTTACGATTTAACCTTTTAGCCTATGATTACAACAATACTTATTACTTTGTTTTACCTGCTTACACCTGTCTTAATCATCTGGTTGTTTAATAAATACAATTGGGTGACCAAAGTAGGTACAGTCATTTTGGCATACGCATTCGGTATTATCCTGGCATTGCTCAATACATTCATCGGCTTTATGCCTCCTGATGGAGAAGCCGGTTCTATACTGACCATGGTACAAAAGAATCTGATGAACGTATGCGTGCCGCTGGCTATCCCGCTAATGCTTTTTAACTCCGATTTTAAGTTGTGGACCAAGTCGTTACCTAAGACCTTGGCAGTGCTGTTGGGTGGTGTGTTGTCGGTCATTATCGCTTTGATTGCAGGCTATTTCATCTTCCTCAATCATGATTTGGGTGCTACGAGCGAGTTCAAAAAAGTGGCCGTTATGATGACGGGTATTTACACTGGTGGCACATTGAATTTTGCCGCTTTAGGCAAGATGGTTGACGCCGATCCCAACACCATCAGCATAACATTGGCATTCGAAGAGATTGTGACACTGCCGTTTATCGTGTTCATTCTGGCTGGTGGTTACAAATTATTCCGCAAGTTTTTACCTTACAAGGATGAAACATCCATAGAGGAAGACGTTGACCAGAAAACAGTGTCGGAGAGCACTTTCGAAAATTATCATGGCATGTTCAAAGGCAAAAATTTTGGCGGTATGATGCTAGGCCTGTTGCTCTCAATCGCTATGCTTGGTGTTGGCGTGGGCTTATCCATGTTGATTGTGGGCAAGATTAACGAATTGGTGGTTATCCTTACTATTACCACTTTGGCTATTATCGCTTCTTTCAGTAAGAAAATCAGAGAGTTACCCAAGACTTTCGAGCTGGGTATGTTCTTCATTCTCATCTTCAGCTTGGTAGTGGCTTCAATGTTTGATGTGACCAAAATCGACAGTTCATCCCTCGCTATCATGTGGTACATTCTCTTTGTGATGGTGGTTTCCATCGTCCTGCATCTGCTTTTCTGCAAGGCATGCAAGGTGAGCGGCGACCTCTTCACGGTAGGCCATATCAGCTTGCTCTGTTCGCCTCCCTTCGTTCCGCCAATTGTTGAAGCATTGGGCAATCGCAAAGTGCTGATTAGCGGTATTGCCATCGGTTTGGTGGGCTATGCTATCGGTACCTATCTGGGTTCGTTGTTTGCCACCTTTTTAGGATTACCTATGTTCTAAAATATTGTCTTTTTTAGATTGATTGATTTATGATTGAAAATGTCATCGCGTCATCGGTTCAGGAAGTGCTGAAAGAGTTGTACGGAGCGGATATTCCCGTTGCTGCGTCGGCTGTACAGCGCACCCGTAAGGAGTTTGAGGGCGACTTTACCATCGTTGTGTTCCCCTTTGTCAAAGCAGCTCGCAAAGCTCCCGATGCCGTGGCCGCCGAAATAGGAGAGGCGCTGCATCATAAGTTGCAAGTGGCTTATAACGTAGTTAAAGGATTTCTTAATATAACACTTTCTAACGATTTCTGGCTCAAATATTTCAATGAACATTGTGCGGATGCATCTTACGGCTTTGAGCCGCATCAGAATAGCGAGCGCATTGTCATTGAGTATTCGTCGCCTAACACCAACAAGCCGCTGCATCTCGGCCATATCCGCAATAACCTACTCGGCTCGTCAGTGGCTCGCATCTTGGACGCCTGTGGCAAGGAAGTCGTCAAGGTTAACTTGGTGAACGACCGCGGTATCCATATCTGCAAGTCGATGCTGGCATGGCAGAAGTTCGGCCACGGCGAAACGCCCGAAAGTACCGGCATGAAAGGCGACCATCTGGTGGGCAAGTACTATGTGATTTTCGATCAGCATTATAAGGAAGAAATCAAGCAGCTGATGGCCGAAGGCAAGAGCGAGGAAGAGGCATCAGCTCAGGCTCCTCTGCTCGTCGAGGCACGTGAGATGCTCCGTAAGTGGGAGAGTGGCGATGCCGAAGTGCGCGCCCTCTGGACCAAAATGAATGGCTGGGTGTATGATGGCTTTGATAAAACATACGAACGTCTTGGTATTCAGTTTGATAAGGTTTATTACGAGTCGCAGACCTACCTTTTGGGCAAGAAGATTGTGGAAGAGGGATTGGCTAATGGTGTGCTCTACCGCAAGGAAGACGGCTCGGTGTGGGTGGATTTGCGCGACGAAGGACTGGATGAGAAATTGCTGCTTCGTTCTGACGGCACCTCGGTCTATATGACGCAAGACTTGGGTACAGCCCAGTTGCGCTACGAGGAATTTGCGCCGCAGAAGATGATCTATGTAGTTGGCAATGAGCAGAATTACCATTTTGATGTGCTTAAATTATTGCTTTCCAAAAAGTTAAAGAAAGAATACGGTAACCATATCTATCATCTTTCATACGGCATGGTGGAACTGCCTTGTGGCAAGATGAAGTCGCGTGAAGGCACCGTGGTGGATGCCGACGACCTAATGGAAGAGATGTTTGTGCAGGCCAAGGAGAGCACCGAAGCGCTTGGAAAACATGACTTTACGCCTGATGAGGCTGCTCGTCTTTACGAGATGATTGGCTTGGGTGCTTTGAAATATTTTATTCTCAAAGTCGATCCGAAGAAGAATATGCTGTTCAATCCAGCCGAATCGATTGATTTTAACGGCAATACGGCGCCGTTTATCCAATATACCCACGCTCGTATCCAGTCGCTGTTGCGCAAGGCTGCCGAAAGTCAGATAGATGTTGCTAACGACCTGACAGCGTTGGCTTTGCCAGCCGCAGAAACAGAATTGATAAAGCGACTGTACGAATTTCCGCAGGTGGTGCTCAATGCCGGTGAGTCGTTCAGTCCCGCCTTGATAGCCAACTACACCTACGATTTGGCAAAAGAGTTCAACCGTTTCTATCAGGAGACGCCCATCTTCAAGGAGGCAGACGAGAATCTGCGCACGCTGCGCTTGCAACTCTCTCAGTGGGTGGGCATTGTGATTAAAAACGGTATGTCGCTGCTGGGCATTGATGTCCCCGATAAAATGTAGTGAAGATGAATAGAATACCTCCGTATCTCAAGCCTGGCGATACCATTGGCATTGCCGCTCCGGCTCGCAAGATTTCGCACGAAGAGCTGGCACCGACGTTGGCTCTGCTTGAGCGACGTGGCTACAAGGTGCTGCTGCCCGAAAACCTGTTTGCCGAGTGCCACCAGTTTGCCGGCACTGATGAGCAGCGCGCCGACGATATGCAGTACCTGCTCGACAATCCTGATGTGAAGGCCATCCTGTTCGCCCGTGGCGGCTACGGCTCGGTGCGCATCATCGACCGACTCGACTTTACCGCTTTCCTGCAAGCACCCAAATGGCTGTGCGGCTATAGCGACATGACTGTATTCCACTCGCACCTGCAAGCCAACTATCAGATACCTACGCTGCACGCCACCATGCCTGTGAATATTACCGATGAGACGGCCGATTCGGACAATGTGCGCACCCTTTTTGAGGCGCTGGAAGGCCGTCAGCTGACTTACGAGGTGACTGCCCACCCGTTCAATCGCAGCGGTAGTGCGACCGCGCCTGTCGTTGGCGGCAACCTGTCGATGCTCTATTCGCTGCTCGGTTCGCCTTCCGACATTGCCACTGACGGCAAAATACTCTTCATAGAGGATTTGGACGAATATCTCTACCATATCGACCGCATGATGATGAACCTGAAGCGCAACGGCAAGTTAGAACGCCTGGCAGGCTTGGTAATAGGAGGGATGTCTGATATGAACGACAACACCATCCCTTACGGAAAAACAGCCGAAGAGATTGTGGCTGAACATTGTGCCGGGTACGACTATCCCGTCTGCTTCGGTTTCCCCGCCGGCCATATCGCTCGCAACCTGACGCTGAAACTGGGAATGACTGCACAATTGAAAGTGGCTGAAAATCAGACTATTTTGTCGTTTTTATAGAAAATTCGCGTAAATCCGTGCGATCCGCGGCCAAAATATCTCCGCGAATCTGACGAAACCGCATGGAGATAATTTGCGAAAAATAAACCTCATGCAATATCAATAGTCTAAATATCGTTTTTTCAATAAAATATTCGCTTATAGTGTTTCGTTTAAAAAAAAAACGTATATTTGCTGCGCTTTTAAAGAAAGGTAATTCAAAGAAAACATATTATTAATTCAAAAACAAAAAAGATTATGAAAGCTGTAAAATTTTTATTCATGGCATTAATTGCTTGCTCTTTATTAACGGCATGCAAAGACAAGGAACCCGAGCCAGAACCCAATCCTGGCCCTGCTGCCGGTGTGTTCAAATGTACCTTCGGTGAACAAGATTGGACCGTAAAAACTACCGATTGCGGTATTGTTGAAAGCAATGGTGACCAATGTGTGTTTGTGAATGCTTCACCTAACGATTTTTCAGAGCTGCCTATTCTTTATTTCATGATTAAAGCAGAAACAGGTCGTCACATGGCATCCACCGACCCTCATTTGTTTATGATGTATTATAAGTCAACTGCATTTAACCTGAATTATAATGGTCAGCTGCTTCAGAACTTAGGTGACTATTGGGCTGGTAACGGTCCTCTACCTATGGGTACTATCAATATTGAAATCACCTCTTTAGATGTTAATACCTTGAAGGTAACCATGAAGGGTTCAGGCACTTGCTGGGGTGCTCGTGAATACATTGCAGCATACAACGAAGGTAGAGAAGACATTGTTCCGTTGGATTTCAATTTCGAGGCCAATGAAGTTACTCTCACTCGTCGTGCAACCAAGAGCTTGTCTCCTATGACTCAAGTGGCAATGCAAGCAACTGAAACACTTACTCTTACCAAATAAGAACAACTAACCAACATACAAAGACGGGGTAGCAATATCCCGTCTTTTTTTATGGAAGAATATTAAAATGGAACAAATTGCATTTTGGGGCATCCCTTTGATATACTGGCTGTTGGTGGCGGCGTTCGTATTGCCTAAAATACCCTATGTTGGCAAGTTTTTCAATGTCATCAACACGGGTGTCCACGAGCTGGGACATGCGCTCATGGCGCTTGTTTTGCAAGGGCAAGTGCTCAAAATCGAGCTGTTTGGCGACACGTCAGGTGCTGCCGTCACCAAGTCGGCCAACCGCTTTACGGCGATGCTGGTCTCTTTGAGCGGCTATCTGTTTGCTTCTGCAGTGGCCTATCTGGCCTTCTATCTCATCCATGTCGGCTATGTGCAGCATTTTATCATTGGCTTGTCGCTGGTATTCCTGCTGATGCTAATTCTGTGGGTGCGCAACTGGTTCGGCGTTATTTGGGTGGTGCTGTTCGTTGCCTTGAACGGCTTCCTGATTTATTACGGTAATACATTGTATATCAATATCGCTGCGCTGTTCTATGGCGTCATGATTCTCATCGAGTCGGTATGGTCCACGTTGGTGGTGCTTTTTTTGTCGATAGTAAATCCCGATGCCGCAGGAGACGCCGCCAACTTGAAAAAGCAAACTCATGTGCCCGCCTTCATCTGGGCCCTGCTGTTTGTGGCTTTCGCGGGCTTTGTCGCCTATAAAGTGGTGGTGGAGTATCTGTGGCCTTTGTTCTGAATAAAGATTTTAGTTGTTAGTTTTTAGTTGTTAGAAAAAGTTTTTATGATGAAATCAAGTGATTATAAACAATTGAAAGTGTGGCAGAAAGCAATTGATTTGACGGTGGAGGTGTATAAGATTGTCAAGTATCTGCCAAAAGAAGAAACGTATGTGTTGTCAGATCAGATGCGAAGAGCGGTGGTTTCAATACCCTCCAATATCGCAGAAGGTCAGGGGCGAAATTCACGCAAGGAATTTCAGAATTTTTTATCTATAGCACGAGGGTCTTTGTGGGAGTTGGGAACTCAAATCGAAATTTGTGAACGCTTGGGCTACTTAAATAATCCTCAAACGACTAAAGTCCATGAACTAACCATGGAGATTGGAAAAATGCTCAATGCCCTCTCAAATTCTCTAACAACTAAAAACTAACAACTAACAACTAATATTGCTATTTTTGTACCATTAAACTAAAAAATATAACTCATGTCTTATTTCGTTCACGAATCGTCGTATGTAGATGAGGATTGCCTTATTGGTGAAGGCACCAAGATTTGGCATTTCTCGCATATCATGTCACATTGCCGTATTGGCAAAAACTGCAATATTGGTCAGAATGTGGTCATCTCACCCGAAGTGGTGCTTGGCAATAACGTGAAGATACAGAACAATGTATCTGTCTATACGGGTGTTACTTGCGATGACGATGTTTTCCTTGGCCCCTCTATGGTATTCACCAATGTGATTAATCCGCGCAGTGCCGTCTGCCGCAAAGACCAGTACGCACGCACGCATGTGGGCAAGGGGGCTTCCATTGGAGCCAATGCCACTGTGGTCTGCGGACACAATATCGGACGCTACGCTTTCATTGGAGCCGGTGCCGTTGTGACCAAAGATGTGCCCGATTACGCCCTGATGGTGGGAAATCCCGCCGTCCAGGTCGGCTGGATGAGCGAGTACGGCTGCAAACTTGCTTTCAACGAGAACGGCGAGGCCGTTTGTCCTGAAAGCGGCGAAAAGTACCGACTGACAGAAGGGAAGGTTGTTAGACTTTAGGCATTAGACTTTAGACGTTAGACGGTAATGTGAAAATATGAAATCAAGTGATTATAAACAGTTAAAAGTATGGCAGAAGGCGATGGATTTGACTGTAGAAGTTTATGATCTTATCAAGAAATTGCCGAAAGAAGAAAATTATGGATTGTCCGACCAGATGCGCAGATCGGTTGTTTCTATTCCTTCTAATATTGCGGAAGGACAAGGAAGAAATTCGGATAGAGAATTTGTGAATTTTTTATCTATAGCAAGAGGTTCTCTTTGGGAATTGGAAACCCAACTGGAGATATGTAAAAGACTAGGATATATTGACAACAATCAAATGTCGAATGCTTTTGTTTTAACAACAGAAATTAGCAAAATGATTAATTCATTATCAAAAACCCTGCTAAAGTCTAAAGTCTAAAGTCTAAAGTCTAAAGTCTATCTATATCCTCTAAGCCTTCTACATCCTCTAAATCCTCTTCTTCCCAAACATATTCTTTCTTTTGTGGGCCTTCATTCCTATAGAAAAAGGCAAGTATCACTCCTGTGATAGCGCCTGCCAGATGGCCTTCCCAAGAAATGAACTTGTCGGGGAAGAGCGATGGAAAGAATCCCCATACAATACTCCCGTATAAAAATATGATAATCAATGTGTAAGCCATGAGGTGCTCTTCCATTTTCAAAATGGAGATAGTGACCAGGAAGAAAGCCTGTGCGTACACCATGCCGCTGGCACCGATATGTACGCCTGACGAGGCTATCACCCATGTGAGGATGCCCGATATCAGGTAGTGCATAAGGAGTATGAGAAACGCTTTGTTGCGGAAGAAATAGAAAAGACCGAATAGCAGGAAGAATAGCGGTAGGCTGTTGGAAAACAGGTGCTCGTAGTCGGCATGCAGGAAGGGCAGGGTGAATATGCCTACGAGGCCCGATAATTCGCGCGGACGCACTCCAAAGTCGTTCCAATTAAGCATGAACACATGGTTGAGAATAAAAGCCAGCCAGATTAATCCGATAATTATAAGTGACTGAGCAATAGCTAAATAAAACCTATGTTTTTCAAACAGACGCTCTTCCATGGACGTGGGTATCAAATTGGACTCTTTTCCACTGCAATTTTAATCTTTTTTTCGAATAAAAATGCAGAAGCCATCCACCGTTCGACTAATTGTCTTTGTAATGTTCGCACGGGGTGCCTTCCATTTCCAATTCGAGTGTAACGTGGCTTATGCCAATATGTTCCAGTTGGTGTCTCAGATCATGTTTGATGGCTTCGGCTTTGGTGAAGTCGCGGATGACCACATGGGCAGTCATGGCATTTTCGGTCGTGCTCAGTGCCCATACATGCAGGTGATGGCACTCCACCACATCGGGATGTGAGTTCATAATTTGGCTTACGGTGTCAAAATCAACATCTTCGGGCACGCCGTCAAGCGAGAGGCGTAAGCTTTGGCGGAGCAGCTGCCAGGTGGAAATCATAATGATGACGGCAACAATGAGTCCTATGATAGGGTCAATGACGTACCAGTCTGTGAAATAGATGACAATGCCTGAAAGTACCACACCAATCGAAACCAAGGCGTCGGCAGCCATGTGAAGGTAAGCCCCCTTTACGTTCAAATCGCGTTCTTTGTCTTTCATGAACAGCCAGGCAGTCAGCCCGTTGACAATAACTCCAACAGCGGCCACCCAAGCAATGGTACTTCCTGCTACCTCTACAGGGGCGATAAGTTTGTGAATACTCTCGGCCATGATGACACCAACAGCCACCAATAGCAAGACAGCATTAAGTAAAGAGACCAGTATTGTGCTTTTTTTTAATCCGTAAGTATATCTTTTTGAAGTGTTTACTCTTAACAGACGGAAGGCTAATAGAGCCAAAACGAGGCTGGCAATGTCGGTTAGGTTGTGCCCTGCATCCGACAAGAGTCCCATAGAGTGAGAATATAACCCAAAGCCAAATTCCACCAGCACATATATGATATTCAATGAAATACCTATAATAAACGCCCGATTCAGCGACGAAGCATCTATTTCATGCTCATGATGATGGTGGTGGTGGTGATGTTCGTGATGTTCTGCCATGGCTAAATGATGATAGTGGTTAAGAAGTTCAGAAACTAAGGGGTTAAGAGGGTGTGAAGGATTAAATGAATAGTGAACAGTGAAGGAACTAAGTAGCAATGTATTTGTTCTTTGTTCTTGAATTTGAATTTTGAATTCTGAATTTTATTCTTCCTTTTTTCCATTATACTCAAAACCAATCTCTTCCACGGCTTTTTTTACGGCTTCGTCGTCAGGGGTGCCAGTGACGATGGCGAGATTGTGTCCAAGATCCACTTCCACTTTAGTTACACCATCCAGTTGGCTGATGGCTTTTTCGACCGACATTTTGCAGTGGTTGCAGCTCATGCCGCCGATTTGATAGATAATTTGGTCTTTGTTCATAGTTGTTTTGTTTTTTTTGTATTTTAAAATGAAAGCATTTGCTAAGAGGAGTACAAAGATACCACAAAAAATCATTTGTGAGACGGAGGGCCACTGTGTGGTGTGGCAGCAGGCGTGATCAATGAAAGCGGGCATAAACCAGGATGCGGGCAGCAGATAGTCGACCACGATGCCGCCTGCGAGCGCACCGATGATAATAGAAGCCATGTAGCATATCAGATTCTTGCGTCCCAGTGTTTTGCCGATTATCAGTATGTTGGCGATGCTGGCAGCCGGTCCGGCAACCAGAAATACCAAGGCTGTGCCGGGAGTTAACCCCTTAAGTATCAGAGCTGCCGCAATAGGAATTGACCCCATGGTGCACACATACATAGGTATGGCAATGACCAACACCAGCATCATCATGACAATAGGAGGCAGGTTCAGTGAGGCAAAGAAGTTGTCAGGCACGAAAACGGTAATCAGCGCACCTAATGCCAAACCGATAATAAGCCACTTGCCGATGTTTTGGAACATCTCAATAAAGCTGTAATATAGTAAATCCTTGATTTTCTGTCCGAAAGATCTCTTTTCAACATGCTTGGATGTGTTGTTATGCACCACAATCTCATCTTTCGAGAATTGTGCTGTAACGCAGCCGCCCGCCAATCCTGTAATGAGCGCTACCACGGGACGCAGAATAGCGAAGGGTAGGCCCAACATGGAGTAAGTGGCAATAATGGAATCGACACCCGTTTGCGGGGTGGCAATCATAAAGGCAACCGTGGCACCTCGCGAAGCGCCGTCTCTGCGCAGAGAGACCGCCGTGGGAATAACACCGCACGAACATAGTGGTAGGGGAATGCCTAACAGCGTGGCCCATAGCACCGATTTGAAGTTTTCCTGACCGAGATATTTCTCAAAAACACCTTGAGGCACAAAAACATGCAAGATGCCAGCAATGAGAAAGCCTATCATCAGATAGGGGGCCATTTCGCATAACATGCTGAAAAATGAGAAGAGGATGGAGGACATGACGGTGAATCGTTTAATTGTTGAAGTGTTGAAGTGTTGAAGTGAATAGTGAGAAGTGAGGAGTGAATAGTGAGCAGTGAGATGAAAGTTAAGAAGTTAAGGAACTAAGAAGTTAAGTGTTGTTGAGTTGTTTGTGTCATTCCGAGACGGTGGTTGAGCCTATCGAAAATGCCGTCGAAGGAATCTCTTTGAATTTTGAATTTTTATATTTGTTCTTTGTTCTCTGGATTTTGTTCTTTATTATGCATCGTGCATTGTGAATTATGAATTTGTTCTCTGTTCTTTGTCCTTTGAATTTTGAATTTCTATTTATCATTACTGCAGGCATCTTTAAATTGACAACCTTCGCAGCCGCAACTGCACTTGCCTGATTTCCGTTGTTTGTAGCGGGCGTAAATGGCGGCGGCAACGGCTGCCAAAATGACGATGAGGATAATGATGCTTGCAGCGTTCATGGTGTTGTCATTTAAGCGATTAGATAAATAATCCGGCTATCAGATAACCAATCCAAGCGGCTACCCAAGCTACGGCACATTGGAAAAAGATCATCCAGAGTGCCCACTTGCTACCTAATTCGCGGCGTACCGATGCAATAGCGGCCACGCACGGTGTGTATAACAAGCTGAAAATGAGCAGTGGAATGGCAGTGAGGGTAGTCAACGACTCGGTCATATTAAGCACTTCCATGGTGGAAACGACGCTCTCTTTGGCCAGGAAGCCCGAAATGAGTGAGGTGACAATGCGCCAGTCGTCCATGCCCAACGGCTGGAAGATGAAGGCAATGCCTCCGGCAATAGTGGCCAACATGCTGTCGGCGCTGTCTTCCACCATGTTGAAGCGGAAGTCGAACGATTGCAGGAACCACACCACCAACGTGGCCAGGAAGATGACGGTAAACGCTCTCTGTACAAAGTCTTTGGTCTTGTCCCATAATAGGTGGCCCACATTCTTGGCGCCGGGCATACGGTAGGGCGGCAGCTCCATGACAAAGGGCGTGGTCTCTTTGCTTTTGCGGAAAGCTTTGGAAATCAGGGCTACAACAATGCCGACGAGAATGCCTAGCAGATAGAGACCTACCATAATTAATCCCGTGTGGTTGGGGAAGAAGGCGTTGGTGAGGAAGCCGTAAATGGCAATCTTGGCCGAGCAACTCATAAATGGCGTAAGAATGATGGTTCGCTTACGGTCGTAAGTTGATGGCAATGTGCGGGTGGCCATCACGCCGGGAACTGTGCAGCCGAAGCTGATGAGCATGGGCACGATGCTTCGTCCCGAGAGGCCCAACTTGCGTAGCAGACCATCCGAAATGAAAGCTATACGTGCCATGTAGCCACTATCTTCCATCAGTGAGAGGAAGAAGAAGAGTACGATGATGATGGGCACAAAACTGAGCACACTGCCCACACCGCCGAAGATGGCGTCCACAACGAGTGATCGGATGGGTTCGCTGACTTGCCATTCGACGAAGGCAGTGTTGACCATGTCGCCCAGGGCGGTGATGCCCGCATCGAGCAGATCTTGCAGCCAGGCACCTATGACATCGAAGGTAAGCCAGAACACCAAGGCCAATATCAAAATGAACATAGGCAGCGCCGTGTACTTGCCTGTCAGCAGGCGGTCGATTTTGCCGCTTCTGACGCGGTCCTTGTTCTCTCTTGGCTTTACTACAGTTCTGGCACACAGATGTTTAATGAAGGCGAATCGCATGTCAGCCATAGCCGCATTGCGATCCAACCCGCGTTCTTCTTCCATCTGTTTGATAATATGTTCGATGGTTTCTTGCTCATTTTGAGTCAGTTGCAAGGCGCTCATAACACTCTCGTCACCTTCAACCAACTTGTCGGCTGCAAAACGGGAAGGCAAGCCGGCTTTTTCGGCATGGTCCTCAATCAGGTGCATGATGCTATGCAGACAGCGGTGCACGGCGCCGCCTTCCTCATTCTTCACGCAAAAGTCCTGACGGATAGGCGTTTCCTGGTATTTAGCCACATGGATGGCGTGTTCTACCAACTCGTCAACACCTTCATTCTTGGCTGCCGAGATGGGCACAACGGGAATGCCTAACAACTTCTCCATCTCATTGATACGGATAGCGCCGCCGTTGTTCTTTACTTCGTCCATCATATTTAATGCCAGCACCATAGGAACCCCCAGTTCCATCAGTTGTACTGTCAGATAGAGGTTACGCTCAATGTTAGTGGCATCCACAATATTGATGATGGCCTTGGGCTTCTCGTTCAGAATCATGTTACGGGTGACAATCTCTTCGGCAGAGTAGGGCGACAGCGAATAGATGCCAGGCAGGTCGGTGACCAACGTGTCGGCGTGCCCTTTGATGGCGCCGTCTTTACGGTCAACAGTGATTCCAGGAAAATTGCCCACGTGCTGGTTGGCTCCTGTCAGTTGGTTGAAGAGGGTAGTCTTGCCGCTGTTTTGTTGGCCTGCCAAAGCAAAGGTCAGCTTAGAGCCCTTAGGCAGTGGATTTTCATCGGTTGCAGAATGGTATTTGCCTTCCTCACCCAAGCCAGGGTGGGCATTATGTTCATGCAACGCCGCATTATACGGCACATTGTCAATCAGAGAACCTAACTCTTCGTCGGGTTGTTGGGCCTTGTCGAGTGGAACAATCTCAATCTCAGCGGCTTCGGCCAATCGCAACGAGAGTGAATATCCGTGAATCTTAACCTCCATCGGGTCGCCCAGAGGGGCATATTTGAGCACTTTGATTTCAGCACCCGGTATCAAACCCATATCTAAAAAGTGCTGTCGTAATGCTCCTTGTCCGCCAATGACTTGTATAAGAGCAGATTGTCCGATTTGTAATTCCTTGAGAGTCATGATGAGATTTAGTTGTTAGTCTTTAGTTTTTAGTTGTTAGATAATCTATCTAATTATAAATTATTAATTGTACATTGTTCATTATCAAAAGCTTATCCCCAATCGTAGGGCCATAAACAAAGGATTTTTGTAAGTTTCTTCGGTGCCGGCAGGGGTGATGATGTATTGGATGTCAGGTTGTAAGTAGAAGTGCTCGTTGAAGGTGTATTGATAGGTGAATTCAAGGGCGGTTTCTTGTCCAAAGTCATTATTCAACCATGAGGATGTACAAGCCAAGCCCAAACAATCTTTCCCTTTTTTTGAGAAAATGCCCGTAAAATGCATTCCTGCAGACCAATGGACAAAGTTTTCACTCTTTGCTTTGGGAGTCCATGCGGCTGTCAGGAACAGAGCTAGATTGCGTTCCTGCCGTTTCCACAAGATTTGTTCGCCACAAAAATGGACTTCTATAAGGCGTTTGGCGGTCTGATAGACGGTACCAATTTTGTACGTGCCTGCCATCTCTTGACGGATATTGGTGAGGAACTCGATTTCGCCAGCAATGACGGCGCCTTTATCGGGTCTAAAGCGCCATTTTATATTGTAAGGGTTTTCGTCAAATCCCAATGGCGAATCGTAAGCACCTGCTCTGATGTTGAGCCATGGGGTGGCATTCCAATTCACGGTCAGTCCCCATGAGTTGATAGGAAAAATGGGCACATCAAAAGAGCTGGCCAAAACAGAGTTGATACCGAAAGAGCTGTTTAAAAACAGAGAGGCATGGTCAAGAAAAGCATAAGCGGCATTGAAATCGTGCAGACCTGCAGTGATGTCAACGGGACCGATATTCTGTTGGAAATAAATGTTTTGCAAAAATATATGATTGCCAGCTTCGATATTGTCGGCTACTTGGAAATCGCCTAACCACGAGTCTGTCGGGGTCGCTCCATGAGTGGAGGCCCCGCCAATAGTGAGACTGCCACCTTTCCACCAGCCAGCAGCTTCGGTATTGAAGGTGATGTTCATGGTAGCGTATCCTAAAAAGCCAAAACCATGTTGGATGCCGCCCATGGCATTACCTGCAAAATCGCCCGTATAGGTGGCCTCAAAGTCGAATAGGCGACGTGGAGGCTCTGGCAAGCTGTCAGGGGATTGTGCTGAAAGGTTGTGTGCCACATTCATTAATATGCAACTAAGGCATAGCGTTTTCATTTGCGTTAAAGCATAATGGCTAGTGTTTATCAGTCGTATAATGACTGATGAACACAATCGGTACGTTTTTGATTTTCCATGATGGCCGTCGTGGAAAATCAAAGGAGTCCTTCGATTTTTCATTAGTAGGTGTGTTGCTATAAATTTGTTGCAAAAATACTGCGACTTTATTTCCCTGTCAATCCCTATTAATAGGGATTTTTTCTTGAAAATCTACTTAAATGCGTAGTTTGGCGTTGAAACAATGCAGAAAAAGTTGGCTTAGGTCTTCTGTTGTTGCTTCTTGGCTGCAGGGAATAGTACATTGTTGAGAATCAGTCTGTAACCTGCCGAATTGGGGTAGAGATCCAAGTCGGTGGCCTTGTCGTTCACCAAATGTTGGTAGTCTTCTGGATCGTGGCCCGAGTAGAATGTCCATGTGCCGCGCCCGTATTCACCGTGTATGTAGCGTGCTTCGTCAAATTGCGGAGCATCGCCCATAATGACTACTGTAGGCTTGATTTTGTCTTTCTTGAACGCTGTCGTTTGTCCCATAAAGCCCGGAATAACCGTCAAGTGGTTCTGGCAGAGCATACAGGGCACAGGGTCCCATTTGGCCGAGAATTCGAATAAGGTGAAGAAGTCGTTCTTCTTGTTGTTGAAATGCAACTGCGCTTCCACGTCAATGTCCGAAATTTCGTATTCGTATGCATTGGTGACAATGTGGAAATTGGTGAAAGCGAAGGTGTTGTCGTAATTTAGCTTTGATTGGGCGTCGGGGTCCATCGGGTCACCGTCGAACATGACATCGCAGATGTCCACACCATCTGCCGCCAGGGCCACGTCATAGCTGTCGGGGCCTGAGCACATGGCGAAGAGGTAGCCGCCACCAGCTACAAAATCACGTATTGATTTGGCCACAGCTAACTTCATCTGTGAAACCTTTGAGAAGCCCAATTTAGTGGCCATATCCTTGTTTTCTTGCACATCTTGTTGATACCATGCCGCATTGCGATAACTCATCCAAAACTTGCCGAATTGGCCCGTGAAATCTTCGTGGTGCAAGTGCAGCCAGTCGTACTTGGGCAGTGAGCCACTGAGCACCTCCTCATCGTAAATCACATCGTAGGGAATTTCGGCATAGGTAAGCACCAACGTCACTGCATCGTCCCATGGCAATTTGTTCTTGGGTGAATAAACCGCGATTTTGGGAAGTTTGGTGAGTCTTATCTCGTTCATATTGGCGTCGATAGCGGCAATCTCCTGTTGGATAGCCTCGGCTTGCACATCGGCAATCACTTGGTAGGAGACATTGCGCACCACACACTCGTTCTCAATAGATGACGCATACTGGCACATGAAACTGCCGCCTCGGTAGTTAAGTAGCCAGCTCATATCAACATCGTGGGCCACTGCAAAGTAGGCTATGCCGTACGCCTTGAGATGGTTTTTCTGTGTCAGATCCATGGGGATTAAGATGTAAGAGGCGAAAACCGAGGTGTGCAGGAATAGCAGAATTAGTAAGGTAAGAATCTGTTTTCCAGTTTGATATAGTAGTTTCATGAGTGGATAATTAATAAGTGTCGTGGCTATCGTATCAATGTGATGTTGCCTTTTTTGATGAAGCGTTGTTTCCCGTGGCATGTGGCTTCCAGATAGAAATCATATATGCCGGGCTGGCAAATCTTGCCTCTGAAAGTGCCGTCCCAACCATCTTCAATATTCTCACTTTCAAATACTTTCTCGCCCCATCGGTCGTAGATGCGGAGGATGAACGACAAGAGGAACTCATTGCCGCGCACATAGAAGACGTCGTTCTTGCCGTCGCCGTTGGGCGTGAAGGCGTTGGGTACAAAGATGAATGGCTCTTTGCAGATCACTTCTTTCACTTTGACACAAGCGGTATCCTGCTTGCGACAGCCGTTGAGGTCGGTGACGGTAACCGTGTAGCACATGGTGCGCTGCGGTGTGGCAAGGGTGTTAGCCTGATTGGGGTTCTCCAAGCCTTGTGAGGGCGACCAGCTATATTGATAGCCGTCAATAGTGGTAGCGTGCAAATTGGTGCTTTCGCCTTCGAAAACAGTGTCAGGGTCGCACCATGCGTTAAAGTCGGCAGGAGTGAAGGAGGTGATGATGACCTCCGTCTCTGTGGAGGCGGTGCAGCCCATATCGCTGGTGACCGTCACGCGGTAACGTGTGGTTTGTCGCGGTGCTACCGTAGGACTATTGGTGTTGCCGCCACTGATAATGCCGTCGCTGGGTTGCCAGTCGTAGGTGTAGTTTTGGGGCTTGTTCGAGTTGACTTCCACTAACAAGGTCGTGGCCCCATCATCGCAAATGGCATATTGCTCAGGCATATTTAATTCCAACACAACTACATCCACGGTAACGTTGGCGAAATCTTTGCAATAATCGCTGATCACTTGCATGTAGTAAGTTGTTCTTTCAGTCGGTGCTACCCGTACCGACGAGGACTCCTCATCATTGATGCGGGGCGACATGGTAGGAGATAGCGACCATGTTACTTTGGGGTGAAGTCCTTCAATAACAGGATCCAAAAGAATCGAATCACCTAAACATACATACAAATTTTCAGGCATGTCAATGGTAATATCATCAATGTAAACGGTCTGTTCCATCGTATCAACGCAGTTGCCGTCAGTGATGAATAGTTTGTAAGTAGTTGTGGATGTAGGCGATGCATTGGGATTGGACAGGTTGGGATTATCGAGGCCCGTTGACGGCTGCCAACGGTAACGGATATCCTCATTACCACTCGGTGGAATGCCAATTTGTACTTGTCCCTCTTTGCAGCATCCTAAGTCGGGCAGCTTTTCGTATGAGTTGGATAACACTACCAACGACTTGGTGACTGTATCGCCAAAGTTGCAGCTTGTGAGGTCGTTAACAATTAGGGAAACATCGTAAGTACCTGATTTAGTGAATAAATGTTTGGGGTTTTTCTCTTTGGAGTTTGTGCCGTCTCCAAAGTCCCAGATATATTCAGTTGAGTTGTCGCTGATACTTTGCGAGGTGTTTTCAAATTCTATTTCGTAGGGGGCGCAAATGGTGTTAGGCATGATAAAGTCGGCAATAACCGAAGGCAGGTTAAAGTCGAACTTGATAAGGCCGATATTGCAGTTGGTGCTGCGGTTACGCCGCGACCATGCGCCAGCGGTGGTAGGGAAGTTGCTGATACCGCCGCAGCCGGCGCAAACGGCTTGGTAAATCTTGCCTTTCTTGTCGAAACGGCTGGTGCCACCGTCCACATGCTCGTCGGCGTTGGGACTGCCGAAGTAAGTGGCGTAAACCAAGCGTGAAACATTGTCGTCCAGGCAGATAAAGTAATAGTCGTTATTGTCGGTGGTGTGTTGGAAAGCATCTTGGGTGACGGGCAGGCCGCTGGTGCCACCAAAGTTGTTAAGGTTTCTACTGCCCCAACCAGACATGTAGATGTTGTGGCACAAGTCGATAAGCAGAGCTGAAGGGGAAAGGTCGGGACCACCTCTGCCAGTGCCGAAGGCCGTGGACCACAATATCTTATCTAGCTCGTGCGAGAGCTTTGTCAGAAATTGGCCACCGCTATACACATACCAGCTTACGTTCTTAATCCACTTGTCACCAGTGGCATTCGTTTGGCCGAATACATACGGAAATCCTTGGCGGTCACCCTTGATAAGATAAGTCTGGTCGTAACCCGTAAAGCCCAAATAGGTACAGTTGATGATGGTGTTGCCATCGTTGCTAATGCGCGAGATGAAACCATCGACACCATTGCTGGCAATGGTGCGTTGATAGGCATTGCTGGTGGTGGGGAGATTGGATGACAGGGTGCCACCGCAAACATAAATGCTGTTGTCTACACCTAAAAAAACACTGTAGGCAGCGTCGTCATTGTTGCCACCTAAGTAAGAACCCCAAACCAGATTACTCAGGTTGTTATTCATCTTGAAAATGCAACCGTCCTGATTGCCGCCACCAAACTGTCGCTGGAAGGCCTTGCTCGTAGTGGGGAAGTTGCGCGATTGCGTACAGCTGACCACATATACATTGCTGTGATTGTCAACGAGAATCTCGCCACGCACTTCATCTGCATAATTAACTTTAAGATTTGATGCTACGTTCAAGCCGTCATTGCCAGTGCCTCCCAGATAGGTGGAGCCTAAAAGCGCTGTTCCTGCGCTATTTAGCTTAACAACTACCAGGTCGGAGCCACTGCGATAATGCAACGCCGAGGTGAGCGTGTAGTTGGTGCCACCTTTGAAAGCGCGCTGGTAGGCGTCGGAGGTGGTGGGGAAGTTGTCAGAGCCCGTCGTTCCTAAGATGTAGAGCTCGTCATTTTCGTTCACCACCATACTGTGAGGAATGTCCACGCCAGCACCGCCAATGTAAGTGGAATACTGCAAAAAGGCACCGTCAGAATCAAATTTGCTGATGGAGATATCACAATCACCACCACCATATTTGATTTGGAATGCACCTGTGGTTGTGGGATAGCCGATGGCGAAGACATTACCGCCGGCATACAGATTGCCGTAGTTGTCGTAAGTGGCCGAATAGCCCCAGTTGTCAGCGGTGGAACCTGAGAATGAAGAGAAAACAAGCTCTGGGTCAATAACCAAGGGACGTTCGGTGTCGTAGGCGCCTACCTCAAACGAGAGGATGTTTTTGTTGAGACGGTAGTTGCACGAAACCCAGACGGTGTCGCCATTAGGACTCAACTGATAGGCAATGGGCTTTAATTCAATAATTTGCGATACATCAGTATTGATAAATAGGTGGTTTCTAACGATTGAGAGACTTTTAACACCTTCATATTTCATCTTGATTTGAGAAGGAGAAACGCCAGGATCGACCGTAAACTCATACTTGAGATGGTTCTTCTGATAATATTGTAAATCAATACCTTTGTATAATTCATCATAAAAAACCTCTTCATATTTGCGCACATTAGAGGCCCAGCGGCTCGGGTCATTGCCGATAAAGTAGTTAACATAGTCGGGAGTGGCATGGTGCCCCATGATGCGCACCTCGGGGTTGGCATTCAAAAAGTGCACTTTGTAGGCAGCGGCATTCATGGTGCCGTCCGAAACGTATGGCTCTGACGGATGTTTCTTGTGATGGTAGAACGCTTCCAATTGTTGCGGATCTATCGTCACATAGGTGAAGGTGTGCTTTTCTAAAAACAAGCCACCACACGATAGTCTGGTATGGAAGAGGACCTGAGAATCCCATTGTCCGCGATTTTCAATAAATTCAACACCCTTGGTGTCCAAAGTGTCACGATGGTGACCGTAAGAGGCACTGACACTGACAATCAGAAAGAATAAAAGTAGAAGCCTGCGCATGAAGCTTTTCATTGTTGTAAGGTTTATACAAATTGCAAATATACAATATTATTTTAAAGAAATGCTTTAAAGAAAAAAACACGTATCTTTGCGATTGATTTCTTGTTAAGCATGTATAAACTGAAGATTTGGTACGGACTGTTTCTCTTTCTGCTGGTGCAAAATGTACTGGCTCAAGAGGCAGTGGTGGAATTGGTGCGTCAGGAAAACAACAAGTGGACTTATAGATATACTTCCAGCCAGTTGACCATCAGTGAGATAAATGATCCGACGGGCTCTTATTCGCAAATTACGATTCCTTATCATCATTTCTCTAACGAAATCGGCTGCCCTCAATTGCCAATCTGGATAGGTCTGATAGATATTCCTCTTTGTGAGGATGTTAAGGTGGAGGTTAATCACATTGATTATGCGACTACCGCCATGACCGATTTGGTTAATCCATTGTGGCCTGCGCAGCCATCGCTTTCTAAAGAAGAGGATCCGGTGCCATTTGTTATTGACAAAAACCTCTATGCCACGAACGATTTTTATGGTTTTCAACCTGTTACGGCTGAAAAGAGAGGTGTGATGCGTAGCGCCAACCTGGCAGCCTTGACGGTGTCGCCCATTCGCTACAATCCTGTGTCGGGAGAGTTGCAGTTAATCAAGCAGATGGAGTTCACACTGACATTTGTCAGCCCCGATTACGAACAGAGTGCACGTCTTAAGCGTGTTCACGACAATGCACTGTTTGCCAGTCAGTTCGACCGTACATTGGTGCCTTCGCCCATGAGAACCAAAGGGGTGGTTTATCCATCGCCCATCAAGTATCTGATTGTCTCTGATCCGATGTTCAGAGATGAACTGCAGCGCTTTGTGACTTGGAAAAAGAGAAAGGGTTTTATGGTGGAAGAGGCTTATACCGATGATCCAACCGTGGGCAAAACTGCCGAATCTATTGCTCAATATATTAAGAACCAGTACGATATGGCTACGGAGACTAACCCGGCACCGACGTATGTTTTGCTGGTGGGCGATGTGGAACAGATTCCGGCCTTTTCGGGACAGACAGGCAAGCATCCTACCGACTTGTACTATTGTGAATGGACGGGCGACTATCTGCCCGATTGTTACTACGGGCGTTTTTCAGCGCAAACCGTTGAACAACTTATTCCACAGATTGACAAAACGTTAGCATACGAGCAGTGCGCGCTCACCGATTTGAGTTATTTGGATGATGCTGTATTGGTGGCTGGCTTCGATAGGACATATTCCAAAAAATACGCCGATGGGCAAATGAACTATCTGAGCGAGCAATATATTAACGAGGCCAATGGGTATGTGAACATTCAAAAATATCTGTCCGAAGCGGGGGTAAAGCCTGAGGCGATTCGTGCTGCCGTAGGGCAGGGGGCTGGCTTTGTGAACTATACGGCCCACTGCGGCACTGTCGGCTGGCTGGATCCGCGTTTCGACACTTCCCATATTGCGGCCCTTGATAATTACGGCCGCTACGGATTTGTGCTAGCCAACTGTTGCCAGTCGGGCCGCTATAATGCATCGGCATGCTTTGCTGAGGCGATGATGCGCGCCAATAACAAAGGCGCCGTTTCCTATATCGGTGCGTCGAATGACACTTACTGGGACGAAGACTATTATTGGGCCATCGGCTTTCGCGCCGAAATTTCGGCCAATCCGAAGTATGACGGTTTATGTTTGGGTGCCATCGACCGTATGTTCCATACGCATGGCGAGCCGTTTGCTGCGTGGAGCCTTACCAACGGCGCGGTGGTCGCCGGCGGTAATCTCGCTGTAGAACAATCGGCGTCTACTCGAAAAAAGCTGTATTGGGAAATCTATCATCTGTTTGGTGACCCGTCGCTGTCGGCCTGGCTAACACAACCTAAGACAATGCCGCTTGAATCAGTTGATGTACTGCCTTCTGGCGCTACTTTGCTGAATGTGAAAACGGCCCCGTATGCCATGGTCTCCCTGACTCATCACCTCGAATGGGTGGCTACAGCAATGGCTGATGCCCAAGGTCGCGCGCAACTTCGTTTCCCCATGCTTATCACTCCCGATGACTACGAACTGACCGCTTCGGCACAGCATTATAAAACCGCTTTCAAGACCATCTCAGTTAAACCGCTCGATTCGCTGCAGGTTTTGGCCACCGATCTTCAGCTCGCAGAAGGTTGTGTGCCAGCTATTTCACAGCTTGTCAGTTGGCATGTGAAAGCGTCGAATGTGGGTAATCTGCCAGTTGATAGCATTCGTCTTGAACTGCATAGCGACCTGCCAGGCATGACACTGCAAGATAGTGTGGTTGAAATTGACCGTCTTGAGGTGGGTGATACTTTGCTGCAAGCCGCTTTCTCGGCTTTGTTGCCCGATAGTCTGGAAGATGGCGAGATAGCCCAATTCGATGTGGTGGCCTGCTATGCTCAAAAGAGAGACACCACGCACTTTTTCCTGCCTGTTGCGGCGCCGAAATGGTGTGTTGAGGATTATTGGACCGAAGAACTGGAGGGTGATGGCGACGGCTATCTTGATGCTGGCGAACTGATCCGTTTGTCGGTGGTTACACACAATGTGGGCCATGTGACCGTGGACAGTGTGGTGGCGAAATTGTCAGCCGACGCCACACAAGTTGCTCTGTTGCATTTTGTTGACACGTTGGTTGATGAGTCGCACAGTGGCTATTTTCTGGCCGAATACACCTTCCGCATCGACAATGCTTTGTCCGCCTATAGTATCATTCCGCTAACACAACATTTTATCTCTGGCCATATCCACGTTTGCGACACCATTTATCTGATGACCGATTGTGCCATGGAAGATTTCGAGACAGGCGATTTCTCACAATTTAATTGGAAGCAGAATCACAATCCGTGGATAGTGACCGACAGCTGCCGTTTTGCAGGCTCTTTCGCCGCTCGTTCGGCCCGCACACTTGGCGATGGCCAAACATCACTGTTTTACATCTCGCTGAATGTGTTACAGGATGATTCCGTATCTTATTATCGCAAAGTGTCTTCCGAGGTTGATTACGACTTTTTCAAATTCAGGATTGATGCCGCAGAGATGGATAAGGCTTCAGGTGAATTACCATGGGAAAGGATAAGTATTCCTATAAGCAAAGGAAAGCACACGCTTACTTTCTTATATTCAAAAGATTACACTAACAGTGAAGGCTATGATGCCGCTTGGTTAGACAATATTATGCTTCCAGCTAACAGCACCATTTCCAATGTCATACAAGTCGAATTTCCCGTAGGTGGACGACTTTATCCCAATCCCGCTGTCAATAAGGTAATAGTGGAAGCCGAAACTCCGATTGTCATACTTGAAATTTTTGATATCTCTGGAAAATGTATTAGGAAAATTAGTAATATTGCAACCGTTTCCTATCAATTGGATATTCACGAACTTGAAAGCGGCATTTATATGATCCGTACTCAAGATAAGAACAAGCAAACGCTTGTATATAAGTTGATTAAATACTAATTATGAAAAAACAACCAGATACTTCCGCACAATATGATGCCGTCATAGCCAAATGCACCGACATATTTACCCGCAAGGCAGTGGATTATGGTACGGCATGGCGCATACTGCGCACTTCCTCCCTTACTGACCAGATTTACATCAAAGCCCAACGAATTAGAAGTATAGAAGAAAAAGGTGAAGCCAAAATCAATGAAGGTGTTGAACCTGAATACATTGGCATTATCAACTATTCGGCTATGGCTCTCATCCAACTGGAAGTGGGCGTGGCTAACACCATGGAAGAACTGATGCCGGCAGAACAGGCAGTGGAATTGTTTACCAAATACTTGCATAACGCCAAAGCACTGATGATGAATAAGAATCACGATTATGGTGAGGCTTGGCGCAAAATGCGAACCAGTTCCATTACGGATATTATTCTGATGAAGTTGCTTCGTATCAAGCAGATAGAAGATCATAACGGCAAAACCATCATCTCCGAAGGTCTTGATGCCAACTATTACGACATCATCAACTATGCTGTCTTCGCTTTGATACAACTCGACGAACAAAAACAGTAACAATCATCAGTCATTGTTAATTATAAATTGTTAATTGTCAATTATTTTTGCGTATGTCATACAATTATCATAGTAGAACAAAAGAACCTATCGTTCTCACCATCATTCGAATCCTTCTGGCCTGTGTCTTTATCTTTTCAGGCTTAACTAAGGCTGTCGATCCTGTTGCATCGGCTATTAAGATGGAGGAATACTTCACGTCGTTTGGTATGGATTTCATGCATCCGCTGTGCATGTTTATCGCTGTGTGTATGAATATTGCCGAATTTCTGCTCGGTTTTATGCTGCTTTTCCGCATCAAGGTTAACCTGGTGGCGTGGGGTTACTTGCTGTTTATGACGTTCTTCTTGCTGCTGACAGCTTGGCTGGCACTGGCCGAACATCTGGAACTCAAATACGGCTATGACTTTGGCGTCGTGAAGGATTGCGGCTGTTTCGGTGCGGCCATCAAACTGAATAATTTCCACACCTTCTTGAAGAATGTGGGCATTATCATTCCAACCTTGATAGTCTTCATTTGTCGTGATAGAATCCCCGATATTCGTCTGACAGAACTGGGAAAATGGTGCTTCGCAGGCATTGGCTGCATTATTGTTTGCCTTGTTCAATTTATCTCTTATCGCCATCTGCCTATCGTCGATTTCAGCGACTGGGCCAAAGGTAAGAATGTGGCTGAAGCCTTTATCGAGAAACCGGCCGTGAAAGAGATTGTTTACAAGTATCTCCGTCTTGCCGACAGCACCACAGTCGAGATGACCAGTGACGAGATGATGGAGGCATACGAGAAAGACGCCCGTTTTGATGAGAAGTACGAATATCTTGATCGTATTGACAGTACGCTTGAAGAGGCTGTGATGCCCAAAATTCCCGGTTTTAATATGGTCGACAGCCTCGGTGGCGATCATTCCATCGAGTTGATTCAAAACGACAAGTCAACATCCACCTTTATCGTCTTTATGCACGATTTGGAAGAGACTAATGAGAAAGGTATTATGAGTCCTGCTTTGAAGCTGTTGGCAGATTCATGCATGAGTATGGGTGTTGATTTTGTGGGTATTACCAATTCTCCGCAAGAGTATATCGATGCCTTCATCAGCCAGTACAACATTACTTTCCCCATCTACAGCAACGCTATCGATCCGGTGAAAGGTCCCTTTATGGTGCGCGATGCTATCCGTTCCAATCCTGGACTGATGCAGATTAAGAATGGCATTGTAGTCGGCAAATGGTCGTGGCGCGATTTTCCGGCCATTGACAAGGTCGAATTCTAAGAGTTTACTCCCATATAAAAAGCCGCTTTGGAACACTCCAGAGCGGCTTTTTTATGTTTTTGGGGTTGTTTGTTATCTTGGTGTCAGTTTGATGAAGGGAACCATCATCTCTTCCATCGAAATGCCGCCATGTTGGAAAGTGTTCTTGTAATACTTCACGTAATAGTTGTAATTGTTGGGGTAGGCGAAGAAGTAATTCTGTAAGGCGAAAACAAAGCGCGAGGTAATGCCTTCCTGCGGCAGGAATATGTCGGCAGGATTCTTAACTTCGAACAATTCCTTGGCGTTGTAATCCAAGTTGCGCCCAACCTTGTAGCGTAAGTTGGTATTGGTATTCTTGTCGCCAATAAGTTTAATGGGCTTCTCAATCTTGATTGTACCGTGGTCAGAAGTGATGTATACAGGTATCTTCTTGGCTGATAGGAATTTAATCATATCTAACATGAGCGAGTTCTCAAACCACGAGGCGGTGACGCTGCGGTACGACTTCTCATCTTCGGCTAATTCTCTAATCAAATCCACGTCGGTGCGGGCGTGTGACAGCATATCCACAAAGTTGAACACAATGACATTCAATTGGTTCTGCATCAACTGATGGAAATTGTCGAAGCAACGTTTGCCGAACTCAAGGTTCAGAATCTTGGTGAACGAATACTTGATATTCTTGCCGTAGCGCTTCAGATATTCACCCAAAAGTTCCTGTTCGTACTGGTTTTTGCCGCCTTCGTCGTTTTCATCCAGCCACAGCTGCGGATATTTCTTCGAGATGTCCAAGGGCATCAGGCCGGCAAAAAGGGCGTTGCGCGCATAATGCGTGGCTGTGGGCAGAATACTGTAACAGATATCCTCCTGTTCGGCATGGTAGTAGTCTTGGATATATGGCTGGATGGTTTTCCATTGGTCGAATCGCAGGTTGTCCACCACAAATAAGAAAGTGGGTTTCGTGTCGGACAGGTTGGGGAACAGCTTCTCTTTCAGTACGGTATGAGAGAGTAGGGGTTTCTCTTCACTGCGTCCGGTCAGCCAGTTCTGATAGTTCTGTGTTACAAATTTGCAGAATTGCGTGTTGGCTTCTTCTTTCTGGTTGATGAGCACTTCTGAAATGCCACTATCTTCAATCTTATCTAGTTGTAATTCCCAATATACCAATTCTTTATACAAGTCATTCCACTCTTGCAGCGACAGTCGGTCGGAGATGCGCATCGAGATGTCGCGGAAGGCCTGTTGATAGGCCATGGTGCGGCGCTCAGTGGCGATTTTCTTGTTTTCGGTATTCTTTTTCAAACAAAGCAGTATCTGATTGGGATTCACTGGCTTAATAAGATAATCGGCAATATTTGAGCCGATGGCATCCTCCATAATGTGCTCTTCCTCACTCTTGGTAATCATCACTACGGGGATAAACTCATTGATGCTCTTGATGCGGTTCAGTGTCTCCAAGCCGCTAAGTCCGGGCATGTTCTCGTCCAAAAAGATGATGTCCACCATTTCGCGTTCCAGCACTTCAAGGGCTTCGTTGCCACTTACCACGGGAATCACATCATAACCTTTTGATTGTAAGAAAATAATATGTGGTTTGAGCAGGTCTATCTCATCGTCTGCCCACAAGATCTTGATGTTCATATTAGTTCATTTGTTAGGTGATTAATATTATTTAACGGCAAAATAATATTTATAGTATTCTAATTTTTAAAAATAAAATAGACTGCTAAAATGAGAAAAATGAACCCGATGACATGATTCAACCTGAAGGTCTCATTCTTGAAGACGAGTAGGGTAAAGGTGGTGAAAACAATCAGTGTGATGGCTTCTTGCAATACTTTCAACTGCCATAGATTGAATGGTCCGCCGTTGAGCGAATAACCAAATCTGTTGGCAGGCACCTGGAAACAATACTCAAACAGGGCAATTCCCCAACTGAATAGAATAATAGCTGGCAATCCCAAATGGTTGAACCAGCTGAAACTCTGCATTTTCAAATGGCCGTACCAAGCAAAGGTCATAAAGATATTGGATATAATCAGTAGGAGGATGGTAATAAATGCTTGCATTTTGTTGATATGTGGTTAATAACTTAAATCGTGATGTGCCTAGGAAAGACATTGCAAAATTAATAATAATATCTCTCGGAGAATTAAATATTCGTCGTCCAGTCTAATTCTTACCAAGAATAATTCTCAATTTTTAATGTTTGAGATATAGGGTATGCAAGCAGTTAAATGTTGTTACAAATGTAATTTTACAATTATAACAAATTAAATAGGTATGATACTTTTGTAAAAGATAATAGGTACAATTGTAAAATATTTGATTTGATGAAGCAAGTACAATTGTATGACAATTCTTCAAAAACATTTGAATCGTTGGTATGATTTCAACAAATGTTTCAATTCAGTAATTATGTATGAAAAATGTTTATTTCAAAATCATAACTAATTCATTTCTATAATATTTATGTCTATAGATTAAAGTTGTAGATAAAATAAATATATGATGTTATTAACAGTATTTGTAAATTATAATTCTCAACTCGTATTCATTATTAAATCAAATACTTACATATTCGATTTAAAGTAAAAGACTAAGTAGTTTTCAACAATTTTCAAAATAGCTATTTTTATTTGTTAAATTTGCAGTTGTAAATACCGATGTGTTTATATTTGTAATTGATAGGTAATAAATCTATTTTCACTTTGTAAAAATTATGGTTGACAGAATTAAACAAATCATGGAATACAAGCAGCTGACGCCTGCTGTTTTCGCAGAACAATTGGAAATTAGCCGTTCTAACTTGACACATTTGTTTAGTGGCCGCAATCAGCCCAGTCTGGCATTGGCTAAAAAGATATTGGAAACATATCCTGATATCAATACAGAATGGCTGATTATGGGAGTTGGAAAAATGGTAAATACGGATTTACAGCCAACCGACACTCCGTCTGTAAATGTTGAAACGCCCGTCACAACTGCAAATCCTGCCGAACTCGACCTCTTTTCTTCGCTCGAAGAAGTGCATGATACCCCCGCAACAAGTACTGAGCAACCGACTGAGGAGTCATCGACCATGACAGAAACTCCATTCTCTGAAGTGGTAACGGAGCCTGAGAGTGTCACTCCTGATGTAACCAATGTTTCTCCTGTCGAGTTTCCATCACGCAAGCGTACGACCTCAAAAAGAGCCAATAATTCGGATGGCGGCCAAGGTAAGTCGCAAATTTTCGATTCTCGTGGCGATAAAAAAGTGAGAAAAATCGTCTTTTTCTACGTAGATAAGACTTTCGAGGAATTTTACCCCGAATAATATTTTTGACAAATTTCCGTTATTTAGATAAATAGTTGCTTCTAAACGACAGATTTGAATTTTTTAGGTTAAAAAAGAGGGCGAAAGGATATTTCTTTCGCCCTCGCTCTTATTGGTATTGGTCTTTAGTGTTTAAAATGTCTCACACCTGTGAATATCATCGAAATGCCATATTGGTTGCAAGCCTTGATGGAGTCTTCATCGCGGATGGAACCGCCAGGTTGGATGATGGCAGTGATGCCGTAATCTTTGGCCATGGTCACCACATCGTCAAAGGGGAAGAAGGCGTCGCTAGCAAGCACAAGTCCTTCTGTCAGACCATTTTGTCGCGCTTGTTCCATGGCAATGTGAGCTGAGCCCACACGGTTCATCTGTCCTGCGCCTACGCCTGCCGTTTGGTTGCCCTTGGCTAAAACGATGGCGTTCGACTTGACATGTTTGCACACCTTCATGGCAAACAGCAGATCCTTCATCTCTTCCTGCGTCGGCTGCTTTTCAGTGACCACTTCAATATGGTAATCCTTCTCGCCAGCTTTGTCCAATTCCTGAACCAATAGTCCGCCGTTGACACTCAGGCACATCGATTTGTCTTCGTGCTCTTTGTCTAAGTCGAAGGTCATCAGTCGGATGTTCTTCTTGGTTGATAGAATGTTGAATGCCTCTTCGGTAAATGATGGTGCCAGAATGATTTCCAGGAATACCGACTTCATCGCTTCGGCAGTTTGGGCGTCAATTTCACGGTTTGTGGCGACAATGCCGCCGAAAATGGATACTTTGTCGGCCTCGAAGGCTTTCTGCCATGCCTCGTAAACATTTGAGCCGATACCGACACCACACGGGTTTTTGTGCTTAACAGCCACCACAACGGGCTCATCAAACTCTTTGACAATCTGCAAGGTGGCGTCTGCGTCCTGGATATTGTTGTACGACAATTCTTTGCCGTGCAGTTGTGTGGCCCAAGCCATCGAGTAACCCTGCTTCTGACCGGCGTAGAAAGTGGCTTTCTGGTGCGGATTCTCGCCGTAGCGCAACGATTGCTTCTTCTGGTAGGTCAAGGTGAGTGATTCGGGGTCTTCTTCGCCTGCGTGTTTTGTTAGGTAGGCAGCAATGGTGGCGTCGTAAGCGGCAGTGTGGCGGAACACTTTGGCTGCCAGTTTCGAACGGGTTTCCAAGGTGGTGTCACCATGTTCACGAATTTCAGCCAGCACAAGGTCGTAGTCGGCTGCATCGCAAACAACCGTCACGTAACGGTGGTTTTTGGCGGCGCTGCGCAGCATGCTGGGACCGCCAATGTCAATGTTTTCAATGGCTTCGGCAAACTCTACACCGGGCTTCTCAATGGTCTGTTTGAAAGGGTAGAGGTTAACCACCACCATGTCGATGTATTCAATGCCATTGGCTTTCATGTCAGCTTGATGCGATGCATTGTCGCGCACCGACAGCAGACCGCCGTGTACCTTGGGATGCAAGGTTTTCACACGACCGTCCATAATTTCAGGGAAGCCTGTTATTTCGCTGATACCCATTGTTTTCAATCCAGCGGTATCCAACGCTTTGCGCGTGCCTCCGGTGGAAATAATTTCATAACCGAGGTTGATCAGTTCCGTCACGAACGGTATCAATCCGGTCTTGTCGCTTACGCTAACCAGTGCTCTTTTCATAATCTCTTTGTATCTAAAGAATTAATGTTTTTGTGAACGAGGTCGCAAATATACAAATATCTGCTTTTTTATGCAACCTTATGCTAACAAAATCTTTTGCGGCATTGTGGAAAAGAAGCCTTCTTTTTGTATCAAAAAATCATTTAAATTTGCAACCCTTGATAGTATCAATATTTATATTGTAGAATAATGGCCCGAAATGCTGACTTGTTGCATCGATTGTCGCGCAGTGTATGGCTGCTGCTGTTGACCGTTTGCTCGCTGTCGGCATGGGCACAGGCCGAAGATGAAGGCGAGCCCGCCAAGACTATCGACAGTGCGCAAGCCATCTCGCCCTATTTCATGCCCGTATATTACGACTATCTGGAGCCTCATTTTTATCGCACATTGGAGCGCATTCCTGTCGACACTTCGGTTTGCAAGGTCCATCAGTACGACCCGATTTGGCAAGACAGGAACATCTATCAAACCTTAGGTATTGGCGCTCAGGCGCATAAGGCTATGAATTTCGACTATGAGAAGCGCCCTGGGTTTGCGCTCATCACATTGCCTTATCCGTTATATCACAAGGAACAGTATGACTTGAAGTATTACGATGTCAAAACTTCATTCACACAACTGGCTTACGGCTACGGCATCTCCTCCGAGAATGAATTCGATGCTACACACGCCCAGCATCGCGGTAATCTGAACATGGCGTTCAATATCCATGCATACGGCAATTCGGGCTATTTTCCGCATCAGAATGCCAATAACATGTCCGTTGATGCCTTGGTTCATTATGAAATACCTTCATCTATTTACGGTTTCCGCCTCAGCTATATTTTCAACCGCTTTAAGACGATGGAAAATGCAGGGCTGTTGAACATGGATGATTATATACAACAGGTAGCCAAGAATTTAATGGGTTATAATATGAAGTTATATTATGCCCAATCATTAGTGAATACCCACGACGTGCTCTTCCAACACTATGTCAATATCAAAGATGCCAAAAAACGCTACTATGGAACCGTAACGCATTCTATTCAGTATAAGTATTTGAAAAGCAGTTATTTTGACACGAATCTCGATTCAACATACTATCGCTCTATATTCTACTTGTCACCCGACACAACCCGGGATACACTCTTATGTCATCAAGTGATTAACACGGTCCAATGGTCCAATTTTTCGCCTTTTGATAAGGAAAACAATAAGAAGTATTTCTTCCATATTGCCGGCGGTTTCATGCACGAATATGTGAAGAATTACATGGCCATCATGCCCGAAGAGGTAAGATTGGTGGTTGACAGTCTCGCTGCGATAGATATTTTCACACCGAATGATTCGGTTTACAGCCGCCGTCGGCCGATATATACCCAGAACTCGCTGACGCCTTTTGCACGCACGCACATCCGCCTCTTCGGAATTATGGATATCCATGCGGGCATTTCCTATACATTTATGGGATACAATAAAAACGACGCTATAGCCAATGCGTCCGTTTCGTGGGCTATCAACCGTGCCAAGCAGCATTTCCTGGCTTTCTCGGCTGATTTCTATCGTGTGGCTCCCGATTTCATCTATTCCTATTACTCGGGCAATCACCACCGTTGGACTATCGATTGGAAAAAGCAGAATATCATGAAGTTGACAGCTTCGTGGCAACTCAAGCAGTATCGGGCTTCGGTGACCTATTTCATGCTGCACCATTTTGTGCAACTGGGACAGAATTACGAGCCCATCACGAACGAAAAGATTGCCAATGTGTTGCAGATTCATTTGAGTGCGCCTCTGCGCATCAAGGGTTTTGGAGCCGATGCCAATATCTATGTGCAATATTCTGACAACAAGACACTTCCGCTGCCCGTATTTGCTGGCAAAGCCTCCGCTTTCTACCTTTTCCGCTTGTTCCATCGTAAGATGCAACTGCAAATCGGGCTCGACTTGATGTACAACACCGCATACTATGCCAACGCTTACTATCCGCTGTTGCACCAGTTCTATCACCAGAGCACTTGCCGTGTTGGCAACTTTGTCTATCTGAATGCCAATCTGAATATTAAAGTTCAAAGAGTAAGCATCTTCGCGCGCTTTGGCAATATCCTCTCCAGCATTAAAATTAAAAAGGTGTTCGCCTACAGCAACTACTTCACAACACCTGATTACCCAATGCAGAACCTGAAAATCGCTATCGGTATTAACTGGCGCTTCTACGATTAGTGAGCGGTGATGCATTAGCAATGCGGCCAATGATAAAACAAAAAGAACGGCAACTCGAATGAGTTGCCGCTCTTTTTTATGTCAGTGTCTGTCAGATGTCGTCTAGAAACTGTAGCCGATACCTAAACCTAACACTTCTTTGAACTGTACACGGGCGCATTCGGTATAGCCGTGCTTGCTCACCTTGCCAGGAATCATCACTTCGTCGTAGTATCTCAATGCCGTGGTCAATGATACATTCAGCACTTTGAGGAATTGGTAGGAAATCATGAAATCCCAGTCTACATTGAAGTTGCCAAACTTTTTGGTATAAGGAGTGAACAAGGTGATTGCCGAGAAGATCTTCAGGTTTTTGATCTTATCGTAGGTAACGGCAGCCTTGAAGGTAAGACCTACTTCCATCTTGAAGGTTTTGTTCGTATCAACACCATATTTTTCTCTTAAAGGCTTGTAAGTGGCAGTTGTCAGACGGCCGGCCAGAGGAGAGAGGTAAACCGAGAAGATGTCATTGGGCTTCCAGTCGATACCGACAGAGAGGTCGGTGTAGGAGGGGTTCAAGCATCTTGAACTGAGAATACGATCGTTGTGCGGATCTGCTTTGACGGGTTCATAATCATAATCGTACATATATTGCGTACGGAAGCTTCCCAGTATTGCCAAGAACCATGTTTTGTGGAATTCCCAGCCGAATTTGGTGTAGAAATTAAACTTATCGGAAGCTTTTCTCCAAGGATATCTGTTGAAATCAGAGGAGAACATGGCGCCCAACTCAGTGTCCAAGTTTGAATCCCAAGCAATGTTGCCTTTTTTGTAATTGAGGAACAGGTTGGCAAAGATGATGCCTGTCAGGTTGGAATTACCACCCGCAGCCCAGTTAACCAACTGTGTTTGAGTCATGTTTGCACCAACAATACCCGAGAATTTCCAATTCAACGAGTCGGGAACCTCTTTGGTTTTCACCTCCACACTTGACGCGGCTTTGGCTGCAGCCGAGGCCTGTTCAATAGTGGGCTCTTGTGCGTTAACTGCGCACACTGACATCAAAAAGATGCCTGCAACTAATAAAAATCTTTTCATAAGCTTAGCGTTTTAGGTTAATTATTGTGTTTATTTGTTGAATCGTTTAAATGTTGAAGTGAGAAGTGAGTGGTGAGTAGTGAATTGAGTTAAGAAACTAAGGAGTTAAGAGTTATAGAGTTGTTGAAATGGGTCCTTTTAATTGTAAATTATTAATTGTCAATTATCTATTTAGCTTATTGTACGTTCTCCACCACCTGTCAGGAATTTTGTCTGTGCAGGCGGTCTCGTAATCTTTACGAGAGCAGGGGAGAAGATATTGTTGTTCAGTGTCTTTCTTCAGGTTAATAACGGGCACTACCATCCACCAACGTTCTGTTTTTTTGCTACGGTAGAATACCAATTCGCTCGTGGCCTCGCTGACCGACACACTGTATTTGAAGTAATTATCTTTCTGTTTGAAGTTAAGGTCGTCTTGGCGATGGCTGTATCCCTCAACAAAGTACCACAAGATATGGCTTATCAACTGAGAGGTTTGGTTGTTGTAATCCATCGTAGGGTCGTACTCGTAAATGCCGAAGGAGGAGAGCTTGTCATTCAAGCCGGCATAACTCGACACCTGACAGATTTCCTCGCCGTAAAAACCGTTGGATGAGGCGTTTGGGTTGCCTGGCGCATCCACACGACGAACGGCGGAGATATCCAACGCCAGCAGATCGGCATTGCGCACAATCGGCTCTACATCTTCCATATCCTTGCGCAGCATGCCCACACGGTAAGTCTCGAAATAGAGTTGCTGCATTAAATCGATATCTTCAGGACTGTTAAGATAAGTCTGATAACCCACATTAGCAAAATTGAGCAAGCAGTTGGGCTGCTGCATGATAATCTTGTTCAGATAGCCGTCCGAAGTGATGGTATTCTCGTCGTCGCCCAGGTCAAAGCGCGAATCCACAACCACCATATTGACAATTTTGTTCAGTTTGGCGTAGGCCAAATAATTGGCGTAAGCCAAATCGTTGGTGCCACCCAGAATAATTGGAATAACCTTATTTTCAATTAAATGGGCGATAATACTTGCCACAACCTCGTAGGTATCCTCAATTTCCTTGCCAGGAATCAGATTGCCCAAATCAAGAATTCTGACGGGCTTTTTCCAACTGAAAAGACGGTAAAATTGCCGGCGAATCTCATCGGGAGCCAGCGCTGCAGATGGGTTGTTGCGACTGTTTCGCGACTCGGGAACACCCATAATGGCCATGTCGAACCCCGACAATGAAGGCTCTTCATCCTCCGCTGTCTGGAATAAAACAGTGTTGATCAGGTAAGCCGGATTCTGATAGTTGTCGTTAAAACCTAACGAATCAAAATCAACAGGAGTGAAGTAGGGCTTTAGTTCCATCGCAAGGTGCTTTGTCTGTGTATGATGAGTCGGATTACAATTTTATGCAAAGGTAACACTTTTATCATTATAAATATTTATGCTAAACAAAAAATAATTATTTTTGCTTTTTAAAATCCAACATTACATGAAATTCATCTACCGACTATTAGTAATCGCACTGTTAGTGGCTCCCGCATTTCGCGCTGCAGCACAATCGAGTCCCAAAGTGGCCGTTATTGCTTTCTACAATGTGGAAAACCTTTTTGACACCGAAAATGACCCTCTGACCAACGACGAGGATTTCTTGCCAGAAGGTTCATATAAGTGGACTCCAGAACGTTATGCCGAGAAATTGAGCAATCTGTCGGATGTTATCAGTCTGATTGGTAAAGATCAAGGTGGTGCCGTATTGCTTGGCGTTTCAGAAATCGAAAACCGTAAGGTGCTCGAAGATTTGGCCGCCACACCCAAACTGAAACATCTTAACTATGGCGTGGCTCATTATGATTCGCCCGACCGCCGTGGTGTTGATGTTGGTTTGTTCTACAACAAAGATCGTTTCCGCGTGTTGCAAGTCATTCCTCATCATCTGATTACTCCCGATGATACCGCCTTCAAAACGCGTGACCAATTGCTAGTGGTTGGAATCCTGGATAAAACTGATACTCTGCACGTTCTGGTAAACCACTGGCCGTCGAAACGGGGAGGGGAGAAGCGTAGTATGCCGAAGCGCGCCGCCGCTGCCCAGTTGTCTCGCCACATCGCCGACTCGATTATGAGTGTAAATAAGAACGCTAAGATTATCATTATGGGCGACTTGAACGACAATCCCGACTCGAAGAGCATCATGAATGTGCTTGGCACCAAAGTGAAACCCAAAGATGTTGTCGCCGGCGATTTGTTCAATCCCATGTGGCAATTGTATCGTGATGGCATCTGGTCGTACCTTTATCAGGATGCGCCCAACGTTATTGACAATATTATTGTTTCGGCAAGTTTGCTTAATCCGCGAGCCAATACATATAAGTTCATTTCTGCACACATTTTCCGCGCCAAATTCATGTTCGCCAACTCGGGTTCATTTGCCGGATATCCTTTGAGATCGTATGCAGCAGGCTCTTATCAAGGCGGCTATAGCGACCATTTACCTGTATATATCATTCTACAAAAATAACTCATACAATGGATAGAAAATTAGTCATTATTCCAACCTACAACGAAAAGGAAAACATTGAGAAGATTATCCGTACAGTCTTCAATATCAACGATTACCATATTCTGGTAGTGGAAGATAATTCGCCTGATGGCACCGCTGATATTGTGAAGCGACTGATGACAGAATTCCCTGAAAGACTGTTTATTATGGAGCGTACAGGCAAACTTGGACTCGGAACTGCCTATATATCAGGATTCAAGTGGGCTTTAGAGCATAATTATGACTATATTTTCGAGATGGATGCCGATTTCTCGCATAATCCCAATGATTTGGACCGTCTGTACGACGCGTGCAAAAACGGCGGAGCCGACCTGGCCATCGGATCACGCTATTGCAAAGGCGTTAATGTGCTGAATTGGCCTATGTCGCGACTGCTCATGTCGTACTATGGTTCTGCGTATGTGCGCATTATGTTAGGCATTCCTGTGCGCGATACGACCGCAGGATTTAAATGCTACAAAGCTGAAGTGCTACGCGCTATAGATTTCTCAAAAATCCATCATATTGGTTATGGATTCCAAATCGAGATGAAATATACTGTTTGGAAGCTCAAATTCAAAATACAGGAAGTTTCCATCATCTTTAAGGATCGTACGGAAGGAACATCCAAAATGAGCTCCGGAATTTTCAAAGAAGCAATTTTCGGCGTTATCGGTCTGCGTTTCAGAAGTATGTTCCGAAAATGGGAACGGGTGAATAACTGATAATTCACAATTCACAATTCATAATGCACAATTAAGTATAGAGGCGGAAGGCTGATATTCAAATTGTTATATGTTGTTTAATATAATTCTATTTGACATAATATAAATTATAGGAAAAATATAGCAGGTTTATTTTCATTGCGAAAGTCTTCAATAAATGCTTTTTTTCGGCCTATTACCAACAATGATCTGTGCGTGCTTTTTTTATTGTTAGTTTAGATGTGCCAGAAATAATTTTTTCCAGCTCGGTTCAGGAAGCTTTCTTTTTCTTCCTCCGCCCACAAAGTAAACAAGATTGCCCATAGCTGAAAGTATTCTAATCCCATTTCCCTTTGCTAATGCCAGTGCAAATAAAAACATAAATAAATCGCCTGTTAAATAGCCGTCTAAATGTCCGCGTTTGATTTTATTTGACATAATAATTTGATTTTACAGATGATTAAATCCTTTTTGATGCAAATTTTGTATATTTTTGTATGATGATAAACGATATAATCTTTTCTATTAGTATGCGGCACAAAAAGCGTCTTTTTTTAATCACAACTTACTCGTTATTAACGTTTTTTTTCTGTAACACCACTACCCTTTCTGCGCAGAATTTTTATGATAAATATAATGTAAGCTGGTGGCAATGGGGCTTCAAAATCGGTGCCAATTTCACAGGCAAGCATGTCATTGCACAGGAAGACTTGTCTGCCGGACTATATGAATATAAGCTAAACGGCCTGTTTTGCGGCGAATTTAGCGCCTATTTCCGTGCTGGCAAATATGTGTTCGGTGAAATCGGGTTTGGCTACCAGTTCCAGAAAACACGCTTCAAAACGACCATGCCGGTTTCTGAAGAAACGATGCCCGTGGAATTGCGATATCTGCAAATTCCTATCAGAGCGGTAGCTTATCTGCCCGTAAGTGAGCTGGTTACACTAATGCCCAGCGTTGGCATTATCTACCAACCGCTTATTCAAGTGACTGAAAATCAGATTGCTCTTTCCAAAGATAATATCCGCCGCCACGCATGCTATTGGTCGGCCGGTGCTGGCATCAAAATCCACTTTATCACCATCGATTTGGCCTATCGCAAGTCGTTTTTGTCCTATTTTAGCGACCGTAAATCCACCAAAGAAGGCTATTTCAATGTGCAGATTGGTGTTCAAATGTAATTTTTTAATATTGATATTCAGATATTTGCATAAAAAATCTGAAAAATTGGCGCCGTGCTGTTGAAAGAAACGAAAAAAGATGTATTTTTGCCGCGTCTAAACGACAAAGGGAGCTTAGCTCAGTTGGTTTAGAGCATCTGCCTTACAAGCAGAGGGTCATAGGTTCGACTCCTATAGCTCCCACAAAAAAAGACTCATCATTTTGATGAGTCTTTTTTTTGTTTTAGCCCCCCCTACCTGTTTTTAGAAATTCAGAATTCAAAGTTCAAAATTCAAATAATTGAGGCGCGATTTCTCGCGCCTCAATTATATATCTAACATCTACTTCTGCGTCATGATATCCAGCACCAGATTGTCGGTGTCGGCCATGCCGTGCAAACCGATATCTGCCATGTTTTGCACGCATTTTTCTATATCATCGTCAATGATGCCTTCCACCGAAGTGACCGATTTGTCTTCCACAGCCAGCATGGCCGACAAAACAGCCGTTGATACGCCTGTGGCCACTTTGAGCGAACAACTGGGCTTGGCGCCGTCGCAAATCATACCGGTAATGTTGGCAATCATATTCTTGATAGCATAAGTGATCTGGTCGTAATTGCCGCCCATGAGATAGGTAATGCCACAAGCGGAACCTGTTGCGGCCACAACACAACCGCACAATGGCGACAAGCGGCCAAAACTCTGTTTGATATAAATGACCGTCAAATGGCTCAACATCAAAGCTCTAATTAACTCTTCCTCGGTTTTGAGACGCTCGGTGGCAAACACCCACACCGGCAACGTGGCGGCGATTCCTTGATTGCCACTGCCCGAATTGCTCATCACAGGCACTTTGGCACCCGCCATACGGGCATCGCAAGCAGCTGATGTATAAGCCAATATCTTGGCATAGATGCCATCGCCAAAGATTTGCGATTTGGGCTCCATAAAGATGGTTTTACCTAACGCATGACCATAATTGCCGCGCAAGGACATTTCGGCTGCTTTGCGGTTCATCTCAGCGGCTTTCAGTATGAAACTAATCTCTTCCAAAGGGGCTGTCATGGCAAAATCATACACCATCTTCATGGTTAGTTTCGTAACATGCTCTCTCCCAACCTTCTCCGATGGATGCATATCATCAAGCAAAACTTCCTCATTTCTAGCTATATAACTAAAATGGGTATGGTCGCGACTGATAATCACCTTGACGGTGGTGTCATCATTGCGACTGACAACTTCAATATACAAATTGTCTGTTATCTCTTTTTTACGATGAATACGAATGCGTTCCTCCTTAAGATACTGGCGTCCGGCTTCAACAACTTCTGGCGTGGTATCTTTGAGCACTTCCAGTTTGTACTCCGACTTGCCAACAATAGCGCCTAACGCAATGGCAATGGGAAGGCCAACCATATTGGTGCCAGGGATTCCGACACCCATGGCATTCTTTAACATGTTGGCACTTAACCACACTTCAATTTGTTGCGGCCTTTCACCCAACACTTCTTTCGACTTTGCAACAGCCAAGGCGACTGCCATAGGTTCTGTACAGCCAATGGCGGGAACCACCTCCTGTTTTACCAGTTCGATGATCCGCTCTCTTTCAACTTGATTCATAAGAGATTATTTTGAAGCCGCAAAAGTAAAAATTTTCATCTATCATTTGAGTTATGCTAACATTTTTTAACACTTATATTCAAAAATCTAAACCTGTTGATAATATGGCGGTCTATAAATCTTGTTCTTTTGTATTTTTGTAAAGAATAAGCAGTTGAATAAAATGAAAAAAATCCTGGTTTTATTAACATTTTTGGTATCAGCGCAAATGCTTGTGGCACAAGAACAAACGCCCGACTCGACAAGGATGAGAGGGAAAGATCACCCCACACGAGAAGGGTTCTTCCGCTATTCATCATACGGACAGAGTCTGCTGGCCGACATGCATCCAAACTTTGTCCGTTTTGATGTGGCTGGCATTTCCAATCATCCGGAATGGGACTGGGGACATACGGGCAAGAAGGTTCGCACGCATACTTTTTGTGTTATGGGCATCAACCTGCCTATTTGGTCGGGCAAACTAAAAGACGAGCGTTTTTCCCTTAGTGTGGCGATGCCCCTCTCCGCCTCCATCTGGCTCGATTTGGGCGAGCCTATCACCGCTCCTGTTGTCAATACCGACTACCGAATTGGCGGTCCCGCATGGACTTTCACGCACCATCTTAACAGGAAATTCGTCAAAAACTACTCCATTACCGTAGATCCTTTCAAGCACGAAAGCACGCACTTGGGCGATGAACTTACCTTACAGCGAATCAGCCATAATCTGCCCTTACATCGTGTCAACGTATCGTACAACTATTCAGAGTACATTTTCACACTGAATGACCCTGACCTGAGTTACGAACAAACCCATACGTTCCGCGCCGGGCTGATGATATTGTGGAGTCCGCGGCATGGATGGTATGTGATTAATGAAGCCGATGGGGACGCTTCATTGTCGCAACCGCGCAAATCGCCATGGGAAGCATATTTCCAATACCAGTATCAATCACCTCTGTTCAAGCAGTTTGTACAGATAGTAGCTTCATTGGAAGTCCGCAATCGCGCCCTTTATGGTTATCCCGTGTTCGATTGGTCACCGCAGGACGGCGTTAGTTATACGTTACAGAAAGAGCGTAGAGTCTTCACTTACAATGTGTTCGTGGGCGTACGCCTATGCCACCCACATCGCCGTGGCATCTTCTCTCGCGCTAATTTCGGCATACGGTTGTACCACGGCAACAATCCTTACGGACAGTTCCGAAATCATGCTAACTATAGCCAAATCGGCGCTTGTGTGATTTTTGAATGATGCAGATTACCTTTGGTCAACACGTTTCTTCAACCGTTTTTTGTCGGTCATCCAGAGCCCATACACTTCACTGACGTTACCGGCAGTGATAAAGGCGTTTATTTCGTTCTGGTTGATAAAAGCCATCAGTTTGGTAAACTCGTCCTTGGTGAGCAGACTTTCGAGTTCGATAGACTTCTCATTACTGTATCCTCCAATCACCTCGTACAGGGTGCATCCACGCACCAAGTCGTCGATAATATAGCGGCGAATGCGGTCGTAATCCTTTGAAACAATACACACACGTTTGCGATTGTTGAGGCCTGCAGTGAAATAATCGACCACCAATCCGTTGATCCAAGTGCCTATAAGACCGATAATTACCATGTGGAAGGGGTTGATAGCAAAGGCTGTACAGCAAATGATGGCACCCGCTACTGAAACAGATGCGCCAATGTCGAAGTGCAGATATTTGTTCACTATTTTGGCCAGAATATCCAACCCGCCAGTCGATGCGTTGATTTTGAACAGCACAGCCTGTGCAGCGCTCAGCAGAAGCACAAAGCAGCACAAATCGAACCAGATGTCGCCCATAATGGACGGAATAGCTGCGTCGGTGCGAATGAAATTCTCATACGGGAAATAGGTTTCTAAAACACGCATCATAGGTCCCAAAATCAAGGCCGTATAAACGGTTTTAATACCGAACTCTTTGCCTATCAGGAAATAAGCCAGTATTAAAAGGATGGCGTTTACCACCAAAATGACCGTTGATACAGGCAGTGCCACTCCAAAGAGGCTTTCCGACACGCCACTGATGACGATGGAAAGACCCGAGATAGTACCTATAATCAACTTGCTGGGTACGAGAAAGTAGTAAACCGCACATGCGGTGATCATCATGCCAAAGGTCATTATCAGGAATTCGACCCAGAATTTTTTAGTAGCCAAAAGAGCAAGGATTTTCTTCATGTTATAGTGGTTTTAATTGAGTGACAATACAATCTGTTTGGCAGAAACGATCTGCAAATGTAAACATAAAAATGAAAAGGAAATCGCCTTGAGGCGAACTTGGTTCAAATTGAATTTCCACCCCTACTCTAGCACATCATGCATAAGCGCTCTGAACTGAGGAAATGGGCAGCCGGCATTGCGTTCGATGATAATGGTTTTCAAGCCGGCAAAAGGCCGCAGCTGACGGTCTATTTCATCAGGGTCGGCATTGGGTCCATAATAACCGGCTACGAAGCCCAGCCAGAACTTATTGGCTGTTTCGTTGGTCATGTGGAAAACCTCCTCCACAAACTCATCCGAATCATAGCGTGAAGTCAGCAGTACCATCCCCAAGTCGAATTGCGGGTTGCCGTAAGCAAAGTCGCCCAAATCGATAAAATAGTTCTGTGCTCCGTCGGTTATGACATTGCTAAATTGCAAGTCACCGTGAATGGCTGTAAATGCGTCGGGAATACTGTCGATATAGGTGGCAATCTTCTGCTTCTCGTCTGCGGTGAAGAACGGATTTTCGTGCAAGTCGGCCTTGTACTTGTCCTTCACATTGTCGAACACTTTCGGGTCGCAAGTGGTACTGTGGAGCAACTTGCACATTTGGGCAAACTCGCGGGCGTAGCGGTCCACTTCTGCGGGATTGTCGCCAATGATGCGCGAGAAGGATTTCTTGCCAAGAATGCGTTCAAAACGAATGCCATAGCGTTCGCCATCGGTGACGAGCACTCCTGGCTTAGGTGTAGGAATACCCAGGTCGAATACTTTCTGAGCACAATCCAACTCGCTGGTAATGATGTTGGTAGGTGCTGTCGTGTTATACAATTTAAGCATGTAGCGAGGGTCGCTTTTGTGGTTATAGCTGGCTCCATTAGCCCCTTCGCCCGTGTATTCGTAATCGTCAAGCGAGATAAGTTCGGCGTTCAACATTGCAATTTACAATTTACAATTAATAATTTATAATTATTTGCTAGTCAATATCTTGAAATGTTTTGTTCATCAGATATAGGAATTCGCGGTAGGCGAAAGTTTCTTTCAAGTCCGACAGCGCTTCGGCCAGTGCCCTGTAGCGCCAAGCGTGGTCCAGTTTGCCGTTCGGAGCATGGAAGCGTGCCCACAACTTGTCGCCCAACTGCTCGTAATCGCGGGCGATGGCGCGCATATTGGAAAGTTTGTCACCCATAGCCACGATCTTCACATCCAGGGGCGCATTTTTCAATTTATTGAGTGCCGCGGTCTTACGTGCCCGCCATGTTGATTCTGCTTCCGAATCGAGCACTACATCGTCGCTCTCGGCAGCCACTATGTTGGCAATGCGGTCGCCAAACTCGCAGCGCAACTGCTCAATGGTCACGCCCGTGTCTTCTACGGTGTCGTGCAGGGCTGCGGCCGCCAGTAATTCCTGATCAGGAGTGATGGAGGCCACAATTTCCACAACTTCAAATGGATGAACAATATACGGGAAACCTTTGCCACGGCGCTCGGAGTTTGCATGCGCATCGATGGCAAAGTGTAAAGCCTTGTCCAATAGTGTGCTATCAATGTATGGATTAGCCATAATGCCAGTAGTTAGATAATGTGATTATCAGTTAGTTGTTGTAAAATATGCTTGGCGCGGCGACTGTTGTCTTCCGATTCGCCGAAGATCAGGTCGTAGAAGGCCTTAAGGCCCTTTTCGCCGCCGCCTTGTTTGGCGATATAGACGATGCAAAGATTCTGTAAGGCAATGGATTGCGCCATGATGTCAAGGTCGGTGCCGGCGAACTGATGTAGCGCTAATTTGTATGCTGCCTCGGAATAGTCGTGGATGAGCCGTTCAATGTCGCCAAGCGTCTTCATGTTCATATTGAGCAGCACTTCCAGATAGCGCATCAGGCTGTCTTCGTACACTTCAGCCTGATTGACGGAGGAAATACGCTCAATGAGCATCTTGAACGGATTGATATCAAGATAACTGCGGAAAGTGTCGCCATCCAGCGGCACATCGTTGAAGTTGCCGTCGGCAACCAGCGCCTGCACTTGTCGGCGGTAGTCGGTGATTTCGCGGCGTATGCGACTGAATTGCTCGTCGGCCAGCTCTAACATGCCAGCAATGCGGTTTAGGTTGCGCAAATGGTTGGCAGGTATCTCCACATTGGACTTGTAGCCAATGTCGTGGTTCATGGCTGCCCAGACATGCTGCAGGGCCGTACGCATCTGGATTTCAAAGCGGAAGATGTTGATTAAGGGATACTCTTTGTCCTCGTACAGGGATGTCGGAATGCGGCAGATATAGTGCAATGACATGTATCCAAAGCGGTCAATATCAAGAACTTTGCGTTTGTCGATAGAATTCTCACGGTCAACAATGAATTTCTTCTCAATGATAGCGGCAATCTTGTCCACTTCGTCGGTATAGAAGGTGATGACGCGACCGCCCAGGATGTCAGTTATATCGTTGAGAGAGTGGTATTTATTGCCTTTTAATTCCAGTTTGCCAGCCAGACTCTCCTCCGTTTTTATGCGTGTCTCAACAGTAACAACATGAATATTGTTTTCATCAACGCATTGGCGTAATTGCTCAGACACAATCTCCTGCATCTTCTCAAATATGGGTTTCATGCGGTGGTATTCCTCCATGATAGCCTGACAATGCATGTCCAGTTTGTATTCCATGTAACAAATTGTTTAATAAATAATGCAAACAATGCGCAAAGATACGAAACAATGTATAATTAACAATTTATAATTTGCAATGGTGCCTGTTTTTTTATTTACACTATTGATGGCAACTGGATAAGAGAAGGTGGAAGTCCCTATGGTGAAATACTTTACACCATTGACGGAAATTGGGTTCGTGAAGGTGGCAGTCCCTACAGCGAAATCCTCTACACCATTGATGGTCATTGGGTTCGCGAAGGAGGCAGTCCCTACAACGAAATCCTGTACACCCTTGATGGCAACTGGGTTCGCGAGGGCGGCTCGCCATACGGCGAAATTCTGTACTATTTGGATTTCTAATTTGCGTTCATTTCCCCGTATCTTGCCAATAGACAGTAAAATACGGTGAAGAACGACACGCCTGCGATGGTCTCCCACATTGATTCGACGAGGATATTGAGACCGACGAGCAGAATAAAGAAGAGCCACAGCGGCATCAGTTTAGTGCGGCGGCAAACAACTATGGGATAGACAAATATGGCAGCCAGCAGTAACACGCCAATAAGCCCGATAGCCACAGCCGTCTGCATTACTTGCGAATGGGCATTCAACTCTTTGCGATATGCTTTGATCATGCCTGCGGCTTCATAGCGCTGGTTCAGGCAATCTTGCGTATCGCCCGCCCCTACGCCAAACAGCGGATGCTCCACCGTGATATTCAGTGCCTCCTTCCAGATTAAAAGCCGCATGGACGAAGTGCCGGCATCGGCCACATTCGTTTGCGCACCAGCCGACAATTCGGCGGCACTACTTTCTAAGCGGCTACTGGCATTAGGAATCAGCCAGAAGGATGCTCCTGATAACACAGCGATGTACAACACACTAATTAACAGTTTCTTATTACGCCGAACAAGTCCGTAGATGGCAAAGAACACCAGCAATAAAATCAGGGATAGGAATCCGGCTTTGGATTGTAGCAGAAAAAGATATACTATTGCGGGGATGGCATACAACGCCAGCGAAACACGTCCTGCCATACTGGTATCTTCAGTTTGACAGCCAACGAGATAGAGCGCCGCTGCCAGCGAGAAGGTCAGATACATAGCCAAATACGACGGATGCTGGAATGGTGAAACCAATTGGTAGTAAAAATAGGCACTGTCGCCCGTATGATTGTAACACACAAAGGCATACGCAAGCGAAGCCGCTATAGTGACGCAACACCCCACGATAAAGGCCGTAAGCAGTCCGTTGAAATGGCGTCGGCTGACCAGTTCGTCGGGCATGGTGAGCAGCAGCAGCGGTGCAATGACAAACAGCAGTTTCTTCTCCATCGTAAACCAGCCTGCGGCCATATTGCCGGTGTAGGCCATTGAAATCAGATAGAGCAGATAGTAGCCGATGAGCAGCAGCATCGGAATCCATAAGCGACGTTCTTTCAGCCGCTGCCAGCGACCGGCATAGTCGGGGTCGGCCAGCCAGACAAGGCCCAGCAACATAACACACGGTGAGATGTACATCTTGCAAGGCAGCAGCCACAACAAGGTGCAGAGCAGAGCATAAAAGACGGCTCGAATAAGTTTCTGATACTGTTCCCGCTTCATTTTAATGGGTTTAGCCCGAAAAGGTTGTACAAAAGTATGTATTTTTTTCGTACTATTGCAAAAAAATACGGCAAATCGAAAGAACGCGTAATTTATTTTAAATCAGAATAATAGCACATTTTTCACAGGAAAGTAAATTTACATTAGGAATATGATCTCAACAACTTTTACCTATCGCGATGCGCTCAACTTTGTTTCGGAGGAGCGTATTCGCCAATCTGCGCCGGCTGTGCGTGCTGCCTTTGAGCAATTGAACAGTCGCACCGGTCGCGGCAACGACTTCTTAGGATGGCTGGACCTGCCGTCACAACATGATGCCGACATGCTGATGGAAATACAGGCTGTGACCAAGAAAGTGTCGGCCAATTCGGACGTGGCTGTTGTCATTGGCATTGGCGGCTCCTATTTGGGCACTCGCGCCGTGACCGAGGCTTTGCAACATCATTTCAGCGCTTGCCGCCCTACTGGTGCGCCCAAGTTGCTCTATGCGGGCAACAGCATCAGCGAAGACTATCTCCACGATCTGCTCGAAGTGCTCGACGAAGTGGAATATTCGCTCATCGTCATCTCCAAGTCGGGCACCACGACCGAGCCCGCCCTTGCCTTCCGCGTCCTGAAAGAGCATTGCGAAAACAAGTATGGCAAGACCACGGCTGCCCAGCGCATCTTCTGCATCACCGACGCTAATCGCGGGGCGTTGCGCCAGCTGGCTACCAATGAGGGTTACACCACTTTTGTCATTCCTGATGATGTGGGCGGTCGCTACTCGGTGCTCTCCCCTGTCGGTCTGCTGCCCATTGCAGTAGCAGGTTTCGACATTGAGAAGCTGCTGAAGGGAGCTGATGAGATGCGAAAAGTCATCACCCAAGAAACTGATCCTGAGAAGAATATCGCCATGCAATACGCCGTGTTGCGCTATCTGCTCTACCAAGACCGCAAGACCACTGAACTGATGGTTGCTTACGAGCCGCGACTGTTCTACTTTATCGAGTGGTATAAGCAGCTTTTCGGTGAAAGCGAAGGTAAAGAGAATAAGGGCATCTTCCCTGCCGGTGCCATCTTTTCCACCGACCTGCACTCGCTGGGACAATACATCCAGGAAGGCGAACGCAATCTGTTTGAGACAGTTATCTCGGTTAAAAATGCTCATCATCATGTCTCCATCCCCTTTGACAAGGAGAATATTGACGGACTTAACTACTTGCAACAGAAGAGCTTGCAGGAAATAAACCATACGGCTGAAGAAGGCACACGCATGGCACATGTGGCTGGCGGTGTGCCCAATTTGCGCATTGAGATGGATAACATATCGGAAACATCCCTCGGCGAACTGATATTCTTCTTCGAGTACACCTGTGCATTAAGCGGTTACATGCTTAATATCAACCCATTCAACCAGCCCGGCGTGGAGGCGTATAAGAAGAATATGTTCAAGCTACTGGGAAAACCGGGAGTTTAAGGGCAAATTCACAATTCACAATGCACGATTAAAAGAACAAAGATCAGAGAACAAAGAACAAATTCAGAATTCAGAATTCAAAATTCAATAACCCTTAACTCCTTAGTTTCTTAACTTCTTAACTCCTTAACTTTCTTCTCACCACTCACTTTTCACTTCTCACTAATAGTTAATCAATTCAACCCCTCAATAATATGAAAAACCTTGTCATTCTTTCTGGTGCGGGCATCAGTGCCGAGAGCGGCATCAGCACTTTCCGCGATAGCAACGGCTTGTGGGAGAATTACAATGTGGAGGATGTGGCCAGCATTGAGGGCTGGTACAGGAATCCGAAGCTGATGATCGACTTCTACAACGAGCGGCGCAGTCAGTTGGAACATTGCCAACCCAATAAGGCGCACTTGATAGCCAAGGAGTTGGAACAATATTTCAACGTGACGGTCATCACGCAGAATGTGGACAACCTACACGAGCGAGCCGGCTCGTCGAAGATAATCCACTTGCATGGCGAACTGACAAAAGTGTGTAGCGAGAACGGGAAGAAGTGTGTGGAAGATATTGGTTACAAACCCATTACCTACGGCGACCGCGCTGCCGACGGCGGACTGCTGCGGCCGTTCATCGTCTGGTTTGGCGAGGCGGTGCCTATGATGGATGCCGCCGTTGAAGCGGTGAGCCAGGCCGACATTCTGGTGGTCGTCGGCACTTCGCTGAATGTCTATCCTGCGGCCGGTTTGCTCTACTATGCCACCTCTGGCACACCGGTTTATGTGATAGACCCTAAAGAGGTGCAGCCCATCTCCCGTTATGTTGAATTCATTAAAGAAAAGGCTACGGTTGGCATGCAGATTCTCAAAGAAAAGCTGCTTGCCGACAAATAAAAAACATTCTCATAATGACTATCGAAACGATTAATCCTACCGAATTTGAATGGCAAATCATCATAAATCCGTATGCTTTGTCACTACAAAACAACAGTTACCAAACACAAATAGAAGTTGAATTACAGCGTCTTGGCATCGAATACCAAAAACATGTCGCCGACAATGGCTATGGCACCTGCAGGGAACAGATATGTCGCCTTTGTCAGGCTGGCGAGCGTCATTTCATCGTCTGCGGCGGCGACGGCACCATCAACGAAATCATCAACGGCATCTTCCAGTCGGGTGTGGATACGCATGAGGTCTATGTCGCCATCCTGCCGATGGGAACTGGCAATGATTTTTGTCGCACACACCTTTATCCCAATGATTTACAAGAAACCTTGCATTGTTTAGCCCACCCATCCTTCATTCAGCATGATGTAGGATTAGTTAGATCGATCAATGGGAATGGCACCATAGCCGAGCGCTATTTCATTAATATTGCCGGTTTCGGTTTTGATGCTGATGTTATTCAGCACACTGTGGGCAATAAACCCAAACATTTCAGTTCGGCCATATACCTTACTACCCTCTTAAAGGTTCTCTTCAAACACAAGTCGCAAAATATTCATATTAAAGGAGATAACTTTGATATAACAGAAAGTGTTTACACCATGGCCGTCGGCATTGGCAAGTACAACGGCAACGGCATGATGCAGGTTCCCATGGCCCTGCAAGACGACGGATTGCTCGATTTGGTGGTCATTCGCCACCTCTCTCCTTTCAAAGTCATTGCGAATGTCAAAAATTTGTATGCCGGTAAACATATCGCCATGAAGGAAGTCAGCACTTACAAGGCCAAGCATATCTCCATCACATCGGCAGAGTCGGTGTTGGGCGAAGTGGAGGGTGAAATGTTGAAAACGGGCGAATATGACATTTCGGTGCTTCCGCAGTCTATTCATATTATGACAATGCAACAGAATAATTTATAATTTACAATTTACAATTGATAATGAAGAAGATAGCCACATTTTTGTTTTTCGCATTTTTGACGCTGCTAACAAACGCACAAATAAAAATGGGTGCCGAGTGCATGGAGCAATATTTGCCGCTGTTAAAAGGCAAAAAAGTGGCCGTTTGCGGCAATCACACATCCATGGTCGAGAATACCCATCTGGTTGATACATTGCTCGCTTCGGGTGTAAATGTGGTGGCAATTTTCTGTCCCGAGCACGGTTTTCGTGGCGAGGCTGAGGCTGGCGCTCATATCAAGTCGTCGGTGGATGCCAAGACGGGACTGCCTATTATTTCTTTGTATGGCAGCAACCGCAAGCCCAAGGCTGAGCAATTGGCAGGCATTGACATCATTTTATTTGATATTCAAGATGTTGGCTGTCGGTTTTATACCTACATTTCCACCTTGCATTATGTGATGGAGGCCGCGGCTGAAAATCATGTGATTGTCGCCATCTTAGACCGTCCCAATCCCAATGGCTATTTTGTTGACGGCCCGGTACTGGAGCCCAAGTACAAGTCGTTCATTGGCATGCATCCCGTACCTGTGGTGCATGGCATGACCATTGCTGAGTACGGCATGATGATCAATGCGGAAGGTTGGCTTTCGACAGGACCTATGAGTTGCGACCTGCGTATTTTCACCATGGAAGGCTACAACCACAGTATGCGCTATCATCTTCCCAAAGCGCCGTCGCCCAACTTACAGAGCGACGAAGCCATCTACCTCTATCCTTCGTTGTGTTTGTTTGAAGGAACGCTGATAAGTGTTGGACGTGGTACTGACAAGCCTTTTGAAGTTTACGGACATCCCGAGTTGACTGGCGGCGACTATTACTTTACGCCGCAGCCTATCCGTGGCGTATCGGAAAATCCGCCGCTGAAGGGACAGCGTTGCCGTGGCTATCAGCTGACAGACCTGGCGCGCGCCCGTTACGACAGCACCAACTCGTTCTCGCTGGAGTTCGTAACGAATGCGTACCGCCAATTTCCGCGCAAGAGCGCTTTCTTTGAGCGTGCCGAGGTGTTCGACAAGTTGGCAGGCACCGCCACATTGCGCCAGCAGATTATTGCAGGTAAGACGGAGCAGGAAATCCGCGACAGCTGGCAGCCGGCGCTCGATAGTTTTAAGGCCAAACGCGCTCTGTACTTATTGTATCCACTCAACGACACAACGCCGAAGCAACCCAACGACATCTATCCCGAAGAGATTATCGAACATGACAACTGACTGATGGGAACGCTACAGCAAATCGATAGTTCTATATTCCTGTACTTCAATGGAATGCACGCATCGTGGGGCGATGTGTTTTTCTATTATATTTCCAATCGTTTTGTATGGATTCCGCTCTATTTGCTGTTGGCCTTCTTCCTTTTCCGTCGCTATCGTAAAAAGGCGTGGATTGTAGTGGCCGCTGTTGTCATTTCCGTATTCCTCAGTGATCAGAGTTGCAATCTCATCAAGCGCACCGTTCAGCGACCGCGCCCCAGCCATAATATAGAACTTGTTGACCAAGTGCACCTTGTAGCCAAGCCTGACGGCACACTCTACAAAGGCGGGCCTTACGGATTTCCCTCTTCACACGCAGCCAATGCGATGGCTTTAGCGTTTATTGTCGTGGTATTCCTCACCCGCGAAAAGACGCTGTGGACGCTGTTGATGTTCTTTTGGATGCTGCTCGTTTCTTACAGTCGCATTTATCTTGGCGTGCACTACCCTGGCGACATTATTGTCGGCTGGTGTGTGGGGGCGATCTGGAGCGGGCTGATTATCTTTGGATTACAAAAGTCGAAGTGGTTGAAAGAATAACGCTATGGGACGCACCATCAAACGGATTGCATATCTGCTGATTCAATGGACATGGGGATTGCCGCAAAATCTGCTGGCAGGACTTGTGTATGCTATTTTGTACCGTAGCCACAAGCATGAAGTTTTCCGTCAGGCGTATGTAACCCTGTGGAACCACCCCTACAGTCTGGGCTGCGGCATGTTTGTCTTCCGGGGAGACCATGGCTATGAGCATTTATCCAAAGAAAAAAACGACGAAATCAACCGCCAGGTGCTTGTTCACGAATACGGGCATACAGTGCAGTCGCTGATATTAGGTCCTCTGTTTCTGCCCGTTATAGCTCTGCCTTCTTTATTGTGGGCTGGATTGCCTATAGCCAAACGCTGGCGGAGGAAACATAAATATTCCTACTACAAATTTTACACCGAAAATTGGGCTAACAGACTGGGCGACAAATACAATTTAGCTTAAAACGGTTGGCGGTAAGTGCAGCCGTTGCGCCATTCAGAGCAGCCGTAGGCTGTTTTTCCTTTGATAATACGACCTTTGCCGCACACGGGGCAGACTTGTCCTACAGGTTCGCCAGTTGGGGCTGGTTCGGGTGTTTCTTTCTTGACTGATGAGGCTTTCGATTTCGGTTTCGGTGCCTTTTTCGGTTCAGTAGCGACAACAGTGACACGTCGGTTGGAAGTGTCGGCCATCACCGTGGAGACGATGCCACCGACCATCTGTTTCAACTCATCGACAAACTGCTTGGCGTCGTACTTATGTTGCTCAATTTCACGCAGTTTCTTTTCCCACTGACCAGTCAGTTCGGCACTTTTAAGGATATCTTCACGTATCAAGCCTATCAGTTCAATGCCTGTGGCAGTGGGTGCCAAGCTCTTTCGCTCTTTTTTGATATAGTGGCGTTTGAATAAAGTCTCAATGATGGCGGCACGCGTGGATGGGCGACCAATGCCGTTTTCCTTCAACGCATCGCGCAGCGTCTCGTCATCCACCAGTTTGCCGGCGGTTTCCATAGCACGCAACAGTGTGGCTTCGGTGTACGGCTTGGGTGGCGTGGTCCATTTTTCGGCCAGTTGCGGCTCGTGTGGACCGTGTTCGCCCTTCACGAAGTCGGGCAGCAGCTTTTCTTCTTCCTTCTCCTTGTCATCATCGCTCTTCTCGTCCTCCGCCTTGGCAGGTTTCAGCACATCTCTCCAACCGGCTTCAAGTATCTGTTTACCAGTAGCTTTAAACTCCACCTTCTCCACTTGGCCAAGAACTGTTGTGGATGAGAAGACGCAATCGGGATAGAATACAGCGATGAAATGGCGACACACCTCGTCATAGACTTTGCCTTCCGCCTCGCTTAGTGCACCTGCTGTAACGCCTGTGGGTATAATGGCATGGTGGTCGGTCACCTTGCTATTGTCGAACACTTTTTTGCTCTTGGGCAATTTCTTGCCAGCCAGTGGGGCTGTTAATGTCGCATACGCTTTAAGACCTTGCAAAATGGCCGGACACTTGGCGTAGATGTCGTCAGTCAGGTATGTGGTATCGACGCGCGGATAAGTCGTCAACTTCTTTTCGTACAGTGACTGGATGAGTTGCAGCGTCTGGTCGGCCGAAAAACCATATTTGCGGTTGCACTCCACCTGCAGCGAGGTCAGGTCGAACAGCCGGGGCGGCGCTTCCTTGCCTTTCTTGGTGGTTATATCGGTAATAGTCAGATCTTTGCCAGTGATTTTCTGTAGGTCGGCCTGACCCTCTTCTATCGACTTGTACTTGCCTTTGGTGGCGGTAAAAGTCGTATTGCGATAGATGGTTGACAGCACCCAATATTGTTGGGGTTTGAAGTTTCGGATTTCGTCGTCACGTTTCACGATGAGTGCCAGCGTAGGTGTTTGCACGCGGCCCACTGACAGCACCTGCCGATTTTGGCCATATTTGAGCGTGTAAAGGCGTGTGGCGTTCATGCCAAGCAGCCAGTCGCCGATAGCGCGGCAGAGGCCTGCTTCATACAAAGATTGGTACTCGTCTTGATTCTTGAGCGTTTTAAAACCTTCTCTAATAGCATCTTCCGTCAACGAGGAGATCCACAGCCGTTGCACAGGACACTTTGCTTGGGCGGCTTGCATCACCCAACGTTGGATCAGCTCGCCCTCCTGCCCAGCATCACCGCAGTTGATGATGCTATCGGCTTTTTGCATTAGTGTCTCGATGATGGCAAACTGCTCTTTGATGGATTGGCTGTCGATGAGTTTGATGCCGAAACGCGGTGGCACCATGGGCAGGCGGCTCAGCGCCCACGCTTTCCACTGCGGCGTGTAGTCGTGCGGCTCCTTTAGCGTGCAGAGGTGGCCGTAAGTCCACGTCACCTGATAACCATTCCCTTCCAGATACCCACGATGCTGCTCGTTAGCCCCCAGCACCTTTGCAATATCCCTCGCCACACTCGGCTTCTCAGCAATACAAACAATCATACAGCAGTTGTTATCAATGAATTAAAAAGATGAAACCATCCCGTAGATGGAAAAGCAAAGATAAGGAAAAACCTCGGCGGTTGCGCGAATATCGACAATTTTATATGATTTATCCTCACTTAGGTGGTGAAATAGAAAATTTCTTTCACCTCTTTATATCAGTTTTATTGCCGCCAGTTCTCTGCCAATTTTATTAATGGCCTTTTGTATCTTCGAGACTTGTTGCGATGAGATATATTGACCTCTCTTGTATTGACGCATCAACGAAGGGTTGATGCCCGCATACTCGGCAAATTTGGTCATATTCAAATACTTGTTGTAATGCAAGAATGAGGCGATATCATATTTATAAACAAAAATGGTATTCTTCAAATCATCAGGCTCTTCAATGCCATCTTCTTCACAAAGTCGGATAATTTCTCTGACTGAATTTTCAAAATCAGCCTTTGCTTCTGCAATTGTTTTGCCATCTCCAATGATTGTAGAATGGGTGTCAGGGGTAAAAACTCCAAATGTGCCGTCTTTACCCATCTCAATTAATGCTGTGCTTTTTTTCATCTTAACTCCTTCCACTTCATACTGTGTGGGTTTTGCAAAGATATTGCGTTTTCGTTATATCTTAACGAAATTCATCAAAAAAATATCAATAAATTTTCTATCTCTGTAGAAATCTTTATTATACTGCGCAAAAATACGATATTTTTCACTTTGTTATCCTTCTGTTGATAACAATTTATTAACAAAACAACATCATCGCCAACACACAAATAATAAACATGTTATACTATAAATGGCCATTTTTTGTTCAAACTTCCTTAACATATTGATCTGTTTCGTGCCTTCGGCACTTCACTTGCCCCTGTTCGTCCTCTTCCCCAGACTGCGTCCTGACGGCCTTGTCTGAGGTTAATAGGATGTTGTGCCTTTGGCACAAGAAATTGTTGGTTTGCGGTCAAAAATTTCGACCGCAAACCAACAAAAAAGATTATCTGTACATCACAAAATTTTCCCCTGCTGCTTTGGGAATGGAATTAATCTGACCAGCTGGCTTTTCTTGTGGCCCTCATTTTAAAGTATGCCTCTTTGCCATCTTTGGTCTTGAAGTATGCTAACGCCGTGTAAGAACCATCGTTGTTGGGGGCAACCTTGCAGGTGGCTTTCTGTAAAAAGGCATTTCCTTCCGTACTACCGGCAGTGACACTTGCCGAGGGGTTGGTTTCTTCATTATAACCTTGATTTACATCTTTGAGCGAGAAGAGATTCATCCATGCCAAGGCATCGGGGGTCTGGGCAAGCATATCAATCTCTTTGTTAATCATATCTGGAGTGATGTGCACGGTTCCACCACCTACCGTTGCGTATGTCGGATGTTCCTTGGCAAACTCAATGAAGAAGACCTTGGTCACCCCCTCCTGTTTCTTTTCGCCATAAACGATGTAGTCGCGCATGCCTTCGCCTTCAGGAAGATCTTCTACTGTAACAACATTATCTTCTATTTCATAGGTGTTGTCCTTGAGTTCGTTGGCTTTCTTCAAACCCTCGTCAACGATATTATCTTCGGGGTCGTCCCCGTCCAATGGCAGAATAGTAGCCGTGGCTGTTGCCAAATCTCCTTGCTGGAAGAAAAGATCATCACCGTTTTCTTTTAGCTTAATGACTTTTCCAACGATAGTGCCGCCTGTAAAAGTGTTTGGGTCGGTTGCGGTGAAGGTGACATGTACCTGTCCGTTAGCATCGGCTGTGGCGGATGCGGGACTAACCGTACCGCCTGCTGCCTCAAAGGTAATGGTTGCCGTATATTTGCTGACATCCTCTTCTATACCAACATGATTGGTCAAAGTTAATTTAAAGGTGACCGCCGCCGTGCCATCGTTGCCAATCTTCTGGGATGACGGACTGGCAGTAAGAGTTGAATTAATTGCAGAGGAGTCGCTAATATCGACTTTATCACAAGAGACAAACAGTCCTGCTGCGAGAATCATCATCGAAAATAATTTGATTTTTTTCATACTTTGATAAATTTTAAAAGGTTTATAATAGGTTAAATGATTATATTTTATAAAGTTTATTTTTTAGACTTTTTTGCGAAAAAAATATATACAGAAAGCTTTTCTATCCGGCCTGTGTATGCTGCTTGTTCTCGTCAGAAAGCTCAGCAGTAACGGTGCGATGAGAAAAGAGCTGTTTCAATCCTTCTTCGTAAGCCTCAAGTGCTTCGTGTCCTTTGCGTGTTATCTGACACACTGTGTGCGACATGCGTCCCATGCCGCTCTTATTAACTTGCAGATATCCAGTGTCTTGCAGGGTCTTAATCTGAACACTCAAGTTGCCTCTTGTAGAGTCTGTAATTTGGCAAAGATACACAAAGTCGGCGCTCTCCAAACTGTCGAGAGTAACCATTATCTTGAGTCTCAGTTCGTTATGGAGCATGTGATTGATAACAGGGAACTTGAATTTCATAATGCATGTATGTATTTACGGAACAAATGTCCGGGAATGATTAATGCTATGATAATAACTGCAAAAGTAATAAGAAGTTGCCAATGCCACTGTTCGCCGGTGAAGAATAAGGATACAAGAGATATTGTTGCTGCAATCATGCCGCAGATGGTCTTTGGGCGGAAGCGCAAGATGATACCGGTCATAAAGCACCCCATACTACAGAGAAGGCTAAGCAGTGGGAAGAACCCAGTCTCAAAAAAAACGGTAAGACCCATCATAATGCCACATGCGCAGCATGCACACCCGATGAATAACCACATCTGAAGTATAATGTTCTCGTTGAGGGTGGTGCGGTGTGTGCGTGTACGGTCTTTCTGAATAAAATATACCATTAATGGCACACTGATGACGGGTACGGCCAGCCAAAGCCACATAATCCATGGAGCCTTGTGAAATTGTAAAATAATAAACTCAGTCAGCAACACTAATGCCGTAGGATATCCCCAAACGAGAAAGAGATTTTCGCCAGTCAGCTGTTTGTCGCCCAACACGTGCGCTCGAGTGTGATTGATAACGTCAATGTCGGTGTTTGTATTCATCAGTGGCAGTTGTCTTTTATATTATTTATAATACTGAAGGTTTATTTTTTAAACCTTATCGCTAAAAAAAGATTACATAATCTATCTACATATTCTTGTACCAAAGTAAAATGCAAAGATACTATTTTTTCACAAATGAGCTTGTCGAAAATAGGATTGCATCTTGTGTCTATGTCGGCGACTGTGGTAATATTTCAAGTACGGCAAAAGATACTTCAACCCCGACTGCTGCAGTTCGGCAAACAGTGGATTTTTCAGATAGTTGGGGTCGAACGACAGCAGATAGATGTAGGAAAGGCAGTTCAGTTTCTTTAACAGATTGAACTCCTCGAGGATTTCCTCGTCAGAGGCCTTGCTCTTCAGCAGAATCTCGTTGTAGATATACAAGGTGTAACTATTCGAGTTGACCGACAATTCGGGCAATATATCGAAAGGATCGCTTTTGTTTTCTTTGGCCATTGCCAATAGCTGGCGTATGGTTTTGGGCCGGCTCGAAAGATACTCCTCTGCGCGCACCGACAGTTCGTAAAAAACTTTCTCTTCCTTCTTTTCCAGCAAGCGGTTGCTCTTTGCCAAGTTGTACAATATCAAATGATTCTTAGCCTTATCGGGAAGCCCGAATGCCTGCAAGATGGCATTCTCAAGCAGAAAAGTCTCGATTTGTTCCTCGGCACGGCACATAGCCCAAGTGGTATAAGTATGCGACTCAACACAATCACAATACCGACTGAGGGCTGATAAAATTCGATGTTTGTAGTTCTGTTCCATGCCGTTGTTTTAGCGCTTTTTTTTACGAATGATTGAAGGAAATGTTACGGGGAAATAAACTGAAAACGAAGAACAAATTTAAAAGAGACTTTAGGCTTTAGGCTTTAGACTTTAGATGTTAGCATCCTTAGTTTCTTAACTCCTGTTCACTAATCACTATTCACTTCCATTTCAACAATATTTATATCCAAAAAATGTGTATATTTGCTTCCCTTTATAAATTGACGAGAAAAATATCAATAAATTAATAATCAATAAATTAAATCAAACAATAAAGTATGGCAAAACAACTTTTATTAGGAGATGAAGCCATTGCACAAGGTGCTTTGGACGCAGGTTTATCGGGAGTATACGCTTATCCCGGCACTCCTTCGACAGAAATTACGGAATACATTCAGCAGTCGAAACAGGCTGCCGAAGGTCACATTCACAGCATTTGGGCTGGCAACGAGAAGACTGCCATGGAGTCTGCCATAGGCATGTCGTACGCTGGCAAACGAGCCATGGTTTGTATGAAGCATGTGGGCTTGAATGTTGCTGCTGACCCGTTCATGAACTCAGCCATTACCGGTGCTAACGGCGGTCTGGTGGTTTTGGTAGCTGACGACCCGTCGATGCACTCGTCGCAAGATGAGCAAGACTCACGTTACTATGCCAAATTTGCCTTGATTCCCTGTTTTGAGCCTTCAAACCAGCAGGAAGCATACGATATGGCATACGATGCTTTCGACTATTCGGAAAAGTATCACACGCCCGTTCTGTTGCGCGTCACCACTCGTTTGGCACACTCACGTTCGGCCGTTGAGCGCAGAGCTCCAAGACCTCAGAACGAGATTCATTTGGATCCCAACCCCAAACAGTTCATTCTGCTGCCCGCCAACGCACGTCAGCACTACAAAAAGCTGTTAGGCAAACAGGATTCTTTCATTCATGATTCTGAAACTTCCAAATACAACAAATATATCGACGGTACCGACAGGTCGATGGGCATCATCGCTTCGGGTATCGCTTATAACTATCTGATGGAAAACTTCGTAGGAACCACATGTCCCTACCCTGTGCTCAAAATTTCGCAATATCCTCTACCCACCGCTCTCATTGCCAAGATGGTGGATGAATGTGGTCAGGTGTTGGTTGCCGAAGAGGGCTATCCGCTCATTGAGGACCAAATTCGTGGCGTCCTGAACCGTACGGGTAACATTCGCGGCCGTATGGACGGTGCGCTGCCTCGCGATGGTGAGCTCAATCCCAACCTGATGGCCAAAGCGCTGGGCATGCCCGACACGCAAGGAATGCCCATTCCCGAATTGGTGGTTCCTCGTCCCCCGGCATTGTGCAACGGCTGTCCCCACATCGACTCTTACAACGCCCTGAACGAGGCCATGAAGGATTATGGCAAGGGTAAAGTTTTCGCCGACATAGGCTGCTACACGTTGGGTGCACTGCCTCCCTACAACGCCATCTACTCTACCGTTGACATGGGTGCCTCCATCACCATGGCCAAGGGCGCCGTTGATGCTGGCCTGACACCTGCTGTTGCTGTCATCGGCGACTCGACCTTCACCCACAGCGGTATGACATCTCTGCTGGATGCAATCTACGAGAATACGCCTATTACCGTGCTCATCCTCGACAACAGCACCACAGGTATGACTGGCGGTCAGGATTCGCACGCACTGGGTCGTCTGGGCAACATCTGCAAGGGCCTCGGTGTTGAAGAAGAACACATTAGAATTATCAAGCCTTTGAAGAACCAACACGACATCAATGTGGCTATCATCAAAGAAGAAATTGAATACCAAGGCGTTTCGGTTGTCATTCCTACCCGTGAATGTATCCAGACTCTCAACCGTAGAATGAAAGCCAAAGCCAAGGCTAAAGCCGAATAATTCACCAATTCAGCAACATAACAAATTAAATCATTGAACATTATGAAAACAGATATCATATTAGCAGGAGTTGGTGGACAAGGTATTTTGTCGATTGCCAACATTATTGGATATGCAGCCATTAAGAACGGCTTGAACCTGAAACAGGCCGAAGTACACGGCATGAGCCAGCGCGGCGGTGATGTGCAGTCGCACTTCCGTTTGGCCGACCACGAGATCGCTTCCGACTTGATTCCTATGGGCAAAGCCGACCTGATTATCTCGGTGGAACCTATGGAAGCCTTGAGATACCTTCCGTGGTTGAATAACGAAGGTTGGGTTATTACCAACGACCAGCCCTTCATCAACATTCCGAACTACCCCGACCAAGCAAAATTGGCCGACACGCTGAACAAGCTGCCCCGCAAGGTGGTGATTGATGCCGACCGCATCGCTACCGACCTTGGCTCGGCCCGCTCAGCCAACATGGTCATCCTGGGTGCCGCTTCTCCTTATATCCAATTGGATTTTGCTACCATCGAAAACGCTGTAGCAGAAGTGTTTGCCCGCAAAGGCGAAGCCGTTGTAGAGACTAACTTGGCCTGCTTGCGCGCCGGTAGAGCTTTTGCCGAAAAACAGTAAACTGACGGTCATTCTCTTGTCCGACACTGTCAAATGGCTGTAACACAGAGCAAAATAAAGTCGATGTTCAGCTTCAAGAGGGTTATTATACCCATATTGATAGGCATCGGCTTTTCTGCTTTCTCGCTATTGTCAAATCACTTTGATTTCTCGGTTCTTCGTGGAATCGAATGGTGCGGACAATTTATTGTGTTGGCTTTCCTCATGATGTTTATCCGCGATATGGCCTACATCTGGCGGTTGCAGATTCTCACGGGGAAAGCCCTCCGTTTTAAAGATGCCTTCCAAATCATTATGCTGTGGGAATTTGCATCCTCAGTCTCTCCGTCAATGGTAGGAGGATCCGCTTTTGCCATCTTCTTCATTAATGCTGAAGGCATCCCGCTGGGACGCAGCACGGGCATTGTGCTCACTACAGCGTTGCTCGATGAATTGTTCTACATCATCATGGTGGCGCTCATTCTGGCAGTTTCAGGCATCTCCATTCTCAATGTCAGCGGTTTGCCCTTCAACCCGACAACGCTCTTTCTGATTGGCTACGGGTTTATCATACTGTTGACCACCGTCATTGCCATTGGCGTCTTCATAGCCCCCAACGGTTTGAAAAAGATGCTTGTCGGGCTATTCTCGCTGCCGTTGCTCCGTCGCTGGAAAGCGGGGGCCGAACGTACGGGCGACGAGATCATCATGACTTCAGAGGAGCTGAAAGGCAAAAGTTTTTCCTACTGGTTCAAGGCTTTTTTCGCCACTGCCTTTTCGTGGACCGCCCGCTATTGCGTGCTCAACTGCCTTATTCTCGCCCTCAACCCGCAGATGGGCTTCGACTGGGGACATCAGGTGATGATTTATGCCAAACAACTGATTATGTGGGTAATATTACTTATCAGTCCCACACCTGGCGCCAGCGGCATTGCCGAAATCTCTTTCACGGCTTTCTTTGGCAACGAGTTCACCACTAACATTGCCGATGCAGTAGCCCTGCTTTGGCGCGGCATCTCCTACTATCCGTACCTATTCATCGGATTGGCGGTGCTGCCGTGGTGGCTGACCAAGCTGGAGAAACGACGTACCGCAAAGAAAGAAATTCACGATTCACAATGCACAATGCATGATTCAATTCATAATTTATAATTTACAATTTATAATTTTGTTTCAGGCTTCACTACTCACTACACAATCCCCATACTCTTAACCTCTTAACTCCTTAGTTTCTTAGTTTCTTAGTTTCTTAACTTCTTAACTACTCACTGCTCACTATTCACTTTATATCTTCATATAATAATTCAACAATTTCTCTATATTTGCATCTCTATAACTTAAATCATGGCACGTAAAATATTGGTCATATTATCTAAGATTCGCCGTTTCATCAAGCAGCGGTTCAGTAATACGACCATCGTGCTGATATTAAGCTTTTTTACAGGTGTTTTAGGCGGCACAGCGGCCATTATCATCAAGAACCTGCTGCACTTCACGGTCTCGTCGCTCAACAATGCACAGGCGACGTCGAATATGAAGTACATATATCTGGCCTTTCCGCTCATCGGCATCATCCTGACCAGCATTTTTATAACCCGTGTGGTGCGCGACAACATCAGTCATGGTGTCAGCATTGTGCTGAAGGCAATCAGCCGTAGCGATGGCAAACTCCGACCGCACAACATGTACTCATCCATGATTGCCAGTTCCATCACCGTTGGCTTTGGTGGCTCCGTCGGTTTGGAGGCTCCCATTGTGCTCACAGGCTCCGCCATCGGCTCTAATCTGGCGCGTGCGTTCAACCTGTCAGCCAAAAACACACGATTACTGCTCGCATGCGGCTCAGCCGGCGCCATGGCAGCCATCTTCAAGGCGCCCATTGCCGCCATCGTCTTCGCCATCGAGGTGCTTATGCTCGACTTTACCGCCGCTTCGCTGCTGCCGTTGCTCATCTCGGCCGCTACAGGCACAGTGCTCTCACTACTCTTCTTAGGTGAGGATGTCATGCTGAGCATTACCAATATTGACACTTTCCATCTTGAAAACATCCCGTTCTACATTATTCTTGGCGTACTTACAGGACTTATTTCCATATACTTTCTGCGCACATCGCGTTTGATCGAACGTCTTTTCAAGAAAATAAAATACCGTTACGTGAAAGCCGTTATCGGCGGCGCACTATTGGGCGGACTTATCTTCCTCTTCCCGGTGCTGTATGGTGAAGGATATGAGAACATTAACGACCTTTTGAACAATGCTTCGCAGTTGCTGCACGGCTCGCCGCTCGCTGGGATGGCCGAGCATCATTGGTTTTTCATTGCTTGCATTGCTGCCATCATCCTGGTGAAAGTGATTGCCACCTCGCTCACCACCAGTGCCGGTGGCAACGGCGGTACGTTCGCTCCTTCGCTGTTTGTGGGTGCTTTTGTTGGGTTCCTGCTTGCCGAAGTGGTCAATGTCTATACTGGCGTGAGCGTACCTTACGTAAACTTTGTGCTGGCTGGCATGGCGGGCGTGATGACCGGTGTGATGCACGCACCGCTGACGGCCATATTCCTGATTGCCGAAATATCAACAGGTTACACCTTGCTCATCCCGCTAATGATTACCGCGGCTTGCTCTTATATTACTGTCAACCCGTTCGAGAGACACTCCATCTACAGTCGCCAACTGGCCGAAAAAGGAACCCTGCGCACGCATAATAAGGACAAGTTTGCCCTCCAGAAGATTAACTTCATGTCGCTGATGGACAAGAACATCCTCACCGTCCCCATTCAAAGCACGCTGCGAGAGTACACCCAATACATCGCCCAAAGCAAGCGTAACATCTTTGTCGTTTTGGACAATGAGCAGAAATTCAAGGGGCTACTGCTGATGGACGATCATAGGGATATGATTTTCAGGCAGGATTTGTACGATTCGGTCAATGTCAGCGACTTGATGTACATACCCGATGTGGTTGTATATGATACAGATACGGGCGAAGAGATTGTCGAAAAGTTTAAGAAAACGCACAACTTCAACTTGCCTGTCATCACCAAGGACCGCACCTATTTGGGATTCCTCTCCAAAGCCACGGTATTAGGCGCTTACCAGTCGGTAGTGGCCTCAGAGTCGGAAGACTAAATAACTCACAATTAATAATTTACAATTGATAATTTATAATGCATAAGTAAGAACAAAGAACAAAGAACAAATTCAACAACACTTAACTCCTTAGTTTCTTAACTTCTTAACTTTTCACCTCTAACTTCTCACAAATAAAGTCTAATGCCTAAATCCCCATTGACAGTAGCATTTCTCCGTTTCATCGGACTAGTGGCGATTTATACGCTGTCGCGGTGGATGTTTTACCTTTTCAATGCTGCTCAGTTTCCTGATCCCAATGTTTATGTCTGGTTGCAAGGAGTTCGGTTTGACATTGTTATCATATTGTTACTCAACTGCTTGTATTTTATCCCATACCTACTACCCTGCTCTTTTATCAAAAACCGCATTTTTAGGAAAGTGGAAGATTGGCTGATGGTTATTATCAACTCCATCGCGTTGTTACTCAACCTGATAGATACTTGCTATTATCCATTTTCGATGCGCAGAATGACGGGTGACATTTTCGGATTTATAGGCGAAACCAATAATTTCGGCGAGTTGGTGCCCGTTTTTCTCAAGGATTATTTCTACATGATTTTCATCTGGGCAGGATTCATTTTGCTGATTATAGGTCTGATTTATCTAACGAATAAGATTGATTATCAAGAATATAACTTTAAAAGAAAACGGCTATGGCTGCAGATTCCCGTCAGATTGGTTGTTTTGTTCCTTATGTTGACGGGCCTGCGCGGCGGCTGGCAATACCGGCCGCTCAATGTGGCTGCGGCGGCGCAAGTGAATGGCATCAGTCATGCGGCATTGGTGCTCAACTCACCCTACTCGTTGCTCAGCACGCTCAGCGGCGAGCGGCTCGACCGCAAGCAATACATGACCGACGAAGCGTGCGCCGCCATTTTTTCCACACGCCAAACCAACTTTACAACAGGCAGTTTCATGCCGCCAGTCACAGAGAATGTGGTACTGATTATTCTGGAAGGCATTTCTAGTGAATACTCCACCTACTTGGCCGACGAGCCCAAGCGAATGGCTGGTTTCACGCCGTTTATCGACAGTTTGGCACAACATAGCATAGTCTTCCGAGGTTTGGCCAACGGACAGCAGAGCATTGAGGCGCTCTCTTCCATTTTGGGCGGCCTGCCGTCGCTGCTGGGCACACCGTTCAGCCAGTCGTCGTACGCCACCAATGCTATCGACTATGCGCTGCCCAAGCTCAAACAACGCGGCATGCACACGATGTTTTTCCACGGTGGGCGCAACGGCACCATGGGCTTCGACCGCTACTGCAAATTAGCTGGTATAGACGACTATTACGGATTAAACGAATATTCAGGGCCTCAGAGCGATTTTGACGGCACTTGGGGCATTGCCGACCAACCATACCTCCAATACTTTGCGCATACGTTAGAAGCTGAAAAACAGCCCTTTTTCGCCGCCGTCTTCACGTTGTCGTCGCACCACCCATTCGTGGTGCCTGAAAAATACGACAAGCTATTGCCTCACGGAGAGATTCCCATGCAGCATACGGTGGCATACACCGACTTGGCGTTAAGGGACTTTTTCGCCACAGCCCAAAAATCAGCTTGGTACGACAAAACCCTGTTCGTCATCACGGCCGATCACACCAACTTTAAAGATGCCTCGCACATTGATTATCAAAAGCATAGATATGCCGTGCCCATGATATTCTATCATTCTAAGGCTGACACGTCATTTCGCTCGCAGCGTCTTATGCAACAAGCTGACATTATGCCAACTATCTTTGCCTATTGCGGTTTCAATGAGGCATTTACCACTTTTGGTCGCAATGCTTTTGACGACGGCGCCGTGCATTTCGCGGTGAACCGACTGTCGGGCATGTACCAGCTGTATATCGACCACTATCTTGTTGAATTTGACGGGCAACAAATACGTTATATTTGGGACTTGGCCACCGAACCCGACCGCACGCCTTTGTCAGCCGAAGAAGTGCCAGAATTGGCACAATATGAAAAACTGCTAAAATCTATCATTCAGCAGTTTAACAATGGTTTATTAAAGAATGAGTTGAGGTAAAAAAATACTTATTTATGACCACCAAACAGGCTCATTATAAGTTTTTGTTCTTCGGGCGGAAATATATGCATAAATAACACTTCTTCATTTTTAGCATTAAAAGTAATTCTCACACTTCCTGATTTCTCAAATAGCGACAAAAAATTATTTATTGGGAAAATCATTCGCAAAACTCCTTCATCCGCATTGAAAGAATCAATCAACTCTGCATCAGACATCTCTAGCGTTTTAATTTTCTCTTCTTTATCATAGAATTCGATTTTAAAATTTTCTATGATTGTATCAGTGTAATTTGATATGACGAATGTGCATTCTTGAATTTCTGCCTTTGAATACAGTATAATATTGGCAAAGCGATTATACATTTCACCTGAGCCACGGAACATAGTAGTATAAGCAAAGACAGAGGAATCCGTTTGCGATATAGTCCATTCGTATGGAGTGTAGATAATCTTCTCTTTCACATCATCATTCAGTCTATCATTCATTATGACTGGTTTTACAATATATCGTGCATATCCCCGCAGCCACATATTAAATTCAAAAGCTTGACAATGGCGTATGGTAAAATTCAATGTGTCGAAAAGTTGGGACATTTCTTTGTTTAGTTTATCGGCCGGAACAGTTTGGTTTTCCAGTAGTTGCGAAGCCCTATCGCACATATCTGCAATCACAGCTATACGATTCTCATCGTATTCATAGTTTGGATTTTTTGTGATGAGATTATCTGCCTTTTTAGATGTATGGCAACAGATGAAAAGTGATGTTAGTGTTAACACCATAAATAATATCCGAATTTTTTTCATAGAATTAATATTTTAAAGGGATTATGTTCTTAAATACACTTCCAGATGGAATCCATAACATGAAGGAAAATATCATTTTCTTGCGGTAATTTGAATTGGTGTGTAAAAACATGAGGTTTATCTAGGAATTGTCCGTTCCAATACTTTGCCTCTATTGAATAGTCAATTTGAAAGGGCTCTCCTTTTCTAAAGCGACAAATCGCTGTAATCACATCAACATTTGCAACAGTGTCAATGAGGGTTAATGTCTGCTTATTAGAATCAAAAAAATAGGTGCTGGTTCCAAAGAAGTTGCGACGCTCTTGACTTAGGTCATCGAATATGGGGTTATACACTCGCACAACACTGTCTGTCATCACTTTATATATAAGATATCTCCTGCTCTCCAGTCTGTTACATGGTTCACAATCAAGGCATGGGTTAGCACAAACCACCAGTTCTTCTTTACCATCAAAATCCACATCGGCGAAAGAAATCCCCATTCGAGGGTCGAAATAGAGCATTCCTTCAGGTCTGGTTGGATTGTTGATGAAAATGGTGTCTCCTACTTCTATTTCACTGATATATCGTTCAGATAAAGAAGGAATTTCAACAGAATAACACTTTTCTTCATTTTGAAGAAAAATTGAAATAATACAATTGTTACATACGCTGCACGGATTAGGATTATACCATACTTTTACTGTGACGTGATAACCGTTCACAGGGTTCTCATACACAAACCATTGAATAGTATCATTTGTAAGATTCTCTGGTTTATCGAATGCCTGAGATTTTTTAGAACAGAAAGTCATTAGTATGGCAATGCCACCTAAAATAACCGCAAAGTACAAATAAAAGAAAACTGTCCTTTTCATTTATGTTAATGTGTTAACGTTTGAGCCAAATTGTGGTTATCCCGGGATTAAGTGGAGACGGAGCGATATGGTATTATTTTGTTTTGCCATAGGAAGTTAATCAGAATGGAATATTATCGAAATAAATTGGTATAGGAGATTCAAATGGCGGCATAGGGGCCTCAACTACTTCTATCTTGTTATCCCAATCTTCAAATCGCGCTTGTTGAAAAAAACTAACGCGCACAAAGGTTACTTCACCATAATGATTCTTAGCCACAATCAAATCCGCCATATTCTTTGCAGGCATATCATCTTCAAATTTATCTATCAAATAATATTCTGGACGATAAATAAATAGCACAACAGACGAATATATTGCCACACACGATTTCACATCTACCATGGCAGGCCTTTTATTACATGCCCTAAACTCGCAATTTCTTGACACGTCCACAGTTAGAAGCACAGCAACACGTAATCGGATAGCTGTCTGAGCCAATTTAAGCATCATAAGTTCCCGCTCCGTATTGTCTTGTCCTGTCATAAGCCATTCTATGCCATCAATAACCAGCACTTGTATGTCGTCGGTTTTCTTCAACCGTTCAATTCGCCCAATAATCTCATCCACAATTACATCAGTACAAAATTCAATCCAGACCGGCGCTTCCTTCATTTGTTGAAGATATTCTTTTCGTCTTTTTTCTGGCGACTCAAATCCAATATCTTCCATAATGGAGATAGCTGTTTTTACATCATCACTAAATTCTTTTTCGCTCTTGTCCTGAATGAAATTGAATGTATCCCACCCTATCTCTGCTGCCAATAATCTATCAACGAAATATTCCTCATTGGCTTCAAAAGACATGATTGCCGTAGGGATTTTGTTAAGCACACCGACATTTCTCACCACCGACATCACAAAAGAAGTTTTCCCCATTCCCGGGCGAGCGGCCACAGTACATATTTCTCCAATATGCAGTCCTCCACCAATCATTTTGTCAAGACTATTTATGCCAGTAGGTATCACATCGGCGCTTGCTTTCTTAGGCTGCGCTAAAATCTTATTAAGTTTCATTTCTATGTGTAATGGTATTTATTTGTATATAAATATTTTATAGGCATCCTGCGGCCATCATCAATGCATTATAGCGACCAACAAGACTTTTATAGGTGTCATCATTCTCTCCTTTCACCATTTTAAGAAACATCAATTTGCCGGAGATGACATTTTCAATACGGCCGGCATATTTACGCAACAAATGTCGGGGATCATTTTTCGTATAATGTTTGGCAAACACGGCCTGTGCTTTGTCGTAGCCATTCATCTCCCAGTTATGAATTAAAGTACGCAGTTGTTTGACGTATGTGCGTGGCACATTCTCAAAGCGGTTCACCGAAAGACCTGTCACTTCCTGCCTCATTCCTTGATGGCAAAGGCGGGTTTTGTTAGGATTGATGACAAAGCCCTCCTCATCTTCGATAATGTGTTTCAGAGACTTACAGAATTTGCTATTTTCAGCGAAGAGGTTGGCCATTCCGCTGAAAGTGATATCATCGGCATAGCGTGTGTACTTTAAGCCGTATGCTTTCGCCAATTGTGAGAGCTTGCGGTCGAGTTGTTCACAGATGATGTTACTTATGGTTGGCGATGTAGGAGCCCCTTGAGGCAGCACATTTTTACCGTTTTCATGGGTGTGGCAGCATAAATCAGTGATGAGACTTGCCACTTCTTTGTTGAGCGAAAAAGGCTTGGCCATAAGCCTTTTAAACAATCGACCGGCAGTGATTGACGGGAAAAAGTCCTGGAGATCAATGTTATAAACCAAACGCTGTCCCGTGTGCACTTTAGCATTATCGACGACAGATCGACGAGGTACGAAGCCCATGGCCGCAATATGCGGTGTATAAACGCTTTGCAGTATAAAGTTTAGTCCCTGTTGAACATATTTGAGAAGTGGCATGGGCGCGTCAATAGTGCGAAACTCACCTTTGTTCTTTTTAGGAATTCTGAATGAAGAATAACGTTTCGACTCTATGGTTGAATAGATACTGTAATTCAGTTGATTCATTGTCAAAAAGGTGGAATGAGGTCCAAACAACCCTGACAATGTAATATTGAGCAGCTGTTTCAAATCAGCTTTTGTCTTAAGGCGAGGCCATAAAATGGCAACTCTATCAGCAAGTGCGCGCCGTTTTTCTTGAGTCAGTTCAAGTGGTTTGGGCACAAGCGATTTGGATTGCCCATGCTTAGCAACATTCATTTTCACGTATTTTAAAGAAAGTTTTTGATGATTGTCACCCAATGGGAATCACTTCAGATAGACAACTCAGTGCAAAACGAGCGATGCGGAGCATAAGCGCGTTTTGCGGAGAAAAGTGGCTAAGACTGACTATATGTACTTGTTCAATTCTGAACATAGCAACATTGTCATGCGGGCCAAGGTCCTGAGGACACTGCCCGGAGTCTGCCGATAGCAGCAGACAAGTCGGGGGGACACAACCCACCGACTGATTCTAATTCAGTATTGGGCGACAATCGTATCAAAGAACTTAAGGTAAAGGTTTGGTTAAATGAAAGATAAAAACATGGTGGTATGTGTTATCTTTCGCGACAAAGATAGTATATAAGAATGCAATTTTGGTGCATTGTTGAAAACTTTTTTGTCAGCCCATGCTGGTACAAAAACAAAGTGAAATTCGCCAAACACATTGTTGTCTCAAAGACTAAGGATTGCTCTTTTGTCCTTACATGAAAGATTCCGCTACGCTCATTTATGGTTATTGAGTGGGCGGAAACAGGTTTAATACAAGAAGCCGAAAAGCCACAATGGGATTCTGTTTCCCCGTCCGAATTCCACGTTATCAATGGCGAGGTAGCTGTCGGGCAGGTCTTTAATCTGTTCAAACGATTTGTCGGCTCCGCCCACTTCAACGATGTGCGTCCCGTCAATGAGGAAATCACCCTTTGGAGGCGCGTTCAGCTCATGTACCCGTCCCACTTGATTGTAGAAAAAAGTCTCTCTAACGGTGCCTGTTTCGGGATGACGGTTGAAGGCATACATAAGATTGGGATTGTCAAGAAACAGTTTGTCAGGGGATGACATCTGTTTTACAGCTTTTGTGCGAGTCTTCAGCTGCCCCAACAGAGCTCCTTTTTCCAAGAGATCCAGCAGTTTCAGCCCCTGTTCGCGGCTGGTTTCCAGTTGAGTGTACAAATCTTCCATCTTAGGGATGAAAGGAACCTGTAAAGCGATAATTCCAAGCAGCTTTTTCAATTTCTGAACGGTGGAATATTCCACGTTCTCTACTGACGGAATGTCTGTCTCAATGGTCTGTTGAACCACTTCAAGTAGCTTGGCGTGATAGCCTTCTAAATCTTCCTTATAAAAGGGATAGTAGCCGTGCTGATAGTATTGCTCCAGATAGGGAAGCACGTGAATCTGAGCCGCAATGTCAGTGGCAATCTTAATGTGGTGGGAAAGGATGTCGTCGAGCGACAGCCTCTCATAATGGAGAACATCTTCAAACATCAGGTATTCTCGGAACGACAAGCCGTTCATGGTGTGCATCGCCACACGTCGCGACAAATCCCCCTCGCCCTTGTCCAGTTTAAGCATGGAGCTACCTGTGAATACGACATGCATTGAGGGGTATTCGTCGTATATGTTCTTGATGTAGGTCTGCCAATGCTCGTATTTGTGCACTTCATCCAAAAACAGGTGGGTTCCCCCGTGGGTGTAATGGTATTCTACCAGATCTGCAAGACTATTGTTCGCAAACCACATGTTGTCTAACGATACATACAGCACGTGGCTGTCATCGGGAAATGCCTCCTTGATGTGCTGTTTCAATAGTGTGGATTTTCCGACCCCTTTAGGTCCTTTGATACCGATGATGCGAGCCTTCCAGTTGATTTTATTGTGGAGTTCACGCTTGAAATTCATGCTCACCTGCGAAACATTGCGGTGTGAATTGCGATAGAGGATTTCAGGATTGATGGACATAACTTCCGTTTTAGTGTTTGCAAAAATACAAAACAATATTCAAATATGGAAATATTTGCAAAAAGGAATATTCGAATATTCATTTTCTATATAATGCTTCAAAACATTCAAACAAAAACGTTAAGGTGGGTTTGCATTAGTGTTTTAATTGTTGTAAGATTCAATATTCAATCTCCATAACAAATCTTGCAAGGTGTTCTGCGCATATTGTTTTCGGCCTTACTGATGGTGACCTTTTCCACACTGCCCTTACATGCACTGAGGCCACGGCAGTTGGAATGGCTGTGGTATTTTGTGGCCGATGAGCCCGTGCAAACATAGACGTATGTTTCGCCACTGATACCACTCTCCTGCCCTTGCACATCGGCCTGTGCTTCTACTTTCGTTTCGGCTTTTTTAGGTTGCGGTTTTTCCGGCTGATGCGGAGCGGCGAATGTGGCGGTGGAGAAAAGGAGGATGATGGAAAAAAGGAAGGGTTTCATAAGGGGAAAATCCTTTTTAAAATAGTTCAAGTTGAATGTTTTCATTATCCGTATTGTCTTGATTGTTATCACATATATTTGACTGATTCAATTTCCATCTTTGGTATGATTCAAATGAGGGATATTTATCTTCTATATATAATTTCACCAAAGCCGCATGAGATAAAGGTCTAGAAAAATCAAAGACATCTTTATTGGTATTATAATCTAACAGAACAATATTTTGACATTCGGATTTGTTTTTAATTTTTGTCAAAGTCTCTTGGACTGATGGAATATTATCTAGAACGTATTTATATGTTGGCAGATATATCAACATGCGAGCATCTGAATAGTTCAAAAGTTTATCTCCATACAGATGTCCTAAAGGCCTACCATATTTTCGAACAGTTCTTTTAAGATTTTCCATTGTGTCGTTGTTAAATAGAGAATAATCGACACCACATGATTCAAATACTTTCAAACCTTGCCATATTGCTTCCACACAAGAAGCTGTTACTCCTGGCATACCGGGCACTGGGATATTTCCATGAGGGAAAAAAGGGCTTAACATCCTCAATCCCGTATAAGGAGATTTAGAGGTTATATCTAAAATCAATGCATTTTGATATTTCTTTTGAATATTTTCAGGCTTTGTTTTTCGATTAACTATGAAAATCATAACAACATATTTAAGGGGCTATCCAAATTGAGAATATATTCTTTGGGCACAAATGTTTTCACCATACATTCTGCTTGATGAGTTGAGAAATCCGGATCGTTTCGAGAAACATAGTGTTTTTTTACGGCTTTAAAATCTACTCTTTTTAAATCATCTATCGAATCACCAACAGAATGTCCTTTTGCTGTAGCATTAATATTTGAAAACAAAGTACCTTGTAAACCGGCAACATCCGTAGAAATTTTTAAAAGAACCAAATTGGCTCCGTCTTGCATATGTCTATATGCCATTGGATGATCATCACAAAAACTCAGCCTTACATAGTCCTGTAAATCATATAGGCTGTCTAACATTCTCGAATTAGGACTGCCTCCTGGATGAGAAATATGAATTCCTTTTTTTTCGCAACTATACCAAGAATACAATCCACCATTTTGTCTGATTGAAGACAAATTGCTGGAATCGGTAAAATGATAAAAACAAGTAATATTATTCGCATCTAGCGTATTTTTTATATCGGCCCAATCATCTTTTCTTTTGCCAATAGTAACTTGCTGTACTAACTTTACAGGAGTTATAAGAAATGGGGAATTTTGTTGTACAATTCCAGATAGAGCACTTGCTGGATTCACATTCCAAGAGTCAATTACACTTTTAAAGGCCGCCTTCCATACATCTATATTGGGCTGAATCTGAACTTTTGCACTATGATTTGCTAAAACCTCTTGAAATGCTCTTTTCCACTCTTCAATTTGAGGATTAGATCTTTTAACCACAGTAGCAAAGGCTTTTTTCCATTTTTGTTGATCTTCAACCTGTCGTTTATGTTTTTCTTCTTCTAATGTCATAAGTCTATGATTGTTGTTTGTTAGTTTTGATATACGCAGAAGGATTTTCATTCACCTTTGCAAGTTCCTCCTCGCGCCATAGGGCAATGGCTTTGCTTAATATCTCTGATTGGACAGCAGATAATTGTTGCAACAATTCTTTATTGTTTCTTATTTCCTGGGCAATTCGTTCTTGATTCTTCTTTGTTGAAATTTGAATTTCAGTATTAATATCATCATTTATGTCAGAAATAACCTTCATAGAAGACACCTTTTTGGCATGACGTTCCGCATCAAGCAAACAATCATATGGTCCAGATGCAATCATCATTCTAAATATTGTTGGACACACTTCAATAATTATAAATAACAATGTGATAAACAGTCCAACTATCCTTGTTGTCATGTCATTTTGCTTCATGGTTTGATACGCAGTCATTCTCGTTTTGAATCCACCAAATTCTTTCTCTAAAATTTCAGCATATTTTTTTTCAGAATCATTAATCATGTCTTTCTTCTCATCAATTTCGGATTGCAATCGGGTTAATTCTGCGTCTTTTTTTGCTTGTGCTTTTTCGATAGCAATACGATATGTGTTGTCGCCTGCCGCCAATCGCGAATTCAACTGATTACATTGAGAATTCAAGACGCGCAATTCTTTATTTGCAACTTTAATTTGTGTCTCAACTTGCCTATAATTGAGAGAATCCTTGTAGGGATCTAATCCTGATCGAGTTTTTTTCAGTTGATTAACTTCACTCTGTTTTGAAATAATCTCACGTTTTTTAGCAAGTAATTCTTGATAAGTATCAGAGTTTCTCATTTCTGTAGTTATCGCAATAACATCTTCTATTGGCCTTTCATTCAACTCATTCCATTGCACTCTTAAATTATCAAGCGTTTTCTGATCGTTTTGAGTGTATTCCTTCAATTTGATTTGTTTTAGTTCTTGAATTGTCACATTAATTTCATCTTCAAAAATCTTCAATTCAAGAGGCGTTGAAATAACGATACCAATAAAAACAGCAATAATTAGACGCGGTAGTCCAGCACCAATTTCGCCCCAGCTTATTGTATATTTTCCATCTGAATACATTGTGTTGACGATAAAACGGTCAAGATTGAATATTAACAATCCCCAAAAGATACCAAATACTATTGCCCATGAAACATCTTGGAAAATAAAGTAAAATGCAAAGCTTCCTGACAACATCGCCATTAAGGCTGTGAATAAAATAAGTCCCCCTTGGCCTGCATATTTTGCCCAATCTGTAGGACATTGCAATAAAATCTTACGGTTTATACCCGCACACATCCATAAAAACTCATTTAACAATCCACCCCACTTGGGTTTATTATTATCTATCTGACTCATAGCTTTATTTATTTTGACTATTAATTAGTATTTTAAATTTTTGCAATGTATCACTTAACACATTCTGCACTTGGGATAAGTATCCATTTAGTTTATCCTCAATTTTTTCAATAATAGATTTGGAAATCTCAATCTGAGGTGTTTCCATTATCGGAATAGTGGTTATTTGAGGCAACTGCTGGGCAACCTTTACAATATCAACATGATTTATCGTGGGAGTCTCTAGTGAGATTAATTGAGTATCTTTGAACTGAATAGGCATTTGAGCTATAACATTGACTGAATCCTCGATTTCTGGAGTTGGAACAAGCAAAGTTTGAACAAAAGGTATCGGTAACATTCTCACTTTTACATGATGCTCCTTTGTTTCAAATTCGTCTGTAACCGAAATTGTAAATTCTGTTTCTTGTTCTATACCCTCAATAATTTTGACAGAGTCATTCGGTTTTTTTTCTTTCCCATCAAAAACAATAGATGATGCGTATTTTACATTCCATGATAATTTGAGGGGTACACCTGGCAATGTGTAATCTTTATCGGCAAAGAACTCTACAATTGCTTCAGGTCTAACGAGCAGCGTAGCTTTGCGTTCCTCCGGTTTATCTAAATTTCCATCATATATTTTCAAACAGTATTCCGTGTCACTCCCTGGATTTACATCCAAAAATCCCTGTTTATCACACTCTTGTAATTCTTTTCCATTGGCAAATAAAACAATTCTATCAGCAGATATCACTTCCCATTTTAGTTGAGCACATTCTTTTTCTTTTCTAATTTTGGTTTTTGATAGCGTAAGGGTTGCTAACATACGTGCATAAAGCACATCAAACGCTTCTAAATCAAGAATAGAAGTTTTGCTCAGATAGTCCTTGAGGATAGATAAAAGATATTTGATTTTTTTACTTAACTGCTGTAAATCTAGATATATCTTAGAGTTTTCAAAGTCTTTATAATCATCTGCTGAGAAAAGCATTTTTTCGGAATCCTTTAGTTGGTACTTCCTTACCAAACTGGCATTCTCTGCAATTGCCATAATAGTGATGTATATCACAAGCTCTGAAAAATAATCCAGTTTTTCATTTGCATATCTATTCTCTTTTCGCGCAGGATGTTGATAATCAGGCAGGCCTTTTACAACGTCATTGGAATCTTTCAAGTCAGGGATATATACGGAGTCATAATCAATTAATCTAATCTCTCCCAATGGATTTATTAAAATGTTACCATGTTGCAAGTCGCCATGAGCTATTTTATTTTTGTGCAATATTTTACACATCTGCATAAAATCATCGGCTAACTTATAAAGAAGTTCCGGGTTGTTTTTGTTTTCGCATAGATATTCATTTATCGGTGTCCCTTCTATCCATTTCATTCTTGTTGTAGGATATAACCGCCCGTCCACTTCAATGCCTTCAGACTCATAAGAAAACGGCGTGAAATAAGGTATTTGTAGTTTATTAAGGCCTTGTGATAATGTCGTTAATCTACGCTCAACATTTCCCAAATCTGCTGTCCAACAGCGAAATGACCATTGTTCTCCATTAACACGAAATGGGAAAACAACAGCGAATCCACCTGTGTATTTAACAAGTTTACTTCGTATTCCTTTTTTTATTGGGGAACCCAATTTGATAACCGGGTCCTTTATTGCATAAGGAGATTGTAAGCTATTTTCTATTTGCGTGATAGTTAACATCTCTTACGATTCTTTTTTATTATGTTATGCATAAGTCTGCGGAAAATCCCACTCAGATCACATCTCTGATTGTTTTTCTTCTCCGTTAGAGAATGTACGGCACAACTTTTATCATTTTCATTCATTAGTATCGAAGAACCATTTGATGGCATAGGAATAACATTGTCAACACCTAATGGCATCGTATCAAGACTATCTCTACCACCCAAAATGAGGTCATTCTCCACTAACCTCTCAATATTATCTTCATGTATAATTTGAAACAAATCGCTGCCATCCCATTCTACTATACATAAAGTAGTGTCATCATCATCCATACCAGACTCTCGCCAACTTGACACTAATCTGCAGAAATCCTCATGGTTATTTAATCGTAGCAATTCTTCTATATATGGAGCACTTTTGTCAAGGTTTTCTTTCAAGAATTTCGCCAAAGGATCAGAAACAAGAATCATAATACATTCTTGGTTAATCTCTCCCGAAAAACCTTTCAAAGTACCCCGCCCTCTTTTTTCTGGAAAGCTATCATAGTAATCTGGACAATTATCAAATTCTTTCTCTGCTGATGAAATAAAATCAAGTTGATATTGAGACTCTAATTTGGAAACAGTAATAATGCAACTATCACCTAATATATGACCTTCCCATCTATTTGCATTCAAAAACTTCACCCCACAAAGAGTCGCTCCTGCGCCTTTATGTTTTCCGAGCATTCTCTCAGCTGTCCTAGTGTTTCCACCTTGCATCTTTCGTTCGCAAATTTTTGCATCAACAATACTTCGCCATTCTGAACTTAGCCATAGTCTATCATGCTCATCACAATGACCATTGTCGGCATAATAGGAAGATAGAAGTTCCGCCCATTCGGCCGAGAAAATCGACTGCGAAATGCCATCTGAAACAGCAACTATTTTTGTAATTGAATTAATTCTGAAGCGATCTTGACAATCAGAGAAATTTTCCGCACATTTAAGAGTAATAAAACCTCTAATTCTCATATATATTAGCTTATGCCATAGTGGATCCAAATCTTATGGGGACTTCTATTTTTACTCTTTTCTCGCCAACACCCCAGACCTTGCGAAGTCCGTTAGACAAAGACTGAAAAGTTGACGCTGCAAAGTTACCTATTATTTTCTCATTTCCAACAATTTAGCGATATTTTTTTGAGA
>JAFTCA010000014.1 GCA_017454945.1 Bacteroidales bacterium
ACTGACATCTTGGTTCTCAAGCGTTTGCTGTAGTCATCGGTGATGGTGTAGGAATGTTTGCTGTATTTCATCTCACAAATATTGATCACATCATCGGCACGGCTCAAGAGCAGGTCGATTTGTGCGCCTTCCCACTCGGTTTCGTCCTCGTCTATCATGGGTTTTGTGCTCCAGCCGTAGGCGTTGGTCAGCACGCCCGAAATCCCCAACTTCTTCTTAATCTGCGGAATATGATGCAAACATACGCGCTCGAAGGCATATCCAGCCCAAGCGTCGTGGGTGTGTTCGTCGAGGTTGCTCCAATACTGTTCGTCCTGGCTGGAATGTTTGGCCACAAAACGAAGATGAAAGAGCGTGAAAAGGTCGGTGAGTTGATACAACATCCCCTTCGCCTTCCTGCCCATTGAGGAATACGACCTGATGAAATCGCATTGTTGCAGTTCTTTCAGCACCTTGGTCAACGCCCCACCCGACGATAACTTGAGCGTTTCTTTCAATTCCTGTTGCGTCATTCCTTTCCCGTTGCCGACCAATTCTTCAACCACCTGACGCGCCAACGTAGAATCCTTGAACAGCGAGCGGAACAAAAAGTCGTATTCCGTGCGCAACGGTGCGCCTTGGGCAAAAAACAATCGGTCGATGTTTTGGGCAAAGGTCAAGTCCTTGTCGAGCATGTCAATATAATAAGGTATGCCGCCGAAAATCATATAAGCCTCGGTGATTTGGTAGCGCGTCCAGACGATGCCCTTTCGTTGCAGTTGCTCCTCCACTTCGCCCAACGTAAACGGAGCAAGATAGATGGTGCGCGAGCAGCGGTTGTAGAGTCCGCCCTTATCACCGATGACCTTGTTCATCATCCACGAAGTGGAACTGCCGCAGATGAACAGCTTCAATCCATCGCGAGTGGAAGCCCAAGAATTCCAGAAATAGCTGAACGCGGTCAGGAACTTCGATTTGGGCGTGTCCATCCAAGGCAACTCATCGAAAAAGACGACAAGGCGTTCCTTTCGCAAGCCTTCCAAATAGTCCTGCAACTGCTCGAAAGCCTCAAACCAGTTGGCCGGACGCCGACGGTTTTGGCCGGAATGTTTCCGCAGTTCCCTTTGGAAAAAAGCGAGTTGCACCTGCATCGGGGCTTCGTAACTGCCTGTAAACATAAAATCGAACTTGTTGTGGAAAAACTCCTTTATCAGGAACGTCTTCCCCACCCTGCGGCGACCATACACCGCCACCATGCGGGCTTCGCGCTGCTCGCAAATCGACGCAAGCAGTTGCTGTTCGTACTTCCTTCCGATGATTCTGTTGTCTTTCATGGCTTTACTCTTTTGTTTCAGGCTGCAAAGATACACTTTTTCCCGAAAAAATACTCTTATACTTGCTCCAAATCTCATAATTTTTTAATGATTTGGAGCAAGTATAGACTATAGTCTATCCAAATCCTACCATTTTTACAGGATTTAGACATGGGATAGGCACAAAAAAAGCCCACCCGAAGGCAGGCTTTTCGATATGTTACGAACTTTTCACTCGACAATCAATCTTATCTCATTTGATTTCATATAGCCCGTGAAAACATTCCGTTGCCGAATATCATCTTTTTTAAATGAGTAGAAAAGAAACAAACGATACACACCTGGTTCAAGAGTCTCACCACTTGCCGAAGGCGAATCCTTTTTTTGCAAGATAATGGGATAAACTGCGACAACGGTATCAGCACCGTTTACACGCAATTCGGATTTGTCCATTTCCGCCCTTTTCTCATCGTCTTTAATCCACTTAAAACGAGCTTTCAAAGATCGTTTTCTAACAACCCATCTGCAATTACGGTGTCTCTCTTCATCTTCAATCCGTACAAAAGACTCAAAGGGGCGCGAATAGCCAGTACTAACAAAATCGCCATTTGAATCTACAACAACATAGGTTAAGCCGTAATTACCCACGAAATCACCCAATCCGTCCCTCTCTATCACAGAATACAAGCCATCAGAATTGACAAACTCATAAAACCGTGGAAGAAGAATCGGCTCATCATGGTCCAACGAAATCCTAACATTTAGCTTGACAGCAGATTGACAGGGCTTTTTTACCACAATTGTATCAAGAATAGTCATCGTGCCTTCCGTTTCAGCAACTGTTTGTGAAAAGATCGGCAATGGAAGGACTACAAATAATAAAACAATCAAATAACGCTTTTTCATACCTAAATAATCAATATGGATGATAAAGAGGAGATAAACCATTTCTAATCATAAAAGAATCAAATAGAGCATACTTTACAAAGCCATAATACAACACTATATTCTCTGACATACCAAATTCTTTTTCCGTTCAACGTGCTAAGATAGTGGAAAATTGCATATCGGCGCAAGAGAGCACAAAAAAAGCCCGCACGAAGGCAGGCTTTTCATGATTCAGGCGGTCGCTAACTTATTGTTCCTTAACCACCACGTTCTTGACTTCCCACGTGGCCGAAGCGCCATCGGCACTAAGATAGCGGAAAGCGATGCGGCAAGTGGCGGTCTTGAATTCGGCAGGAATGACGAGGTCACCGGCAGAGACAAATTGCCACTTTGTCGTGGGTTGGTTGAGAATAGGAAGTTCAACCCATCTCTCTTGCGAAGGATCAGCTCCTTCGGGGTAATCATTGGTCACCCATACCGTATAATAGCCTTCCTCAACGCCAACATTCATGCTATCCTGCGGGCCACGTGCATGCTCGAAATTGAGTATCGGGCTTGTGCTACCGCTCAAGTCTATGATGGGGCTAATAAACCAGTCCTCGTTAGCATAAGAAGTATTGTTGGCATATCCTGATATCACGGCTCCGTATTCAAGATGAGAGCTGTTTTGATACCATTCTTGCTCGCCGAGAACACTATAGGAACTAAAGGTATTAAAGCTTGCTTGCGTGGTCAAAGTCTGGTTGAAGTACTCGGTAGTTCCTGGATCGGGAGGCGTAGGCGTGTCTGAAGGATCCGTGCCATAACTATTACCATTGATTTCCGCATAGGTAACATTCTTCACGCTGGGCTTCTGGAAATACTTCTCAAGTGTTCCATAAAGTAACACTTCTTGTTGGAAATTACCAGGATTGTCAGGGAGATTCAAGCCGTCACGCACCTCACCAAATGGCAATTGCACAGGAACGCATTCGGATTCCGTAGAGGCACTTGCATTAGACGAAATGATAAGATTAGTCTTAACACTTGTAGCAGTAGAGAATTCGTATGTGTAATTATTGTCAGCATCAATAGCACCGACAATATAATCCTTCACCCAATATTTATTGCCATCAGAAGTTTCAATACCCAGCAAAATCACATCATTGGCCGTATAGGGATTCTCGCGGCTGCCATCGCCTTCGACAGTTCCTGGGCCAGGGCCAGGCGTGTCACCACCTGCCGTGCCCTCTTCAACGGTGATGGCCGACACCTCGATGGTGCCGCCTTTCGTATCAGTCGAAAGGTATTTCACTGCAACTGTAATCGTTTGGTCGATAAAGTCGGTCAAGGCAAGCTCTACTTCCTTGAATTCACTCCAAGATGAGCTTTCCGACAGGTTGGCGGGCAGCTGCGTCCACTGCGCCGTGGTCGGATTCTCACCATAGGTGTAATTGTTCGACACCCAAACGGTAACGTCATTGTTGATGTTGTTGAAATAACGGCCAAGGTATCTCATAGTCATCTTGGCATCGCCCACACCAGTGAGAGCCACAGGCGAAGAAATCAGCCAGTCTTCATTGGCGAAGTCCTCACCCGGGTTGCCTCCGACATGACCCGTCATCTGAACGACGCTATAGGTACTTTCATACGTCCACACATGGTTGTCATCGACAACGCTGTACGACATATAGGTGCCAAAGCCCGTTGAGAACGACTGTGTGTAGGGCAAGCTCTGCACTTCGCCAGGGACGAC
>JAFTCA010000015.1 GCA_017454945.1 Bacteroidales bacterium
GCTTGAAACGACGGTGTTGGTGGCAGAATTCAGGTTGACGTTGAGGACGGAGTTGTCCGATTCGGTGTTGGAAGTGTAGTCTTCGTCGTTAGCGAGGCCACCGTTTTCATCCATGACGAGTTTGTTGCGGTACCAATAGGCACTCACGGCATAGCGGTTGTCCTTAGTGAAATAGTGCGCATTGATCCAGAAGTAGTTGTTGAGGCTGCGGCAGTTCTTGAAAACGCCAGGAGAATAGTCGGTGTTGAAGGCGAAAGAGACGAATAGGCGACGGGCAAACCGTCTCCCGAACTTGACATTGAGGTGTTGCTCCTTGTCGTTGACTGTGAATACGTAGCGCAACTCGGAGTAGGGGAGCACCGACTGGTAAGCCACCATGGTGCTTTCGTTTTGCAGCATCGCTGAAAATGCGGGCAGGGTCATGTCGAATCCCACCTGCTGCAGATAGTTGAATCTCATCGACTTATGGGCCAGTCCTGTGTTGCTAAGAGTGCTGAAGATGGCTGGTCGCTTTTCCAGAATCTCATAGTCGTTGGTATGAAATGTCAGGGTGTCGATGACTTTAGAGCTGTTCAGGAAGATGCTGTCGAACTGGAACGAATTGTAGGTGACGAAGGTGGAATCGATGGGTCGGGTGGGGGAGACTGCTGTTTTTTTCGGGGCAATAGAATCTTGATTGACTTCTTGAGAGAAGCCTATCGTGCTAAAAATCAGTGTAATGAATATGAGGAAAAGCCTCCCTCGCATTGAATATGAATTTGGGTGTAAAATTACAACATTAATCCGATGTAAAGGCTTTTATGTCAAAATAATTGCTTAATAGTTACTGAACGGAGCAAACCAAGCGCACAGAACGGCCACCGCCACGGCGGTTCTCGATATGGTACTGCGGGTTCACCACGAACGAGTCCTCGAAGAACAAGCTGTATGCGCTATCGCTAGAGTCGTGTGAAGCTGACCAATAGATTCCGTAGCTGTCCACGCAGCTAGTCGTAGTCGCATAGCGGAAGCCAGCCGCAGGAAGGAAGACGGCTCCGTAATATTCCAGCATACTCCACTGCGACAAAGTGATGGTGTTGATGCCATAATATGTTTCTCCATTGTTGGTATTGTTCAAGTTATAGTAGCCGTTGTCCCAGTCGTCGGGAAGCAGGATTACGCCATTGACATTGTCCACACAAGCCTTTGCGTAGCGTATGCCCGATGCGGTGCTTCTGGTATTGACTACATACACCCATTCTTCCTTAGTCAATGTGCGCCACAACCCCGCTTGGTCACCGCCGTTGCTGATGGCGTTGTATACGCCCCAATCATACGCTGCCGAATTACCAGTCAAATCTGGCGACAACATATTTGTCGAAGGGCCATAACCCCAAAGGTTGTAAAGGCTGTAAGGCTCCTCAGCTGCAGTAAACGAAGATGCCCAAGGTTGATAGTTCGTATTATTTGGGTCTTCACCATCATGAAATCCGCTTGTGCCCCAGCCAAAGAGGTCAATCCAGCCGTTGTAGGTTGGTGAAATATGGTTGTTAGCATTACCGACATAGTCGAATTGGTTTTCGGCAAATCGCCATGTGTTGATGCCAGCATTGTATTGCAGGTTGCCTTGTGAGAAATACACCATGTCTCCGTTGGCATTTATTGAGAATTTGCCGTTAATTGCACCTTCGGGAGCGCCATTGTATGTGAAATTTGCCACCAAAGAGCGGCTACATGTGACTGTGAATGTGAAGTTGGCGTCAGTGGAGACAATGTGGTCGTCTTCCGTCCAATTCTCGAACAAATAATAATAGTTGGCTGTTGCTGTCACGGTGCATGATTGGCCTTCTTGGAATGTGCCTCTCCCTGTGACGATACCACTTGATAGTATAGGTTTGAGTTCCTTCGCTGCCGTTATTAGCAGTGAAGTTCGCCACCAAGTTGTGGCTGCCGTCAACGGTAAAAGTGTGGCATCGGTCGAGACCTGGCTTCCGTGCTCCGTCCAATCAGAGAAGGAATAACCGTCGGCTGCCGAGGCGGTCACCGTACAGCTTTGCCCCGGTTTGTACTCGCCGCCGCCCGATACCGAACCGCCATTTGAAGGAACGGCTGCCACGCCAATCGTATAAAACAGCGTGTCGGTAGTGTCGTTTCCATTGTTTCCCCCGTTGATAGGTTCTTTCTTGCACCCTGCGGAGCAAATCACCGCAGCCGTTAGCATGAGGGCTGCTAAAGCCTTTGTAAATCTTTTCATGGTTGCATCTGTTTTTAGGTTCATGTTATTTTGTTTGTTGTTTGCTTACCTCTGGAAGCAATCAAAAGGTGTTTCTGGATTGCAAAGATAGTAAAAAAATCAAACAAACAACATTTCAACAAAATATTTTCCGCTTCAGATGAATATTTTATAATTTTATTCCGCAGGAATAGTAGTAACGGATGAAGCTTCGGGAATCGCCTAAAAACAGAGAACCCCGCACCTTTTCAGGTGCGGGGTTTCCGTTGTGGGTGGGCGGCGAACTACTTTCCCACGGTCTCCCGCAGTATCATCGTCGCGGCGGGGCTTAACTTCTCTGTTCGGAATGGGAAGAGGTGCGCCCCCGCGCAATGGCCGCCACTTGTCTCTCTCGGCCTTGCCGGATGGGGAAAGCCGACACCAGGATAGA
>JAFTCA010000016.1 GCA_017454945.1 Bacteroidales bacterium
CGTTTGGTCGTTTGGTCGTTTGGTCGTTTGGGGTTTCCTGATGTTCAAAGGTGAGTACGGAGCCGCAGATAAGCGGCTGTCCGAACTTGTTGCCGAAGTCGCTGGCACCATTGGAAGCCTTGATGAGAATCTGCTCTGGCGTCTGATACAACCATTCGCGAACGGGCAGAATATCTTCCCAATCTCTTTGGGGACCTAATTCTTCACTCTTCACTCTTAATTCTTCACTAAGTCTGGGATACGCCGTCATATATACAGCGGTACCAGCGATAGGCCAAGAGCCGACACCACCGCCCATACGGTCGCGGATCTCACCGCCGGTACCTGTTGCAGCACCATTGAACGGTTCTACCGTTGTGGGGAAATTATGGGTTTCTGCCTTCAGCGAGATGACACTCTCGATATCCTGTACCTTGAAATAGTCGCTCGTGCTCTGGTCGGCAGGAGCAAACTGCTCAACGACGGGTCCTTGTGCAAACGCCACATTATCTTTATAGGCCGAGAGAATCATACCTGGGTTCTCGGCAGTGGTCTTCTTGATCATCGCAAACAGGCTGCTTTCCATCTCCTTACCGTCGATGATGAAGGTGCCGCCGAAGATTTTATGACGGCAATGCTCGGAATTGATTTGGGCAAAACCGAAAATCTCGGAGTCGGTCAGCGGACGACCGTTCTGCTTTTCAATCTGATGAAGGTAGTCGATTTCCTCGGGTGAAAGAGCCAGACCCTCTTCCTCGTTGAACTTCTCCAAGTCTTCCACTTGCTTGATAGGTGCCGGCTGGATGTTAACCGTGAAAATCTCCTGATTCAAGCCGTCATACATGCGCTGCAGCATGGGATCGTGGTCGGCATCCTTCGATGAAACCGGGAAATATTCCTCGATACGGTTGATTCCGCTCAGATTCATGTTCTGGGTGATTTCCACCGCGTTTGTTGACCACGGCGTCACCATTTCACGGCGGGGACCAACAAAATATCCGCTCATCGTTTCGGCATCCAGGCATTCAGCGTCGCCGTAGAGCCAGCACAATTCGCGGATTTCATCCTTACTCAACTGATGGTCAACCTCAGTTGCTATCACACTCTCTTGGGGGGTCTTGAAGAATAGTATCATTGTTTTTATTGCAATTTGTCGATGATTTTTTCCTTTTACCTTATTGTCAAGATGTATAATCGTGCGCAAAGTTAGAACTATTTTCTGAGATAGACGAATTTTGTCGCGACAAAATTCGTCAAATGGCAAATTTGAGTTTCCATTTTGTTTTCATACATTTTTTATTTTGCTGCCATTTCTGCCATTTCTGCAAAACTACCTTATAACCAAATAGTTACATATGGCAGAATAGTGGCAGAAATGGCAGAAAATTACAGAATTAACACAATATTAACATAAAATTAAAGGATGTTCACTAAATATTCTGCCAATTATTTTTGTTTTTACTGAAATAATTTGTATCTTTGTAGCGGATAACAATCCAATACTATTCACTGAATTATCAACTATTAAACATGATTTTATGAAGAAAAGTACAGAAATGAATTTCAACGAAGCGCCAGCCATGTGGGCATTGTGCTTCAATCAAGATTGTC
>JAFTCA010000017.1 GCA_017454945.1 Bacteroidales bacterium
AGGCCGGCGATGTCGAACAGCCGTCGCAAGGTGTAATTTATGGCCGACAAAGGGAAAGGATACATGATAACTCGTTTGGTACAGAAGGCAAAAGTACGCATATTTTTCATTGATAATTTGTTGTTTTTTTGGTTTTATACAAATAAAAGCCTTATTTTTGCTTTTCTTTTGAATCGTAATGATGAAAAAGAGACTTCATCCCAAGAAAACCATCTGTTCATGAAGACCATAACCCTTATCAGCGACTGGAAATTGAAGGATCCCTACGTGGCGATGTTCAAGGCCAAATTGGCTTCGATGTTGCCTGGGGCGCAGCAATACGACATTACGCACGCCATCGACCTGTTCAACATTGAGCAGACCGCTTTTATCCTGAAGAATTCGTATAAGGCTTTTCCTGCTCATACACTGCATATTATACTGACCGATGCGCCGATGGCGAACAATGTTTTTCCCGTTCTGGTGGAGTACGACAAGCACTATTTCTTGGGTGAGGACAATGGCATTTTCTCGATGATGTTCGACAATCCCGAACAGCTGAGGGCCTGCCAGTATCATCCCACCATCGACAATAGCGGTTATGTGGACAAACTTCTGGAGATGGCGCGTTGGCTGTTCACCGACCAGTTGCAGGACCATACATCGCCCTATTCCTCTTTCAAACTCAGCTTGAAACGTACGGCCCTGTACGAGCCGCAGCTGAACAAGATTACGGGACGTGTGGCTTATATTGATGCCGTGTGCAACGCGGTGACCGACATTCCCGTGTCGATGTTCGAGGAGGTGCGCAACGGTCGCCCCTTTGTGGCCACATTGCCGTCGTCACCTTACCTGCGGATTACCAAGTGCTACGAGCATTACAACAAAGCCGAGAAGGAGGCCTTTCTGGTTTACAATCAGCTTGGTTACGTCGAAATTGCCATGTACCGCAGCAATGTGGCTGTTTTGGCCGACATCAAAGTGGATGACACGGTGGAGATCATTTTTGGTTGAGGGTTGAAGTGAGGAGTGAATAGTGAACAGTGAGAAGTGAGAAAAGTTAAGAAGTTAAGGAACTAAGGAGCTAAGATGTTGTTGAAGTGTTTAATTGTTGAGTTAAGAATTATAGAATTATCGAGTTATAGATAAATTGAATTGTGCATTGTGCATTGTGAATTATGAATTATGAATTTGTTTTTTGTATCTTTGCATTCTAAATAGGAAGCGATAACTATGTTTGCTTTTATCAAGAAATTTTTCTTACGGAAGGCCTTAGAGGAGAATAAACATCCTCGCAATATCTATATTACCGCACTGCAGAAGGCAAGAAGCATAGGCATCCTTTGTGATATCACCGATGAGGATTCCTACAAACGCATCTTTTCTGTCTTCTCAAAACTGCAGCATGCGGGGCGTACCGTTTGGTTGATGGGCTATATCAACGATAAGGAGGTGCCTTTCTATTGTTTGCAGCAGTTGGCTGCCGACTACTTCTGTAACAAGGATTTAAATTGGTATGGCAAGCCCGAGAAAGTCCAGATTGACGACTTTATGGAGCGTGAGTTCGATCTGCTGATAGATTTTACGAAACAACCGTTCCCCGTCATTCGCTACATGCTGACCTTGACGCAAGCTCATTTTATTGTTGGCTCGGCTAAAGAAAATGCAGATTTATACGATTTGTATATTGAAGGAGAAAACATCTATGACCATGTTACGCTGCTCGAACAGATCTCGCTTTATACTAAACAATTAACTGGAGGAGAAGAAGCTTTATGAAAAACAAGTTCAGAGGGGTAGGCGTAGCGTTGGTTACACCATTTACCCGTACAGGAGAAATTGATTTCGAGGGTCTGAAAAGACTGGTGAACGATATTATCGCCAATGGTGTTGACTATGTGGTGGCCTTGGGAACTACGAGCGAAAGCCCTACCTTGTCGGAAGAGGAAAAGCAGGCCGTCGTTGCAACGGTAGTCGAGACGGTGAACCATCGTGTGCCTGTGGTGATGGGCTTGGGAGGTCCTTCCACCTATGATATTCTGAATAAGATAGATGAGACCGACTTCTCGGGCGTGGATGCTGTCCTGTCGGTGACTCCTTATTATAACCGTCCGTCGCAAGAAGGTCTGTATGAGCATTATAAGCTGATTTCAGAACACTCGCCACGTCCCGTCATCCTCTATAATGTCTGCTCGCGTACTTCTTGCAATATAGAAGCCGAAACGACACTCCGCATCGCCGCAGATTGTCCCAATGTCATCGGTATCAAGGAGGCTTCGGGCCGTATGGGTCAGATTATGAAAGTGGCCAAGCATGCGCCGGAGAACTTCTTTGTGACTTCGGGCGATGATTCGTTGACGTTGCCACTGATTGCCGCTGGTGTGGATGGCGTCATCTCTGTTGTGGCTAATGCGTTCCCGAAAGCTATGTCGGAAATGGTTAGCTCGGCTCTTAACGGCGATTTTTCCGCAGCCCTGAAGCGTCACCTCGACCTGTTGGACCTGACACAGATGTGCTTCAAGGAAGGCAACCCCGCCGGCATTAAGGCTTACTTGGCACTGCAAGGCAAGATTGATTACAATTTGCGACTCCCTCTGACTCCCATCTCCAACGATTTGATGCATCAGATGGAAAAGGCCCTCAAAAAATAATCGCCATGTTCCGCGTTTGGTGTTTGGGTATGCTGCTGTTGCTGGGCAGTGCGGTGCTGGCGCAAAATGAGGCGTGGAAAACGCTCCCCGAAAAATATGTTGATGTCACCGTTTCCTCGCGTGAAGGCGTGCGTGGACTGGGTGAGACTTTTATCATCGACAAGGTGACCTACGATTCTGTGGCACAGCGTTATAATGTGCGCCTCTGGCTGCCATCGTCACAGTTTGACCAGTTCCTGGCGGCAGGAATCCCTTATACGGAAGAGAGTGCTACCAAAGGTTTTTCCGATGTGGCTATGGCCTGGTCGTATGAGGAGATGGCCGATTGGAACCGCTATCCCACTTACGAAACTTACCTGGCCATGATGGACACCTTTGCCCATCGTTACCCAAATCTATGTACTATTGATACTCTATTGGCGGAAACACCTGACCACCATATAATTATGGCGGCACATATTACGCTGGCCGACACGTCGAAGGTCTCTAAGCCTTCGTTTTTCTATTCTTCCACCATCCATGGCGATGAGCCGTCGGGTTTTGTGATGATGTTGCATTTGATTGATTACATCTTAACGCATTATCCTACAGATGATAAGGTGAAACAGATAGTGGAAAATGTGGACCTCTGGATTTGCCCGTTGGAAAATCCCGACGGCACCTACCATTACAGCAACGATACCTTGGGCCCGTCGCCCATCTCCACGCGCGCTAATTTCACGGGGCGCGACCTGAACCGCATCTATCCGTGGATAGGACAGGAGAATGTGACACTGCCGCCCGAAGCTGCTGCCATGGTGCGCTTTTTCGAACAGCACCAGCCGACCATGTCGGCCGTGATGCATGGCGGTGCCGAGGTGTTCAACTATCCGTGGGACTCGTGGACTTCCCGCGAGCGTCAACATGCCGACCGCAACTGGTGGCTCTATGTGGGACGTATGTTCGCTTCGCTCTGTCAGCAGAATAGCCCTGTCGGCTATTTTGAGGACGAGCAGTACGGTGTTACCGCTGGCGGCGACTGGTATGTCATCCGCCGTGGCAGACAGGATTATATGAACTATTTTCAGCATTGTCGCGAGGTGACCATTGAGATTTCGGAAGATAAAGTGCCGGCAAGCGATTGCCTGCCCGACCTGTGGTCGTATTGCAGCACTTCGTTGTTAAATCTCATCCTCGAATCGGCCTACGGCATCCAAGGGCGCGTGACCGATGCGGTGACGGGTGAGCCTCTCGTGGCGCAGGTGACAGTCCAATCCCACGATGATGAGGCGTCTGTCGTATTGTCTGATGAAACAGGCGGTTACCATCGCCCCATAGAAAAAGGATCTTTCAAAGTACTCTTTTCCGCTGAAGGTTATCGGAGCCAAACGGTTGATGTGACTGTTCAAAACGGGCAAGCGAGTGTGGTTAATGTGGCTTTAGAGCCTTTGGCACAAGCCGTGGATGATTTCTCTCGCTCATTGGATTGCATTGTGTATCCTAATCCTGCGCACCATTCATTTACCATCGCCATTTCAAATCCAATATCGCCATCTCTTGTTGGCCGACTAATCGACCAGCAGGGGCGCGTGTTGAAGTGTTGGCACATGAATGCGTCGGAACAGACGGTGGATGTGAGCGATATCCCTTCGGGATTGTATTATATCGAACTCAGCAACGATAGGAATCGGTCTATATTTAAGCTTGTAAAATACTAGGAATTAGCTATTTGCTAAAACTCAACAGGCTCGTTGTAATCCACCAAAATCACCTTGATGTTTTTCTCTTTGGCTAATTTTTTGTCAAAAGCCACATTCTCCGGCGTTTTGTCGCAAGGCGTATGCCAATAGTAGATGTTCTCGTTGGGGAACGATTCGGTAAGAAGCGGATGAAGTACGTATTCGCAACTTAGGCCGTTAGGGTGCAGCTCTTGGATGTGTTGTTCTGTGAGTTGGCGCCAGTAGGCGGTGTCTTTGTTGTCCCACCAGTAAAGGTTGTCAACCCATAGCAGTACAGGTAAACCCTTGGCTTTGACTATTTTCAGCGCTTCGTGTGAAGGATTCTCCACAAGCACTTGGCTGGTGATATGGTAATGTTGGGTTACATTAAGGATGAGGTTACTGATGGGTTCCGCATTGGTCGTGTCCAAGTTCTTGACATCAAGCCAGAAGTGGCTGGTCGCAGGATCGTCCAACGCTGACATCCACTGGCTGAAAGTAAGACCTTTAAGTGTATCATAGAACTCATGGCCGACAAACAATTCGTTCTGGTAGGAGGAATAGACCAAATCGAGTTCCATGCCTTTGAACAGATGCTGTTTCTGTTGGGCCACCAGTGTGTCGTTGACTTTATGCGCCCAAATTTTGTCGGCGTATTCCGGGTACGACCGATGGCATCCCGATAGGAGTATCAGGATGCCAAGGATAATCAGCCCATTATTCTTCAGCCGGTGCATTTTCTTCGGTTTCGGCTGTTTCTTCAGGAAGTGCGTTTTCTGCATTAGCCTCTGCATTTTCTTCCTCTTCAGGTTCATCGTCTTCACGCGGCACTTTGGTCACGGCGGCAATGATGTCGCCCTCTTTCAGGTTGATGAGTTTCACACCTTGTGTGGCGCGGCCGAGAATACGGAGCGAGTCAACATGCAGACGGATGGCAAGGCCCGAGCGGTTGATGATCATCAGGTCATCCTCGTCGGTGACATTCTGGATGGTAATCAATTTGCCGGTTTTGTCGGTGATGTTCAGCGTCTTCACGCCTTTTCCGCCACGGTTGGTTACGCGGTAGTCTTCGAGCAGCGAGCGCTTGCCGAAGCCCGTTTCTGAAACCACGAGGATGTTGTATTCGGGGTTGTCAACGCAAATCATGCCAACTACAGTGTCATCCTTGTCAGACAGCTCGATACCTTTCACACCAGAAGCATTTCGTCCCATTGGGCGGACGGTGCGCTCATTAAAGCGAATGGTCTTGCCTGAGTTGAGGGCCATCATAATTTCAGATTCGCCGTTGGTGAGTCGGGCGTACTTCAGCTGGTCGCCTTCGCGGATGGAGATGGCGATGATACCGTTGGCACGCGGACGTGAGTACGGTTCGAGTGAGGTCTTCTTGATGATACCGTTGGCTGTGCAAAGTACCACATAATGGTTGTTGATATAGTCGGCCTCATTCAGGTTCTTGACGTTGATGACCGCTCTTACAGAGTCATCAGATTCGATGTTGATGAGGTTCTGCAGGGCGCGGCCTTTGTATGCCTTAGGTCCCTCGGGAACTTCAAATGCGCGCAGCCAGTAGCACTTGCCCTTTTCGGTGAAGAAGAGCAGGTAGTTGTAGTTGGTGGCCATGTAGAGGTGTTCGATGAAGTCTTCATCGCGCGAATTGCCTCCCTTCGAGCCTTTGCCGCCACGGTGTTGTGCACGGTATTCGGTCAGGGCGGTACGCTTGATGTAGCCGAGATGCGAAATGGTGATAACCACTTCGTCGTCAGAGTAGTTGTCCTCAATGCGGAACTCGGCGGCATCGTACTTGATGTGCGAGCGGCGTTCGTCGCCGAAGCGTTTTTTAACGTCAGCCAGCTCTTCTTTGATGATCTGCATGCGCAGTCCTTCGTTGGCCAATACTTCGTGTAGGTATTTTATTCTCTCCATCAACTCGTCGTACTCTTTCTGCAGTTTTTCTCTTTCGAGTCCTACCAACTGGCGAAGACGCATCTCAACGATAGCGCGGGCTTGTATTTCTGTGAAGTCCCATTTGGTAATCAAACCCTGGAGGGCCTCTTCGGTAGTCTTGGAGGCTCTGATGAGATTGATAATCTCGTCGATGATGTCTTGTGCTTTCAGCAAGCCTTCGAGGATGTGGGCGCGTTCTTCTGCTCGTTTCAATTCAAAGCGAGCGCGACGGATAACCACCTCGTGGCGATGTTTGACAAATTCCACGATGAGGTCTTTCAGGCTCAGCGTAACGGGGCGTCCGTTGACCAGAGCCACGTTGTTGACGCTGAAGGATGATTGCAGGGAGGTGTACTGGTACAGCTTGTTCAGCACCACATTTGCAACGGCATCTTTCTTGATATCGTAGATGATGCGGGTGCCGTTCTTCTGGCTCGAGAGGTTTTCAATGTTGGAGATGCCTTCAATCTTGCCCTCTTTCACCAGTTCCACGGTTCTCTTGATCATCTCTGACGGGTTGACGAGGTAGGGCAGGGTGCTCACCACGATGCGCGAGTGGCCGTTGTGTTCTTCCACCTCGGCGTCGCCACGCATGACGATGCGGCCGCGGCCGGTCTCGAGGGCCTCACGCACGCCGCTGTATCCGTAAATGGTACAGCCGGAAGGGAAGTCGGGTCCCTTGATGTAGTGGGCCAACTCGTCAGTGGTGATGTCGTTGTTGTCGATATAGGCGCAGATGCCGTCGCACACCTCGCCGAGATTGTGCGGAGCCATGTTGGTGGCCATGCCGACGGCAATACCGGAGGAGCCGTTAATCAGCAATGATGGGATCTTGGAGGGAAGCACGGTGGGTTCCTTCAGTGACTCGTCGAAGTTGGGCGTGAAGTCCACAGTGTCCTTTTCGATATCCACCATCATCTCCTCGGCAATCTTGCGCATACGGGCTTCGGTGTAACGCATGGCAGCGGCGCCGTCACCATCTACCGAGCCGAAGTTACCCTGGCCGTCCACAAAGGGATAACGCAGCGACCCGTCCTGTGCCATACGGACCATAGAGTCGTAAACGGCCGTGTCGCCGTGCGGGTGGTACTTACCGAGCACCTCGCCGACGATTCTGGCGGATTTCTTGGTGGGCTTGTTCGATACAATGCCCATATCCCACATGGCGTATAATATTCTTCTGTGAACAGGCTTCAAACCATCGCGTACATCAGGCAACGCACGCTGTACGATAACCGACATCGAATAGTCGATGTAGGCATCTTTCATCTGTTTTTCAATATCAACTTGGACGATTCTTTCACCTTCAATGTTTTTTTCTTCTTCTGCCATAGTTTTTCTGTTTTCTTCTATCTCGTAAAAGGTTAATAATTAGCGGTTTGTGATTGTTTGTAATCGGTTACGAAAATACGAAAAAAATCAATAGGTTTTGCATGAAAAAATCATTTTTTTAAAAGATTTCGTTGCGTCAAATTTTGTATTTTTGCCTTCACTTTGTAGCTAAAAGCGAATACTTATTGTAAACTATATTTGTATGAAACCAACTTTGCTAATTTTGGCTGCCGGCATGGGTAGCCGTTATGGCGGTTTGAAGCAGCTGGACCAGCTGGGACCGCATGGTGAGACGATTATGGATTACTCGGTGAATGATGCCATGGCTGCCGGTTTCGGCAAAGTGGTGTTCGTTATCCGCAAGCACATGGAGGAGGACTTCAAGAGATACATCCTCTCAAAATACGAACATAAAATTGCGGTGGATTATGTGTTTCAGGAATTGGACATGCTGCCCGATGGCGTTACTCTCAATCCCGATAGAGTGAAACCCTACGGCACAGGACACGCTGTGCTAGTGGCTAAAGATGCTATCAAAGAGCCTTTTGCCGTCATCAATGCCGACGACTTTTACGGTCGCGATGCCTTTATGACGATGGGCAGATTCTTGACGAAAGAAGAGAATATGGCGTCCCATCACTACGCCATGGTAGGCTACCAGCTCAATAAGACATTGTCGGAGTTTGGCACGGTGTCGCGCGGCATCTGCGAGACCAACGACCGCCACGAGTTGACCGCCATCACTGAGATGACCAAGATACGCCGCTATGACGATGGCATTAAAAATGTGGCTGACAATGGCGAGGTGACACTGCTGGGTGAGACGACGCCCGTGTCGATGAACTTCTGGGGCTTTATGCCCAACATTTTCAATCTGATGGAGAAGATGTTTGTCGATTTTATGAAGGAAAATAATGATAATCCTAAATCGGAGTTTTTTATCCCTTTGGTGGTCAATTATTTAATATCGTCAAAAACGGCAACTATCCAAGTGCTGGAGAGCGATGCCGAGTGGTTCGGGGTGACCTATCAAGAGGACCGACCTTCGGTGGTGGAGAAGTTGAAGAGTGTGAAGTATTAAGATGTTAAGTTGAAGTGAGAAGTGAAGAGGTTAGGTTATTAAAAATATTAAGAAATGGCGCGGTATTGCATGCAGCTTTCCTATAACGGAGCTCCTTTCTTTGGCTGGCAAATTCAGCCCGAGCAGCCCAGCGTACAGGAGACGTTGGAGACGGCATTGTCGCTGCTGCTCAAGCAGAAAGTGGCAGTGACGGGCTGCGGACGTACTGACACAGGGGTCCATGCACGTGTGTATTTTGCTCATTTTGACTTGTCTGCAAATCTGTTAGAGGCCGATTGCGCGCAGCTGTGCTTTCGTCTGAACAGCTTCCTGCCCAAAGAGATTGCCATACAGCGCATCTATGCCGTGGCAGACGATTTTCACGCCCGCTATGGTGCAACCAGTCGCACTTACCGCTACTATGTCAACGTGCGGAAAGATCCGTTTGTCACCGACCGTAGCTATTTTGTGGGGGTGCCTTTGGACGTGGCGAAGATGAACGAGGCGGCAGCCCTGCTGTTGGGTGTGCACGATTTCACCAGTTTCTCGAAAGTGCATACGCAGGTCAACAATTTCATTTGTGAAGTGACCGAAGCCGTGTGGCGTTGTGAGGGCAGCCAGCTGATATTTACAATTTCTGCTAACCGCTTCTTGCGCAATATGGTACGCGCAGTGGTGGGCACGCTGCTCGATGTGGGACGCGGCAAGCTGACAGTGGAGCAGTTTGTGGAAATCCTGGAGAAAAAAGACCGCCGTTGCGCTGGCACATCAGTGCCGGCTCATGCACTATTTTTGGAAAATGTGCGTTATTAGTCTGATTGTTATATGAAAATGATGATGAATAAAATAAGGAGATACTGTCTGTTCCTGCTGGTGGCGTTGAGTGTGGCCGCATGCCACCACGATCCCGATGATACGGGTGCGCGCTTGTCGTTTTCCTCGTCGCGTGTCACCTTTGATACGGTTTTCACTACGGTAGGTTCTGTGACAAAGTATTTTATGGTTTATAATAACACCGCGACCGACATCTCCACTGATATTCTGCTGGCAGGCGGCCCCGCTTCCAATTTCAGCATCAATGTGGATGGCAAGGCTGGTTCCGCTTTCTCGAAAGTGGTGGTGCCCGCCCACGACAGCCTCTTTGTGCATGTGAAGGTCAATGTGGACCCGGGCAATCAGAATACGCCTTTCCTCATCACCGACTCGGTGGTTTTCTTGGTCAATGGGCGTCAGCAGGATGTGGACTTGCTGGCATACGGTCAGGATGCCCACTTCATTGTGGCCGACCAGGGACTGTCGGGCTCGCTGCCCTACAAGGTGGTGGCTGCAGAGCACGAGGTGACGCACTGGACCAACGACAAGCCCTACGTCATTTACGGCTGGGCGGCAGTCGACTCGCTGGGCACGCTCATCATTGATCCTGGTACGCAAATCTACTTCCACGCGGGTGCGGGCCTGTGGGTTTATCGCTACGGCAATATCCAAGTGAACGGCACTGCCGACGAACCCGTGGTTTTCCGCGGCGATCGCAGAGAGAAATGGTACGACACCGACTATGCCCAGTGGAGTCGCATTTGGATTAACGAAGGCACCCAGGACAATGTGATCAACTATGCCGTCATCACCAATGCGTTCGTGGGTGTGCAGGTGGAGAGTATGCAAGAGTATCTGGGTAATAAAACCGTGATTAATAATTCGATAATTCAGAATACGGCCAACTCGGGTGTGATTGCCCGCGGCACCAAAGTGAATATGACCAACTGTCAGATCAGCAATAACGGAGCCTGCTGTGCCCAGTTGGAAATAGGGGAGTATAACCTCACGCACCTGACGATGGTAAGCTACTTCTCGCAGCAGGCACGCAAATATCCCGCCGTGTATGTGGCCAATGCTTACAATACCTACGATAATAGCGGTAGGGAAGTCTCGATTGTGGGCAACACATCGCTGTCGGTGGTCAACTCCATTGGCTACGGCAATCAGAAAAACGAAGTGGTCATTGTGGACAAGAGTAGCCAATCGCTGCCATTGCAGATGAATGTCTCGTTCGAGAACTGCCTTTTCCGATTGGAAGAACAGGGCAGTTGTTTGGATAAATATCGCAGCCAATTTGTTAATTGCCAATTTAATACGGGTACAGGATTCGTTAGTAATGACAAGCAGGACTTTAACCTCAAACAAGGCTCTCCCGCTATCGATGCTGGTAAAGTCACTGATGTGCTGATAGACTTGCGTGGTCGCACCCGCGACGGGCGACCTGATATTGGAGCGTACGAGTATCAGGAGTGAGTTGAGAACGGAGAACTGAGAACGGAGAACTGAAAGTTGAAAACTGAAAACGGGGTTCCTTCGCACGCTTCGCGTGCTCGGAATGACGCCGATTCATTAGGATGTTTTGCGGCGGCAGTTTGCATAATCGTATACGTAAGTCTTGGGTGCCGCCGCTAATTTTACCAACGAAGGAATCTCGAATGGTAATCCATTCCAACTTGTCTTTTAACACTTTTTCACAATATTATTTTTTTTTAATCCCTTTTTATAGAAAATTTGTGTATCTTTGCGCTGAAAAGTTTGTGGAATATATTATTCTTAAAACCAATTAATAACTTAAAAATCAAAAAATTATGAAAAAACTTTATTCTTTAATGTTGACTATCCTGTTTGTTGGGTTGACATTCTTGGCTCAAGCACAGGATACGATTGCTGCATGGCATTTTCCGTCAGCAACTGCACTGACAGCTACGGCTGGTAGTGCTGCCAATGTGGGAGTAGCTACAGTTTCTAACAGCAATGGACAAACTCTTAGCTACACTGCAAGCAGCTTTTCTATTTATTGCAACACTTGGACTGCAAAAGACGCTCATTGGTTGATTGGACCTCTCAGCTTCGAAGGTTTTACTGGTGATATGAAAGTCCAGTTCCAAGCATGGGGTTCTAACACGGGTCCCAAGACTTTCATCTACCAATGCAGAATTGGAAAAGATGGCGAATGGATGACTGGCGGTAAATACGATTTGACTTCTACCCAAAAGACCCTTGTTGGTCCTATCGAACTTCCTTCAGAGGAATTAGCTGGTCAGAAAGAGGTTTATTTCAGATTGCTGGTTGACCCCACTACCACTGCTATTAATGGTGGTACTTTGGCAGAAGGTGGTACAAGCCGTATGGCTGAAATCTTGATTACAGGTAAGGCTGGAGCTCCTGTTGTTACTACCACTGCTGCTCCCGAATTCAATCCTGAATCACGCACATTCTTCAATCCTTTCGATATGAAGATGACCTGTAAAACTCCGGATGCCGTTATCTATTACACTATGGATGGTACGGTTCCCACCGATTCGACTGCAAAAAAATATGATGGCAGTCTGATTCGTATCGATACTACTACCACGGTTAAGGCTTTTGCTGTGGCTGCTGGTATGGATCCTTCAGAAGTTGTTGAGGCAACTTACACTTTGGCTAAACCCGCTGTTGCTTTCAAGAGCCTCGAAGATGGTGGTACCTACGCAAATCCTATTCACTTGGAAGTAGCCGTTGAAAACTTCACTATTTGTAATGCAGGTGAAGGTGATGGCTACCTGAAATTTGAATCTCCCATCATTGACGAATTTGCCAAAGCTACTGGCCTTGATACTATGATTGGTCTGAAGAACCCCGTATTCTGCGACCAATTCATGTTCGAAACCATGTCTTCATTCCCCATCGTAGTTGAGCCCGGTAAATATACTATCACCGCTTCGTTGGTTGGTAAGGATTCTGCAGAATTTACCCCCGCTATCGCACAAACCATTACGGTAACTATCATTAACCCCGCCATCGAGACTACCGCTCCCGACACATTGATTTGCCTTGCACCAAGGGATCCCGTTATCGTTGCTGTTGCAGGTGTTGGCCTTACCGATTCTATCATGGTGGCTTCTACAAGTGCTGACTTTATTCTTATTGATGCAGAAACCTATGACATGGGTTACAGACTTTATTTCCATCCTGATTCAATAAGCCTCTTTGCAGTGATGTATGTGGGATCTGAAGACACTACGGTTTTTGCAGACCTGTACTTCATTTCTGGTGAAATTTCTGAAAAGATTGTGATGAACTACGGTTTGGATTGGGATACGCTGCCCGCTCCTGTATTCAGCATTCCTGAAGGTACCTACACTGAACCTCAAACTGTAGAACTGACTGTCGATGATCCTATTGCAGCTATCTATTACACTCTTGATGGTACTGATCCTGACACCAATGATGCTGCTATTTATTACGAAGAACCTATCGAAATCACAGAAACTACTATTGTTAAGGCATACGCATGGTCACCCTATGCATACAGCAGCCCAGTGGTTGTTGCTAAATATGTCATCGATACTACCAGCACGGGTATAGCTGCTTTCTCTACCGATATGCAAGTATATCCCAACCCCGCAACTTCTTATGTAAAGGTTGACTTGGGTCAAGCTAGTGCTCAACATGTAGAGGTTATTGGTGTTAACGGTCAGGTTGTTTACACCGCCGAAAACCAAGGCAATAACTTCACCATTTCGACGAACAATTTCAGCAACGGTATCTACCTCATCCGCGTTATCACCACCGATAATAAGATGATTGTTAATAAGATTGTGAAGATGTAATTCTTCCCGTAATATGAAGAAAAAAAAGGCTGCTTCAACGAAGCAGCCTTTTTTTATGGGAAAATTCCTCCCTTCATACTCTCAACAATAAATCGTATATTTGCAAGTTTAATAACGAATATTGTAGACTATGAAATATGTAATTGTGGGTGGTGTTGCAGGTGGAGCCACGACGGCGGCTCGTTTGCGTCGCTTGGATGAAGATGCCGAGATTATCATCTTTGAGAAAGGGGCGCACATATCTTACGCTAATTGCGGCTTGCCTTATTACATTGGTGACACCATCAAGGAGCGCAAACAGCTCTTTTTACAGACACCCGATTCGTTCGGTGCCCGCTTCAATGTGGATGTGCGTGTCAATACGGAAGTGCTCTCCATCGACCGCCAGAACATGCGTGTGCATGTGCGCAATGGTCGCACGCAGAAAGAGTACGACGAGTCGTACGACAAGCTGGTGCTCGCTCCGGGGGCTGTGCCAGTACGTCCTGCACTTGATGGTATCGACCTGCCCCACATCTACACACTGCGCAGCGTGAGTGACACCGACCACATCAAGGAGATGGTGGCCTCGCTGGCTGCACAGACCGTCGGAGCACAACCCACAGCCGTGGTCGTAGGGGCTGGCTTTGTGGGCTTGGAAATGGTGGAAAACCTTTGTCGTGTCGGCTTCCACGTGTCGCTGGTCGAGATGGCCGACTACATTATGCCGATGGCCGACTATCCCGTAGCAGCGCCCGTGCAGAGCCACCTGCGCGCCAAGGGAGTGACCCTCTATCTGCGCAACAGCGTGACGGCATTCGCCGAGCAAAACGGCAAAACCGAAGTGCACCTGCGTAGTGGGGAAACGCTGAGGGCCGACATTGTGCTGCTGAGCGTGGGGGTGAAGCCGCTGACCGACTTGCCTCGTCAGGCGGGCCTCGAACTCGGCGAGCGTGGCGGCATCAAGGTTAATGGCTATATGCAGACCTCTGACCCCAACATCTACGCCGTAGGCGATGCTGTGGAATTCCCGCACCCGCTGACAGGACGGAGCACGCTCTGCTATCTGGCGGGCCCTGCCAACAAACAGGCCCGCATCTGTGCCGACAATCTGGTGCTGGGCAATGTGAAACAGTACAAGGGCTCCGTCGGCACGGCCATCGCTAAGGTGTTCGATATGACCATCGGTGTGACAGGCCTGTCGGAGAACTACCTCAAACAGAACGGAATATCGTACCAGACGGCAGTTATCCATGCCGCCTCGCACGCTTCCTATTATCCTGATGCCCATCAGATGGTGCTCAAAATCAACTTCAATCCAACAACTGGTCAGCTGCTCGGCGGCCAGGCTGCTGGCTTTGAGGGTGTGGACAAGCGCGTGGATATGATGGCGTCGGTCATCTCAGCACAAGGAACCGTCTATGACCTGATAGACATAGAACACGCTTACGCACCGCCCTTCTCGTCGGCCAAGGACCCTGCGACGGTGGCTGGCTATGTGGCCGAAAACATCCTCACAGGCAAGATGTTTCCAATGAGTTGGAGCGATTTGAAACAGCGGATTGATGACGGTGATGACGACTTGTTTGTGATAGATGTGCGCAGCGCTCTTGAGTGCAAACAGGGCATGATTCCTGGTGCCGTTAACTATCCGCTGGATGAACTGCGCGAGTTCTTGGATGAGATCCCTACCGATAAAACTATCGTAACCTATTGTGCCATAGGTCTCCGCAGCTATCTGGCCGCCCGTATTCTGGTGCAGTCGGGCTTCGAGAAAGTATACACGCTTTCAGGAGGCTATAGGACTTATTCACAATGTGTTGCCGAATTGAACAAATGATTATGAGACGACTTTGTTTGTTTTTGATAGCCATGCTGATGCTGGCCTCTTGTGTGAAAAAAGAGGAGAATGTTGCCCCTAAGCCGCGCGGCTTCTTTCGCATCGACCTGCCCGAACACGCTTATCAGAAGCTGGATACGGTGCTTCCTTTCACATTCGACTATTCACAGTATGCAGTCTGCACTTTTGAGGATAAGGATAGCGGCCGCTACTGGATTAACATTACTTATCCGAAATATAATGTGGCGTTGAAAATGAGCTACTTGACACTTCACAATGATTTGCGAGATATGGTCGTTGCGGAGGAGAAGATGGTGCAGTTCCATTATGTGAAGGCCGACGATGTGGAATATTCGGTCGTCATGGACCCCACAGCGCATGTTTATGGCAAGATTTATGATATTAAGGGTAGGGATGTGGCATGCCCGTTCCAGTTCTGGCTCACCGACAGTGTGCGCCACTACTTGCGTTCATCGCTCTATTTCAACTGCGTGCCCGAAAATGACTCCTTGCGCCCCGTGATCGACTACATTCGCGAAGACGCCATGGCAATGATTAATTCGTTCCAATGGAAAAAATAAATGGATTCAGAGAACAGAGAACAGAGAACAAAGAACAGAGAACAAATAATTATACATTGTAAATTGTAAATTGTAAATTGTAAATTGTAAATTGAATGGACACCACCCGACAACAAAAAATCAGCCGTTTGATACAAAAGGAACTGTCAGAAATCTTCTTGCAAGATGGTCTGCCGGTTTATGGTTGTATGATTACTGTGACCAAGACCACGGTCACGAAGGACCTATCGATAGCAAGGTCTTATCTCAGCATTTTCAATGCCGAGGATACCGATGCGGCCATTCAACAAGTGAGAGCCAACACCAAGGATATCCGTTACCGTTTGGGTGTCAAAGTGCGAAACCAGTTGCGCGTAATTCCGCAGTTGGAGTTCTTCGTTGACGATTCGCTGGATTATGCTGAAAATATTGAACGCCTTTTAAAACAATAAGATACATTGGATTTGCATCGTGTTAAAACGGCTTTTTATGTGGCTTTGAGATATCTCTTCTCAAAGAAGAAGCACAATATTATCAACATTGTGGCTATCATCTCCACATTGGGCATCATGGCCAGTGCGGCGGCACTCATCATCGTGCTCTCCGTATTCAACGGCATGGAAACCTTGATAGCAGGCAGTTTTAACACTTTCAACCCAGACTTCACCATCACGGCTGCCGAGGGTAAGTCGTTTGCGGTGGACAGTTTCCCTACGCAAGAGGTTCGGGCCATACAAGGTGTGGCATCGGTGCAGGAGGTGGTGTCCGACATGACGCTGGTAACCTACGAAGAGAAGCAGATGCTGGTGCGTCTGAAGGGCGTGGCTCCGTCGTACCCGGCAGTGCGCCAATGGGAACCGCTGGCCATTGACGGCACTTTCGATCTGACGTACCAACAGTGCGATTATGCCGCTATCGGCGCTATTGCCGCCGGCATGCTGCAGATTAACCTCAACAGCCTCGAGCGCCTCAACTTCTATTATCCGAAGAGAACCAAGAAGAATCTTGCCAATCCTGCCGATGCCTTCAACAAGCGGACGCTGCCTGTCTCTGGTGTGTTTTCGACCAATACGGCCTACGATGAGCAGTATGTCTTCTGTCCTATCGATTTTGCCCGTGAGCTGATGCGCTACGAGGGCGAAGTGACGTCGATGGAGGTGCTACTCAATGGCAGTAAGGATTATCGTGCAGTACAGCAGAGCCTTGAGAAGCTTCTCGGCAATCGTTTTATCGTCAAAAACCAATACCAGCAAGAGGCTTTGCTATTTAAAACAATGAAGTCGGAAAAACTCATCATCTTTTTCATTTTGGCATTTATCCTGATCGTGGCTATCTTCAACATTATAGGCACTTTAGGAATGCTGATCGTGGAAAAGAAGACCGACATCTCCGTTTTGCAGAGCTTGGGTGCCGATCATGGCCTCATTCGGCAGGTATTCATCTGGGAGGGTCTGCTCATTTCGATGTTGGGCGGCCTGATTGGCATGGTGATAGGCTTTGTGGTATGCTGGGCGCAGCAGACCTTCCACCTTATCACCTTTGGCTCACCAGAGGCCAGCTATGTTGTAAGTTACTATCCTGTAGCTATGTCGTGGACCGACTTTCTGGTGGTGTTCCTGTCCGTAGTAGTCATTAGCCTCATCACATCGCTGCTATCGACCAGAGCGATTAAATATGAAAAATACGCCTTATGAAACGAATAGTCAGTATCGTAGTCTTTTTAGGGATGCTGCTCTCGGCAGCGGCTCAAGTTCCCGTTGGCAAGTTCAAGTCGCACTTGCCCTATAACGGTTTTCACTCTGTAGCCGTGGCTCCCGACTGCATTTACGCGGCCACCAATTCCAGTATCGCCTATATGGATAAGGACGCAGATGAGATGAATACATGGTCGAAGATCGAGGGCTTGTCGGAAGTGGGCATCTCCGACATCTGTTATGCAACCAAGGAAGGTGTGCTGATAGTGGCGTACGAGACCTCCAATCTCGACTTTATCCACGATGGCAAGGTGGTGAATATCGCCGATATCAAAAACAAGGCGATGCAAGGCTCGAAACGTATCAACAAAATATTTGTGAATGAGGGAATTGCCTATTTGGCTTCCGCCTTCGGTGTGGTGTTGGTTGATTTGCATAGTTATCTTATTCTGGATACGTGGTTTACCAAAATCGGTGCCGTACAGTATGATGTGAGAGACATTGCCATTTATGGCGACCAGTACTATTTGGCTACCGACAAAGGTGTGTTTCATATAGATAAAACCAGTCGGCGTTTGGCCGATTTCACCCAATGGAACAAGGTGGAGACTTTGCCTGATGGTGAATATACCATTGTTGAAGAGGCGGGTCAACGGATTTTTGCTGTACAACATGTTAATCATGAGTTAGATTCGATATTTGTGGATGCGGGGGATGGTTGGCAGCCGGCGCCGTTCTCGTTGAATGCGGTGCGCTCGTTGGATGCTGCCGATGGTTTGGTGCTTGTTTGCTATTGGGGTTTTGTACAGATGTATGATGCTGACAACGAAAGCGTTTACTATGCCAGATGGGTGGACGACAATTCGATAGAAGATGCACGTCAGGCTGTGTTGGATGGCGATTTTATTTGGGTGGCCGACAATAACAATGGGTTGGCGCGACTGAACCGCCACTGGGGTACTCGCAAACTGTTCACCGCCGACGGTCCGCACTCGGAAATGGTGTACCGCTTGGCAGCCGCCGATGATATGGTGGCGATGGTTTCCGGCTCCAATATCAATTGGGGGGCCAAGTATTTGCCATCAAGTCTTAGCTATTATTATAATTACGATTGGCAAACCGTCTGGTATAACAGTTCTCCAGAACTAAAGAATTGTTACGATCTTGTTGAGGTGGCTATCAATCCGCGCAATAAGACCGAGTTTTATGCAGGTTCTTGGGGCTATGGGTTGTTCCATTATCAGGACGGCGTGTTTAAAAAACGCTATGATGAGACCAACTCGTCGCTTCGCGATAACGGCAATGGCAAAACCTTCGTGTCGGGCATTGCCTACGACCAGAACAACAACATGTGGCTGACCAATAGTTATTCATCTGCGCCTCTGCAAGTTATCAAGAGTGATGGCAATTGGCAGGCCTTCGACCTGCGGCCCTATGTGTCGGGCACTTCTACGGTGGTGGACAAAGTGCTGGTAGATTCGCGCAATTACAAATGGCTGACGGTGCCGCGCGAGAACAAACTGCTTGTGTTCTATGATAATGGCACCATCGACAATCGCTCCGATGACAGAATTACATCTGTCAATTTGAATACCTATAGCAATATTCAAACGACGATGATCAATTGCATTGCAGAAGATAAGGAAGGCGAAATATGGATTGGCACCGACCAGGGCATCAAGGTGGTTTACAATCCTTACAATGCCTTCAATGGTGGTGCTTACGCCCAGAATATTCTACTGGAACAAGAAGGTTATGTGCAGAATCTGCTTCAGGATGAACAGGTTACTTGTATCGCTGTGGACGGCGCCAACCGCAAGTGGATAGGTACCTCCAAGGCGGGAGCCTTCCTGATGTCGGCGAATGGTACCGAAGAGTTGCTGCGCTTCTCAGAGAGCAATTCGCCGATGTTCTCTAATCAGATTTTCGACATTGCCATCAATCATGTGACGGGCGAGGTCTTCTTTGCCACGGCCAAAGGTCTGATTTCCTATCGTGGAACCGCTACGGCTGGCAGAGAGACTTATGATGAGGTTACAGTATTTCCTAATCCCGTTCGTGAGGGTTACGATGGCTATATTTCCGTTACAGGTTTGAAAGACAAGTCGTTCTGTAAGATTGTTGACAGCTCGGGACGTCTGGTATGGCAAAGCTATGCCAATGGCGGCGAGCTGGTATGGGATGGCAAGAACTATGCGGGAAAGAAAGTGGCGACAGGCGTCTATTTTGTCTTCTCCTCTGATGAAAACGGAAAAAAACGGAATGTTGCTAAGATTCTAGTTATCAAGTAGCTATGTTTATCAAGACCAAAGGGATTGTTCTTCATAAAACGAAATATTCGGATAGTGATTTGATTGTGAAAATCTACACCGAAAAAGCTGGTACCCAATCGTTTATTCTAAAACATGCCTTTTCGAAGAAGACGAAAGTCAATCAGTCGCTCTTTGGCCAACTTTCGCTGTTGGAGCTCAATTTCGACCTTCGCAAACAGTCGCAGTTGCATTACATTCGAGATGTAGTGGTGAGTCATCATTACTCGCTCATTCCATTTGATGTGGTTCGAGGTACGGTGCTCTTTTTCTATAATGAACTGTTGTACAAGCTCTTGTTTAATGCGCCGGAGGATGAAAACCTTTTCGCCTTTTTAGAAAGTTGTCTGCTGGAATTGGATGATCCCGATTGCAGGTTGGCAGATGTGCATATTCGTTTTATGATTCGGTTGGCTAAGATTTTAGGGTTGATGCCTGAGAATAATTATTCGCAGAAATGTCCATATTTCTCTGTTGAAGATGCTTGTTTCTCAGATCATTATGTGGAAAACCTCACGCTCGAACAACCTGCCAGTGACTATCTGTCACAGTTGTTGAATCATATCGAGGAAGGGGAGTCGGTCCCGCTGCCAGATAAATCGGTGCGTATGAACTTGTTGCGAGGCTTAGTGCAATACTTCGAAACCCATAATGAGTCGGTGTCTAATATACAGTCACTGAGTATTTTGTGTGATGTTTTAAACTAAAAATGCCGCAATTGTGGAAATCAAAATTCAAAGAACAAAGACCAAAGAACAAATTCAGAATTCAAAATTCAATAACTCTTAACTCCTTAGTTTCTTAGTTTCTTAACTCCTTAACTCATTCACTTTTCAATTTTCACTTCTAACTTCTCACTTCTCACTTCTCACTTCTATTTTCCCCCCATCTCTCTAAATGATAACTTCAAACACAAACATACAGCTATGGATGGCGCCGTTGCACGGAGTGACGGTAAGTCGGTTCCGTAATCTCTTTTTTCGCCATTTTGGTGGCATTGATGAAGTGATGGCGCCGTTTCTGCCAGTGGTGGATGCACCGAATGTCAGGGCGCGTCAGTGGAAGGATATTCTTCCGCAAAATAATGAGAACCTGAAAGTTGTGCCTCAACTGATGGGTAATGACCCGGTACAGTTTGTCAATACGTTGCACATATTGGCAGATATGGGTTTCTCAGCTGCCAACTGGAACATTGGTTGTCCGATGCAGCAGATTGTTCGCAAGCGCCGCGGCTGTGGCCTAATGCCGCATCCCGACTTGGTGGAGAAGGTGGTCGAGGCGGTGTGCGCGCGCACCACGGCCCGATTTTCGATCAAAATGCGTCTCGGCTTGAAATCGCCGCAGGAAGGTCTGGAGTTGCTTCGCCGTTTGGAGTCTTATCCGTTGGACTTTATCGTCATCCACCCGCGCTTGGGAGTGCAACAGTATGAGGGTCTGCCCGATTGGGACGCCTTCGACACCCTGCTTGCCGCCACTTCCCACGAGGTTGTCTATAGTGGTGATGTATGGAGCGTGGCCGACTATCAGCGGTTGCAGCAACGCTATCCTGCTATTCGTCAATGGATGCTGGGCCGCGGACTCCTGCGCAATCCTTTCCTCGCTGAGCAGATCAAGTCGTTGGATGAAGCTGTTGACAAACAACGCTTTAGCGACTTCTATGCTGATTTGCTCTCCACATGGCACGCCTCGGGTCTCACCGAAAAAGGTATCTTAAACAGCCTTAAAGAGTTGTGGCACTATTTCGCAGTCTTTTGCCAGTTGCCTGAGGATGAACTTCAACTGCTGTTGCGAGAGGAAAATCTTACGGCATTTGAGCAGAAGAGTAGAGACGCGATTAATCGCATCGCTGCTAAATAACATGTACAGAGACTCTCTGCTAACAACAAATATCTAACAACTAAAAGCTATTTTTTTCGTATTTTTGCCGCTTAAAAAAAACAAGCAGTCTTATGAAAAAACTATTCCTTACTTTGTCATTCTTTGCGTTTATCTTTGCTAATGCGCAAACTGTAAAAATTACTTTTACTGCACAAGATGCCCATAATCAAAGAGTTCAGCTTGATAGCGTGCAGGTTGCGAATCTGTCGCACACATGGGCTGAAACATTGGTTTGGCCTGATACGATATGCGAAATGTCGTATGAAACAGGAGTGAAGACTTATAAGGACCATGCTTTTGCCTTGTCGCAAAACACCCCCAATCCTTTTGAGGGCGAGACGACGGTTTCTTTGCAGTTATCTATGAATGAAAGGGTTAGCTTGTCTGTTTATGATATACAAGGAAAAAAAGTGGTTGCTCTACAACGCCAACTGCCTGCAGGAGAGCATCTCTTTAGAGTTTGCCTGTCGCAGCCGCAGACCTATTTGCTTGTGGCTCGTGCTGGCTCTCAACAGGCCTCCATTAAGATGATGCATTTGGGAACTGGTGGTACGAATAAGGTGGACTATTTAGGGTTAAACACTATATTGGTCAGAGAGTTAAAGGCTTCGAAAGGCGCTATTGACAAACCGTTTGAGTTGGGTGATACGATGTGCTATGTTGGTTATGCTACCATCAATGGAGATGTTTGCCAAAGTGCGTTGGTTAAACAGAGTCAGACAGCATCACAGACCATTACGCTCTCGTTTGCCGAAACGCAGAAACAGATGCCGACGGTAACAACGGACAAAGTGGATGATATTGAGTCTGCCACTGCAACAATCTATGGTACAGTTGTTTCTGATGGCTATGACTCGGTGTCGGCTCGTGGCTTTTGCTGGGATATCAATCCCAATCCCACCAAAGAGACCCATGTGTTAGCTGCCGGTGCAGGACTGGGTGTTTTCTCGGGAAAAATCGAAGGCTTGACCTCGGGTGTTACTTATTATGTTCGTGCGTTTGCCGACAATAGCTGTGGCACAGCTTACGGTAACGAAATGACCTTCACCACTACCCAAAAATCACTGCCCGTTGTGCGTACGCTCAGCGTGGGCAGCATTACGTATGAATCGGCCACCTTCTATGGCGAAGTGGTTTCCGATGGCGGTGATGCTGTGACCGCCTACGGTGTTTGCTGGGGACTGCAGATGAATCCCACCATTGAATCTGGTTCATTTAAGGCGGTGGGTAGCGGCACAGGCTCTTTCTCAGCCAAACTGGAAGGCTTGGAAGCTGAAAAGATGTATTACGCACGCGCATACGCTACCAATAGTCAGGGCACGGTTTATGGCGACAATCTGCCATTCAAGACCAAAAAAGCTCCTGAGGATCCTGATGATCAACGCCAGCAGCTTATCGTTTTGTGCGAGCAGAATACACAAACTTATAATATCTATGATTTTAAGACAGGCCAGCAGGTTTGGTCGTGGCGGCCTGCAGGCGATGCCACTGTATCGTCATCAGGCTATAGATTTACCAATGTGTCGGATGCAAAACCTTGCTATAATGGTACTTGCATGATGGTGGTTGCATCGGGTGGCGGTGCGGCTGTTGTGCGTTTGGAAGACAAGAAAGTGCTCTTCCTTGGCAATCCTCTGGGTAATACGCACTCTATTGAGATGCTTCCTGGCGATAGGGTGGTATGCTCGTCAACTACAGGTAATACGCTGAAGGTTTATAATGTTGATCCAAAGAATGTTAAACAAACAACCCCCGTCTTTTCCATGACTTTCCAGAACGGTCACAATGTGGTGTGGGACAAAAAACGTGAGTGCTTATGGTCGGCAGGCCAGAGTGCATTGTATAAGTTTGCCTACAACCAGACAACAGGTGCGCTCACAGAAATCACCCATTATGATTTTCCCGCAGGAAATACTGGAGCTCACGACTTTGTGAAGATTTGGAATGAGGACAAGTATATCATGACTACAGAGCAGAATACATACGTATTTGACCCAAATACCAACACATTTACTAAGAGTGACAGTTTCCAGCCTAACGACATTAAGAGTGTTTCTACGGGTCCGACGGGCTTCAGAACCATCTGTGCTGTTCCTGAGGAGAGCTGGTGGACCTCGCACGTACTCGATTACAACACAGGAGAACAGGTATTTGAGCGCACTGGCGCCAAGATATACAAGGTTCGCTATTGGTTATGGGAAGAATAATAAATTCAAAATTCAGAGTTCAGAATAGATTTTGGATTTTGAATTCTGAACTTTGATTTTAATTTTTTTAATTCGTGAAACGAATGAAAAAATTTATTATTTTTGCGGCCGAATTGCCCAGGTGGCGGAATTGGTAGACGCGTCGGTCTCAAAAACCGATGAGGTAACACTCGTGCCGGTTCGATCCCGGCCCCGGGTACAAAGCAATAGGAGCCTTGAACATTGTTGATTCAAGGCTCTTTTTTTATGAATATTTTCCCGCCAATTTGACTGATTTTTGTTGTATTATTGCAATGTGAAAATGTAATAATTCTTCCATTATTCCGTTTGATAATTCATGAAAACTTTGCGACGCATCCTATTCTTTTTCTTCGTTTCGGCTGTAATGCTGGCGTCGGCTCAAACCGTTGACCAACAGACCGAAAATATGCTGTCGCAGAAGTTCGCCGATGGGCTTCGCGAGTTCTATTCGGCGGATTACAAATCGGCCGAGACATCCTTCCGTTATGTTCTCTCCAAAAATCCAAGTCACGATGCGTCCTATTTTATGCTGGCCAAAATCAGAAACCAACAGAAGGAATATGCAGGCGCTTCGTACTATTTGCAGGAGGCTATCAAGCTGGATAAGAAGAATATATGGTATAAAGTGATGCTGGCAGAGACTTACGACCTGATGAACGATTATGCCGCTTCAACCAAGTTGTGGAAAGAGATTTGCAAGCTTCAGCCCGCCAACGAGCAGTATCTTATCTTGCTGAGTCAGGCCTATTTGAACAATGAACAGTATAAGAATGTTGTCAAAACCTACGACCAGATTGAGATTTTGATAGGCTACAATGAGGAAATTACCGAGGCGAAGAAGAATATCTGGCTCTATTTCAATGATGTAAAGCGTGCGGCAGGTGAGTACGACAAGCTGATTAAGGAGTTCCCTTATGAACCGAAACACTATGTGAATGCCGGCAATATCTATCTCACTAACGGTATGCCCGAAAAGGCGCTGACTTACTATAAGAGGGCGGCTGAAATTGCCCCAAACGACCCGTATGCCAATATGGCTATGGCCAATTATTATCAGCAGAAGGGTGATGAGGATAATTATTACAATGTGTTGCTCAGGGCTTTTCAAAGTCATGAGCTGGCAGCCGATGAGAAATTGACATACCTCAAACAGTATCTTACTGCGGCCATGAAAAACCGTGGTAATGCGCAAACGCAAAGCCGCTGTGAGAAGTTGGCATCCACATTTGTGGAAGTGCATCCCGATATGGTAGAAGGATGGGCCACAATGGGCATCCTGAAACTCAATATGGGTAAGTATGAGGATGCAAAGATGGCTTTTGAGCGGTCGTTGTCTATGGATAATACCCATTTCACCATCTGGGAAGATTATCTTTTTGTTCTTTCGCAATTAAAAGACTATAAGACAATTATAAGTTGTGAAAAGGATTTGTCGGAACTCTTCCCGTCGAACGCTTCTATGATGTATTGCTTGGGTCGAGCTTTTCAAAAGGAGGGGAATCCGACCAAGGCATTGGAATATCTGAAAGCGGCTTCTACCTATTCTTACGACAGTCGTCAGTTGGCGCAGATATACAACACGATGGGTGATGCCTATCAGGCGTTGGATAATAAGGAAGATGCGATGAAGTATTGGCGAATGGCCAAGCAGAAAGGGATGAATACGCAAGAATTGAAGAACAAATTGGGAGAATAATATCATGCATAATGTTGCATGAAACAATATTTTATTGACCTTTAAATTTCTAAAATTATGATTAGCAAAAAGATGCAAGAGGCTATCAACGCCCAAATCAATGCGGAAATGTGGTCCGCATATCTCTACCTGGCCATGTCAGCAGATGCCGCCGACAAAGGATTGAAAGGCATTTCACACTGGTTCCGCAAACAGTATAACGAAGAGATGGAACATGCTTTCAAATTTATGCACTATCTGGAAGAACAGACAGCTCGCGTTGAACTGAGAGCCATCGCCAAGTTCCCCACCAAGTGGGCTAACCCCTTAAAAATGTTTGAAGAGACACTGAAACACGAGAAAACTGTTACTTCTCTGATTCACAATCTGTATGCTATGGCAGTTGCAGAAAAAGACTATGCCAGCACCATCTTCTTGCAGTGGTATGTTACCGAGCAGGTGGAAGAAGAAGCCAACGCTCAGGAAATCGTTGACGCTCTGAAATGCATCGGCGACGATAAAGCTGCTTTCTACATGTTTGATAAAGAACTGGCAGGAAGATAATTGGTGTTGATTTCGTTTCAAAAGCAGTAGAGCCGCGATTTATCGCGGCTCTACTTTTTATAATACTGCTGCCACTTTGGACAGTTTGGAATGTTCTCGTCGTGAGGACTGCTGTTTTTCCACCTCTCTTTGCGCGATGACCAGACAATCGTGTTCGTAGCCGTATTGCATACGCATCCAAAAATCGTAGGGGATACCCAATTCCTTTTCCAGTGCCATAGCGATGGTTACGGTAAAACTGCGTTTACCTTTGATAAGTTCGTTTAGATGGCTTGGGAGGATGCCAATCTTACTGGCGAGGTCTTTTTGCTTAATGCCACGCTCTTTCAGTTCATCATTGAGGACTTCCCCAGGGTGTACTGCGCGAAAACCTGTAATTCTATCGTCGTCCATAATGCGTATTGTCTAATTCTATTAACGTAATTTCAATGCCATCTTCTATCTCTCGAAACAAAAGTCGTTCTACTCTACCATTTATCACCCGTACTGAACTTAAATCGACATATTTCAATTTCTCATAGTGCAGATAACTAAATAGTCTTAACTCTTGAGTGTTTGCCGCTCCTTGTAGCGTATTGAATACGCGGTCAAGTGCATTGAGAAATTTACTGTCTCTCTGATACCTTTTGTATTTTTTGCTTTGGTGAAGCAATATGAGATTTTCTAATTCCTTATCCTCAAACACTACCCTCATCTCATTAAATTTTTGCAAAAATACAAAATAATTCTGAAATATGGGAATTTTTTTATAGAAAATTTTTTGCATATAAAAAGTAGAGCCGCGATTTATCGCGGCTCTACTTTTATTTCGTTTCGGGGTGTCTCAGCCGTATGTTGTGGGCTAAAAACTGAGCCATCTGTTCGGTCGTGTAGCCCGACACATTAAGCACCATATCGTAATTGCGGGCATCGTAGCGCGATATACCGGCAAAGGATTTTGTGTAGTTTTCGCGGTCTTTGTCGCTTTGTTCCATGATTTTGCGGGCCTTGTTTTCATCAATGTCCAGTCTTTCCATGAAACGGTTTATGCGATATTCAGGACTGGCAATCAGGAAAATGCGTATGGCATTGGGGTTGTCCTTGAAAATATGGAACCCTGTGCGGCCTACAATAATGCAAGATTCTTGTTCTGCAAGTCCCTGAAGGATTTTCCTCTCTTCATGGTACAATTGCAGCGAATTGACTTCGTAGGTTTCGTAAGTGTTGTCGGCAACACTGCCAAATTGCTTGTAGAACCGGCAAAATTCAGCCCACCAGTTTGGCTTTTCAGCCATGATTTTTTCAATCTGCTCAGGTGTGAGTTTATATTTGTCCATAATGGAGGCGAGGATTTCCTTGCCATAAATCTTCACGCCGAGCAATTCGGCCAGTTTGATGGCGATTTCTCTACCGCCAGAACCTGCTTCACGGTTGATGGTGATGATGAATTTGTCGTCAGCCATATCTTCTATTTCCTTACTTTCTTCACGAATTCCTCTACTTCGGGAACGCCGCCTTGGTAAACGAGGTAACCGTCGTAAGGTTCACGCTTGGTAATCTCATCGTTGATGGGGGTGAGCATCAGCTTCTTCACATCTTCGCGCTTTTGGCCGCTGTCTTTGGTCAGACCGAGAGCCCAGCCGAGTTTGATGTAAGAGCTTTCTGCCAGCATATTGTCAGCGGGGATAATACCGCGGGCCATCATGTCACGGCCAGTGTCGTAAACGAACATGTGGGTGTAACCCCAGATGGTCTGTACACTCATGTACTGATGTACACCAGCGTCGGTGGCGCGTTGGATGGCGTCGAACATGTGCTTGTTAACGTGGCCAAGGCCAGTGCCGTCCCATACAATACCTTTGTAGCCATTGTCGATGAGGGCATCCAGTACGTCGGGTTTCATGCCCGGGTAGTAGTAGAGGATAGCCACACGGTCATCGAATGTGGGCACGATACGGGTGGTATTGGGGTCGTTTTTGGCGATGCTGCGCTTGTAGTCCTCGTAGTTGGTAATAACCTCTACCTGGCGATGTTGCTCGCCTCTGCGGCGGTGGTTATACACTTCCTTGATGGGCTGTACGCCGTCTTTGCGGTTTACTGTTGCGAGAGGCGTGTCGCCAATGGTACGGAAGGTGGAACGGTAGGAGGAGTGCATCTTACGCACGCGCGTGCCGCGGTGCAGGAAGCCGTAGTCATCGCTGGTGGGACCGAACATGCAGACCATCACTTCGGCGATGTCGCCGTGGCCGGCGGCCGTCATGGCGTGCATCAGGTTCAATGCAGCGTCGGAACTGGGTCGGTCGGAAGAACGTTGTGAGCCTACCAGCACAACGGGCATAGGCAGGTTTTGGCACATGTAAGTCAGCGCGGTGGCGGTGTGCGCCAGCGTATCGGTACCGTGGCCAATCACAATACCTTCAATACCAGCCTTGATTTCGTCGCCAATCTTGTTGGCCAGGGCTTTGTATTCAACAGGTGACATGTTTTCTGAGAAAACAGCGAAAACCTTTTCTGTCTCCAGGTTGCAGATGTCGGCCAGTTCGGGCACAGCACCATACAACTCACCAGGCGAGAAGGCGGGAATTACCGCACCCGTACGATAGTCCAGACGAGAGGCGATGGTACCGCCAGTACCCAACAGCTTTACGTGGGGAAGTCCGGGCGTGTAAGGGAATTCCTTTTCGGGAATCTTGAACACGGGTTGCGGGTCGCGCTCACCCTTCATGTCGGTTACGGTCTCAATATCGATACCGATATTGTAGCCAGTGCTAACCTTCATCACGATGTGGATGTCATCAGTGTTTTCGGCACGGGGCAGAATCTTGCCCGAGAAGTGTCCGCGAGTGGTCTCCACCTCGGCTTTGTCCCATACGTGCACATCGTATTTTTTGAGCATCTCTAATGCTCTTCCTTTATATCCTTGAAATGTTACTTTATCGTCGTTCATAACTATCAATTAATAATTTACAATTAACATTTTACAATTAGATCTCCTTGGATAATTCGGTGATGGGGACGTTGCCAAGGGCGAGGGTGCGCACGCTGCCGAGCAGACTGTTTTTGCGGTCTTGGGCGTTGGTGCGTTTGCGCATCGGCTTGAAGGCACCCGTGTTGGCTTGCATGCATGCAACAATCTCCTGCTTCGACGCTTTGCGGAAGCCAGTGAGTTTGAGCAACTCTTCCATGGAAGCTTTCGGGTTGGCGAACATCTGCTTCAGCATGTCGGCGGCGATGGCCTTGTCCAAACCTTCTTTCTTCAGGAATTCGAACAGGTCGAAGATTCTGCACTTGCAGAAAGGAAGTTCGCCGTATTGGCCGTGCAGGTGTTTCAGACGTTGGCCGAAGAAGGTTCCCAAGTATTTGGGGCAGTAGCCCAACTCGTCGGCAATCTTCTTGATGAGCGGGAAGAAGTTGTGGGTGAAGATATATTTGAAGCAATCTTCTGGAACATTCCATTGAACCATTTGTGCGTAGCGATCGGCCACGGCATCAGGAATGTTCTTCTTCAACTCTTCGATATAATCGGCACGCAAAGGAATGGGAGCCGAGTCGGTATCGGGATACATACGGTCGGCACCGGGCAGTACGCGCTCAAAAATGGTCGTGCCGTCGGGCAGTGCCTTACGAGTCTCGAACGGAACACCGTCGAAGGTCATCAGCGCACGTTCTTCGATGGTTTCCAAAGCGGTCTTAACGTCGTCTTCGGGAGCCCAGAAGATGATTTGTGCGTCGTTCTCGCCGGCGTGCAGCACTTCGGCAGCTCTTTCGAATACGCTGTTGCTAACCACATCTTCGATATCTTCGCTGGTGGCCATGTTGGGACGCTCAAGGCAAGCGATAACCTTCAGCCTGTCAGCGAATTCGCAGTAGAAGGGATGGCCGGGTTGTACGAAGTGCGACAGCAAGCCTGCAAATTCGGGCAAGTTGACAGCATATACCTTTTCACCACGTTTGATGGCGTCGGTGATGGGGTCGTAGTAGAAGTGGAACTCTTTGGGATCCAGCTCTGTAACGGCCATTTTCCAGTTTTCTTTCTTGATGCGCTTGGTCAGCTTGTCGCGGATGGCGAGCAGTGCCCACTGGCGGAAACATTCGATATGGGTTACATCGGGAATCCATTTGGTGTGAGCCACGCCCTTCACTTCAATACGGGTGCCGCCGGTGCAGCTTACGTTCACGTCCTCACGACCAGCGCCGATGCCTGTGCGTACACGGCCGGTGCTGCGGTTCAAGAAGCGGATGTAGTTGCAAGCCTCTTCAACCTCGTCAGGGTTAACCATTTCGGGATAGGTAACAGTCTCAATCAGAGGCATACCCAGACGGTCGGTGCGATAGATACGGGTGTGACCGATATCGGAAACCTCACGGCAGGCGTCCTCTTCCACGCTTAACTGGATGAGACGTACTTTCTTGTGTTTCAGTTGGATTTCGCCGTCAATACCGAGGATGGCGGTACGCTGGAAACCAGTGGGAATGGAGCCGTCGAGGTATTGTTTACGGGTGATGTGCACCTCGCCTACGATTTTCAGTTTCGAAGCAAGGGCTATCTCGAGTGCATATTGCAGCGCCTCAGGGTTGATGGGAAACGGCGGTGTGTCGTCCACCTCGTATGTGCAGGCAGTGCGATGTGCAATGCGGTAAATGATGTTCTTGCGGGTTTTGAACTCCATGAGCGCAGTGCCGTCATATTCGCCCATCTCGGAGAGGGTGGGACGCATGTGACGCAGCAACTCGGCGTCAAACTCATCGGGTTTTTGGAAAATGCCGGCAGGACAGCGGCAGAAAAGTTTCTCTTTAGTAGCCAATTGCTGGTGAACCTCCAAACCTGACTTGAACCCGATACGGTCGTAGTCTTGTTGGCTGGCTTCTTTACGATTCACATAGCCGATGGCTTTGCGGGAATCGTTGTAATTCTGGCGAGGATTGATTTTTTTCACGGGTTATATATTTTTAGATGAATTCTTAAAATAAATGGCAAAAATAAGAAAAATCCCCAATTAATAAACGGAAATTTGAAAGTAAAAACGGAAAAATGGGGAAGGCTGCTTTTAGCGCCCCGAAATTCTCTTTTTGAGCTCCTTCACTTCTTTGAATAAAGCGTTGTAATCAATGCGGAAGTGGTTGTCAATGAGGGAGAAAAGGGAGAGAAACTCCACGTTTTTTATTTTTTCGAAAAGAGTGGATATGGAGAGCCGGTTCAGATAAAATTGCTGCTGGAGAGCTTCCTGTTCCACCCGATGGATGGCAATTTTGTATCCTTTTTCGTCGGTGACGATGCCATTTTTGTTCAAAAAAGAACTTCCTGCTTCAAATTGGGGCTTGATGAGCAGCACCATCTGCCCGTCAGGTTTGAGGAAAGTCTTGAAATAGGGGAAAAGACAAGTGAGTGAGATGAAGGAGACGTCAGTAACGATGAAGTCGAACTGCTGGATGGGTAGCTCCTGTGGTGTCAGCTCACGGAAGTCGGTGTTTTCGAGCGAGGTAACCTGCGGATGATTTTGCAACGAAGGATGCAACTGGTTGCTGCCCACATCAACGGCAACTACATGTGTGGCACCCGCTTGCAGCGCACAGTCAGTGAATCCGCCTGTAGAAGAGCCGACATCCAGAACGTTCTTCCCGCTGAAGTCGAGACCGAAGTCGTAGATGGCCTTCTCCAGCTTGAGGCCGCCGCGGCTGACATACTTGTTAAAGATGTCGATGACTTCAATGTCGGCGCTTTCGTCCACCTCCTTGGAAGGTTTGGTCACCAGTTGGCCGCCAACCTTGACTGTTTGCTGTATAATAGCATCTTGAGCTTTCTCCCGCGAGGGGAAAAAGCCCAAGTGTACTAATAATTTGTCGAGTCTCATCATGAGGTCACGATGATTTTTGCGTAGTCACAATTATTTGGTGGGGATGTTTTTCAAGGTCTCAACGAGGAAATCCCAGAATTTGCCCACGCTTTCGATGTTGACTCTTTCGTCGGGTGAGTGCGGGTGGCAGATGGTGGGTCCGAAGGAGATCATATCCCAATGCGGGTAGCAAACGCCAAACAGACCGCATTCCAGACCGGCGTGGATTGCCTTGATGGTCGGCTCGGTGCCGAATTTCTCCTTGTAAACCTTCAACATCGTGTTGAGGATGGGGGAGTCCATGTTGGGTTTCCAGCCCGGATAAGCACCGCTCAGGGTGATGGTGGCGCCAGCCAGTTCGGCGATGGCGGTCATCTTCTCGCCAACAGCCTCTTTAGCTGAGTCAACCGAGCTTCTTAACAAGCTGGCAGTGCTCAATTTGCCTCCTTCGATGGTGACAACAGCCAGGTTGACAGAAGTCTCAACGAGGTCGGCCATGGCGTCGCTCATGCGCATAACGCCGTTAGGAAGGGCGAATACCATGTTCACGACTTTGCTTTGGCACTTCTCGCACATCACTTTGGCGGGCACGGCGATGGTGTCCAGGGTGATGCTCAAAGTGGGTTCGGTTTTGGCAAATTCCTTGGCGATGGTGTCGGAAAAGTCTTTTACGAAAGTGGCAAAAGCAGCTGCTTTGTCAGCGGGAACGGCCAGGTCGGCAACGGCCTCGCGTGGGATGGCGTTGCGCAGGCTGCCACCTTTGACGCAAGCGATGCGTGCACCGAAGTTGACGATGCTCTTTCTCAGGAAGCGGAACATTACCTTGTTGGCGTTGGCGCGACCGAGGGCAATGTCCATACCGGAGTGACCGCCCTTCAAACCAGTGATGCAGAGACGATAGCCCGTCATGCCGGCAGGCGTATCCACTTCGCTGTAGTCCATGTTAATGAGGGCATCCAAACCGCCGGCGCAACCAACGTAGAGTTCGCCTTCGGTTTCGGAGTCGAGGTTGATGAGGATGTCGCCTTTGGCGAAGTTTTTCTGCAAGCCGAAAGCACCAGTCATACCAGTCTCTTCGTCAACAGTTACCAATACTTCGATAGGACCGTGGGCGATATCTTTGGAGAGCAGAACAGCCATGGCAGCCGAGCAGCCCATACCATTGTCAGCACCCAGCGTGGTTCCGTTGGCGCGAACCCATCCGTCATTGCCAATAATAGGCTCGATGGGGTCGGTGAGGAAGTCGTGCTTCTTGTCGCTATTGGCTTGTGGCACCATGTCGATGTGGCCCTGCAGAATGACGGTCTTGCGGTTTTCCATGCCCGGAGTGGCAGGTTTGCGGAAAAGCAGGTTGCCAGTCTCATCTTGATGATATTCAATGTGGTTCTCTTCGGCCCACTTCTTTAACCATGCCAGAATTTTGCCTTCGTGTTTCGAAGGGTGCGGCGTGTCACAAATGTGGGCAAAACAATCCCATACTGCTGAGGGGTAAAGTTTTGAAAGTTCTTGGTTCATAGTGTTTATGTTTTAATGATGAATTAATTGTTTAGTTTCGTCGTTTTGCATAAAGCGATTGCAAATATAAGAAATTTAATCTTGATGAAGAGTGGAAAATATACGTCTGACAGATGAAGAAACTTTTCTTATTTTTGCGTCGGTAATTATTTTGCTTTTATAGGTAATGAAGCGATACAGAACAATAATAGCATTTATCTTGTTGGCCGTTTATCTGCCTGCAAGCATATTGTCATCGCTCCATGTTCACACATATCTATCACATGACCATCCAACGGATGATGTGTCACATTCATTGGAGGTGCATGAGGATGGATGTCTTCTTTGTTACTTTCAACATCTCGTCTATGAAGATGTTCCTCCTATGTTTGTGCCGAACATTCAACTAGGAACACAAAGAGAAGTGAGGGTGACGGAGGATTTTGTTTTTGTGTTTGTAGAGCCTATTTTCTTATCTCGCGCACCTCCTGTCTTGTTGTAAATAAGAGAATCATTCACTGGATTTTATTTTTTAAAACAAGACTAATATGAAAAAATTAATATTGTTAGCCTTGTCATTGGTGTATGCCACACTAATGACAGCACAGAGTTTGCTCGACTCTACGGATATTTTTTTCGGGCATTTGGATTTGGAGGAAGTGACCGTGACAGGAGCGGTGGGTGATATGAAATTAAAAGAGACCCCCATGCCTGTGATGATAATTCAAGGTAAGGAACTGCATCAGGCACCTTCCACTAATTTGATTGATGCGATAGCCAGACAGCCAGGAGTATCGCAAATTACGACGGGAAGCGGCATATCGAAGCCGATCATTCGTGGATTGGGGTACAATCGTATTGTGGTAATCAATGATGGTGTCCGTCAGGAAGGCCAGCAATGGGGCGATGAGCATGGAATCGAAATTGATGCCAACGAAGTGGGAGCAGTAGAGATTCTGAAAGGTCCTGCCAGTCTGATGTACGGCTCCGATGCACTAGGTGGTGTGTTGGTTTTCAAAGAGTTGCCGTCCCCAATGGAAGGTGCGATAAGAGGTCAGATAAATGCTGAATACCAAAGTAATAACGATCTGTTAGGAGCCTCGTTAAACCTTGCGGGGAATCATAAGGGTTTTATCTGGGATGCACGATTTAGTGAAAAACATGCACATGCCTATAAAAACCGGCTTGATGGCTATGTGCCCAATTCCCAGTTTGGCGAGCGAGCTTTTTCGCTAAAAGCCGGACTGATGCGCGGTTGGGGTTTTACCAAACTCAAGTTCGGATATTACAATGTCACTCCAAGTATCGTTGAAGGCGAACGTGACACGGTAACAGGAAAGTTGATTTCAGAGGATGGCGGCATGCTTCCATATCGTCATGGGTTGCCATATCAACGTGTGCATCACTATAAGGCAGTTTCAGAGAGTTTTATTCATTTGTCATCGGGTTTTATGAAGGTGATTCTCGGATACCAGCAAAACCGGCGAAAAGAATTTGAAGAGTCTGCAGATGAATATGGACTTTATCTTCAGCTACATACATTGAATTATGATGTCCGTTATATTTCAGATGAAAAATCGGGTTGGAAGTTCTCTACAGGTGTGAATGGCATGGGACAACTCTCCATAAATCTGGGCGATGAATTCCTAATTCCCGACTATGGCTTGTTTGATGCAGGTATGTATGCAACAGTTTCCAAAAGGTTGAAACGGTGGAATTTTAGTGGGGGACTCCGTTTTGATTATCGCTATTTGAATTCGAAGGAATTGATAGAAGATAATGAGATTCGTTTTGAGAAATTTACGAGGCATTTTCCAGGTGTGACGGCAGTTTGGGTGCCATTTGTGAGGCAACCAAAGGGTTGCACTTGAAATTCAATGTGGCTCGTGGTTTCCGTGCGCCGAATATTAGCGAACTGGCGTCAAACGGCGAACATGAAGGTTCTTTAAGGTATGAGATAGGAAATCGCAAAATTAAGTCGGAATATAGTTTGCAGGCAGATTTTGGCTTGGATTATTCCATGCGATATTTGGAATTGTATGGATCCGCGTTTGTCAATTATGTCAACAATTACATCTACTTGCATCGCATTGATAGCATTGTTGATCCTGATTTGATGACTTTTGCCTATACACAAGGAAATGCGTTGCTGGCGGGTTGTGAGGTGGGTGTTGACATCCATCCTGTCCATGCCTTTCATATTGGTGCTTCTTTTTCGTATGTCAATGCACGTCTGATGCGTCAGCCTAAAGAGATGCGGTGGCTCCCGATGATACCAGCACCGCGCCTTGCGGTAGATGCAAAATACGAAATTACCCATGATGGAAAAGTGTTCAATAATGCGTATATATCAGCTCGTATGGATTTGTGTTTGAAGCAGAATCATTATTTTGCCGCATATAACACGGAGACCATGACACCATCATACCTCTTGTTCGGATTGTCAATGGGAACGGACATCTTGATGAAAGGGAAAAAAGTTGCCGACCTTACTTTGATTGTTGATAATCTAACGAATGTTTGTTATCAGGATCATCTTAATCGATTGAAATATGCCGATTTGAATGTGTTGACAGGAAGACAAGGTGTATTCAACATGGGACGCAATATTATTTTCAAATTGACAGTGTTTATCGAGTGATTACCCTTCTTTAACCAGCATCATTATTAAATTATCAATTATAAATTGTTTTGTGTTATCTTTGCGTCATATTTTTTAGCAAATGATTGAAGTTCGGAATATTGAAAAAAGTTACGGCTCTTTAAAGGTGTTAAAGGGCGTGAATCTGACGGTTGAAAAGTCGCAAGTGGTGACGATTGTAGGCGCTTCAGGTGCGGGCAAGTCCACATTGCTGCACCTGATTGGTGCGCTCGACAAGCCCGACAGTGGCGAGATTCTCATCGAAGGTACCAATCTCGGCAAACTGTCCGACCGTGAGCTGTCGGCTTTCCGTAACCAGCATATCGGCTTCGTGTTCCAATTCCATCACCTATTGCCCGAGTTTACGGCAGCTGAGAATGTGGCGCTGCCCGCTCTCATTGCTGGCAAAAGTCGCAAGGATGCGCTGAAAGAGGCCGACCGCCTGCTCGATTTCCTCAAACTGAGCGACCGTGCCCATCATAAGCCCTCAGAACTCTCTGGCGGTGAGCAACAACGCGTGTCGGTGGCTCGCGCTCTCATCAATAATCCGATGCTGATTCTGGCAGACGAGCCGTCGGGCAATCTGGATTCTGAAAATGCTAAGAAATTACACCAATTGTTCTTCGATCTGCGTGATAATTTCCACCAGACATTTATCGTAGTAACTCATAATGAGGAACTTTCGCAGCTCTCCGACCGCCGTGTCGTGATGAAGGACGGCGTGGTGCTGTAATCCTATTTCTTTCTTGAACCAGCCTTCTTGAGCGTCTCGATGCGCTCCAGCGGATTGTCGGCCTTGAAAACGTAGTTGCCGGCCACCAGCACATCGGCACCTGCCTTGACGAGCTTGGGAGCTGTGTCGGCATCTACACCGCCATCCACTTCTATCAACGCCTGTGAGCCGCTCTTGATAATCAGTTCGCGCAGTTTTTCGATTTTCTTCAAACTCTGCTCGATGAATTTTTGTCCGCCGAAACCCGGGTTAACAGACATGACCAGTACCATGTCCAGGTCTTGGATGATGTCCTCGAGGAAACTTACAGGGGTGTGCGGGTTAAGGGCCACACCGGCCAGCATATCTTCCGCCTTGATTTGATGCACGGTGCGGTGCAGGTGGGTGCATGCCTCCCAATGTACGGTGAGCAGGTCGGCACCAGCTTTCTTGAACTCGGCAATGTAGCGCTCCGGCTGCACAATCATAAGGTGCACATCCAGCGGCTTTTCAGCGGCACTGGCAATGGCCTTGATGACGGGCATGCCAAACGAGTAGTTGGGAACGAAAAGGCCGTCCATAATGTCCAAGTGGAACCAGTCGGCTTTCGACTCGTTAACCATCAGAATGTCGTCTTTTAAATGGCAAAAGTCGGCAGAAAGCATCGAAGGGGCAATGATAGGTTTCATATAGCGTAATTTTTTTGCCTGTTCAGGCGACGATACTACACGTAATGTTATGTTGTGATAGGTAAAAGACTATCAGTCAGTATGATATTAGTATGTTGTGTAAGAAATCTCGAGACGGAGACGCTTGTCGTAGTCGATTTCGTCGGGCTTGGGCCCGCAGAAAATCAGTCGGTTGGCTCTGACACTGGCGCCGCTAACAACCAGATTGATGCCGTTGTTAGGAAGGATGCCATTCATCACTTGTTGTACATATCGTGTTATACGGAATCTGTATTCCTTTTTCTTTTCATTGTAGATGCCACCAAAATAGGCGCTGCTGGTCAAGGAGGCGTCGTCGGGCAACTTGAGCAGGGAGCCGTCATTGCCAATGGCTTGCAAACCGAGGTTGTAGGGAGTGTTGAAATAGTCGGGGTCGTTGGAGATATTGGTGATGACCAGTTCGGCTTTGTTGATGACCACTTTCTTGTCGGCGATGTTCTTCAATGATTGTTGCAGGTTGGGCATCTTAATCACCGTCTTGACGCCGGCGGTGGCTTGTGCGTATAATACCTTGTCACCCAGTTCTCTGCGTTCGTTCAGCACTTGGTTCTTAAAGTCCATCGAGGCATTGTTGTAATCGTTGTGGTCGAAATGGGTGTAGTACATGCAGTTTTTGGCAATGGGGAAGGTGTACGATTTGTGGGCTCCACCACTTTCGGTGTAGTGGATTTCCAATCCAGAAAGGGCTGCTGTCAGAGCTACGTAAACCAAGTTGCCCGTGGAGGAAGAACTGCGGGCGGTAACATACAATCCTCGCAGGCAATCTCTTACGTCTTCAACTTTGCTAAATGTCTGCTTGTTAAGGAAACGTTGTCCCAATTCATCGGCGAGACGAATGGAGAAGTAGGAGGGCACATAGCCCGTGTCAACCGGTATGTAGGTGGTCGGCTTCGGTCGCAGCGTGTAAGAACGCTGGTAGGTCAGATTGATGAAGTCGGTTGTGCTAGTGCTGTAATTGTAGTAGAGCGAGTCTTTCATATCGTCAGTCACCTCGTACACTTCGAGTGTGATGGGTGACAGCGTGTCGCCGAAAAAACCGTTGTAGCGCAAACTCAAACGTACCGAGTCGATAGTGGCGCCAGAGGTGAAATCCACGGTGCCGCTTTTCAACTCAAACTGGGTGTAAAAACTGGCGATGGTCCTGCCGAAGACAGGGTCGTTCACGCAGCCAACAATGCAGTTGGCCACTTTGCTGGTCACCAGGCTGTCGTTACGCATCGAGTAAGCAACGATGGTGGTGGTATCGTTAAAGTTGTTGCCCAACAAGATGTTACCGTCTTGCAAGTTGAGACCAATCTGGTCGATTTCCCTGACGCAACCGGAAAGTGCCATCCAGGCGGCCAAGACGAGATAAATGATAGAAAAGCGTTTCATGATCAGGCGAGTCAAAAAACCAGACGATTATAGTTGAAGCACAGTGTTGTAAAAGTCGTTGTAAGCATCTACATAATCCTCGCTGTCGGGATGGATGAGGTGTGGCTTGTCAGAGGTCAACACAAAGTTTTGCAGATTCTTCTTCACTTCGGGATGCCCAATGACAACCGCATCGGAGAATTTAACCGCAGCTTTGGTAATGTTGTCAAAATCAGGGTTTTTATAAAGTGGGAGATACTCTTTGGGTATGCCCGTGATTTTCAGTTTCTTACCAAAGGAACTAGAGAATTTTTCCTTGAATTGGTCGGCATAAATGGAATAGATCAACTTGGTGTCTTGGAATAAAGGATCGTCTTTGTAGCAAGTCTTGATGAAAATAGGAACCAGTGAGCTAATCCAGCCGTGGCAATGGATGATGTCGGGAATCCATCCCAGTTTGCGGACGGTCTCGATGACGCCTTTGGCGAAAAAGAGCACCCGAGAGTCGTTATCGGCGAAAAATTCGCCTTTCTCATCGCGGAACAACTGTTTGCGCTTGAAGAAATCTTCACTGTCGATAAAGTAAACCTGCATCTTAACCGACTGCAACGAAGCAACTTTGATAATCAACGGGTGGTCAGCATCTTCAATGATGATGTTCTGACCTGATAGACGGATGACTTCGTGCAACAGGTTCTTTCGTTCGTTAATACATCCGTATTTGGGCATGAAAGTTCGAATTTCGTTCTCTTTCTCCTGAATACTCTGCGGAAGAAAACGACAAATCTTTGAAATATAACTTTCTTCGAGATACGGATAAATCTCGGAGGTGATGTAAAGGATCTTTTTTCGTGCCATATTCTAATATCAATGTGCAAAAATATAAAAAAAAAATGACATAATTGTTACTCTTTTGAAAGATTTTTTTTGAGATTGTTTTGTTGTAGGTTCATTAATAGGATATTATACCGCTTGAACGGCTTATTTTCTTCTTGTGTGGCCACAGAAGCACTTTGCACTTAATTTGCTACTTTTGCAGTCGTTTTTTTGACCATAATAAATTTGATTTTTATGAGTGGATTTAGCATTTGGGAAATATTGATGCTGCTGTGCTTCGCCTGCAGTTGGCCCGTTTCCATTGTGAAAGCGCTGCGCACGAAGATTGTTGTAGGCAAAAGCCCCTTTTTTATGATGATGATTATCATTGGCTACGTGTTCGGCATTATCCATAAGATATTGTATAATCCTGATATTGTGACCTTCCTGTGGGCGTTCAATATGATTCTGGTGATGGTGGACCTCTTCCTCTATTTCCTTTATATTGGCGACAATAAGAAACAGATGGCTGCCAAGTCGGAGAACAAATAGTTCCCAAAAAAATTGTATCTTTGCGCTCGATGAAAAATATACGCAATTTTTGTATTATAGCCCATATCGATCACGGTAAGAGCACTTTGGCCGACAGGTTGTTGCAAGTGACTGGCACTGTTGCCGATCGTGATTTTCAGGACCAGGTGCTGGACGACATGGATTTGGAACGCGAACGCGGTATCACCATCAAGAGCCATGCCATCCAGATGAATTACAAACACAACGGCGAGAATTATGTGCTGAACCTGATTGACACTCCCGGCCATGTCGATTTCTCGTACGAGGTGTCGCGTGCTATTGCCGCCTGTGAAGGTGCCCTGCTGCTGGTGGATGCTACGCAAGGTGTTCAGGCACAGACTATCTCCAATCTCTATTTGGCTATTGATAACAATCTGGAAATCATTCCAGTACTGAATAAAATGGATATGCCCTCCGCCATGCCCGACGAGGTGAAAGACCAGATTGTGGATCTGTTGGGCTGCGACGAGTCTGAAATCTTGGAAGCCAGTGGCAAAACTGGCTATGGCGTGGAGGCGATTCTGGAAGCTATCGTTGAGAAGATTCCCGCCCCCAAGGGCGATCCCGATGCTCCACTGCAAGCGCTCATCTTCGACTCTATCTTCAATTCGTATCGCGGCATCATTTCCTACTTCCGTATCTTTAACGGTACCATCCATGCCAATGATTTTGTGAAGTTTATGGCGACTGAAAAGTCGTACAACGCCGATGAAATTGGTGTGCTCCGTATGAAACAGGAACCCAAACAGGTGCTCTCGGCAGGTGATGTCGGCTATATCATTTCGGGTATCAAGACATCAACGGAAGTGCGTGTGGGTGATACAATTACGCATGTCAACAGACCTTGTCAAGAGGCAGTGGCCGGCTTTGAAGAGGTGAAGCCTATGCTCTTCGCCGGTGTCTATCCCGTGGATGCCGACGACTACGAAGAGTTGCGTGCTTCGCTCGAAAAACTGCAACTCAATGACGCCTCACTGACCTTCGTGCCTGAGTCATCAGCCGCCCTCGGCTTCGGCTTCCGCTGCGGCTTCCTCGGATTGCTACACATGGAGATTGTGCAGGAACGCCTTGATAGAGAGTTTAATATGGATGTCATCGCCACTGTCCCCAATGTGTCGTACAAGGTGATGACCACCAAACGTGAGATGATTGAGGTGCATAACCCATCGGGAATGCCCTCGCCAAACGTCATCGACCACGTGGAAGAACCGTTCATTCGCGCACAAATCATCAGCAAAGCCGACTATATCGGCCCAATCATGAAACTCTGTCTCGACAAGCGTGGCACCCTGCTGAATCAGGTCTATATCGCTGCCAACCGTGTGGAGTTAACCTTTGACCTGCCGCTCGGCGAGATTGTGTTCGACTTTTACGATAAACTGAAAAGTATCTCAAAAGGCTATGCCTCATTCGATTACCATATTTCAAACTACAAGCCTGCCCAACTCGTCAAACTGGATATCCTGCTCAATGGCGAGTCGGTAGATGCGCTCTCGTCGCTGACACACGTGAACAACGCCTACGGCTTTGGTCGCCGCATCTGCGAGAAACTGAAAGAACTGATTCCTCGTCAGCAGTTTGACATCGCCATCCAGGCTGCCATCGGCTCAAAGATTATAGCCCGTGAAACGATCAAGGCAGTGCGTAAGGATGTGACAGCCAAGTGCTACGGCGGTGACATCACCCGTAAGCGCAAACTGCTTGAGAAACAGAAACAAGGTAAGAAAAGAATGCGACAAGTAGGCAATGTGGAAGTGCCCCAGTCGGCCTTCCTCGCTGTCTTAAAACTCGATTAATTTCTCTGTTATGAAGAAAGAGCTGATTATTGACGCCCTGAAGGATAAGAAAATCGTGATTCTGGGCTTTGGAAAAGAAGGCATTTCATCCTATCATTTTATTCGTAAATATTTTCCCAATCAACCATTGACCATCGCGGATGGTAATGAGAATCTGAAAGTAGATGAATATCAAGAGGATAAAAATCTTTCTTTCGTATTGGGTCAAGAATACGACCGCCATCTGAACGATTATGATTTGATTTTGAAGACCCCTGGCGTTAATCTTACTAGACTCGATTATTTTATTGTTCCTCAGAAGATTACATCGCAAACGGACCTGTTTATTCGCGCCTTCGGCGCTCAAATGATAGGAGTGACGGGCACCAAAGGAAAAAGCACAACCTCTTCGCTGATTTACCATATCCTCAACCACACCCTCGGCAATACGTTGTTGGCAGGCAATATCGGCGTTCCTTTCTTCGATATCATCGACAAGATAAATGATGAAACAACCATCGTTGCCGAGTTGTCGGCGCACCAACTTGAGTATGTTACCGCTTCGCCGCACGTGGCTATCCTGTTGAATATGTTCCAAGAGCATCTCGATCATTTCAACTCTTTCAGCAATTATCAGTTAGCAAAATTAAATATTACGGTTTATCAGAATGAGCAAGATGTGCTTATCTATAATTCCGATAATCAGTATATTGTGGAATTACTAAAGTCGCATCAGTACCAACGCCGCTTCTATCCGTTCAGTCGTCAGACTGTCCTGGCCGACGGCGCTTACAGCCACGATACCGAAATTATCTTGGTTAGCAATCGGAAGATTACCAATCAGTATGAGTTGGCCGACTTCAATCATCTGCCTGGTGCGCACAACTACTACAACATTATGGCCGCCATCTTGGCATGCAAAACTCGCCCTGTAGAAGATGCCGCCATCTTGAATGCGCTTAAGGATTTCAAGGGGTTGGAGCACCGCATCGAGTTTGTAGGCAAGTTCCGCGACATATCCTTCTACAACGACAGTATCTCAACCATTCCCGAGGCAACCATTGCCGCTGTTAACTCGTTGCGCAAAGTGGATACGCTGATTATCGGCGGCTTCGATCGTGGTATTGATTATCAGCCGCTTATCGATTTCTTGTACGAGAATCCCATTCGAAATGTGGTCTTCATGGGCCCGGCAGGCAAGCGTATCTTGAAGGAGTGGAAGAAACAAGGTCGTCCGTTGCCGGAAAGTTTTATGATTGAAGATAATTTTGATAAGATTGTGGCATACGCCTACCAGAATACGGCCAAGAATAAAATATGTTTGCTTTCGCCCGCCGCTTCAAGCTACGACAGGTTCAAGAATTTTGAGGAGAGAGGTCGCTGCTTTAAGGAAAAAGTGCAGAAATACGAATATTAGTTCCGACTTTTGTTAAGCGTGATGCGCATGACGGTGCCTTTGCCAGGCGCGGTCGATTTGACAAAGAGTTTCCCTTTGTGGTATTCCTTGATGATACGTTTCGCCAAAGTGAGTCCCAGACCCCAGCCGCGACTTTTTGAGGTGTAACCGGGCTTGAAGATGGTGCGCTTCTTGTTGTTGGGCATGCCCTTACCAGTATCGGCCACGTCAATATGAACTTTCTCTTTTTCGGTTTGGATGCTGATGGTGATTTGTCCGTCGCCATCCATGGCGTCAACCGAGTTCTTGCACAGGTTTTCAATGACCCACTCAAAGAGATAGCGGTTCAAGGGAAGTGTGATTTCGGGCTCTGGCGGCGGCAATAGGGTAATCTTGACTTTGGCCGAGATGCGCGTTTGCAAGTAGCCGATGAAGTCGTGTAGAATTTGGATGAGGTTCTCGTCCTTCAATTCGGGTACAGAGCCGATTTTGGAGAAACGTTGTGCGATGGTTTCCAGCCGATGCACATCCTTGTCGATTTCGCTGATGATGGTCTGGTCAACGTCTTGGTTCTTAAGTAGTTCGTTCCATGCCATGAGCGATGAAATGGGGGTGCCCAACTGGTGGGCTGTCTCTTTCGACATGCCTAACCACACTTGGTTCTGCTCAGAACGACGGGCTACACTGAAAAGCAAATAGGCAACAACCAGAAATACAAAGATGATAAAGAACTGGATATAAGGGAAATAACGTAATCTGGTGAGCACGGGCGATTCCCGATAGAAGACGTAGCAGGTGCCGGCCTCGGGCAGGTCAATCTTGATGGGCGTGTTTTCGTTTCGCATGTCGGCAATCATCTCCGACACCATCTGTGGCGATTGGAATTTGGCCGAGTCGATATTACCGAATGTGATGACATTGCGCCCAGTGCTGTCGGTCACAATGACGGGTACTGAGGCCGTGTTGATGACAACTTCTTGGAAAAACGATTGGATGAGGTTGTCAATGACCAAGTGTAGATTGGTGTAAATCTGTGATTCCTTGTAATATACGTAGTTGTACTCGTGACGGTAGTACTCAATTTTCAAACTGTCGTATTCCGCTTTGCGCTCGCCCAACTCGGCAATATTGCTCATTTGTGCCACATCGTCGTCCACATTTACCTTATAGTTAATGTCGCCCTTCTCGTTGGTAACGATGGTGGGAATAGTCGCATTGGCTGAAATAAAGTCGATGTAGAAGGTGATGTCTTCGTTGAGTCCGGCTTCGTTGACCTTTTGGAAGGCTCTGACCAGCAAGGCCGCACGTTTGCCTTCCTCGGTACGGATATTATCGAAAAAATGGTCTGTATGTGCAACTAAATCAGCTTTGTAGCTAATGGCATCTGCCCACAGGCTGACCTTCTTGCGCTCTTCATTGGCAATGTCGTTGAGCAGGATGTTGGAGTAGTAGATGGTGATGGCAAAGACAATACATGCCGAGAAAAAAAGCAGCCATTTCCATCGTTTTTTATTACTGTAAAGTTCCATTGTGTGATTTAATACGGTTTAAAAAACGAGTTTGGGCGCTTATTATTGTGTAAAAGAAAAGGTTAGGCGTCAAGCAGCTTGTTGATGATATCTTCAATAGTGATACCTTCAGCCTCAGCTTTGTAGTTGCGAATGATTCTGTGTCGCAGAATGTTGTGGGCAACAGCTTTGACATCTTCAATGTCAGGTGAGAATTTGCCGCTCAAGACAGCGTGGGTTCTGGCGCCGATGATGAGGAACTGCGAAGCACGCGGTCCTGCACCCCAAGTGAGGTAGTCGTTAGCCCAAGGGTGTGCCGTTTCGGTTCCAGGGCGCGTCAGGTTGGTAAGTCTGACTGCATATTGGTATATGTTGTCGGCGATAGGTATCTTTTGCAGAAGCTTTTGGAAGAAGACGATTTCGTCGATGGAGAGCACCTGGTTGGGGGTGGCCATCTCACCGTGGATGGTATTTTTCACAATGTCCACTTCATCGTTGAAGTTGGGGTAGTCCAACTGGATGTTGAACATAAAACGGTCTTGTTGTGCTTCGGGTAGGGGATAGGTACCTTCCTGCTCGATGGGGTTCTGGGTGGCCAACACAAAGAAGGGCTCGGGCAGCTGGTAGGTGGTGCCGTTCATGCTGACCGACCGCTCTTGCATGGCTTCCAGTAGCGCCGATTGCGTTTTGGGAGGCGTACGGTTGATCTCGTCAGCCAGAACGATATTGGCGAAGATGGGTCCCTTGACAAATTTGAATTTCCTGCTCTCATCCAAAATTTCGGTACCCATAATGTCGGAAGGCATTAGGTCGGGAGTGAACTGGATACGGTTGTAGGTCAGGTTGATAGTCTTGGCAATGGTGGTAATCATCAAGGTCTTGGCAAGGCCGGGCACACCAATCAGCAGGGCGTGGCTTCGGCTGAACATGGCCATCAAGATGTTCTTGACGGTATCATCTTGTCCTACAATCACTTTGGCTATTTCTGTGCGCAGTTCTTTGTATTTGTCAACCAGCGCTTCAATAGCTTCAACATCGTTATTGAAATTCAATTCCATCTTCCTTTAATTTATTCTATATTAGGTATTTTCCATTTGGAAACAAACGGACAATTCTTGTATTCTCCAGTGATCTTGATACTGGTAACTTGTACTTTTTCCTCTACCCACTTGTCAATCACCTCTTCTTTTTTCGATTCGATAGCTGCATTTTTAATCATGTCGTAATCTTCAATCAAATTGGGCTTGTGAGGAGGTGTTTTGGTTTTGAGGTAAAGCAGACGGTAGCACATGTTGCCAGCGTCGTTCACGTAGGGTGAGGGGTCGGAGTATTCACCCGGGATCAGTTTCGACAAGGTAACGAAAGTAGTTTGGTCAATGGCTTCCTTTTCAAATTTGTTGGAGCCTGTGTAAGGATTAACAACCCAGCCACCGCTATTTTTGTTCATATCGTCAGAGAACTTGAAAGCGGCATCGCTGAAATTCATCTTGTTGTCGATGATAACTTTGCGTACGCTATCCAAATATTCAATGGCTTCAACCTGCGCCTCGGTTGAGGGCTTGGGCTGCAGCAGAATGTGCGATACGTTGATGCGGTCGCCGCGGCGCTCAATCATCTGGATAATATGGTAACCGGCTTTGGTTTGGATGACGGGCGAAATCTCACCCGTCTTCAAGTTGAAGGCGGCCGCTTCAAATTCGGGATAGAGGGTTCCTTTTTCCACAAAACCCAAGTTTCCGCCTTTGGAGGCACTACCGGGGTCGTCGGAATAGAGGCGCGCCAGCATGGAGAATTTCTCGCCACGCAGCACGCGTTCGCGGTATTCGTTCAAGCGCTGCTTGATGGCGGCAATCTCTGTCTCGCTCACATGGGGAGTCTTGACAATATGGCCAAATTCGTAGGTGGCGGCAATCGTCGGTAGACTGTCGTAAGGAATGTTCTCAAAGAATTTCTTCACTTCCGTAGGGGTGATGGTGGTGTTTTCTGTAATGCCGCGTTGCACTTCGTCAACCATCATCTGTTCGCGCATCATGGGCTTCATGTCTTTCTTGATGTCGTTTAGGCTCTTTTTGTAATAATCCTCCAACATCTTCGGGTCGCCTCCCGATTGTTGCAGCACATAGTTGATACGGTAGTTCACTTGGTCCTCTACCTGCTGGTCGGTGACAACGATACTGTCCAATGCGGCTTGGTGAAGTAAAAGCTTCTGAAAAACAAGTCGTTCGAAGATGTCGCACTTGATCTCATTTTCATCACCCACATCTGCCTGCTGAGCCATATATTCAATGAATGTATTCTCTATATCCGAACGCATAATAATCTCTTTACCAATAATAGCCACGATGCCGTCAATGGAAACATGAGGCTGCGAAAATGATGGTAACAATATGATTATTAATGTAATAGATAGGATTAATTTCTTCATGCGGCACAACGATTAAAGGTTTTTTAAAAGCCTTTTGTGATCCATAATAATTAGTTGCGAAAATACAAAAAAAAACGATACGCATGACGGCATAAAATAAAGGCGGACAACGTCCGCCTTTATCCAAACCATTAACCTTTTTGATACATGAAAGTGTAAACTTTCGTTTGTTGTTCATGGGTGTGATACGCACGATAATCAGAAAGGTTACAAAAATTTATGAAAATCTTCGTTTTTTTCTATTTTTTTTTCTCGAATGACAAAAAATCACCTACGTCCATAGGGCATAGGTGATTTTGCAGGAATGTATGAGATGAGATTATCTAATTAGTGTGAGGCTGCCGTGTTTGATTAATTTCTTGTCGGGAGCACTGCTGCATACGTATTTTATAACATAATTGAAAACGCCCATGGGTGCTTCGGCTCCTTTGATAGTGCCATCCCAGCCTTGGTTGAAGTCTTCGGTTTCAAATATCAGCTTGCCCCAGCGGTCGAAAATCATCAGCTCGTACGAAGCGAGTGTGCTGCTGATTTGCGGTAGGAAGACTTCGTTCACGTCATCGTGGTTGGGCGAGAAGGCGTTGGGTACCCAAACTTCGCACGGACAGATGGGAATGGTGATGTTGGTGGTGCCGGTACAACCTTGGTTGTCGGCTATAACCGTATAGGTTCCGTGGTAATAGACGGTGATGCTCTGCGTGGTTTCGCCGGTGTTCCATTGATAGTTTACATTGGGAACCGACGAATTGCAGGTCAGCGTAACTTGTCCTGCTGCGCAGAAGTCCTCGGCATCCTTGGTGATGTTGACTTCGGGGTTCTGGATGATTGTCACATTCACCGTATCGGTGGCGGTGCAGCGGTGATTGCCAGGGTATTCTTCAAAAATAGTTACGCCGTAATCACCAGTTTCATAGACTGTTACAGTGCGGTCGCCAGAGCCGTCTTGCCACTCGTATCCCGAATTGACAACGGCACCATCGGTTCCAACAACGCCTGCATCCAAAGTTACGGGAACGTAGTCGCGCGAGCAGTAGCTCTGGTCGGGACCGAGATCCACCGAGACAGAGTGGGTGTAGACGTGCGAGGTGACGATACTGTCGCAGCCCATACGGTTGACGAGCGTGTCAACGTAGTCGCCGTCTTCGCTATATATGCTGTTGCCGATGTAGTAACTTTCGCCTACGCACATGTGAACTACCGTGTCGCCGTATTCAGTGCTTACAAAGCCCGGGAAGTCGATGTCAAAGCGGTTGTTGGAGGTGTCGCACTCCATCTGCTGGCCGCCCTCTTCGGCGTAGCCCGTGCCAATGTCGTTAATGGTGATGACAAATTTATCAAGCGGCATGAATGAACTCAAATCCGACTCCATATATTTAAGATGTAAAGAACGGGTGTCTTTGATTTCCAAATCGGCATCGGTAAAGGTTCTTGAATAGATGATTTGACCTTTGTAGTCATCCTTGTAAACTACCAGACCGTAGGGCTTGTACAGGGCTTCGGTACCGCTGTTGCCCCAGGTGATGTCGATGGTGATGGAGTCGCAATACTGTGTGAGTTTTGTCTCTGTCGTGTCGATATAGGCATTGGCAGCCGTAGCGAACATCTCACCATCGTTGTTCAACTTGGTCTGCTGTTGCAGGAAGGCGTTAAAGGGCTTAATGCCATCTGGTCCAAACGGTGTGGCCAGGTTGAAGGTGTATTTGGGCACGGTGGCATCTTCATTAATGCAGACCGCATTGTATGGCCACTGGTTCCAAATCTTACGGGCGGGGCCCCAAGCGCCAGCTGTTTTGCTTTCGAATACGCTGACACAACCGGCAGGACCGTAGGAGGGGTTGTACTCTTCGGTGACGATAATGTCGGCATGGCCGTCCATGTCCACGTCGGCCACTACGGGATATTCGGCCGTGGTACCCGAAGTGACAGCCATAGGCTGGCACAACTTGGCTAATGTTGTACCGTCCAGAATGTACAAACTCTTTTCACCGCGGAACACGATTTCAGCCTTGGTGTCCTGGTTGAAGTCAAACACGGTGAAACCGGCACTCTCGAAGAATTCCTGCGTCTGGGCACGGGTGAAGGGTTCTTTGATGTTTAGAGCCTTGCAGCGGTCGTTTTGAGTGTAGCCTTTCTGATATTTGAACACGTGCATCTGGTCGGGATAGTTGGCGGCACCGTAGTTTTGGCCGAAAACCCAGCCGTTGAAGATGATTTCAGGGAAGCCGTCACCGTCAATGTCGCCGGCAAACGGAATACTGGGCGAGTTGACTTTGGGGTCGCATACAAAATAGCCTATGAGATCCTTGGTTTGTCCTTCCCAAACATAGATGCCCACATGGTTTACATCTCCAGCGAAGCTGCTTCCAATATCACGTAGGTTACGTCCTAACACGCAGATGTCCAAGTCGCCATCGTTATCAAAGTCAAGAATAAATGTCTGACCATCAGCCATATCTATGTATGGCAACTGGGAGGCATCAGCCATCAGCGAACGGGTCCATGTGTTGCCACTGGTTCCTGCGGGGTTAGTGATGTTAATCTTATAAATGCAGTTGCCGGCACATAATTCCAAGGTGTTGTCTCCGTCAATATCTGCTAAAGCAAACATATAGTATTGTTCGCCCAGTTCCTGAGGCTTGCTTTGTTGCCAGCTGCCATGTACGTTGTGAGGTCCGCCGAAGCCCATACCCGTGGGCATCATAGTGCCCTTTACCAAAAGGGTTCCCGTGATTGCATTATAAATATTGGGTCCTACCGCTATTTCAGGAATGCCGTCATTGTTTATGTCGGCAATGTAAGGGATAAATGAATAATCAACGATTTCCTTACTTTTCCATTTGTAGTCTTCAGGACCGCTGTTGGCCTTGCTTGCATCATAGCAGTAGGTGTATTTGCCACCATATTTTTGCTGGGAAGAGGTCGTTCTAGCGCCTATGGCTACAATAAAGATCTCACATTTGCCGTCTCCGTCCACATCTGCCAAAGCAATGGTTTGTCCGTGAACTGAAAAGTCACAAGTCTTGATCTGGTATTTGAGCTCTCCTGTTTTGCCATTCAGCACATTCAAATGTCTGGTGATGAATGTATTGGGACGTAATGCATTGTTGTTGTTGCGATTATGGTTTGCATCACAGATAGGTGACCAAGGTACCACAACTTCTATCTCCCCGTCCCCGTCCACATCGGCAATCAGAGGTGTGGAACGGCCATGAGAGTAAGGGTCGTTTTCACCTGTGTATTTCTGCGTTCTCCATTTCAGCTGAATGTCGAAAGCTTTTGCTGGCGGCTTGGAGGTGCAGTCTGCCGTATCCACATTGTCGGGAAGTTCACCCGGTTTGTCTCCAGGACGCTGTGCCCAAGAGAATGTGGACAAACCCAATGTTAACGCTATGAGCAAGATGATTTTTTGCAGTTTCATATTGAGGGGATTATTAAGCTATGAAATTATTAAGTGAGCAGTGAATAGTGAAGGGTTATCGAGTTTTTTGAATTTTGAATTCTGAATTTCAGACGCGGCACGCCGCGTCTCTACTTTGTTCTCTGTTCTTTATTCTTAATTGTACATTGTAAATTATTAATTGTCAATTATCGTATCAGTGTTATGCTGCCGTGTTTCGAAATCTTCTCCTCGGGTGCGCTC
>JAFTCA010000018.1 GCA_017454945.1 Bacteroidales bacterium
CACTACTCACTACTCACTACTCACTATTCACTTCTCACTAATCACCTAACCGTCTCATCACTACCGAATTACCGTCAAACTTCCGTGGCGGCTTTCCATTTTGTCGGGCGTCATATTACACGAATAGGTTACGACATAATAGTAGACTCCGTCGGCGGCATCTTGTGAACCAATTTTACCATCCCAGAATTCCTCTTGCGAGGTAGTGGAGAAGACGCGTTTTCCCCATCTGTCATATATGTACATGTGGTAAGTCTCGAAGAACGACTCGAAATCGGGTTGGAAGAGGTCGTTCACACCATCACCGTTAGGAGTAAAGACATTGGGAATGGTGATATTACACGGGCACTGCAACGTAATATTGGTGTCCGAAAAACAGTTATCCTTGGTTACTCTGACGCCGTATGTTCCAGGCGATGTGATTACAATAGAACTTGTCGTTTCTCCAGTCGTCCACAGATAGTCATCAGCGCCACCATCCACATTGGCAGTCAGGGTTCCTTGCTTGTTCTCACAGAAGCTGGCTTCATCGGGCGACAGCTCAATGACCACATCTGGATTAGGAATGACGGTGACCACCTTGTCGCCTTCAACCACGCAGCCAAACTCATCGTGGGCCACCAGATGGTATGTGCCTGGCGCTGTCACCACAACTGTGCGCTGCGAAGAGATGACTTGTCCCTGTTCATTCCGCCACTCGTACGAATAGTAATCCTGCCCCGCATCCAGCGTAACCGATTCAAACTCAGAATCACAGAAACGCAGTTCGGGACCAAGGTCCATATCGATAAAATAGACTTTGAGTTTCAAGGTCACGACGCTATCGCAACCATGCTGGTTGACAAAAGTCTCTTCGTATGTTCCTTCCGTATCCAACTCCTTGCCATTGAACATATAAATCTGGCCGTTACAGATGGTGTCGTAGATAGTGACATGATCGGGCGGGAAGACAAACACTTCCACTGTGTCGGGCAGCACTTCGCAGCCGTAGTCGGAATCGGCATACACGATATATTTGCCCTTATGACGCTGTTTTAGCGTGGTGGAAACGGTTGTCGTGGGATCGGTCGAATAGAAACCGTTGGGGCCTTCCCAATGCACATCGCCCATACCTTCAGTAGATTGTAACGACAGAACCAGCGAGTCGCCTTCGCAGAAGACATTCGCTTTGTCGCTGTGATTCGAGATGGCCACCAATTGGAAGCCGACGCCGAAGTCGCTGAAGAAGCCGTAACTGCAGCCGTTGGAGGTACCACCTTCGAAGATGCCAATATGGAAATTAGCCTCATTAGTCAATGTAAACGATTGTGCCTCACCTAACCTTGACACAGGCACCTCTTTGGATGCATAAATCCAATGGCCATTTGTGCCAGGCACCTCATGGAAATCGGATGCCTGAATAAAGTCATTGCCGTTATTGAACAAGAAGCCCTCTTCATTTCCCTGCTCTGTTGTAATGTTCAATATCATCTTCTTTCCACTACTACAACTCAGCTTGTTACGTGTATAGGTTACACCTGTAGAGCCCGTACAAGTAATATGAGGCAGCACAGCGGCACCAAACTCACCGCCCATGCCGGTAAGCTGCCAAGCATAAACAGGTGCCGAAGTGATAAAATACATCGTCTGTTGTCCTCCAAACGACAAGCCATAGGTTTCCCCCGCATTCAGCGTTGCTTCAGCATTTGAAGCTCCATTCAAATAGATTTCCGTACCATTCTCCACAGCTGTAACATAAACCTTATCCCTGTCTCTATTCAAAGAACCCTTGATAGCAATAAATTCCGAACCCAGTCTTTCCACAGGAATCAACTGGTCGCCAATCAAATCCTGACCGCCATTGTCCAGCATATCGTCCGTCAGAGTGATGGCGATAGGCTTGGTAGATGTGACACGCGTACCTTGCAAGTGGTTGCTTGCCTGACGGTCGACGGCCACACAGCTGTATGTCTGGCCACGGTTAAGTGTTGTGGTGAAGGGCTCCAAGCCATTATGGCTCAACATGGTATTGGCGGGATAGACGGTAACCTCGGTTCCATCTTCCGTAGCCACTATGTCGATTCTGTTCAACGGCGTAGGCTGATAGGTATTTCCATTAAAGCAGTCGGTCTGGCCAGGAATATAAAACTCTGTGCCCAAAGCATTTGTACCTTTCAAAGCATATACCTCTGGGTTATTGGCACCCGAGTAGGTCATGCCGACAGAATAATAAACACTAACATCTGCCGAGGCCTCAATCAGCAAGCCTTTATTCAAAGCCACATCATAATTGAAAGCCGTATGAGAATACTTAACTCTCTCATTGGGCGTTGAGCCATTGGTTTCCAATGGTCTGTTCTCAACTATATCCACATAATCTGACAAGTCGAAAGTCACATTTCCAAAGGCCGCAACAGTTTCCTCCATCACTGGAAAATCGGGATTGGCGGGCATCGACACCTTCACCTTGACGGGGAAGTCGTTGAAAGAAGCCACATTGAAGATGATGGGTCTATCCATACCACCGTTCCAGCAACTGATTTCCGGTGCCACGAACCAGAATGCCGTGTCGAGCTGGGCGTAAGAGGCACACGCCAACATAACAAGCACTTCCAGCAATAACAGACGAATGTATTTCATGGTTTATTATTTTGCTCTATTACAGAATTTTACCTAACAATAGTCACACTGCCATACGTCATTTTCAACTCATCGGGCGAAGTGGCACATGTAAAACGAGCCACCCACGAATAGACGCCTATTGGCAGCAACTTGCCATTCACAGTGCCATCCCAAGTTTCGGTCACATCGTTCAGCGTATGAATCTGCTTGCCCCAGCGGTCGTAGATGTACAGCGTGAAGCTGGCAAAGAGGTTCTCCGAAATCACCGACGGGCCCCACACATCGTTCAAACCATCATCATTAGGAGTGAACGAATTGGGGATAAAGAACGAGCAGGGACAATTCTGCACCACTTTCTGAGACGTGGTCATACAAGGGCCGTTCGACGCTTTGACCATATAGGTACCCGCCGTGGTGATGGTAATATTGGGCGACAATTCACCTGTACTCCATTCCAGATATTCGGCGTCTGTCTGCGCCGACAGTACCATCGAGCCATCAGCACAAAGATCTCCGATTTCGGTTATAAAGATATTGGGGGTTTCAATAATGTCAAAATGAATCGTGTCGGCACCCCAGCATTTGTAGTTGTATGCCGTGCACCAGAAGTCACCCGGATAGTTGGCCACACACTGGCGGTCGGTAGCACCGGTGCTCCACTCGTAGCGCTCGGCTGCCACGCCTGCATCGAGCGTCTTGTACACATTGTCGCAGAACAGCGAATCCTCGCCCAAATGAACTTCCGGACTGAATATCTGAGTCACCAACAACGTATCGCTGCCCTTGCAGCCCAGAGAGTCCACCAGTACATAATAGGTGCCTGGCGAAGAGACGGTGATATAGGCCGATGTATCACCCGTATTCCACTGATATTTAGCCGATTCTATCTCCACACCGATAGTATAGCTGAAATCATCGCAGAAGATGGAGTCGATACCGATAAAGGGCTCTGGGTTGGCAGCCAGAATGACATTGATGGTATCTGAAGCCTCGCACTGACCGTTATAGGCCGTCACACTATACTCACCGCTTTCGTTCACCGTAATTGCCGACTCCGTTTCGCCCGTGCTCCACTCGTATCGCTTAGCATGTTCACAAGTGGCATCCAGGCGGACCGAATTGCCATCGCAAATCGTCGTGTCGGGGCCCAAGTCGGGATGAGGCACTTCCTTCACTATCACATTCACCTCAGCATAATCCACACCACAGGTTTTGATGGAGGGGTCCATCTCGCCCGAAATGCGGAAGGTGCCATTCTGTTCCATCGTCACACTAGGAAACACCAAAGAATCTCCTTCTGCATGAAAGCCATTAGGACCGTCCCAAATAATCTTGCTCAATATTTCATCATTACGGTTGAAAATAAACGACAGCGAATCGCCCTCACAGAAAATGTCATCCTCGTGGTTGGTAGCCAGCTCCAACTTGTAGCCCATGGCAAAGTCGGTGAAGAAGCCGTAACTGCAGCCTCCAGATCTACCTCCCTCAAACACTCCCCCATGGAAGTTCGACTCATTGGTGATGGATATGGACGAGCCTACGGGACAATCGTTAAGTGAAATGGAGATGGAGGCAAATTTCCAGTCGCTCCTACCAGGTACAGTTTGAAAAGAGGACGCAGGCAGCAGGTTTTTCACCACGTTGTTCACCCTGACCTCAAAGGTGCTGACATAATCCTTCGGCACGGTGACATTCATTTTTAGCATATTGCTGCTATTTTTACTCAAATCGGTGCGGGTGTACATAAAAGACTTAGAACCAGTACAGTAGATATGCGGCAAGATGGCACCGCCAAACTCATTGCCGAAGCCTGTCAGCTGCCATGCCGACACAGGATTATTGGTTGTAAAGCTCATTGCATTGGACGAGGGCGAATACTGCGAGAACGGCAGCACGGCCAACTGCCCTTTATTGATGGTTTTGGCTGGGCTATTAGAGCCATTGACAAACACTTGGGTTCCGTCTTCTGTGGCCAGCACATAGACCCGCTCTCTATCTTGGCTCATTTCACCTTTCACGGCCACGTATTCGGTACCCAACAGCGTATTGGGCACAATCTGGTCGCCAGCAACATCCTCACCACTCCAGTTGAAATCGAGCATATCATCGGTCACCGTAATGGCAATTTTCCGGTCGGCAACCACACGCGTTCCATACAGGTGGTTGGCGGCTTTGTTATCTACCGCCACGCAGCAATAGGTCTCTCCCCTATTCAATCTTACTGTAAACGGCGTATTATAATCATTTCCAGTATGGTGTTGCATAATATTCTTGGCGCGCGGATAGATGGTGACGGTAGTATTATCCTCGGTAGCCACGATATCAAACTTGTTGATGGGTTTAGGCTGCGAATAGCCGTCATTCGTATTGTCCACCTCATTCTGGCCAGGTATGAAGAACTCGGTACCCAATGCATTTCGCCCCTTAAGAGCATAATACTCAGTGTTATAAAAATTGCCCGACTTAACAAAATAGGCCACGCTCACATTGTCGGAGGCCGTAATCAGCAGCCCTTTATTGAACACTTGGTTATAGTTCATAGCCGAATGAGCCTGGTTTTGGTCCATGGGTCTGTTTTCTATCAGATCCATAAAATTCTTCAAATCAATATCCAGTGCCGAGTGAGGCTGTATGGTTCTGATGATGGGATAAAATGCGGGATTGGCAGGTTGGGTCACCGTCACCTCCACGGTAACATCGCTCAACGAAGATATAATCAGCGATACAGGACGGTCGTGGCCACCGCCATGCTTGCAAATTTCAGGAGCCACAAACCAAAACTCCGTATCCATCTGTGCGTAACTGGTTCCCGTAATGGCTAATAACAATATGAAAAACAACCGCTTAAACATAGTGCGCATAATAGTTCAAATTTTTCAAGCCACAAATTTAACATTTATATCTTAAACTTTGCATTCTCTTAAAAAAAAAGAGAGAGAAATCTAAAAAAAACAAAAATCACCACCAACAACACTCTTTTGCCCACTGTTGACGGATAGAGAATTCATTTTTACAAAAAAAAGGGTATAAAAAAAGTCTTCCGTTGTGGGAAGACTTTTTTTTCGGGAAAATATGTTCGATAATTATTTCACAATCATCTTTTTGGTCATCAACGCGCGGCTATTCTGTTCAATCGAATAGAAATATACGCCGGCTGTCAAATCCGACACGTTAATCATCATCTTCTCGGAAGCCTGCGGCATAGGCACCGTCATAACGGTCTTGCCAATCAGGTTCTTGACTACCAAGTAGGCAGGAGCCATATTACCTTGCGGCAGTTGATAGGCAATCGTCACATTGTCGGAAGCAGGGTTCGGGTAAGCGTTCAGCGAAACCTCACTCATGCTATTGTTCTTAACACCTGTAACAGCATTAAAGCGAACATATACGGCTGTCAGGTCCGACAATTTGTCTTCCACATAAACCGAATATTTAATCAATGAGGTGCCAGCATTGCCCTTGGGCGTGTAATGTGCCGAAAATTCATTTTTCAAAGTGTCTTTAGGATTGATGTCCAATCCGTAAACACAAGTATCGGTAGCTGAATCGAAGCAGTTTCCGAAGCAGAAATAGTTGTCAGAACCCGAAACCAACGAGATGTTCTCGCGGGCAGCCCAAGCAATCAACGTATCTTCAGTCAGATTGACTACGTCAAAATAGAGCTCTGTCTCTGCATACGGAGAGGTAACAGCTATATCAATGGTATCGCCTGCAGCAAGAGCCTTGCCTTGGTACATAATCTGCAAACTCTGACCAAAAGCAAAGGTGGAGGCTAAAAACAAGAAAACAAATAAAATCTTCTTCATAGTTTATCGTTTTAGGTAATTATCAATACGAACAGTTTTATAATGCAAAGATAGGAGTTTTTTTGATAAGTTTAATAAAAGAATGAATTTTTTGTTGAAATGTTTAATTGTTGAAGTGAGAAGTGAGGAGTGAAAAGTGAGAAGTTAAGAACTATCGAGTATTAGCCGCTAACAACTAAAAACTAACAACTAGAAACTTTTTGAATTCTGAATTCTGAATTTTATTCCGCCGGTACCCACACATCCATGCGGCCTGCTTCACGGTTGTCCCACAGGAAATAGGGAATGAAGCGCAGTCCCGACTTTTGTGCTTGAATAACTTTCGCACCAGGGAGCAAAGCATTGTCCGACAACACTTTATATTCATCACCTTTCAATATGCGGGCGTGATCCATATCAAGATTATCGGTCTGCTCAATACAATAGACTAGCGGTCCCCGCTGAATGGCTTTGCGGCCCTCGTTGGCCTTCACCCGTGAGTCGTCGGTCAGCACTTTCACAGGCATCTCCATATCCAAAACAATCCCGCTCTCTTTGGTCCACTTGCGGTCGATGGTCAAGTAGCCGTCATGCACCTTCGCTTTGACCAGTTTTCCATCCACATACACCGACCACGACTCGCACCACGACGGAATACGCAACTTAACAGCAAAACGCGCCGGCTTCTCGGGCATCACCACCATGCTTACCTTGCCATCCCACGGATAGTCGGTTTCCATAGCTATTGTCACTTCTGTATTTGCTTTGGGGACAGCCACTTTCGTTGAGCTGCCCACATAGAGATTTACCCAAACGGCATCATCCGACAGCGCATAGATGTAGCCTCCCACCGAGGCGATGAAGCGCGACAGCTGGCTCGGACAGCAGGCGGTGCCATACCACGGCTTGCGGTGATGGCCACCATCCGACGACAGCGGGTTGACATAGAAGAAGCGGTCGCCCGACACCGACATGCCGGCCAGTGCGCCGTTGTAGAGTGAGCGTTCCAACACATCGATGTACTTGCCGTCGCCCGAGAACATGTTCATCCGCTGGTTCCAGAAGACCATGCCCACCGAAGCGCAGGTCTCGCAGTAAGCCTCGCGATTGGGCTTGTCGAAATCTTCGGTGAAGCCCTCATTGTGTTTCGACGAGCCGATGCCGCCAGTCACGTACATCTGCGCCGTGGTCAGGTGCTCCCAGATGGAGTGGAGGGCTGGCAGGTAGGTGGGATCGGAAGCCGCCGACGCATAATCGGCCATGCCCGTAAACAGGTACATGGCCCGCACAGCATGACCGCCAATGCGCTTCAGGTCCTTCACTGGCACTGCATTCTGGTCGTAGCCAGGATTGCCCGGGCGCGACACGATGCCCCTGCCCCGCTCTTCCAGCAAGAAGTGCGCTAAGTCGAGATACTTCTTTTCCTGCGTATGGCGATACAGTTTCACCAGCGCCAGCTCTATCTCCTCGTGACCCGGCACCCAATCTTTCTTACCAGGACCGAAGGTTTCGCAGAGATAATCAGCCCAACGTGTAGCCACTTTTAGCAGAACGTCCTTACCCGTAGCGTCGTAGTAGGCCAAGGCCGCCTCAATCAGGTGACCGCCGCAATACATCTCGTGCTTGTCCATATCGGTCCAGCGCTTGTCGAGGCCGTTGATGGTGTAGTAGGTGTTGATGTAACCGTCGGGCTGCTGGGCGGCAGCAATCAGCATGATGATGCTGTCGGCGACATGTTCCACTTCGGGATTGGGGAAATGGCGCAGCGAATAGGAAACACCTTCCAACACCTTGTACAAGTCGGAATCATCGAAGAAGACGCCCTTGAAAATGCCCTTCTTCAAGCCCGCAGCGATAGCGAAATTGTTCACACGGTTGGTCTGCGTCATGCACTGGTCCAGGCAAAACGGGATAGTCACCTCAGCATGCCGCTGGATTCGCGGAGCCCAGAAGTTATCGTTGACACTCACCTGCGCGAAATTGACAGGGTGATTTTTCTCAAGCGGCTGCGCGAAAACGAGTTCCGCCACCAAAAGCAGGAACATGAAGAAAAGGAATCGTTTCATATTGAAAGTATTTTGGGACAAAGATAAGGAAATTATTAAGTTGTGGAGTGAGAAGTGAGGAGTTAAGAAGTTAAGAAGTTAAGAAGTTAAGAAGTTAAGAAACTAAGGATTATGAAGTGAACAGTGAGAAGTGAGAATTGAGAAGTGAAAAGTTAATCGTGAATCGTGCATTGTGAATTGTGAATTGAATTTGAATTCTGAATTTTGAACTTCTATCTTTTTTGTACCTTTGCATTTCTAAACGCCGCACACGATGAACATCCTGCACCTACTGAGTTGGCCTCCCACGCCCGACAATCCCACGTTGAGCAACTTCTGCTTCCGCCATATCAATGCGTTGCCAGAAGATTGCCACTCGGTGGTACTGACAGTTATTACGGGCCCAACGGCGAGCATCAACTGCAGCGAGGATGTCCATTACAAGCATGTGCAAGTCGTTGTGCGCCATAGCCATAACGCTCTCGTGCGCAAATGGCGCATCTGGCGCGGCTATCAACGCGGACTGGCGTATGTGCGGCAACATTGCTTCGTGCCCGACCTCATCCATGTGCATGTCACCTACCCTGCCGGTTTGGTGGCGTACCACTGGAAGAAGCGCTACGGCACGCCCTATGTTATCACAGAGCACTGGACGGGCTACCAGCCGCAAAACAGCGACCAGTTGTCGGCAAGCAGGCTGCGCCTCTTGAAGCGCATTGCCCGCCACGCCAATACCATCATGCCCGTCAGCGAGGACTTGGCCCGCAACATGCAGCGTTGCGGCATGGAGGGGCACTATCGTGTCATCTACAATGTGACCGACACAGACTGTTTCACCTTGAAAGAGCCCAACCATCAGGAGTGCAAGCAGATTTTGCACGTCTCCACCCTGCGCGACGATGCCAAGAACTTTTCGGGCATCCTGCGAGTGATGGAGCGGCTGCACCAACAGCGCAACGATTTTGTACTGAACGTGGTACACGACTATGAAGCACCGCAGGCATTTCGCGATTTCGTGCAGCAGCACGGCTTGGCAGAAACGGTCATCTTCCACGGCCGGAAGAGTTCCGCAGAGATGGCCGAGATGTACCGCCACAGCGACTTTCTGCTGCTCTTTTCCAACTTCGAGAACCTGCCCTGTGTCATTGTTGAGGCCTTTGCCTGCGGAGTGCCCGTGCTGGCCACGCGCGTGGGCGGCATTGCCGAGATTGTGGACAACACGCGCGGCGTGTTGGTCGATGCGGGCGACGAAGAGGCGCTCCTCGCCCAAACAAACCACCTTTTGGACCACGCTCGTAGCTACGACGCCGAAGCCATCCGCCAGTATGCGGTGGCAACCTTTGCGCCGGAGGTTATTGGAGGGCAGATCGGGGACGTGTACGGGGAGAGTGTGGCCAATTAATCTTTCGTATTTAAAATTCCAATTAACTGTTTTTGATCTGGCAAAGCCTTCCGCAAATGTTCAGGCATATCTGTGGCTGTTTTATAAGTGGCAACACCCATCGGCTTGTCATAGTCTTGTATCATATATTCAACATACGTTTTGTCAACATCTTTACAAAGTATGATACCCACACTTGGGTTTTCGTGCGGTTTACGAACATAATCATCCAAAAGTCGCAAATATCCATTTAACTCTCCAAGATAAATGTTTTTGAACACACCCGTTTTGAGTTCTATGGCAATAAGGCAATTCAAATCGCGGTTAAAAAACAACAAATCAATGCGATGACAATGATTATGCACGGAGATTTCGTATTGATTTCCAACGAAAAGGAAATCCTTACCGAAATGCAGAATGAATTTCTTAATGTTGTCAACTATTTGTTTTTCAACAACCACTTCGTCAACCTCCTCGATGTCACGCGCACCCAATTCTTCCACATTGATAAAGTCAAGCATATACTGGTCCTTGAACGCCAATATCGCCCTTTGTGCCAAACTTCCCGAAGGCAGCTTTTGCATAAAATTGTTCGGCAAACTGCCTCGTTGGGAATACAAATCCTGTTTTATGCAGTTCTTTATGCCGTCGGGCGTTAGATGTTCGTTGGCACATACAGATATGTAAAACAATCTTTGCTCACGGATCTTGCATTGCGACAAAATAATATAATGATGGGTAAAGCCAATACTTCTGAAATCGTTTGCAGGGAAAGCGTCAACCGACGGAAAGCGAAAAGGTGTTATCGATATTTCGTCAGTTTGAACTGGTGATTTAATATCATCCATGTTTTCAGCCATTTTCAAATCGTCCATCCAAATGGACGATTTAAAATCGTCTAACTCTGCCCACTCCTCATAGAAAATACGCATTCTCTTGATTGATGTTTCAGAAAAACCACGAAGTCCAGGCATATCGGCTCTAAGAATCCGACTTATAGTTTCAATAGCATTTGTACCCCATTTGCCTTTTCGCGTATTGACGGAAACATAGCGCCCGATAGCGTAATATAATGTCAACTGAATGCTGTTAACGCCCCTTGCCGCCTCATACTGAGCATTAAGAATAGCTTTCTTAATTGTATTGGCTGCTGACGAGTATAGTTTGATGTCCGCTTGCTTTGTCATATTGATGAATACTTCACCGCAAATCTACACCACTCGTCCAATATTTGCAACATCTAAAACAATGATTATCAAATATTTTTCAACAGAAAAACAGCACTTTTCAAAGGGTAAAACGACCGTTTGCAAGGGCAAAGTGACTTTACCCCTGCTAACGAGCGATTTAGCATTGCAATTTTTGCAAAGCAATATGGGAAAAGTTGGAAGAAAATGGTGCAATTTTGGGATTTCTTCGGCTGCTAATGCAGCCTCGAAATGACGGCAGCCTCAACAAGCTCAGGCACCGCCCCTTTTTTGTTAACCAACGGACATAACAATGTAGAGACGGGGCGCGCCCCGTCTCTACAAGGGAATATCCTGCACGCCTATCGGTGCATCTACAGCAAATTGACAATTGTAATAATCATTATCACGGCTGCAGGTATTAAGGCAAAACTGATGCCATAACCAAAAGCGCTGCCCACCAAGTTTTCAAACAGACCCAACTTTGATTTCACCCAAAACCAACGGGGCGGCACATCATAATTCCATGCCAAAAGGCCAAACAGGAAACCAGGAACAAAACTTGCCAGACTCACCCACCAAAACCAATCGCCAATCCCGAACTCCAATTCGCCAATGACATATAACATGCCCAACAAGCCCAATATATTGATAATGGGCAACAATAAGTTAATAAACCAAATAAGGACAATCATAGGGGCTATAAATTACATTTTTACACCTTTCAAAATGATGTGTAAATAATCCCCGATCTGGGGTATCATTGCACTATAATTAAGAAGGTGCTTTTATTTAACATTAATCAAAAAACATTAGTGATTAATTATTGGAATTTAACGGCGTTTCGAACCTGGCCAAATTCTTAGCCACTACCTTTGAAATGTCATATCCTGTATATAGTTCAATCCACATCCACTGACCATTTGGATTGCATTCCAAAAAAACATATTCGTCTTCAGGTGTCACTATAAAATCGAAACATCCAAAGTTAAGGTGCATTCGTTTCAAATATTCAATACAAAAAAACTTAATTTTCTCAGGTAATTCAACAATCTCATGCTTAAGTCCAAAGTCATAGCCCTGTCTCCAGTCCTCTTTGCCCTTGCCTTCTTCCAGTTGCTGAGAATCCAATTTACATGCAATAATATCGTTGCAACAAACCGTCACACGTAATTCATATTTTTTTTCCACATAATTTTGGATAAAACAAGCGGTTTGAGAAAACGCCTCCTCTGATTGAGAGAATACATCAGTGGATTTTACTTTCTTCGAGTAGAACAAATATTCTTGCGAATCATCATCTTCCAATATTACTTCTTCGCCATCAATCGGTTTTAGTGAAAGATACTTATTATCAACAAAATGTCTTTCAAAATATTTTTTCCTGTTAGAGTAGCACGTGATGGGAGTTTTCATTCCTAAATCACGTGCCACTTTCAACTGTAACATTTTTGAATCAGCACACCTGTCCCAAGTGATACTTCCAATAGAATATATAGGTGACTTCTAATTATTTCTCTCTAACAATCAAATAAATACAAGCAAAAATCAGCCAAATTTTGCACCTAATTTCCCCATTTGCGTTAATATGTCGTTAAACATATTAAAAAAACAATCGTAATCCATTGTTATTCA
>JAFTCA010000019.1 GCA_017454945.1 Bacteroidales bacterium
CCGTTCTGGTGTTATTCCTATCCTCCGCATGTGGCACGAATTATGGTTACTTTGTCGCCCTCCATCAGCTGTCGCGAGGCGTAGTCGGCAGGAGTGAGCACGTCCATGCCAACGGCAATGGCGGCACCGTCGCTTTCCTTGATGTTCATAATGTCGCACAGTGCCTTCACCGTGCAGCCCTCAGGCACAATCATCTGTTTGTTGTTTACTGTGATTTTCATAGGATTGTTTTTTTATAACATTTTGATATAATTATGAATTTGCATTTTTATTGGTTATCTCTTCCGCAATCTGTTCAGCCTGTTTCAAAACAGTTTCCGTTGCCAATTGCTGCATGTCGGGCGGATAGCCGTATTTTCGCAGGAGTCGCTTCACAGCGACTTTCATCTTTGCCCGCACATTTTCCTTGATGGTCCAGTCGATAGAGGAGTTTTTGCGGATGGTTTCGGTCAGAACAACCGCCAACTCTCGTAATTTGTCCTTACCCATTAACTCTCTGGCACTCGCATTGTCGGCAACGGCAGAATAGAACGCATATTCGTAGGTGGTCAAGCCCATGTCATCAGCCTCTTTGTCTTTCTCCACTATGGTCTTGCTGAGTTTAATCAGTTCATCAATGACCTCGGCGGCGGTGATGACCTTGTTGTGATAACGCGTGATAGAGCCATCCAGCATCTCCATCAAAGTGCGGCCTTCCACGACATTGAATTTGGAACGCGCCTTGATTTCACCTTCCAACAACTTTCTCAGAACTTCCAAAGCGATGTTTTTGTGTTCCATACCTTTCAACTCCTGCAAAAACTCTTCCGAAAGAATGGAGATGTCAGGTTTCTTAATGCCTGCCGCATCAAATAGATCGATTACTTTTTCGGACACCAAGGCCTGGTCGATGACTTGCCTAATGGTGGTTTCGATTTCCTCATCCGTCTTGCCTAAACCAGTTTGGTCGAACTTGCATAGACGCGCTTTCACAGCCTGGAAAAACGCCACTTCGTCCTTCACATCCATTGCGGCATCCTGCGGGATGGCCAAGGCAAAAGCTTTTCCCAACGCCGTCACTTCATTCACAAAACGTTTCTTGCCATCGTCCAATCCCAAAATAAAATCTTCGGCTTTCAGAATCCATGAGAGTTTTCCTGCGGTATCGGCAGCGAAGTATTGCTTGTAGTCGAACCCGAAGAACATCTGCTCCACCACTTCCAACTTTTCCTGCATAAGCGCTACTGCTTGTTCCTGTTGCAAGGTGGGATCGCCCTTGCCGCCCGAGTCGGAATAGAACGACAAAGCTTTCTTCAAATCAGATGCTATACCAAGATAATCCACCACCAATCCGCCTGGCTTGTCTTTATAGACACGGTTCACGCGTGCTATGGCTTGCATGAGGTTATGTCCTTGCATTGGCTTGTCAATATAAAGCGTGTGGAGGCAAGGAACATCGAAACCTGTCAGCCACATATCGCGCACAATGACTAATTTCAGCTCATCGTCGGGGTCTTTCATTCGCTCCGCCAATGCTCTGCGCTGCTCTTTGGTGGTATGGTGCTTGGCAATCTTTGCGCCATCGGATGCCGAAGAGGTCATCACGACTTTTACAGCACCTTTTGCCAAATCATCGGAATGCCATTCGGGACGCAACTTGATGATTTCATCGTACAACTCGGCGGCAATACGGCGGCTCATCGCCACCACCATCGCTTTGCCCTCAAACACCTTCTGGCGTTCCTCGAAGTGCGTCACGATGTCCTTGGCAATGTTTTTTATGCGGTTGGGACTGCCAATCAGAGCCTCCAGCTGCGTCCATTTGCGAATGGCGTTGCCATGCGCAATATCTGCGTCAGACTTGCAGTCTGATAAAGTCTTGTCTAATTCTTCCACCAGCTGTCGGCCTTCATCGCTGAGTTCCACCTTGGCAAGACGGCTTTCGTAGAAGATGCGTACCGTGGCACCGTCTTCCACCGCTTGGGCAATGTCGTAAACATCGATGTAATTGCCGAACACAGCAGGCGTATTCTTGTCCTCTTTCTCGATGGGCGTTCCCGTAAAACCGAGATAGGTGGCATTGGGCAAGGCATCGCGCAGATACTTTGCAAAGCCGTACTTGATTTCCGAACCGATGACTTCATCGGCTTCGTTGCGCACATCCACTGTCTTGGCCTTGAATCCATATTGGGTGCGGTGCGCCTCGTCGGCAATCACGATGACGTTACTGCGGTCTGTAAGTTGGTCATACACATTGCCTGATTCGGGCTGGAATTTCTGAATGGTGGTGAAAATCACGCCACCCGACTGCACCGACAAGAGCTTCCTCAAATGTTCGCGACTTTCGGCCTGGATTGGTGTCTGTCGTAGCAGTTGTTTCGCACCAGTAAAAGTGTCGAAAAGTTGGTCGTCCAAGTCGTTGCGGTCGGTGATGACCACAATTGTCGGGTTGTTGAGTTTCTGCACAATCTTCCCGACATAAAACACCATTGTCAGCGACTTGCCGCTGCCCTGCGTGTGCCACACCACACCGGCGCGATGGTCGCCGGGCTGCTGTTCATGCACGGTGTGGAAACCATAGTTGGTAGGCGATTCCGCCACTAAAGAACTGCGGTTTATGCCCGTAGCCCGCAAGGTCGATTCCACCGCCTTGTTCACAGCATAATATTGGTGGTAAGCGGCAATCTTCTTCATGGTCTTGATGGTGGTGAGACCTGTCTTCAAGTCTTCCTGTTTCTGTTTCTCGAATACTGTGAACGACTGCACCAAATCCAGTAAAGTGTCTTTGTTTAACATGCCGTTGACCAGCGCCTCCAACTCGCTCACCAAATGCGATGCGATGTTTTCCCCATCCTCGCTCTTCCAAGCTGTGTAGCGGCTGAAACCTGCCGAAAGCGAGCCTGCGCGTGCCTCCAATCCATCGGAAATAACCACCAACGCATTGTAGGTGAACAGCGACGGAATCTGCTGTTTGTAAGTTTCAATCTGCCGATAGGCACTTTGAATGGTGGCGTTTTCGTCGACGGCATTTTTCAGTTCGAAGATGACCAAGGGCAGACCGTTCACAAACAACAGAGCATCGGGACGGCGGTTATGGCCGTTTTCGATGATGGTGAATTGGTTGACCACGGTAAACTCGTTGTTCCATGGGTCGTTGAAATCGACAAGCCACACCCTCTCGCCACGTTCCACGCCCTCTTTATGTACCGACACGGGTACGCCTTCGGTCAGCAGACGATGAAACGCCTCGTTGTTGGCCAGCACATCGGGCGAGCTGATGCGCAACACGGTTTTCACCGCCTCGTCCTGCACCGAATAAGGCAACGACGGGTTGAGCCGCTTCACAGCAGCTTCCAATTTATCTCGCAGCACCACCTCTTCGAAACTGGTACGCATGGGCGTTTTACCATCGGGTGCAATGTCGGGACCGTAGAGGTAGCTGTAGCCTTTGCCCTTCAGCTGTTCGATAAGCATCTGCTCTATGTCGGATTCTGTCAGTTTGGTCATAGTAATGCTTTATTAGTCTTTGAACACATATTCAGGATTATACTCAATATTGTAGGCTTTAAGAAAAGCCTCGTATTCTTCTTGAAAGGTCTTTTTGCGGTGATGCTCCTTCTGATTCGTCACATAATCTTTTACCTTTTGTACTTGCGAAGCACTTACTGAGAATATGCCATACCCCCCTTGCCATGCGAATTTGGAATAATAGGAATCCAATGTCTTGATCCATCTGCTGCTACATTTCTTGATTTCCTCGACGAAATTGGCCATGGAGACGATGCGGGGAAGGGTGCACAAGATATGTATGTGGTTGGGCACACCGCCGATTTGTATGACCATTGCGTTTTGGTTTACGACGATGCCGTCGATGTATGCGAAAAGCTTAGGAAGGTCCTCTTCGCGTATGGTTACAGAGCTGTATTTGGTGTGGAAGACCAGATGGATATATACTTGTGCGAGTGATTGTGCCATGTTATTAGATATTACATGAATGATTTAATTCTAATCTGTCTGAGCCCTTCAGGCTCGCCAATGGCGATGCCATAGAAAACCTACGACGATGCCGCAGGGTATATCTGTTAGAGCCCTTCAGGCTCGTGGTGTGGGTTGTGGTGGCCATTTGCCAATGGCGATGCCATAGGCAATATATGTATGAGCCTTTCAGGCTCTGCATGCCGTCGAATGATGCAGTATTGGAATCTGGCACGGAGTGCCGCGACAGATAATGCTCAATGGCAACGCCATGAGCTATAGAAGAGGAATAATCCCCAGACAGCCTGAAAGGCTGTAATAGATTTACCCTACGGGCAGCGCCCTGAGGAGCGACGGCCTCGCGCGAAGACCAGCAGCCTGTATGGCTGCGACATATTTCATTCTCAAATCTGTCCGAGCCCTTCAGGCTCGTGGTGTGTGGTGCGGCGGCCATTTGCCAATGGCGATGCCATAGGCAATATATGTATGAGCCTTTCAGGCTCTGCATGCCGTCGAATGATGCAGTATTGGAATCAGGCACGGAGTGCCGCGACAGATAGTGCTCAATGGCAACGCCATGAGCTATAGAAGAGGAATAATCCCCCGACAGCCTGAAAGGCTGTAATAGATTTACCCTACGGGCAGTGCCCTGAGGAGCGACGACCCTGGGCGAAGGCCGGCAGCCTGTAAGGCTGCGACATATTGAATACAGCGACCATCCTGAATTTTGCACACGCGCGCGCAATATCTCCAGCAACGCTTTGCCTCTATTCCTTGTGTCTATTTTGTTCGCCATATTCAGTTCATTTTGCAAAGAGAACCAATTTTAAATGCAGCTGTTCGATGAGCATCTGCTCAATGTCGGATTCCGTCAGCTTGGTCATAAGTGCTATTTTTTAAGTTTCCAATATCCGTTCTTGTCTTCTCCAATACGTTCCAAAACCCCTCTGTCTTTAAGTATGGCAATATTTCGTGCAATCGTGGCTCTTCCAACTCCAAGTTGTGCAGCCAGTTCATCGTATGTGGACAAAGGGTTCTTCCTCACCAAATCAATAATACCTTCTTGGGTCGGAGTTGTTTTTACAGTACCATTTGCAGTATCACTTACAGTATCATTTACAGGTGCATCTAGGGGTTCTCCTTTGTGTTGCAGTACGGACTTATGTATCTCTTCCAGCATAAAGTCGATGAAGGGGCCACACTCGCCCTGTTTGGTACTCTGGGCGATGGCGTCATAGTAGGCCTGCTGGTTGGAATAGACCATATTCTCCACCGGCAGGTGCGCAAAGGCAGGATGCCAGCGGCTGAGGATAAGCGACTGCCACAGGCGGCCCATTCGTCCGTTGCCATCGATAAAGGGATGAATAAACTCGAACTCATAATGGAACACGCAGCTGCGCACCAGCAGGTGGTCGTCGGCATTCTTCAGCCAGCCGAACAGGTCGGACATCAGCCCATATACCCTTTCAGCAGGCGGTGCCATGTGAACCAAGCCGTTTTCGGAGTACACACCAACGCCGCCCTTGCGGAAATGCCCTGCGTCATCGGTCAAGGCCGACATCATCAGTCCGTGAGCCCGCAGCAGGTCGTCCATCGAGAACGGGTCGAGCTTTTCAAACTCATCATACACCCGGATGGCGTTTTTCACCTCCTGAATCTCGCGGACAGGTGCAACGACAGTCTTGCCGTCAATGATGTCTGCCACCTCGCTTTCCAGAAGGTGGTTGCCCTCTATGGCCAAAGAGCTGTGGATGGTCTTGATGCGGTTGACCTTGCGCAGCCGCAGCGCATCGTCTTGCTCCATCCTTATGGCAAACCGCTCCATCTGGGCAGCGATATCCGCCACCAATCCCACCGCCCTTGCCGACAGCGTGAATGGAGGTTTGTAGCCTTGATATTCTTTTTGTTTGTTCGCCATATTCAAATCGTTTTGCAAAGATGGTCAATTTGTCAATTACGAATTGTGAACACGCGTGTTCACAATTTCACCTCCCCGCCCATCAGCCTCGGCAGCAACCCGTCGCGCGTCTGAATGAGGGTTTGGATTTCATTATTGTTGTTGATTATCTTATCATCAATTACCTTGACCTGTTTTTGGAACATTTCAATTGTTTCATCATCAGGTATCATTATATCCAAATTTTCAAAGTCCGATTTGCTGATTGAGCCAAACACGGTTCCATTGTCATTGAATTGTCTGATTTCTTCTAACAACGACTTTAGTTTGTAATAAGTGTATGAATAATAGGATGGATTGCTTTTGTATCTGAAAGCAGCGACTCCACGACCAATACAACATCTTTCTGTTGCCATATTTTGTGCACCCACTGGTGCTCTAACACTTATCAACGTGTCATTAACTTCTGCAAAACGTGTAGGTTGTGTAGTAAAAACTCTTCTGGTTGGAAAACGAAAACCAAAATCCGCATTTCCTTGATACATAGGTATGCCTATTCCTTCCTCATTAAAACTATCGCCGTTTGGTGATTGCCCCATTGTGAAAGCAAATTCATCCCCCAACTTTCCTTCCTCCCAATCCTCCTTTGCCTCCACCACAAACCACTGCCTGAACAGCGTCTCCGCCATCTGCTCCAAGGTGGCGTTCTCGCGATGCAGAAGGTCTATCTTGTCATCCAACGAACTCAACACCCCAGCTATCCGTTTCTGCTCTTCTAACGATGGTAGATATATAGGCATTGAGGCAAATGTTTGGGCATTTATATTACCCCTTGTCGCCCCATTATCGACTGCGCGAATCCAATCGTAATATTCTTGCGAGTGTGTGTATGCTTTAATAATATATGGACATACTTTTTCTGGATCCAAACGAAACATAATCAAGAATCCTGCATACACAAGTTCACCATCCTTTCCATCATAGAAATAAGACCTTCCAACACTCGCTCCCGTTCTTGCAAATACAATATCATTGGGTTTTAAAAGGTACTCCTTTGCTTTCACATCGTCTACCGACTTCAACCCTTGCCTATTTAACGTACCATCATCATTAATATCTGTTATCCTCAAATAGGTATATTTATTGGAATCATAATCAACAGCAGGCGCAGCTATCCCATAACTACCCTTACCGTCAATGGTTAATTCTCCCAACTTATACGCTTTCCATTCGGTCATATTACAACTGATTGTACAATTCTCTTATTTCGGATTCAAGCATTAGTTTTTGCGTACGAATATTATCAATGGCTGTATGTTCTACCGGAAATCTCGTATAATCATTCAACGACTTTAATTGTGACTCCTTGACTTTTATCTGTTTCAGTATTTCTTTTCTTCTTACATCCTCTTCTTGTTTATTCTTTTGCTTGTCACTCTTCTTTGTATAGATATACATTCGATAAGTCACAATAAGTGTCGCCACCGCAACAACCAACGCAATAATCGCAATTATCAGGGCTATAGTTTCAGTACTCATATCGTTTCTATTCCTTGTTTTTCAGTTGTAAAATAATTTTTTACAACTGATTTTTTAATGTCTAACTGTTACTATCACTTAATTCTCTTTCAATATCTTCGATGCTTGGCAGGGTGCTCTTGAAGTCGGCGGGATAGAGTTTGGACAACTCATATTCCGAGATGCCGAGGGGCTGAGCATAGCCTTCGAGGGCGTACTGCGCCATCACGTCATTCTTGCTCTTGCAGATAAGCAGCCCAACGGTAGGGCTGTCGCCTTCGCGTCGCAACACGTGGTTGGCACACGAAACATAGCCGCTCAACTGTCCGAGAAAAGCATTGTCGAATTTTTCGGTCTTCACCTCTACCACCACATAGCAGTGCAAGTGGGTGTTGTAAAAGAGCATATCTGCAAACAGTTCGGAGTCTCCCACCTCGATGCGGTACTCCCGTCCCATATAGGCGAAACCGTTGCCCATTTCCAGCAGGAACTTCTCCACATTGTGCACAAGAGCATCTTTCAACTCTTTCTCGTTGTATCGTTCGGTCAGTTGCACGAAATCGAAACAATAGGGGTCTTTCAACAGCTGCTGTGCCAAATCGCCCTGCACATCGGGCAACGTAGCTTTGAAATTGGTTACAGCTTTTCCTTGCCGTTCATAAAGGTCGGTGTCGAGGAAATTAAGCAAAACCGCACGGCTCCAGTTGTTTTCAGCTGAGTGTTTGACAAAAAAAAGAGCCTTTTGTATATTGTTATCGCATTTATCGATAATTAATTTATGATGGCCCCACGGGATTTGGAACAAATATCCTAAATCGTCCACATCTTGTGTGCGGTTTTCTATTTTTCCCCCAAGTTGGGGGAATTTTGATATTTCTGCCCCAGCTTGTGGCAATTTTGTCGACAAATCCTTCCCTTGTAATTTTCCCCCAAGTTGGGGGAAATTTGTATGGGGTTGGGTATAAAGTAGATAGAATTTTTTGGCATAGTAAAGGCTTTGTATCGAAAAACCTTTTACTCCAGGCAATGCATCCTGCAAATCCATACTTAGGTTGCGAAAAAAACCGTCGCCCCATTTGCTCTCGGCTTGTTTGGTTACAATATCGGCACCCAGCGAGAAATAAAATCTCAGCATCTCGCTGTTCACCTTCACAGCCGCCTTGATTTGGCTTTGGCGGAAGCGTTGGCTTAGGTCTTTTATCCAACCTGCGTAGTCGTTGTCTATTTTTATCAGTTTGCTCATATTCAGTCCATTTTTATCTTCCCCAGATTACCTTCCACCCCAAAAATATATTCTTTCCATTCGGTCATAGGCTCTTATTTTAGGTTTTCCTCAAGCAGGCGTTGCAAATCCTCCTTGCTCGGCAAGTAGGTTTGATACTTGCTTGCAAAGATTTGGTTGTTGCCTTTCGGCAGGGTTATCTCCACCATTGCATCGCTTTTGTCGGTGCAGAGCATGATGCCTATGGTAGGATTCTCGTCCTCGGTCTTCACAAAGCGGTCGTAGTAGTTGACATACATCTGCATCTGCCCAAGGTCTTGGTGCTTCAATGTTCCTCGTTTGAGGTCTAGCAACACAAATGCACGAAGCAATCGGTTGTAGAAAACAAGGTCCACACGGAAATGCTGCTCGTCGAAAGTGAAACGCACCTGTCGTCCCACAAAAGTGAAGCCTTTGCCCAACTCCAAAAGGAAGGTCTGCAAATGGTCAATCAGGCGCTGCTCCAACTCGCTCTCGCTGTATTGCGGCAGTTCGGGCAAACCGATGAACTCCAACACATACGGGTCTTTTATCATATCTTCGGGCTTCTCAACAATTTGTCCCTTCTGTGCCAAAGCCTTCACCCCTGCTTTGTCGCGGCTCAGCGCCAACCGCTCATATAGCGAACTGTCGAACTGCCGCTGCAGCTCACGCAGACTCCAGTTGTTTTCGGTGGCCTCAATCTCATAAAAATGCCGCTCGTCGGGGTTCTCAATGCGCATCAGTTTCAGATAATGCGACCAACTGAGGGTGAAGTGCAATTGGTCAGACACTACCTGACCTTTTTCAGAATTCCGCAAAGGTGTTGCGGAATTCTCGCTTTCGGATTTATCAGACAGTATCTGTGTATTTTGTGGTTTCGTCAATGGTAATGAAGATTTTCTAGACAGTGTCTGGAAAATTGCAGTGTCATTGAATTCCTCAGACAGTGTTTGAGGAATTTGAGAGTACACCTTATAAAACTTTCTCATCAGTTCTAAATTCGTCAAAGAGAAGCCCTTACCGAATTTTCTGGTTAAATGTTCTGCCACATTCTTTAATACAAATTTTCCATATTCCGCCCTCTGTTCTCCCTGCTGCTCGTCCTCCACAATCATCCGGCCTATTTCATAATAGGTATAGACCATTGCCGTGTTGACGGCGGTCACGGTGCGTTTTCTTGCCTCTGTAATCAGCCGTTCTATGCGTTCGGCCAAATCGGTTTTCATTATCTCGCTCATACCTCATTACATTTTTATCTTCTCCAAATTCTCCAGAATCACCTTGTTCAGACGTTCTTCTTCTTTCAGTTGTTCTTCAAACTCGGCGCGGAGGGCGGTGAAGCGTTCGGCGAAGTTGAAATCGTCCTCCTCTTCGGGCAAACCTACATAGCGGCCGGGAGTGAGCACATAGTCCAGTTCCGCCACACGACTCAAAGGCACCGACGCACAAAAGCCAGCAATATCCTGATATTCTGTCGATTCATCGCGCCACAGATGATAAGTTTTGGCAATCTCCTGAATGTCTTCCTCCGAGAGTTCGCGCGTACGACGGTTGATAAGATGGCCTTTGTTGCGGGCATCGATGAAGAGTATCTCACCAGCCCTCTTTTGGCGGTTGCGGGTGACAAACCACAGGCAGGCGGGAATCTGGGTGTTCAGGAACAACTTGGCGGGCAGGTTGACGATACAGGCGATAAGGCCTTTGTCAATAAGGGCGCGGCGGATGTCGCCTTCGCCACCTGTCTTGGATGTCAGCGACCCTTTGGCCAACACGAAGCCAGCCTGTCCCTTGGGTGCCAAGTGATAGATGAAGTGTTGTATCCAAGCAAAGTTGGCATTGCCCGTAGGCGGTACGCCATACTGCCAGCGGGCATCGCTGCGCAATTGGTCGCCGCTCCAGTCGCTGTCGTTGAAAGGCGGGTTGGCAA
>JAFTCA010000020.1 GCA_017454945.1 Bacteroidales bacterium
AAATCTCAAAAAAATATCGCTAAATTGTTGGAAATGAGAAAATAATAGGTAACTTTGCAGCGTCAACTTTTCAGTCTTTGTCTAACGGACTTCGCAAGGTCTGGGGTGTTGGCGAGAAAAGAGTAAAAATAGAAGTCCCCTTATCCTTTGCGAGGATTGTCAAAGATATATTGTTTTTCAAAAATCGCATTGCTATGATTAAAAAGAATCTTTTTCTGTCTCTGCTCATTGCGGCAGTCACATTCATTTCGTTCTCTGCCCATGCACAGACTCGCATTCAGGCTAAGCTGAACAGGGCCACTGTCTATCTTAACGGTGCCGCATTAACGCACACAGCCACCGCCACGCTGAAAAGTGGTGCGCAGGATATCTGTATCGAAGGACTCAGTCCCGACATTGAAATAGGTAGCTTGAAAGTCTCCGCCAATGGTGTGTTGATATCGGCCGCCGAGTTTTCTAACGACTTCATTATGAAAAAGGAAGAAAGTGCCCGCGTGAAAAAGATGAACGATACGCTGGAAAATTACCGCCGCCAGTTACAAGATGCTAAAAACGACTTGGCCGTAAATACGCATCTGCTGAAAATCCTCTCAGACGGTACTCTTAACAATATGCAGGGCAAGGAGGCTCTCGTCTCCACAGCCGACATTACCGCCAATATGGAACTTTATAAAGCGAAAGCGGCTGGTATTCAGAAGAATATCGACAATGACAATCGGAAAATCGCCGAGTTGAACGACCAGATTAAGCGACTGACACAACAGTTGAATCAGGATATGCTGCAGAACAAGCAGCGCACAGGCATTGTGACATTGGCTGCCAGTGTGCCCAGCGGAGTGACCACCACCTTCACGGTGACTTACTTTACGCCCACCGCCTCATGGACGCCCTGCTACGACATCAATATCGTTTCGATGGACAAACCCATTGCCATGCAAGCCAAGGCGCAAGTGAAGCAAACCACTGGCCTCGACTGGAACAATGTGAAACTCACGCTGTCGAATGCTACACCTAACCGCTCGAAAGAGGCGCCTGTCTTTAGCTCGTGGTTTCTCTCGTTTGTTCGTGCCCACCAGTTGTCGAAGGGCTATATCTCTGCCAGATCTAACACGATTACTTACGCGGAAGAGGCTGCTGCTCCACAAATGGTTGATGGAATACAAGTTAAGGAGGGTGGTGCTCCGCTGCTGATGGATGATTATGTAGATGTGGACGAGCAGGAGGTGTATGTCAATTACGAGATTGCCGTGCCCTACAATATCGCTGGCAATGGCAAAGTGCAGCTCATCGACCTGAAATCGTATGATGTGAAGGCTAAGTATTTCTATTACAGCATTCCCAAACTGTCGGGCGAAACTTATCTGATGGCCACGCTGTCGGATTATGAGAAGTATAACCTGCTGCCTGGCTATGCCACAGTAACCTACAACAACACATACGTGGGCAAGACTTTCCTGCGTCCCAACGCTACGGAAGCTAACCTTCAGCTGACGTTGGCCACTGAGCCACGTATTGCAGTTAAGCGTGAACTTCGTCGTGATTATACCAGTACAAAGGTGGTGGGCAACAGCACCTCAGTTACCAAATCGTACTTGATTACCGTGAAGAACAACCTGTCCAAGGCAGCGCAATTTACGTTAAAAGAGCAATATCCTATTTCGAACGACAAGGAAATTGAAGTGAAACTGCAAGAGGTTTCGCCTTCGGCCACCTATAACAAGACCGAAACGGGTGTGCTGACTTGGGAGCTGGAGCTCAGTGCGGGCGAAACGCGCACGTTCATTGTCACTTTCAATGTGAAATATCCCAAGGATAGAAGAGTGAACCTGTAGTGAGTTCAAAACAAATAAGAGCGGGCGAACCATTCGGTTCGCCCGCTCTTATTTGTTTCAATTATAAATTGTCAATTATAAATTGTTAATTATTCAACTTGGCTGCTTTGAAGGTGAACTGGTCGTAATCCTTGGTGCGCCATGCCTGCGACTTGGTGAATTTCGACAGGGCGAAGAGGGGTGAGAATGTTCTGACAGATATGGTTTCGCCGTCGGGCAGGAACTCCAGAATACGGAGCCAGCCGTCGCCACCGTTGCCATACCAACTGCCGTCAGCACATTGGGCGTTGAACATCATCTGCGGAATCTCGCGTCCATTGGCTGCTGTGTCGGTGCGGAACGACACTGTGCAGGAGTAGTCGGTGCCAGCTACTGTCGATTTGATGGAGGGTGGACTGCCAGCGTGGCCGCACAGTACCATTACGATGTTTTCGGAATTGAAAATCAACTTGTTCCATATATCTTTGGCCCAGTTGCGCGGCTGCAGGGTGTATGCCTCAGCGGTGTACTGCTCGCCTTTTTCGTTTAGAAACGAGTGAGTGAAGATGATGACGCGATGGTTCTTGTATTTGTCCGACTCAATCAGCTCACGGGCCCAGTTCAGGGCTTCGTCGCGCGGGGCGAACTCGAAACCGATGACGAGCAGGTCGCCCCAAGTGTCGGTGTGGAACTCAAAGGCCGAATTTTCCATTGTTTGTTTGCCTTCATAGTTGGTGCCTAACGATACCAGATGTTTCTCATTCAGCAGGTTGCGTTCAGGATAAAAATACTTGGGCATTTCGGATCGGCGGTCCTCGGCGGACAACGGTCCGCAGTCGTGGTTGCCCTGGCAGGGAACGTAGGGCAGGACATCGTCCAGGCGTTCCAGCGCATGCGATACCGACTCCCACTGCTGTTGCGAACTTTGATTGCCGTTGCGCAGGTCGGTCTGGTACTGGGCGCTGCTGTGGATATGGCCGTCAACGTATGGATGTTCCGAGTCGTTCTTTTCTACCATATCGCCCGAAATTAAAGCGGCAATCACATTCAGCCGGTTGCGAACCAGCGCTGTCCAAGCCGTTTGCATATCAAACAGTGATTGGGTAAGGTTGAATTTGCTGTAGGATTGCGGGTCGGAAAGGAAAATCATGGAGAAGGAACTGTCGTTTTGTAATTCAGGGTAGAGGGGAATGGACGGGTCGTCGGCGGAACTGTAAACACATCTTACGCTGTTGCCTTCTCGGGCTGTCTTGTCATACGAGTAATGGTCAATGCCAGTACGATAATAGCTGCATTTAACCATTCGTCCCACACCTTTGGGCGTACCAACGTCGGTCCATAAATTCAGAGCAGCATTGTAGTAATATTCGCCATTTTTCCAATAACCTGCGGGGCGTGCGCAAAAGCCCGATGAGTTGGCATCGGGGTCGTCAATATTGTTGATGTAATTGTAGCCAGGGGTATTGGGTTCGGTGCTGATAGTCGAATCGCCTTGGTACCCAGGACCTGAAAACCACACCCAATAAGCATCGGGCTCGCATAATTTCACATTCAGTTTGTTGTCGCTGGGGAGGTAGGTCTGGGAGTTGTTGGTTGACATTGCGCCACGTTCCCAAGCGGGGTCAATCACATTGAACATGTCGGCCCACTCTTTGTAACTGGGCACATGCCAGCCGTCGGGACAAATACCCTGCAAAGGGCGATTCTGGTCGGTTTGATTGATAGAAAAGTTGCAAGCGGTTGACCACGGGTAATAGACTTGGTGGCCCACGATGGAGTCGGTGCGTTCGTAGTAGTAGCGGCCGTAAGTGTATTCGGCATCAGTAGTCAGTGGCTCCAGCTTCTTGCCGTCGGCGTAGGTTTTGGAACGCATATTCTCCGCCATCCAGCACCTGGGGCCGATTTTGACGGTGCGGTAAACATTATCCTCAATGTCGTACAGCAAATCGCCGCAGTGAAAATCGTTGTTGAGAAGGAAAGAAAGCACATTGCCATAGGCGGTGCCAACTTCGTTGATGGCGTACGCCCTGACATATAATTTGACATATTTGAAGCCCTTGGTCAGCTTATATGCCTCGGTGATGAAGATGCCGTTTTCATCGATAGTGTCACCTTTGAAGATGAGGTCATTTTCGTCAAAAATGGTATCGGTACTGATGATGACGCCCACTTCTGTGATGGGAGTATCGTCTTGTGGAACGGCTTTGGAGGAGACTTGTGCCGAGCCACTGCTGGCGCGGTCCACCGAGAGTGTCTGTACCAAAGGCAGAAGCGGTTCCTGCACTTCATCAGGGAAAGTGAAGAGGATGGTCTCGCTGCTATGTTGGTTTTGCGTGATGACGGCTTCCTTCACTCCATCGGTTTGCGTGGCATAGCCGGTGTATTGCATCCGGTCGCCACTGGCGAAGGTGCTGCTGCTCTCTTTGCGCGTCATCTCCTCTGTTAGCGGCAGACTGCTGAGGTAGTCGATGCGGCACGACCTGTCGGATTTGCCCACATTGACCATCTTGATGGAGGTGGTGCCGTGGTCGGTTTTGGCGCTCAGCAGGTAGGTTTGCGGAGATGAAAGGTTGGCACGAAACTGGTGTTCGCCCGCGGATAGCGTATGGCGATATTCGGTCATCTTCTTACCGTTGAGGTCGTAAATGGCCAGTTGCACTTTTTTCTGTTCGGGCAGTACGAGGTTGAACATCGTGACGCCTTCAAACGGGTTTGGTGTGTTCTGATACAGTTTGGCGGCACCGGCACGGTCCCATTGTGGAACGCCCACCGTGTTCAAAATCAGCAAGGTGTCTGGGTAATAGACCACTTCTGTCCACTCTCGCATCAAGTTGTCGATTTTCACGCTGTCGAGTTGCTGGAACGAATGGTTCTCGGTCTCTCCAGTGAAGGTCAGTGTCACCGTTTCCTGTGCAGAAGCGGAGAACATAATGAAAATCAAATTGATACAGATTGTGAAATTTTTCATAGTGAAGGTTTTTATTGTTTTAAACATACAAAGATAGTTTATAGTTGTTATCGAATGCAAAATTAACTTTTTTTTTACAAATGACTATAAAGCGGAAAAGGGATTCCTTCGTCGGTGGTTTCGACAAGCTCAACCACCGCCTCGGAAAGACGCGTAGTCGATGAACCAAAAAGCAGTAGCGACGCGATGAATCGCGTCGCTACAACCTTAATTATACATTAAAATTATTCATTATTCATTGTTCAGCTTCGACACTTTGAAGGTGAACTGGTCGTAGTCTTGGGTTCTCCATGCCTGCGACTTGGTCAGTTGCGACAGGGCGAAGAGCGGTGAGAAGGTTCTCACGCTAACAGTTTCGCCATCGGGCTTGAATTCCAGAATACGGATCCAGCCGTCGCCGCCGTTGCCGTACCAACTGCCGTCAGCGCATTGTGCGTTGAACATCATCTGCGGGATGATATGGCCGTCGGCTGCAGGGTCTTCGCGGTACGATACCGTGCAGGAGTAGTCGGTGGCATCAACCGTGGCTTTCATTGTGGGAGGTACGCCCGAGTGGCCGCAAAGTACCATTACGATGTTCTCTGACGGATAAACCAGTTTCTCCCATACGGCCTGTGCCCAGTTGCGTGGCTGCAGTGTATAGCCTTCGGAAGTATATCTTTTACCTTCTTCGGTCAGGAAGGAGTGGGTGAAGATAATGACACGGTGGTTCTTGTATTTGTCGGATTCGATAAGATTCTTAGCCCAGTTCAGTGCTTCGTCGCGCGGGGCAAACTCAAAGCCGATGATGAGCAGGTCGCCCCAAGTCTCGGTCTTGAACTCGAAAGCTACATTCTCCATCGTCTCTAAGCCTTGGTAGTTCTTGCACATGGAAACGATATGCTCAACATTGAACATGTTACGTTCGGGATAGATGTATTTGGGTTGCTCTGAACGGCGGTCTTCGGCTGCCAAAGGACCGCAGTCGTGGTTGCCCTGGCAGGGAACGTATGGCATCACATCGTCCAAGGTCTCCAGTGCACGCGATACCGACTCCCATTGTTGGGTTGAGGTCTGGTCGCCGTTGCGTTTGTCCATCTGGTTCTGGGCGCTGGGGTCAATTCTGCCATTTACGTAAGGATCATCTTTCTCGTTCTGTTCTACAAAGTCACCTGAAATCAGGGCGGTAAGCACTTTCAGTCTGTTGCGTACCAAGGCAGTCCAGGCGGTTTGCATCTCAAATATAGGTTGGTTGAGTTTGAATTTGCTGTATGATTGCGGGTCGGAGAGGAAAATCATAGAGAAGGATTGGGGGTCTTCCAAGGTGGGATAAACCGCAATGTCAGGATCACCATCGCCGTAAACGCATCTTACACTGGCACCTTCTTTGGCGGTTGCAGCGTAAGAGTAGTGGATGATACCGGTTTCGTTGTAGGCAATTTTAACCGTACGACCGATAGAGGTAGGAGCACCAATAGATGTCCAGAATTGGGCAGCACCGTTATAGTAAAGTTGTCCGGCTTTCCAGTAGCCAGCGGGTTTGGCATTGAAACCTGAAGAGTTGGCGTCGGGGTCAACGATGTGGTTAGAGTAGTTGTAGCCAGGGGTGTTGACCACGGTGCTGGCGGTGCTGTCGCCAGTGTAGCCAGGACCTTGGTACCATTTCCAGCGTGCGTCGGGGCAAGCCAACTTGACGGCCAGTTTGTTGTTACTGGGGCGTACAGATTGCGTAGCATTGGCAACCATGGCTCCGGGAGTCCAAGCGGGGTCAATGGTGGTGCACAAAATGGCGAACTCTCTGTAAGTGGGAACATGCCATCCGTCGGGGCAGATGCCTTGTGCCAGCATATACTGGTTGGGTTGGGCTTTCACCCAGTTATTGGCTGTTGACCATGGATAATAAATTTCCGAGTTGCCTTGGGCGTCTTTCTGCTCGAAATAGTAACGTCCATATTCGTATTCAGCGCTGGTGGTCAAGGGCAGCAGGGGCGTGCCGTCGGGCAGACTCTTGGTGCGCATGTTCTCGGCAGTCCAGCATTGTGAGCCAATTTGAATGGTATTATAGGCGTTGCCGTCCACGTCGAACACCTTGTCACCGCAATGGAAGTCCTTGTTGACGATGAAGGTGAGTGCGTTGCCGTAAGCGGTGCCCATGGCGTTACGGGCGTAGGCGCGTACGTAATACTTGATGTACTTCATGTCATCATTAAGTTTGATGGCTGCGCTGGAGTAGGTGCCATCGCTGGCAATGAAGTGGGTCTTGAACATGGTGGCGTTGGCGCCGGGAATACTATCGGTACTGCAGATGATGCCTGCTTCGAGGATGGGCGATCCACCATCAGACAAAATCTTGGATGTTACTTCGGCCATACCGCCGCTGGCGCGGTCAACAGTCAGCGTTTGTACTTCGGGAAGGTTGGCGTCGCCAGTCTCCTCGGGGAAAATGAAAGTGATAGTCTCGCTGCCACTTTGCATGCTCGAAAGAACAACTTCCTTCACGCCGTCAGTTTGGGTGGCATATCCTTTGTATTGCATCTGGTTGCCGTTAGCAAACTGGTAATTAGTGTGTTTGCGGAAGATGTCCTCTGTCAGCGGCAGACTGCTAACATATTGGAGACTGTTGTCTGAGCCTGCACCACCAACGTTCACCATCTTGATGGAGGTGTTGCCATATTTGGTTACAACGCCTAACAGATAGGTCTGCGGCGTGCTCATAGTGGCGTGGAACTGGTGCTCGCCAGCCGGCAGTGTCTGCTGGAAATGGGCGATTCTCTTACCGTTAATGTCAAAAATGGTCATATAAACCTGCTCTTCCTCACTCAGCAACAAACTGAAGTCAGTAGCGCCTTGGAAGGGGTTGGGCGTGTTTTGGTATAGTTTGGGCTTACCGGTGGCTCTTTCCAAACTGGTAATGCCCGTGGTGTTCATAATTAAAAGAGTGTCAGGGTAGTAGATGGTTTCTGTCCAGTTGTTGGTCAGGTTGGTGATGACAACGCTGTCCAAACGTTGGAAACTTTGGTCTTCGCGTTTTCCCGTGAAAGTAAGGGTGACAGCGTCTTGTGCCATCATAGATAATCCTATGATAGACAGGAAAATGGTAAATAGAATTTTTTTCATAGTAGTATAAAAAATAGATTAATTTATTTGCTTTGAAAAACAAGGCAAAGATAATGATTTCTCTTCAATATATAAACGAAGAAAATTGTTTAAAAGCTACATACGAGTAGTGCTACATGTGTAAATAATTGTAAACAAATATTATTTAATGCTGATGTTGGCACTTTGCAATCCTTCGCTCATAACAGTCAGGGTGGCACTGCCTTCAATAATGGCGGTTAGTTGTCCGCTAAAGGCATGATGCTGAGGTAGATGGAATAGGTCGAGGTTGGTAGCATCGCCATTGGCGGCGCATACGAAGCGCCCAGTGCCAGTGGTGCTGAAGTGTACCAGATTGTCGGCATGGGGGCAAAGGTTGCCGTCTTTGTCGGTGATGCGCACGCGCACGTATGTGAGATGGCCGCTCCTTTCGGGTATCAGCTCTATGCGGGCGGGTGCTCCGGCGGTCCTGATAGACGTCTCCATCACAGACTCGCCCTGTGGGTAATTGTAGGCCACTGCTTTCAACTCGCCTGCTTCGTAAGGCACTTTGTCCCAAATCAGTCGGTAGCGTTTCAGCATGCCCCATGTGGTGTCGGTGGCAGCCTGCTCGGCGGTGAGCTTGTGTTGGCGGCCCAGACTGCGCCCGTTGAGGAACAGCTCGGCTTCAGGATGGTCGGTATAGACCATCACGGGAAGTGTGTCGCCGTCATTCCAGTTCCAGTGGGGCACGATGTGTAGCGTGTGTTTTTCGGTGTTCCAGACGCTGCGGAACAGATAGAAACGGTCTTTGGGAATGGAGGCCAGATCGACCATGCCGAAGTAGGAGGTATGCGCTGGCCATGCGTCGTTGTCGTAGGGCGTAGGCTCACCGATGTAGTCGAAGCCTGTCCATACAAACTGCCCCATGGTCCACGGCAGGTCGTCCTGCAAGGCGAAGTCGTCGTCGGGGGTGTTGCTCCAGCTGGTGTACTCCATGTCGTAGCTCGAGCACTGGAAGTCTTTGCTGTCGCCGCTGGCGCTGAAAGCGTTGAATAACTGACTGTTGTTATTGCGTTGCGCGGGCAATTTATAAACTCCTCGAGATGAGACGGTTGAGCCTGTCTCAGCGCTGAGGATAAGTTTCTGCGGCAGGGTTTCGTAAATCTGCTTGTACCAACTCAAGTGGTAATTGATGCCTAATACTTCCAGGTCGTTGGCAAAACCGTTCTGCAAGAAGCATTTAGGCTTGTTTAGACCGCAGATGACGGGACGGGTGGGGTCCTCGCGGTGACAAATGTCTTGTAAGAATTTTAGCGTTTGGGCGCCGTTCTCATCGCATTGCGAAGGCACTTCGTTGCCAATGCTCCACATCACCACTGACGGGTGATTGCGGTATTGGTGCAGCATATTCACAAGGTCGCGTTCTGCCCATGTCTTGTCCTGACCTTCTTCCACTACATTGAAAAAGCGGTGGTAGCCGTTGTTGCATTTGGCCACATCCCACTCGTCGAAGGCTTCGCACATCACCATCAGTCCAATTGAGTCGCATAGCTCCACCAGCTCGGGGGCAGGCATATTGTGCGAGGTGCGGATGGCATCGCAGCCCATGTCCTTCATCATGAGCAGCTGATGGCGGATGGCGTCGCGGTTGGCCACGGCTCCTAACGGCCCCTGGTCGTGGTGCAGGCACACGCCCTTGAACTTGCGTACTTGCCCGTTCAGGGCGAAGCCCTCATTGGGAATGATTTCCACCTTGCGAAAGCCGACTTTCTCTTCGTGCACATCGCTGAGCTTGCCATTGGCGTAAACCTCTATGCGTAAATTATATAGGTTGGGACGTTCGGGCGACCAAAGTCCTATGTCGGCGAGACGATAATTAAAAGTGACATCTACCTCTCTCTCCTTCGTGTTGATGGTCTTTAGCACTTTTCGATGCATAAAATAATGACCTTGAAGTTCTATCACCACTTGTATCTTTTGCTTTTTATTGGATAACGCTTTGGATTTCAGATGTAATTTAACGCTGTCTTGGCTGACATCGGTGGTGACTTGCGTGCCCCAAACGGGAATGTAGGCTGGGCCGGTGCTGATGAGGTGCACATGGCGGTAGATGCCCGCGCCTGGGTACCAGCGCGACGATTGTGGCTCGTTTTTCACGCGCACCATAATTTCGTTGTCGCCAGCGGTGAGGTAAGGGGTGATTTCTTTGTGGAAGGAGGCGTAGCCGTAGGGCCAGAAGATTACTTTCTGACCGTTGACAAACACTTGCGCCTCGCTCATCACACCGTCGAAGAGCAGTGTGTAGCGTCGGCCTTTCTTGAGGCTGTCGGCAGGAATGTGGATGGTGGTTTTATAACGGGCGGCACCCATATAGGGCAGTCCCCCCGTGCGTCCAGTCTTGACGCGCGGCTTCGTTTCAAAATTCTCCTTGACTGCTGTGGTTTGGATGTCGTTCTCGCGGTTGAACGGCCCGTAGATGGCCCAGTCGTGCGGCACCTTCACATTGCTCCAATCCAGCATGATAACCTGATAGCCGTGGGTGGCGGTCTCCTTTTTTTCAAACGAGAATTGCCAGTCGCTAAGAGGCATGTCTTGCCGTTGCGCAAAGAGAGCGGTTGCCAACCATACAAAGACGATTGTCAAAAGTAAAGGCTTGTTCATTTTTTGATGCTGATAATGGTTATAAAGTTTTATCAGCTACAAAAATAAAAAAAAGTTAGCATATTTATGGATGGCTTTAGGAAGAAAAACAGGCTGTTGGCGCATTTTTGGCGCAGCAGTATTAAAAAAAACGCTGCAAACTCTAATATATAGATATTTACAGCGTTTTTTCGTGGCGGGAACGGGAATTGAACTCGTGACCTCCGGGTTATGAATCCGACGCTCTAACCGACTGAGCTACCCCGCCATTTTTTGTGGGTGCAAAAATACACTTTTTTTTCATTAAAACATCAAAATATCTTCAAAAAGTTTCTGTTCCCTATTTTTTTTCTATCTTTGCTTCCCGTAATTTCGGGAAAAAGAATTGTTTATTGATTCTTATCCTTTATGAAACAGACAGGCAACTCTTTATCCGCCAATGGCGCACCCTCCAACCAGCATTCACGACGCTTTTGGGTGGTGTTGTCTGCTTCTATCGTGTTGGCATTGTGTTTGTTGTGCTATTTGTTGATGCCCGTTTTTGCCAAGTCGTACATCCGTAAGAAATTGGCTTCAGAGGCTGAAGCGCATCATTGGGAGATGTCGGTGGACAATATCAAGGTGTCGCAGTATCATCCACGCAATGGTTTTACTTGCTCTTTCAGAAATCTACTCATTTGTCGCGAGAACACGCAAGATACAATGTTGTATGTTGATGCTATCAGTGCCAAAGTGGCGCTGGCGTTCAAGGGCGGTCTGCATGTCACCACCCGCGATATAGAGTCCGATTATGCGTATTTCTCTTTTCAAAATGTTAAAGATACTGTTAATCAACAGAATAATGGCTCTGAAAAGGATTATCCTCATAAGTTAAAGAAGATGCTGCAGGCGTTCACCGAGTTTTTCCCCGAACAGCTCTCTTCGCGTAAGATTGTGCTCGCTACTCGGAAATCGGACGGTGCGCTGCAGTATGATATTGACTCACTGACCATCTGCGGCGACTCTCTGTCGGGCCACTGCACCCAGATTGCGAATGACACAACGGTCCGTTTCCAGATTTCCGGTCATGTGCAACCTCGCGAGAATCTCTATAACGGACATATTACGCTGGTTGACAATCCTTGCAATGATCATGTGCGACTGCTGAAGGACCGCCTGAATACCGAATTCCTTTGCGACGACCTTTCGTTTGGCCTTCGTATTGACCAAAATAGCGGCAATAACGCTTCGTTGACCTTGTCGGGACAAGTGAAGAATGCCTTGGTTGACAATCCGAAAATATCTGAGCAAGAGGTGCTTGTCGAAAATGCCTCCTTCGATTTGGATGTGCGACTCTCAGAGAAGAGTATCACCATCGACAGCTCGTCGGTGATGAAACTTAATGGTCTGGCCATCCATCCGTTTTTCTTCTATGAGAAAAAGAAAGAACCCCATATCGTGATGTCTGTCAATGAAAAAGGCATTGATATGCGCACATTTTTCGGGGCGCTACCCAAAGAGCTTTTCACGGTGGCTTCCAAGTTGAAGATGAGTGGTAAAATGGACTTTTCGGCCATTTTTGATTGCGATTTCGCCCATATCGATGACTTGAAGTTCAACTTTGCCTTGAAGAGTCATGATCTGGCGTTAGATAAGAGCACCATGGCATTCTTTGCCAAGTATGAGCAGCCGTTTGATTATCCTTGTTATGAGGGAGATACGTTGTTGAGAATCATCCATATCGACCCTGCAGAGCCCACTTTCTGCTCGTTTGCACAAATTCCTCATTTTCTGAAATATGCCATTCTGGCCTCCGAGGACGCCAGTTTCTTTACCCATCGTGGTTTTATCAAGTCTTCTATTCGTGATGCTATGGTGACCAACTTGAAGAGACATCGCTTTGTGCGTGGTGGAAGCACCATTTCCATGCAGCTGGTGAAGAACCTCTTCCTTAATCGCAAGAAGCATTTCGCACGTAAGATTGAGGAGATGCTGCTGGTGTGGCTCATCGAGGAGAATCGTCTGCTTGAAAAGGAGAGGATGTTCGAGATTTATGTCAATATTGTCGAATGGGCGCCCTGTGTGTATGGCATTGTGCAAGCGGCGGATTTCTATTTCGACAAGAAACCCGAGCAGCTAACTTTTGGCGAGTGCGTCTATCTGGCCACGTTGATACGTTCACCGAAAATGTATGAATATACGCTCAACAGTGCTGGTGAGGTGGGCAATGGCCGCCGCAGTGAGATGCGCTTTGTGGCACAACGTATGCTCGACCGCGAGATGATCACTGAAGCGGAGCACGCGCAATTCAGTTCGTTTGTGGCCACGAATATCAGCGAAGAGAAGGTCGAAACCTTCTGCCAGGAATGCAACGATGCCCGCGAGAAACTGCGGAAGAAAGCGAAGCGCCGCAAGTAAGCTATAGCGATGAATGTGTAAGATTTGTAGAGATGGTGCACGCACCGTCTCTTGCGTGTCTATTCCACAGCATAAAGCGTCACCTCCATTTCGGCCAGTTGGGTGTCGGTGGAGGCTATGATGCGGATGGATGGCGCCGTGTCGGTAAAGCGTGTGGAGATGTATTGCATGCTGTCGCCGTTGGATACCAGCGAGTATTTCTTTTCACCGTTGATGATGACCATGATGGCGCCACGGAACCAGAAACGGAGCACGAGACCGCCATGTTGGTACTTGTCCCACTGCTTGTTAAGTTCGTCTTTGGCTTCCATCACTTGCCCTGTGACTGCCCAGTTGTCGGTGGGGTTGATGTTGGTGGTGTACGGGAACGCATAGTTGGAAAGCGTGCGCGTGATGCCTTGGAGGGTGGCTTGCACTTCGTAAGCGGGCTTGAATAGTACCGCCTGCGTTTCAAATCCGTTGGCTCTTAATTGCAGACAGAGGCTTTTCGACAAACTTTCAGGTCGGGTGGTGGAAAGTCCGCAAGGTAAACCGATGGCACTCAGTCGTTTAACGGCGTCTTGCGGCGTGACATTGTCCATGTTGACCAAAATCTCGCATTTGGAAAAGGATCGTACTTTTTTAGCAATCGAATCAGTAGAAGTGAGGCAAATCCAGCGGTTGCCCATCGTCTTTTGCGCCAGCTTGAAAACAGCGGTGCGGTCACTCTCAATCATGGGCATAAGGCTGTTTTTCTTGCAGATTTTCAGCATTTTTTTGATGTCGGCGTCGGCTGCCTGTTTGGTGTCTATAGAAACAGCCCGGTAGCCCATCTTTTTAGCCAGCGCCATGGCTTCGGGACTGTTGGCGGGAATCTCCTTCGTCCAGCAGCCGCCGTGCGCCGTGACGAACGGCATCGGCTGTTGCGCCGACAATGACAAGGTTATGAGTAACAGGGGAATAAAAAAGAATATCTTTCGCATGGGAAGTCAAGAATGGTTGTTTTGCAAAGATAGTTTTTTTTATGAAAATGGATAAAGGATAATGCTTATCTTTGTTCTTTGTTAATAAAGTTGCGGAATAAGGATGAAAAGTTTACGGTTTTATATCATAGCACTGTTGCTATTATCTTCATTTACAGCTCTTTCGCAGATAACTACTCCCAAGGATTGTCGTTATGTGGAGGCCTCCTCGCTGACCATGGTGGGCAAACTGCTTCCTACGGCCAATCCCTATCATCGCCTGACGGAAGATCGCTACGAGGGCTTTACTGCAGCGGAGTTGCGACGCTTGAGCTTCCCCGCCGGACTGGCAGTGGCTTTTAAGACCAATTCCAACGTCATCTACATCTATACCGACTATATTGATGCCAGCATGGATCCGATTGATGCTGGTCCTATCTCTTATCGGGGGTATGACTTGTACATCAAGCAGAACGGGAGATGGCGTTTTGCGGCGGCCAAAGCGGTAAATGCCAAGAATCTGACAGATACCATGCGCTTGCTGAAAGCCACCGGTGGTCAGGAGATGGAGTGTCTGCTCTACCTGCCACTATGTAGTGAGCTCCAATCCGTCCAAATTGGCGTGGATGCTACGTCGGTTATCGAGCCGCTCGAGCAGCCTTTCCGCCACAGAATCGGTGTGCACGGCTCGAGTTATACGCATGGGGCTTCCACAGTGCGTGCAGGCATGTCCTATCCGTCGCAACTGGAGCGTATGACGGGCTTGCAGATGCTGAATCTCGGCTGTAGCGGGCGCGCCAAGCTGCAGCCATATTTTGCACAGGCTCTTGCCGATGCCCAAATGGATGCGCTGCTGCTCGATGTCTTTTCCAATCCTTCCCCGCAAGAAATCAAAGAGCGCCTCTTCCCGTTTATCGAAATAATTCAGGCCGCTCACCCTGACATTCCCCTTATCTTCCAACAGACTATCTATCGCGAAGGTCGTACTTTTGACAATATGCTGGAAGCAGAGGAGGCCGCTAAAATGCAGATGGCCGACAGTCTGATGGCCATTGCCGTTAAGAAGTACAAGAATGTCTATTATATCGTTCCGAACCCCACCAACAAAACGCATACTACCACCGTTGATGGCGTTCATCCCGACAATTACGGCTATACGCTCTGGGCCGAATCCATCCGCAAGCCGCTACTCAAGATTTTGAAAAAGTACGGAATAAGATAACTGATTTACAATTAACAATTTACAATGTACAATTAAGAAAATTCAGAATTCAAAATTCAAAGAACAAAGAACAAAGAACAAATTCTTAACTTCTTAACTCCTTAGTCTCTTAACTTCTTAACTATTCACTCTTCACTGCTCACTTATTACTTTTCACTTCAACAATTAAACAATTCAACGATTCAACGATTCAACCTCTCTGAACTTCTTAGCTCTCTCTATGAAATTACTAAAATTCAATCTTTTAATAGCCATGTTGGTGCTGGTAATGGGCGTACAGGCCCAGTCGTACCGTTTTATGGAGGCATCAACATTGACGATGGTGGGCAAGCTGCTACCCACAACAAATCCGTATCATCGCGTTGATACAGAAAAGTTTAAGGGATTTACTCCCAAGGAACAAATGCAAGTTAGTTGTTCGTCAGGGTTGGCCGTAGCGTTTTCAACCAATAGTACTTCCATTGTGGTTTGTACGGATTATCCCTATGTTCGCGTTGAACCGGCTAATGCTACGGGCATCGCCTACAATGGCTATGATTTGTATATCAAGAAAGAGGGCGAGTGGATTTATGCTGCGTCGGCTTTGCCCGACTTATCCCAAAAGATGGATACGTTGCAGTTGATAGAAACCTTGCCGGCGGGTGAGAAAGAGTGTTTGCTCTATTTGCCCATTTACAATCCGCTCACGGCTGTCTTTGTTGGAGTGGAAAGCGGTGCGTACCTAAAACCTCTCCCCATGCCTTTCCGTCATCGTATTGGCGTGTATGGTTCCAGCTATACCCAGGGTGTGTCCACCTCGCGTGCGGGCATGAGCTATCCTTCGCAGTTGTCGCGAATGACGGGCCTTCAGATGCTCAATCTGGGTTGTAGCGGCAATGCCAAAATGCAGCCCTATTTCGCCGATGTGCTCTGTGCCGCTCAAGTGGATGCTTTTCTGCTCGATGTTTTCTCCAACCCAAGTGCCGACGAGATTAAGGAGCGACTGTTCCCCTTTATCGAAAAAGTGCAAGCGGCCCATCCCGACATTCCGCTTATCTTCCAACGGACCATCCGCCCCGAAAGTTGGAATTTCTGCGAAGATAAGCGGCAAACAGAGTCGTACCGTATGCATGTGGCTGATAGTCTGATGGCTATTGCAGTGAAGAAATATCAGCATGTCTATTATATCGTTCCCGATGCGGCAGGCGGTTCGCACGAGAACACTGTCGACGGACTGCATCCCGACAATTACGGCTATACGCTCTGGGCCGAATCCATCCGCAAACCGCTACTCAAGATTTTGAAAAAGTACGGAATAAGATAACTAATTTACAATTAACAATTTACAATGTACGATTAATAATTATCAATTGTAAATTATAAATTATAAATT
>JAFTCA010000021.1 GCA_017454945.1 Bacteroidales bacterium
CCAATATCATGAAGGAACAATTGCTCTGATCCACCTCTATCCAAACCTTTTGCCACCAAGCGAAACAACAACTCCCTGCTTTTTAATGGGTGTTCCTCAATTTCAGCAGTGACATAATAATACCACAAATCATAAAAACCACCAATAGGCTCAATCGAATCCAGTTTCGAATAAAGAGAATACGCTGTTTGGAAATTGTCAGACCAATAGGCTTCGGTAGCTTTATATTGCAAATCTTCGCATGAATACTGTGGAGCACGCTCTTCAGCCAGATGGCTTCCGTTTTGGCCATTTAGCGGCAAATGCACATAAATCACACGGAATCTATAGTCATCCCCGAAGCGCTTCGCATACTGCCGCACCTGGCGCAGGTGCCGTTTCGTGTAGTAGCGTGAACTGCTGGGCCAAATCACCATGAGGGTATAATCATATTCCGAAGTTTCTTCCAGTAGCAACTGTTTTTCTTGGTCACTGGCAACGAGAAATTGAACATCGTTTTGGAAACATACGTTTCGATTGACATTCTCGTTTACTTGCCCATATTTACTCGCAATGGGTACATTTTCAAAGATTTCAAGGAATTTTGCGTTGCCCATGCAAATCTCATAGCCTCCAACAATACCGCCTGTTGAGTCATACATTCGTGTCTGTATAAGCGAATAGAATCCTTTTTGTGCACTCTGCGAGTTGAGGAAATATCGCTCATTCTGCTTCAAACTGTCATTGTATTGCGCGTCAAACTCAAACTGGCCGTGTGGGCAGTCCGGCATGAATTTGTCGATGTTGTGCACCTGTTCCTTGTCCATTCCCGAAAACGGCATCACCACCATATCCCAAACCATCTCGCGCGGCATTCGGCAGGAACTCATCAACACAATGCTGATTGATAGAATTATAAGAACAACTTTTCTCATGCAAATATGCTTTTAAGCCCGCTATTCCTCATAACGCCTCCAACTAAAACCACACCTTATAAGAAAACGACGGTATAATCGGGAAGAAAGTCCGCTGCCATAGCGTTTGTGGCTCGTCGGGGAACTGGTTCCAATACAACGGGTCGCCTTTCTTGTCACCGTAGTAGTAATAGTACGGATTCTGTCGGCAATAGACATTGTAGATGGAGAAGGTCCATTCGGCTTTGCGGCCTTTCTCATTCCTGGTCTTGAACTTGGCGGCCAAGTCGAGGCGGTGGTAATCGCGCATTCTGGCACTGTTGCGTTCGCAGTAGATGTTGGTTTGCTCAAACTGCACATCGCCTTCAGGCGTGATGACAGGTGTGTTCTGCACTCCGATGACGGGCGTGTAAGGCAATCCCGTCTGGTAGGTCCACAACGCGCTCAACGACCAACGCTCCGTCAATTGATAGTTCACGTTGATGTTGATTGAGTGCGGGCGGTCGTATTCGTAAACGTATTCCTTGCCATTGTTGATGTGGTCGAATTGTCGTGTGGTGTGTGACCAAGTGTAGCCCACATAGCCGTCCAAACGGTTGAAGTTGAAGCGCGTCATCATCTCAACGCCATACGATTTGCCTTTGCCGCCCGCTTCCACCTTGCTGCGCCAGTCGGAATCGCCGAGGAGGGTGCTGTAGCCTTCACGA
>JAFTCA010000022.1 GCA_017454945.1 Bacteroidales bacterium
GCAGGCTGAAGTGACGCGCAAAGGCGAAGTCGCGGCTGTCGTGGGCAGGCACGGCCATAATGGCACCCGTGCCGTAGCCCATCAACACGTAGTCGGCAATCCAAATCGGGAGTTTGGCACCCGTGATGGTGGGTATGCCGTACGCACCCGTGAAGGCACCGCTCACCTTGCGCACCTCAGCCATACGCTCGCGTTCGCTACGGTTCTTGGTGCGGGTGATGTAGTCCTCCACCTCGGCGCGTTGCGCCTCGGTGGTAATCTCTGAAACCAACTCATGCTCGGGAGCCAGCACCATAAAAGTCGTGCCGAACAAGGTATCCGCACGAGTGGTAAACACCTCAAGGTCAATATCTATTCCATCGATTTTGAAGATAACGGAGGCACCCATCGACTTGCCGATCCAGTTGCGCTGCACATCCTTCACCGAGTCGCTCCACTCCACCGTATCGAGGCCCGTCAGCAGACGGTCGGCGTAGGCCGTGATGCGGAGCAGCCACTGCTTCATCGACTTGCGAATGACGGGATAGCCGCCGCGCACGGAAAGGCCTTCGGCCACCTCGTCGTTGGCGAGCACCGTGCCCAAGGAGGGACACCAATTGACCGGCGTCTCGGCTTGATAGGCCAGGCGGTAGTTCATCAGCACTTCCTGTTGCTCCTTCTCGCTCATCGCCTTCCACTCGGCGGCGGTGAATTGCAGCGGCTTGCTTTGCGCCACATTGAGGCCTTCGGTGCCCGTGGCGGCAAAGGCTTCGCACAGTTCCGCTATCGGGCGGGCTTGCTTGGCTTGGTTGCAATAATAGGAGTTAAACAGCTGAAGGAAAGTCCATTGCGTCCACTTGTAGTAATGCGGGTCGCTGGTGCGCACCTCGCGGTCCCAGTCGTAGCAGAAGCCGATTTTGTCCATCTGCTCGCGGTAGCGGTTAATGTTCTTCTCGGTCGTCACGGCGGGGTGTGTGCCCGTCTGGATGGCATATTGCTCGGCAGGCAGGCCGTAGGCGTCGTAGCCCATCGGGTGCAGCACATTGAAACCCTTCAGACGTTTGTAACGCGCATAGATATCAGAGGCGATATAACCCAGCGGATGCCCCACATGTAGTCCCGCGCCCGAGGGATACGGGAACATGTCCAAGACGTAGAACTTGGGCTTGCTGTGGTCGATGTCGACCTTATAGATTTTGTTGTCGCGCCAGTATTGCTGCCACTTTTTCTCGATTTCGGTAAAGTTATAGTCCATATTATTGCAGAGTTTTTGCTGGTTTGGAATGAAGGTGCAAAAGTACGGAAATTTAGAATGTAGCGGCGGCAAATTCTTTTCCTAATTGATGGATTTGTTGCAAAATCTGTTGTTCGCGCTCTTGCGACGGCTTTTTGAAGCCATTGATGTAATTCCGTAACAACCCCGCATTGATACCCGCTTTTTCAGCAAAACGGCCAACATTAATTTCTGGATGCGTCAAAAAGAAGCGTTGCATTTCCGAAGGCTCAGCCTCATCGTAAGTGAAACTCTCAAAACTGACATCCACATCCAATTTGGGCCAATGGATTCCTATCGTGCTGATTTCATACTCTTGTCGTTCCTCATCGGAAGCATTGGCCAAATCCTTGTACCAAAGCAATGATTGATGGTAAGTTCTACCATCATCGCCAAGGCCATAAAGCCACTCGCCGTCAAACCATATTCTACTGATTTTCATCGTCTTCTGGCTTAAAAATCTCATACCACCGATTAATGATAATATCAGCATTCTCATGAACGGCACGCTCAATGCGCTTCAAGTCATTGGCTTTGATGTTATTGGAACTTTCCAAAACAAACCCCTCTCCATCCCAAACGAATTTGGCATCGCCATTATGACCTCTGACATGCACATGGATAGGCTCGTGTTCGTGGGAGAAAAACAGGAAAATAAAACCGTATTGTCTAAATAATTCTGGCATAATCAATTAGTTTTAATACGGCGCAAAGATAGGTATTATTTTTGATACCCAGAACTATTCTGACAAAATATCTCCAAAGCCCAGCGTATATTTATGGGTTTTTGCGGGAGGAGATGGAAATGGCACTCTGACTATTGCTTACAGATCATCACCATTAGCCTGATTGTAAACATTGTCATAATACATCATAATCCGATAACTCCCATATTGTTCATCAATAGTAAACCAAACTTGCCTATTAAGAATTTCCTCATCCGTATCTTTATCTGAGAGCACTTGAAAAAACACTGCCTGATATGCTTTCTTATGCACCAACATTTCATACGAGATTCTTTCATTTTCTGGTATGCTGTAATCCTTTAAAGATATGTATTTAGCGTTATTGCTGAATTGTTGGCACAAACTATTAAAGGGCATTTCTAAAAATAGATAAAACATTGTGTATCAAACAATAAAGTGTTGTATTTAGCGTTATGAAGAAAAGTAAAAAGGATTAGCCATGAGGAAGTACAAGACGACAGGCAACAC
>JAFTCA010000023.1 GCA_017454945.1 Bacteroidales bacterium
AGAAAAGAAAGAAGTTATGATATTGATTATAAACAAGTTGTTTACTTTTTCAATATAAGAAAAGATGAATGAGATAATAATAAAAGAGCCTATGACCGAGTGGAAAGAATATAAGTTGGGAGAGATTGTCACTTTTCAAAGAGGACACGACTTGCCAAAAGATAAAATGATTGATGGCGGTATTCCAGTTGCTGGCTCCAATGGAATAATCGGGTATCATAATCAATTTACAAAGGAAGGTCCAGGAGTTACAATTGGTCGAAGTGGTAATATTGGTATTCCACATTATTATCCTAATGCTTATTGGGCACACAATACGGTACTATATATTGTTGATTTCAAAGGAAATGATGCGAAGTTTATGTATTATTTGCTGAAAACCTTTGATTTTACTCAACTGAATACAGGAAGCGCAGTCCCTTCGTTGAATAGAAATCACATACACGAGTTACCCGTTTCAATACCTGACGTTTCCACCCAGCGTCGCATCGCCTCCATTCTCTCTTCCCTCGATGACAAGATAGACCTTCTGCACCGCGAGAACGCCACCTTGGAGCAGATGGCCGAGACGCTCTTCAGGCAGTGGTTTGTGGTGGAGGCTAAGGAGGAGTGGGAGGAAGGGACTATCGTTGATTTAGTAGAGTTTAATCCAACAAGAAAACTTGTTAAGGGAACTGTTGCTCCGTTTTTAGAAATGTCCAATTTGAGTACTTCAACATACTCACCGACATACTGGTATGATAGAGCATATGATTCGGGATCGAAATTTGAAAATGGTGACACCTTGCTGGCTCGTATCACACCGTGCCTTGAAAATGGAAAAACAGCATATGTGGATTTCTTGTGTGACAATCAAGTTGGTTGGGGGTCGACAGAGTTTATAGTTATGCATTCAAAGTTGAGATTACACCCTTTCTTTACATATGTTATTGCTAAATACCAAGATTTTAGGGATTTTGCTGAATCGTGTATGTCTGGTTCTTCAGGACGGCAACGAGTTGATGTGGATAATTTGAAGCAATATTCAATGGCTGTTCCAGACCAATCGACAGTTGAGTTGTTTAACAATAGAATAGAAAATATTGTTTCTAAAATGCACAATAATAACAATCAAATCCGCACCCTAATCGAAACCCGCGACGGGTTGCTGCCGAGGCTGATGGGCGGGGAGGTGAAATTGTGAACACGCGTGTGCTTGATTCGCAGTTGACATTTGACCATCTTTGCAAAACGATTTGAATATGGCGAACAAACAAAAAGAATATCAAGGCTACAAACCTCCTTTCTCGCTGTCAGCGAAGGCAGTGGGGCTGATTGCAGATATTGCCGCGCAGATGGAGCGGTTCGCCATACGGATGGAGCAAGACGATGCGCTGCGGCTGCGCAAAGCCAACCGCATCAAGACCATACACAGCTCTTTGGCCATAGAGGGCAACCACCTTCTGGAAAGCGAGGTGGCGGACATCCTTGACGGCAAGACGGTGGTGGCCCCCATCCGCGAGATTCAGGAGGTGAAGAACGCCATCCGAGTATATGTGGAGTTCGACAAACTTGATCCTTTCTCCATGGACGACCTGCTGAAGGCTCACGGACTAATGATGTCGGCCTTGACCGATGACGCAGGCCATTTCCGCAAGGGTGGCGTGGGCGTGTACTCCGAAAAAGGCTTGGTTCACATGGCACTGCCTGCCGATAAGGTGTATCCCTTGATGTCCGACCTGTTCGACTGGCTGAAGAATGCCGACGACCACCTGCTGGTGCGCAGTTGCGTGTTCCACTACGAGTTTGAGTTTATCCATCCGTTTATCGATGGCAACGGACGAATGGGACGCCTGTGGCAGTCGCTTATCCTTAGCCGCTGGCATCCTGCCTTTGCGCACTTGCCTGTGGAGAATATGGTCTATTCCAACCAACAGGCCTACTACGATGCCATAGCACAAAGTACCAAACAGGGAGAGAGCGGCCCTTTTATTGAGTTTATGCTGGAAGAGATCTTTAAGTCCGTGCTCCAACATAAAGGTGATACTGTAAATGATACTGTAAATGATACTGTAAAAACAACTCCTACCCAAGATGGTATTATTGATTTGGTGAGGAAGAATCCTTCGTTCACATACGATGAACTGGCAGCACAACTTGGTGTTGGAAGAGCTACGATTGTACGTAATATTGCCATACTTAAAGACAGAGGGGTTTTGGAACTTGTTGTAGAATATAAAAACGGATATTGGAAACTAAACGAATAGCCACTATGACCCAACTCCACGAATCCGACATAGAGCAGATGCTCATAGACCAATTGAAAGCCAAAGGCTACCAATATCTCTATGGCCCCGACATCGCCCCTGATGGCGAGACGCCGATGCGTGCCAGTTTCGAAGAGGTAGTGCTTCGCGACAAGTTGGAAAAGGCGGTGAAACGGCTCAACCCATCATTGCCCTATTCGGTGCAGGACGAGGCGGTGAAAACCGTGTTGCGTATCAGCTCACCCGATGTGCTGGCCAACAACGAGGAATTTCACCGCCTACTGACTGAAGGCGTCCCGGTATCGGTGTTCAAAGACGGCGTGGAGCGTGGCGAAAGGGTGTGGCTTGTCGACTTCAACGACCCATGGAACAACGAGTTTACCGTGGTCAACCAGTTCACCATCATTGAAAACGGCCATAACCGCCGTCCCGATGTGCTGCTGTTTGTGAACGGTCTGCCCTTGGTCATCTTCGAACTGAAAAATGCCGCCGACGAGAATGCCACCCTGCATAGTGCCTATCGGCAGATTGAAACCTACAAGCAACAGATTCCGTCGTTGTTCACCTACAATGCGTTGGTTGTTATTTCTGATGGCTTGGAGGCACGGGCAGGCTCGCTTTCGGCGGGTTTCAGCCGCTTCACGGTATGGAAGAGTGAGGACGGCGAGAATGTGGCTTCGAATCTGGTGAGCGAGTTGGAAGTGTTGGTCAACGGTATGTTGCATAAGGACACTCTGCTGGATTTGGTGCAGTCGTTCACTGTGTTTGAGAAACAGAAGCAAGAAGACTTAAAGACGGGTCTCACCACCATCAAAACGGTGAAGAAGATTGCCGCCTACCATCAATACTATGCCGTGAACAAGGCTGTGGAATCGACGATTCGCGCAACAGGCATCAAC
>JAFTCA010000024.1 GCA_017454945.1 Bacteroidales bacterium
GTCGCCGTACTTTCTTGCGCAATACATTGTAATTGCGGCTGTGAGAGTTGTTTTACCGTGGTCAACGTGACCGATGGTACCAACGTTTACGTGTGGCTTGGTTCTCTCAAACTTTTCTTTAGCCATCATGTCCTCCTTGTGACCTTTTGTCACAAATCCAAAAAATAAATGAATGTGCTCTAAAGGCACAAAGCCTTTACCTACATACCATCGAGACAAACCTATTCTATTTTCTGAGTTAATTAAAAGAAGGAATCCAGAGGTCGAAAGCCCAACGTCTTGGACTGCGACATAGCACAAGTTGTAAAAACCGTGTTTCTGGAACCACCTTATCACCCCTAAAATGATTGGTTTGGCTCTAGAATCTCTCTCCTGATATTTTTAGGGCATACCAGTGGCGAGACACCTCGGCTAATATAGAACAAAATGCATTTTATTGTCAATACTCCGCAAGAAAATCTCTAATTTCTTTTGTGGAGTCTTTTTATAAAGCGTTCAAATTGCCAGATAATCGCACATGAAAGCCTGGAAACAGCCCTTCATCACCTGCTGGCCCCGGTCATTCGGATGAATGCCGTCAGGTCCCAGCAGAGACGCCGCCCTACCCTTGCTGTTGAATGCCGATCTGAGGTCAATAAGAGGGATTCCTCTGTCCGCAGCAACGGCAGCAACCGCATCCGAATACTCCTTCTGATGGTCGGAAAGGCTCTGGCTCCTGCTGTTGACCCACTTCATGACGTTATTGCGGTCAAGCCCCCTGCTGGCGCACACGTAATCTATATATGTTTTGTCCTGCACGGGAAGAAGTGTGGCGAGAACGGGAAGACTGCGCCTTTCCATGACGTAGTCGATCATGTTGTTGTATGTTTCCACGAATTCGTCCAGGGAAGTGTTCGGAAGATGGACATCCGACGGCCTTTCGGAGATAGCCTCCCAGTTGTAGTTGCAGTCGTTTCCGCCGAAGTTCATCAGCACTATGTCGGAGTCTATTCTGGTGAACATCTTCTGGACATAGTTCCAGGCCTTGGTGATCGTGCAGCCGAACTTGCTGAAGTTCTTCAAAGTCAGGCCCGCTTCCCTGGCTGCCGCATCAAGACCAAGGCGGTCGTTGACAACGGTCTTCCCGGAAGCAGAATCATAGCGGACACCTTTGAAAACAGAATCACCGAATACGCTGAAACACTCCATATGAACTCCTGAGTAAACAGATAGCCCTTTGTGCGCATAAAAGAAATAGCGATTACTATTCATTTTCGCCGATAGTGACAACTAACCATGCACCGGAACTCAACTATTCTGCACGATTGTTCATTGGCTGTGGGTTGCCTGTGCAGCGCTTTGCACATGCAACCCACAGCTGATGAACAGCCCGGGTGGCAAGGGGTTAGACATACAGAAGAACACTTCACAAAAGAAAGCCTGCATCCATTTCAGGCAATAACCATGGTTTGGGATGCACAAAACAGACTGTATCAATGAGTGTTTGCATCCACATCAAAGGTTTTGATGGAATTTGGTAGCAAGAAAAAACAATGTATTGCATCCAAAACAAGCGA
>JAFTCA010000025.1 GCA_017454945.1 Bacteroidales bacterium
ATGGGAAGATGTGTCCGTTGGACTTCTGGCAAATAAGGCATCATCGCCGATGCGAAATAGCCTTCCGCTACCATCGTCATCTCGTTGAGGGCGGTCTTCACCGTGTTGCCTCTACCTATCAGCACACCCAGCTGTCGGTTGCGGCTGTGGCTCGAATAACACGACACCAATAAGTCGCCGAAGAAATTGGACGGGCTGAATCTGGTGAGGTCGTTGATGCTGTGCGGATCGAGCAAAAAATACATCTCCTTGATGCAGTTGGCCACCAAAACAGAGATGAAATTATCGCCATAGCCCAAGCCCACGGCGATACCCACCATAACAGAATAGATGTTTTTCAACACGGAAGAACGCTCCAGATACATGATGTCTTTCTGGCAATTGATTCTGATGAACGGCGTTTTCAACTTCTCGCCCACCACTCGTGTGTTCACCATATCTTGACAGGCCAAGGTCAAATAGGTGAGTTGCCCTTGCCCTACTTCCTCGGCATGCGTCGGGCCACAAATAAAACACAACTGAGATTCAGAAAGCTCATAGTGTTTTTTGAGGTAGTCGGTGACAAACAATTTTTCATCGGGGATGACTCCTTTGATGGCTGAAACCACCATTTTATCCATTAAGGAAACCTGCAAATCAGAGAGATAACACTTTAAGTATGCCGCCGGCATGACGAGAAAGATGATTTCTGCCTCCGAAACCGTTGCGTTCAAGTCGTCGGAAAGGCGCAAGCGCGTCAAGTCAAACTCTAACTCCGAGAGGTAGCGGCAATTGCGGCCGTCGACACGTAACGACTCCAACACTTCGGCATTTCGGATATACCAACCGACCGACGACTCGTTGGTTGTCAGCACTTTAACGAGCGCCGTAGCCCAACTGCCATGGCCGATGACGGCACAACGCGAGGCTTTATTAATTTGTGGATTGTTTCCCATACACAACAAAAATTCCGTGCAAAGATAGTGGTTTTATCCTTGCACGGAACATTAGTTTTATCCTTGCACAGAACATTATTAATAGGAAAACCCTTTTTTTGCTCAGAAGTTGACGCTAAAGGTCATACCTGCGCCCAAATTGGCTTGATCGGGTTGGGCATTAATACGCATAATGGACGGTGAAAGGCTCCATGAATACGAGTTTCTGTTTTGTCTGTTGTATTCATCAGCCACCCAATTCATGCGGCCCTTACCAATCCCCTTAAAGATGCACATCAAAGGCAATGAGACATCGGCAACAACACCTGAAACTATAGCTGCTATTGCTGTGCCGTAACTGCCATTTCCAGTTGCGTTTATAAGAGTAAACACAATTGTTGAGCCAAGGGAAACAAAGAATATCGGAGTAAACGCCCTACCAACACCAATCTGTTTTTGGGCACTCAAATAGGTCTCATAGTTCTCTCGTCCTACCAAAGTCAGAACTTCTTCATCGGACAATTCACGACCGTTCAATTCAAGGTTTCTTCCGTCGCGTTCCATCTTACCCCCTGTAAGCATCGGTGATACGGATTGCGTCATTGGTTTTTCGGGTTCGCTTTGTTCTTTTGTAATCTTTTGGACTTCGCTCATCGGGTAAACGAAAATGTTTCCATCGGAGGTTTGGATTTTCACGCTTTCATTGGGCACTTGTTCCAAGATAACTCCTTTAATCATACTGCCATTTTTCAGGTAAACCACTTCTTTGTAGCTGCCCTGTGCAAACATGACGATGCTTGTCAAAACAAGCACTAAAGATAAAAACAACTTTTTCATAATTAATAAGTTTTGATGATTAATGTTTATTATTTAGATGTTGTTATTTGTTCTATTGGATTAGCATAAATCCCCAAGAAAATCTCTTCCAGTTCTGAACGGTCAAAATCGGGATATTCGTTCATCCAATCCATGTATTTGATGAAAGATTCTTTCTGCTCAGCGGTGTAATGTTCAGCGTATGTCGTGGTCCCGCTATGCAAATCGTGGGCAATGTAATTGTTTGGATTGAGATAGAAATGCGGATTGATGCGGCTGTCCATCAGCTCGGCCACGCGTTTGTAGAACTCACCCGACGCGCAGTCGTTCAAGGCTATCAGGTCGTCTTCTGTCACCACAGGACAGATATGGAAATGCACATGGCCCTTGAACTGCATGATGCCTGTCAGGATGCTGTTGAGGTCTTCGCCAGGTTTCTTCTCGTAATGGCCGTTTTTCTTGGTCAAATAAAGCTCCAAGGTCTTCAACTTGTCGCACGACACCCATTCATACGAGACTGCCACGGGAACGATGTTCAGCTCGGCCAACGAAGCCACCCTATCGTCGCGGCGGCTCATGCCAAACATCTTGATGATAGCGGGGTCGGTGGCGTCGATGCCGTCTTTGGTGCGCCCGTTGCGTTGGGCGATCCAAACAGATTCATTCACTTCGGTGATGACATAACGCATATACTCCGACATGTGCAACATGCTGTTGTAGAACTCTTTTGGCGTGCCTCCACGCTCCGTGCGAAACATCTTG
>JAFTCA010000026.1 GCA_017454945.1 Bacteroidales bacterium
AGCCAAAGGGATCAAACTTTTGTCTTCTATGCCAATGTATAAAGTTCCTCCTTGTGCATTTGCAAAAGCAATACAAGAGACGGCTAAGTCTTTAAAACCTTTGTCACCAGTACGGATTTTCCGAATGCTTTTGTAATCTATAATTTGATTTTCTGTATTCATACCTTATTCCATTTTTATCTTCCCCAGATTCTCCAGAATTACCTTGTTCAGCCGTTCTTCCTCTTTCAATTGCTCCTCAAACTCGGCTTTCAGGGCGGTGAAACGCTCGGCAAAGTTGAAGTCGTCCTCCTCTTCGGGCAAACCCACATAACGGCCGGGCGTGAGCACATAATCCAATTCAGCAACGCGGCTCACGGGCACGGAAGCGCAGAAACCTGCAATGTCTTGGTAATCGGTCGATTCGTCACGCCACAGATGATAGGTGTTAGCAATCTCTTGAATATCTTCCTCCGAAAGTTCGCGTGTGCGACGATTGATGAGATGGCCTTTGTTGCGCGCATCGATGAAAAGGATTTCGCCGGCACGTTTAGAGCGGTTTCGCGTCACAAACCACAGACAAGCTGGAATTTGCGTGTTCAGGAACAACTTGGCGGGGAGGTTCACAATGCAGGCGATCAAGCCTTTGTCAATTAAAGCCTTACGGATTTCACCTTCTCCGCCTGTCTTAGAGGTCAACGAACCTTTGGCCAACACGAAACCAGCTTGTCCACTTGGGGCAAGGTGATAGATGAAGTGTTGAATCCACGCGAAGTTAGCATTGCCCGCAGGCGGCACACCATACTGCCAGCGGGCATCGCTGCGGAGTTGGTCGCCACTCCAGTCGCTATCGTTGAAAGGCGGATTGGCCATCACAAAGTCGGCTTTCACGTCGCGGTGCGCATCGTTGAGGAACGAGCCTTCCGTGTTCCACTTCACCTGCGAAGCATCGATGCCACGGATGGCAAGGTTCATCTTGCACAAACGCCAAGTGGTCTGGTTGCTCTCCTGCCCATAAACGGAAATGTTCTCAATCCTTCCCTGATGCTCCTTCACGAACTTCTCGCTCTGCACGAACATGCCGCCCGAACCGCAGCATGGGTCAAGCACACGGCCTTTGTACGGTTCCAGCATATTCACAAGCAGTTCCACGACACTGCGCGGCGTGTAGAACTGTCCGCCCTTCTTGCCCTCGGCCAGGGCGAACTCACCGAGGAAATACTCGAACACGTGCCCCAACAAATCGGCACTCTTGGTGCTTGTGTTTTGCAAAGTGGAGTTGCCAATCAGGTCTATCAATTCGCCCAATGAGGTCGGATCGAGGTTGGGACGGGCGAACACCTTGGGCAGCACGCCCTTCAGCGATTTGTTCTCGCGCTCAATGGCATCCATCGCATCGTCGATGTGCTTCCCGATTTGTGGATTTTTCGCCATCGAAACCAAATACGACCAGCGGGCATTGGCAGGCACATAAAACACATTTTCGGCGGCGTATTCCTCGCGGTCTTCAGGGTCGGCACCGTCGGCTTGTTGTTTCACTAATTCATTGTAAAGTTGTTCAAACGAAACAGATATGTAGCGCAGGAAAATCAATCCCAGCACCACGTGCTTATATTCAGCAGCATCTATATTCTTACGGAGTTTGTCGGCAGCTTTCCAGAGCTGTTTTTCAAGGGGTTCTTCTACTACTTCTTTCTTTTTTGCCATAAAAAAATAAATCGTAGGTTCACATATACTATATTGCAAAAATAATAATTTAACTATCTCAAATAGACGATAGTTGAAATATATTTATTCACATTCTTGGCCTTTCGAAAAAAACAGTTCTTGCAAAAAAAAACTATTTTTGTTCTTGCAATTTCAAATCCAAACTATCTCAAAATGAAAACTAAAGCATTATTTAACCATACTTATGATACAAAAAAAACAAGAGCCATTGTCTCCATCACTTGTCTGATGGCCATTTGTGGCACTTTACTGGCGGCACAAGCTTGCGGCTCATCGCACCGCGACAAGAAAGGCTCCGACAAGAAGAAGGCGGGGCTGGAGATTCCCGTCTATACCACACCACGCACAGAGCAACGCATTGAACACTTAGGATATACCGTCAGCTACAACCCCAACTGGCGCATTCCCAACTGGGTGGCCTACGAGCTGACAGCCGACGAGGTATTGGGAACGACACCGCGGGCCCAGCATTTCGAAATTGACCCCAAAGTGGAGGGCGTGTGCGCCGACCCGCGCGACTATTCGCGTTCAAGCTACGACCGCGGCCACATGGCACCGGCTGGCGACATGAAATGGAGCTGGCAAGCCATGCAGGAGAGTTTCTACATGACCAACATCTGTCCGCAGGACCGCAACCTCAACAGCGGCGACTGGAACACCTTGGAAGAGCGTGCCCGTGGCTGGGCAACGGCCTTTGAGAAGCTATACATCGTTTGCGGGCCCATTGTTCCCGACACGCCACAAACCATTGGCTACAACAAAGTGGCCGTGCCTGATGCCTTCTTCAAAGTACTTCTTTGCCAAAACAACGGAAAATGGCAAGCCATCGGCTTCCTCTACGACAATGTTGCGGGACATCGTCCTATGTCGCAATATTGTAAGACGATAGATGAAATTGAAGCACTGACTGGCATCGACTTCTTCCCCGCTCTCCCCGACAAAGTGGAGAACGCCGTGGAAGCCGCCTACGACCTCAGCGCATGGAGAATAAGAGGAAACTGAAAACTTTTACATGCCTGGCATGCGGCGGATTTCATCACCGCTCAACTTAACGGAAGTGGGCGTTTCTTGCGCATCTACCCAATGAGTTTGGCCGCCGCCACAAGGAGTGTGACGAACCACATCACACGATGCTAAATCAATCTTGAAATCCCACGTTCTGATTTTGTCATTAAGAACATAGATATGAACAAGGGTGCGAGTTTGCGCTGTCTGCCCTGCTTGCACTCTAACTCGCACATCGTAATAGCCCTCTTCCAATCCCGCAAATTCAAAATCCTCATCCTCGGCAACACTAAGATTCAAAGTTTGAAGCACAAGTGTGTCCTGCATTAACATCACCTCCGCCGTCGGCGTTCCCAAAAACATCCAATTGTAAGCAATAACCTTCCCTTTAATGGCACCCGTTTGCGCAAAAACAACGCAACCCAACAGGCATAACACGCTTACTAAAAAGAACTTTGCAATTTTCATAAGGGATATTTTGGGCAAAGATAGGGAAAAATAATCATATAAATCCGTGTGGGTAAGCAATAGAAACGAATATTTCACAGCTCCCAAAGGGAGCAAATTTCAATAACCCCACATGAAGTGTGGGGGAAACAAACCTCGCAGAGGATAGCGTGCCAGCGGCATGCGCTTTCAAAGGAACCATCAGTCTTTGAGAAAATATTCCTTCCGAATGGCAATGCCATTTTCAATCAAAAAAGCACGATACTCCTCCTCAAAACCCACCTTACGATGATGTTCTTTCTGTTTTTGAATGTAGTTCACAATCATTTCTTTATCCCGCACATTATATGAAACAGCTGCATATTCTCTGCCCCACCCATTCCAATCTGGAAAAGCAGGATTCTCCCGAAGCCATTTGCTCGTAAAGGTTTTCACGGCTTGGACAAACTTGGCGAGAGAAAGGTCGGATGACAATGAAACGAGCAAATGAAGATGGTCTGGCATTCCACCAATACGGATGAGTTTGGCATTAAGATTTTCCGTTTGTTTCATAATAATGGCATATAGTTCGCGCTCATGCGCGGTAACTATCGACTTTTCACTGCGGTAAGTACGAAAGATTATATGATAGATTGATTGTATATAACTCATAACAGTATAATGGATTGGATGTTGTGATACCATATCATTTGATAAGAGCGCGTGCCTCCGGCACGCTATCGTACACAGGATACTGCGCAACCCCACATTGTATGTGGGGTTACTGAGGGCAGCTCTCTCCGAGAGCTAAAATGTTATTTTCGCTTAGGTTGGCAATCATTGCCACAAATCGTTTGCAAAAATACAAAAATAATTTATTATGAAATAATATTTATAAAAATATTTTTAATAAATATTGCGTTGCGATTTTCGCAATTATGCCATTGTATGGCCTTATATATCCAGCGTGAAACACAACTTTTCCAATAAAATACAATACGAATTTCACAACTTTTCCATCAAATTACACCCTATTTTTACAACTTTTCCAAAATTTTAATCGGAGAAGTTTTTTGAGAATGGCCCGAACCGACAAATCCACAAATTTTTACCTTATAAAAACCGACAAATCCACAAATTTTGCGGATGCGCGCAGAAATCAAAAAAAGACGCGGCACGCCGCGTCTCTACAGTTTTCAGTTTTCAATTTTCAGTTCCCACTAACTTCGCCGCCACAAGGCAACACCCGTACAGCGCGGCGGTTTCGGTGCGCAGACGGCGGTCGCCGAGCTTCACCTCTTTGAACTGCTGCTGGCGTGCCATCGCTATTTCGCGGGGACTGAAATCGCCCTCGGGACCGATGAGCAATAGAATACTCTTTGTAGAAAACTGAATATCAGCTAATTGGCTTTGATTATTCTCATCACACCAGGCCATCAGTTTGTCGCATTCACACGATGCATACTGCGTCAACAGGTCATCGAACGACACAATGTTCATCTCGGGAAGCCACGCCGTGTTCGACTGCTTGAGGGCAGACACGGCAATCCTTTCCAGTCGCTTCAGGTCGATGCGCTCACGCTCTGAATGGTCGCAGATGATAAACGAAATCTGCTCAACACCAATCTCAATAGCCTTCTCTACCAGCCACTCCATACGGCCTGGATTCTTTGTCGGGGCGACGGCCAGATGGAACCAACCCTTGCGTTGGCCGTAATTTTCATACCGCTCAACTATCTGTGCCGTGCAATTATCCATGTCGGCAACCACCAACTCTGCCTTCACCATCGTGCCCTTGCCGTCAGTAAGGAAGATAGCGTCGCCACAACTCTTGCGCAAAACCTTAACGCAATGCTTCGACTCCTCAGGAGAGAGCGTCACCATATCGGCACTTAAGTCGGGCTGATAGAAAAACTGCATCTGTCAGGATTTATCGTAAAGTGTTCATATACTCGTCGATGCGCTGAGCAGCCGCACGGGCATCGTTGAGCGTGTCGATGATACTGAGCGGGCGCTTGCAGGTGCCTGCCACAAAGAATCCCGCTTCGGCTGTCAGATTGTCGTCCAACAGCGGCGACTGCGACGTGGCAAAACCATAGCGATTGGCCATGGCATGGTCGGTGGCCAACTTGCGCGTGCCTGCCGACGGCTCCATGCCCACCATCAGCACCAGCAGGTCGGTGGACATCTTCAGCGGCAAGCCCACCAGCGTGTCTTCCGCCTTGATTTGCACCTTACCATCGAATGTGGAAGCGGCCTCCGAGATTCGACCACGGATGTACTTCACACCATACTTCTCTTGCGACTCGCGATACATCTCTTCAAAATGCTCACCCCACATACGCAGGTCCATATAGAACAGATACACTTCAGTATCAGGAAGATGCTTCTTTACCTCTATCGCCTGCTTGACGGCTGTCACACAGCACACTTTAGAGCAATAGTGGTTGCCCGACTTCTCATCACGTGAGCCCACACACTGCAGGAAAACTATCTTGCCCGGCTGCTCGCCCATCGTGTTGACAATATGGCCTTCACGAATCATCTTCTCCATCTCCAAAGAGGTAATAACCCCCTGATAGATGCCGTAGCCCAATTCTTCTTTACGCTTGGCATCAAAAACAGTGTAGCCCGTGGCCATCAATACCGCCGATGCCGTATAGGCATTAACTTGACTATCAACTAATTTCCACGCTCCACTTTCACCTTTCACGCTCACAATGTCTGCGTTGGTTTTCAGTGTGATGTTCTCGTGTTGCAGTTTGCGGTTCAACTGGTCGGCCAAATCCGCAGCTGACGAGAAATCGGGGAACAGATAGGCTTTGTCGCGAATATTGGTCAACGTATCCGCTGCTTTCTCAAACAGTGTCACTTTGTAACCTCTTTGTGCTAAAACGTAAGCGGCTTCAATACCTGCCGGACCGGCACCGATAATGGCAATTTCGTTCATATATTTCAAATTAACTTATTCTAAACTAAAAGATTATGAGGTTTTTCGGGTGTAGATAACACTTTTCCAGACACACCCATGTATTTTTCGTCTGGATTATAGGCTATGCCAATCATATCGAGCAAGCGCTCCGACTGCACCTGATGTAGCTGCAAGCCCAACTGCCACGGGTCATAGCCCAGCAATAGGCCCGCCATCTCCTCATAGGTGAGCACAGGTATGCCGTAACCTTCTCTGTCGTAGGTTTTTCCTTCCATCTCGGCAATGGTGTATTGCCACTTGTCCATAAACATAGCACAGCCAGGGCAGTTAGCCACGATAAAGTCGGGCTCGTAAGCCTCCATCGATTCGAATTTCTTCTTGGAGTTGGCCACGCAATAGCCGCGGTTCTCTTGCACCAGATACTGGCGGAAGCCGAAGCCACAGCAATGACGGCGTTCGGGGTAATCGACCACATCGCCACCCCACGCTTCAATCATACCTGCCAATACGTATGGGAATTCGGCCTTGCCGACACCCTTTTCAGGGAAAATCTTAGCATAATGGCAGCCGATATGTTCCACCACCTTGAGCGGCTTACCTGTAAAGCGGTTCACCAACTGGTACTTCATCTTATCCTTCAATTCGTAGCGGAACTTATAGATGATGTCGGATGGGTGGGCGATATTCTTTGGCACCTCAAACTCCCTTTTGCAAGCCTTCCACAGATATTCGCGCGTTTTTTCCAGAGTCTCGGGATGCTCTTTCCAGATCTCGGTCATCTCGGAGAAGATACCGAAGGAGGTCACGCACGACGGCACATAATTCTCATAGCCAGCTTCTGTCATCAGCGAGAAGAGGCGCGCCACCACCGTCATCGTGGTCTCAATGGGCACCACATCGGCGTGATAGCCGATACCAGTACAGGTGTGTTGGTTCTCCGAGTCGTAAATATCCTTGCCCAACTCCTCGCGCAACATACGCAGGAACGCCGCCTCTGACCCCGGAAAAAAGGTCTGCCTGATGCAACTTCTCTCATAGAAGTATTTATCGTCGGCTATATTCTTCTGATATTCATTCCAATATCTTTTCATAAAAAGCTTTCTATTATGAGATTAAATTGTCTTTTACTATTTCAGCAATGTCTTTCACGGGGAAATCCTTGGCGTGCATGAAGGCTTTCTTGCACATGGGACAAGCCGTGGCGATAACATCGGGATTATTGCACAGCAGGCTTCTCATCGAGGCATCGCGAATCTCGCCCTGTTGGTCCGACTCGAGCACTGTATTGCCCAGATTGTACCCGCAGCAGATGCTCTTCTCTTTCTCGTAACGCGCCTTGACAGGTGTTGCCACCGCCTTCAGCACGGAGCGCGGCTCATCGTAGATGCCACAGCCGCGGCCTAACTCGCACGGGTCGTGGTAAACAACCTTCAAAGCACTCTGCTGCACTTGCAAACGACCGCTGGCAATCAGCATGTTAATATATTCGGTATGATGCATCACCTTGATAGGCAAGCGATACTCTTTCTTGAATTCCTGATAACAGATGGGGCAAGAAGTCACCAGCAACTGCGCACCCGACTGCACAATAAGGCGGGTATTCTCACGGCGCAACTCGGTAGCCTGATTGTAAAAGCCCTGCTGCGCCAGTGGCTTGCCACAACAAACGGTTTTGTCTTGGTCCATATACCAATACTTCTGCCCTGCCGCCTCGAAAATGGCGCACATGGCCTCGGTGATACCTGGCGTAAGGTGTGACATACAACCACCGAAATAGGCCACACGACCAATAGCGCTAAAGGGCTTCACACGCTCCACATAATTATAATTGTCGTGCGTGTCGATCTCCTTTTTATTACGCATCTGCTTGCGCACCGCCGACTGCTCAATATTCACGGGACAGTCGGCCTCACAGCGCCCGCACATCAGGCAGTTGTTCACCACCTCAGGCTGCAGACGGTTGTAACGAAGGTCGCGCAGAAAATATACCGGCTGTATATTCTTAATATCCAAATAATTATTCAAAGGACAAGCATCTATGCAGATGCCACAACGAGAGCAGGCACTCAGTTCGAATTTGGTATAGCCCGTCGGCTGCTCATGCTCCTTCACGCCCAACTTGCGGAAATAGATGAGGAACACCTCTGTGAAGATGTGCATGTAACGCGAGAAAGGCATCGCCACAAAGAAAGAGCCCAAGGCGATGGAATAGAGCGTCCACAGAGGCAACTCGAGAGCCGCCGCCACCGGCTGGCTGAAAAGATTGCCAATGGCTTGCGTCATAAAGCCACCGTTATGGTAAAGAGCTGCGGTCGCACTTTCCGATAGAAGACGTAAGGGGAAAATACACCATAATGCCGACAGTGCAAACTTGTCGAAAATGACATGCTTGGTCGGCGACTTCATTCCGAACATGCGGGAATAGATACGCTTGGAATAGGCCAGCAGCACGCCCGACAACACATAGAGCAGCAGCAAGTCCATCAAGTTGGTGAAAAACGTGGCCGCCCCGAACGTATGGGGATTATGCTCAAAGAAACGGAAAAATATGCTCACCCAGAATGGCTTACCACCACCCAACGCCAAACGGCTTTCCACCGCACCCACCACAATCAGCAAAAACCAACCGAAGGCTATGCTGCGATGCATATAGCCTAACAATTTGTTTTTACGTGTGATACGGAAATGAAACAAACACTCTGTCAGCATCTCCCAAATCGCACCCAAGAACTTCCAAGTAAAGATATTCTTACGCACGATGGTGCGCTGCAAACGATCGAATTGCCTTATCCAACTAACGTATTTCCATATACAAATGATAAACAGCAGCGCTGTTCCTAAACAGAACGGTATGACAAACGGATTAAAAAAGTCACCCATAGTATTTCAATTAGTATATTTTAGTTTTAAATATCTTTATATCAATCAATTATAAATTATAAATCACCAATTCACGAATGCCTTATTAAAAATATCGTCGGTCAATGCCTCATTTATTGTGGTCACCAACGATCCCTCCACGGAGGAGAAGCTGGCGGTACTTGCATAGTCAGCATAGCGTGAAAACATCTGCTCGAAACTCTTTTCGTCATCAAACGTGTCGGTAAAACGAACATTAACCGTAATGGTCAAGCGGTTCATGGCGGCTTTATCGTTACCTTGAATAGCCACGGGCGAAACGGTATAATTCACAATTTCGCCTTCAATAACATAGTCGGCACGACCGCCATTAACGATGGTCAGCGGGGTCTGGCTCTGCACCATATTCTTCAAGGCTGTCGTAAAGTCCTGACTTAATGTAGGATTAATCAGTGTGGAGTTGTTGGGGAAAGTGGCAATGCTGACGGTCTTGGCGCGCGGATCCACATTGCCGCCCGACAAAGAGACAGTCATTTTGCATGCCGACAGCAACAAGGACAAACCGATAAAAAGAATGCCAATTTTTCTCATACTCTTACAATCCAAATTCGTTGATTTTACGATAAAGTGTGCGCTCCGAAATACCCAATTCCTCGGCCGCTTTACGCCGGTTATTGTTATGTTTGATCAACGCCTTCTTTACCAACTCCTTCTCGGTTTCAACCAGCGAGCAGCTGTCATCCACCACCTCTGGCTCGTCAATAAGCGCCATCTCTTTCTTGCTGGTAGTCATCGCTATTGTCTTGGGACCCGCCAAAGCATAGGCATGACTTATCTTGACTGGAATATCCTCATCATGTATGTCTGATTGAAGTTTGTCGTCATTCATCATCGCCATCTTGTTCACCATCTTTTTCAACTCTTTCACCTCATCCTTCATTTCGGACAAATACTTGTATATCAATTCCCTTTCAAATGTTCCGACCGATTTTCCCTGATCCTGTTGGTCCCGTAGCAGCACAGGCAAACCCGACAGCATGGTATCGGGAAGATAGGAAGCTACCGTCTGCTCGTCTATCGTCCTTTTTCTCTCGATGATGGACATCTGCTCTGTCACATTTTTCAGTTGGCGGATATTTCCGGGCCACGGATAATTTTTCAGCACCTCGAGGGCGGCGGGTGTCAACTCAATTGCAGGCATGTGGTAATGCTCTGAGAAATCGGAAGCGAACTTGGTGAACAACAATATGATATCATCTTTGCGATCGCGCAAGGACGGCACATGAATCGGCACCGTGTTGAGGCGGTAGTACAAATCCTCACGGAACTTGCCCTCACTGATCCTATGTGGAATATTGACATTGGTTGCGGCCACCACTCTGACATCGGTTTTTTGCGGTTTGGATGAGCCCACACGTATAAACTCACCGCTCTCGAGCACACGCAATAGGCGTACTTGCGTTGCCAACGGCAAATCAGCCACCTCATCCAAAAAGATGGTACCGCCATTGGCCTCTTCAAAATAGCCCTTACGGCTATCGACAGCACCTGTAAAAGCGCCCTTTTCGTGACCGAAAAGTTCCGAATCGATGGTTCCTTCAGGTATGGCCCCGCAGTTTACAGCAATATAGCGACCGTGTTTACGCGGACTGTTATCGTGAATGATTTTTGAGAAATTTTCCTTACCAACACCACTCTCCCCCGTGATCAGCACCGTCAAGTTGGTTTTGGCCACCTGAACAGCTATATCAATCGCTCTATCCAACGTAGCATCATGTCCAATGATTCCATATCGTTGTTTTACAGCAATTAAATCTCTCTGTTCCATCTGAAAAAAATTTATGATTATATTTTATATAAATAGGCAATAAAACTATGCAAAAATAGTTATTTTTGTGATACGAAAAACGAATACTATACCATTTTGCAACAGCCGAAAGATGAACTATTTAAAAAAAATATCACTATTCATCCTCCCCTTTTTACTCTTCAACGCCTGCACTAAAACCCAAACCGACTACTACGAAAACGGCCAAATCAAATCAGTCATCCCCTACCGTCACGGCAAAGAAAACGGTATGGCTGTCTATTACAACGAAAATGGCTGGAAAGAGCTGGAAGTGATGATGAAAAACGGGCAGAAGAACGGCAAACTGACCCGATACAACTTCAATGCGAAACCCGAAGCGGAAGAGACCTACATCAACGATTTGCTGGAAGGCAAACAGATTATCTACGACCTTATGGGCGATAAGATCTTAGAAGCCAACTATGTGCACGGCAAAAAGAACGGTCCTTACACTACCTGGCACTACAAAGATATGCTTCGCGAGAAAGGCGCCTTTGTGGATGACCTTTTCGATGGCAAATGGGAATACTACGACGACCGCGGATTTAACGTAGGCGAAGCCACTTTCAGCAAAGGAACAGGTACTCAAAATGCCTACGACGCCCACGGCAACATCATGAGAGTAACACACTATGTGAACAATCTGAAAGACGGCGAAGAGGTGAACTACAACCCCCAAGGGGAAGTCATCAAGACGGTCATTTACAAAGAAGGACGCATCATCTCCGTGGATGGTGTTTCTGTTGAAGAAATGACAGCCGAAGCGGACACCACATCAAGCAAATAATCTGTGAGAAAAACAGTTACACATATCATCCTCTTTTGTTTGTGCCTCCTATCATGGACAGCCAGCGCCCAGACCAAAATCAATTTCAGGGCCGATATGCTGGACTATGACGAGGCGGTGCTGCCTGGTGTGGAGCGCTTTACGGGCAATGTGGTGTTCAATCACGGCAACACCATCGGTTACTGCGACAGCGCCTACCACTACTCCGACAAGAACATTCTGGAGGGATTCGGCGAGAATGTCCGCATTCATGTCAACGACTCGGTGACCCTTTATGGCAAATATCTTTATTACGACGGCAACACCAAGATCGCTTCCATCTCGCGCAATGTAGTGCTAATGGACAATACCTCCGCCCTTTACACCGACAGCTTAATTTACGATTTGGAACAGGATGTGGGCTACTATATCACGCCGGGCAAGATGATCAACAAAGACAATGTGCTGACCAGCGAGCGTGGATATTTCTACACCAAACTCAACGAGGCCCTGCTGTACGATGATGTCAAACTCACCAGCGACTCGTACAACATGGACTGTCAGGCCTTGAAATACAACACTCAAAGCGAGATGGTCTATTTCATCTCTCGCACGCACATGGTTTCCGACGACAACATTATCTACACCTCGTCGGGCTGGTACAATATGGCCACCGACATTGCCAATCTTGTGAAAGATGTGATCATTTTCAATGAAACCCAACGGCTCTCGGGCGACACCATCTATTACGACAAAAACCAACGTTTCGGCATCGGAAGAGGCCATGTGGTCATCATTGACTCGGCTGAAAACTACAAGGCCACAGGTAATTACATCGAGCATCACGAAACTGGCGGATACTCCACCATCACCGACCGCGGGCAGCTTATACTCATCGACCGTCGCGACTCACTGCACCTGCATGCCGACACCATCAAGATTCTGTTCGACTCGGTGCGCAGTCCGCAATTCATGAACGCCTACAACCACACCAAGTTCTACCGAGAGGATATCCAAGGCGCCTGTGACTCACTAACTTACAACGTTGTCGATTCGCTGCTTACCATGTTCTACAACCCCGTCATCTGGTCGGGTGAAAACCAGCTGACCGCCGACACCATCTATTTCGAGATTCTCGACTCCATCAACATCCGCGCCGACCTGCGCAAGTCGGGTTTCATTGCCGCCTCTCTCTTCGACGAACAAGACTTCAACCAGATCAAAGGGCTTAACATTATCGGCCACATCCAAAACCGCAAACTTGTCGAAGTGGACGTCATCGGCAATGCCGAATGCCTATACTACATACAAGAAGACGACAACTCGCTGATGGGCGTCAACTCTTCTACCACCAGCGAGATGAAAATCCTATTCGAAAACAACGAAGTGCAATCCATTATTTTTTACAATAATCCCAACGGCAACATCTACCCCGACAATCAATTGGAGGCTAAAGAACGTTTACTCAAGGACTTCCGATGGTTGAACACTTATCGGTCGCAAAGCCCTGACGACATTTTCCACACGCCAATTCCCCGAGAGAAATAGATTTCACAACAAAAAGAATTTCATGTATTTTTGCAAAACAAAAACAACGATATGAATCCTATTACATGCAACGACTTTAAGGACACCCGTTCCGGATTCGGCCAAGGACTGCTGGAAGCCGGACGTAAAAATGAGAATGTTTTCGCCTTATGTGCCGATGTGACTGGCAGTTTGAAGATGGGCGACTTTAAGAAAGAGATGCCCGACCGCTTCATTCAGACCGGCATTGCCGAGGCTAACATGGTGGGCATTTCGGCTGGTTTGGCCCTCAGCGGCAAGATCCCGTTTGCCGGCGCTTTTGCCGGTTTCATCACGGGCCGTGTGTACGACCAGATCCGAATGACCGTCGCCTACTCGAACCTCAATGTCAAACTGTGCGGCTCGCACTCGGGAATCACTGTTGGTGAAGACGGAGCCACACACCAGATTATGGAAGATATCGGCTTGATGAAGATGTTGCCCAACATGGTGGTTATCAACCCGTGCGACTACAACCAGACCCGACTGGCCACGATGGCCGTCGCCGACTATAAAGGGCCTGTTTACCTCCGTTTCGGACGTCCCTCAGTGCCCAACTTCACTCCCGCTGACGCGCCCTTCATCATTGGCAAGGCCAACCTGCTGAACGAAGGCTCGGATGTTACCATCATCGCCACGGGACATTTGGTATATCCCGCCATGGAAGCCGCCTACACCCTTTCGCAAAAAGGCGTTTCCGCAGAAGTTATTAACATTCACACCATCAAACCGTTGGACAACGATGCTATCCTGAAGAGTGTAGCCAAAACCCACTGTGTGGTGACGGCTGAAGAGCACTTGCTGAATGGCGGTCTGGGCGATTCGGTCTGCCAACTGCTGGCACGCAAGCATCCCGCACCCGTTGAGATGGTTGGCGTAGATGACCATTTCGGCGAAAGCGGCACGCCCGCCCAACTGATGAAGAAATTCGGCCTCGATGCCGACCATATTGTTGAAGCAGCCCTTAAATCCATTGCACGCAAAGCATAAAACCGCCCATGAAAGAGATTAGTGATGACTATATCCTATCCCTCTTCCGTAATGAAAAGACCAAAGAGGATGCCTTCAACCTGTTGATGCAGAAGTTTCAACGGGAGGTCTACTATGCTGTCCGCCATATTGTCCATCTTCACGAAGATGCCAACGATGTGACTCAGAATGTCTTTATCAAAATATGGAGGCACCTCGACAAGTTCAAGGGCGAATCAAGTCTGAAAACTTGGATTTCCAAAATCTGCGTCAATGAATCGTTAACCTTCATTGAAAAGAAAAAGAAAATGCTCAACCTCACCGACGACACCTTCCCCGACTATCTGATGAATGTGGCTTCGGAAGACAAATACTTCTCAGCAGACAAAATACAAATGCTTTTGGAACAAGCCATTATGCAATTGCCACCCAAACAGAAGATTGTCTTTACCATGCGCTACTACGATGAGATGCCCTACGAAGAGATGTCGAAGATTCTCGACACTTCCGAAAGTGCCTTGAAAGCCTCCTACCATTTTGCGTTCAAAAAAGTGGAAGAATTTCTGAAACAGCATTAAACTTTGTTGCATTAATATTGTCTAATTATTGATTTTTACATTCCCCTACATATAACGCCATGGATTTAAATCAACTAAAAAACAAAGACTGCTACAAGGTTCCTGAAAACTATTTTGAGAAATTGCCCAAGATGGTTTTCCAGAATATTGCCAAGCAAAAAAGGGCGATGACTATCCGGAGAAGCGCGATAGCCATTGCATCCCTTGCTGCATCTATCCTGCTCATTGTAGGTATCATACAACTCCGCCCCACCACGCAAGTACCTCTCGTTGCGCAAGTTGACACCACGGCTCAAAAGACGGGCACAACGGAAGTCGCTACTGCCGAAGCACCCGCCAAACAAGAGGCCGGCATCATGACGGCACAAGCCGCCTACACGCCTCAAACGGCCACGGCAACAAGCCGCAAAGCCCAAGCCCGTCCAGCCTCCGCCTCTGAAGAGCCTGCAACACTTGAAGATATTGACTATCAAATTATTAACTCCTATATTGAGGACCTCTCTTTAGACGATTATCTTTACGTAAGCTACGAATAACGATTAGGTGATTGGGAAAATTCTTTTCAAAAACAACATACCATGAGAAAACCGATATTAACCTTACTGTTAGCACTCCTCATTGCTCCGACCCTGACAACTTTGGCGCAACAGCCCACATCTAAGGAGCCGGTTAAAATCATTGTACTGAAACGCAATTTTTTCAAAGACAGCCTGAATTTGAATGTGGATGTATCGAATGTGTTCTGGAACAAATTCGATGTATTTGAAAACCGAGAGGCCGTTTTTCACGAAGAGTTCAAGAGAGATATGGAATCGCACGGCATCGACTTGCGCAAGGACACCAAACTCTCCAAAGAACAGTCGGTGTATGTAATCCAGAAGAAAATGGAAATGAAAGAGAAAATACTCGGACTGGACAAGGAGCGTTTCAACACCTACCAAAAGATTCTTCCTGCTGAAGACCTTATCAGATATTATGATTTGGAACAGGAATTCAAAACCGAGATGACCAAAAAATTTGAAGCGTCCAAACGAGTTTCCAAACCTGCCAACACACAAACTATCAAGCTCTCCACACCCACTTCCTCACAGAAAAGCATCACCATTGAGGCCCATCCCCAACAAAAATAAAGACCATCATTCCTAACCATAGCGCTGCGGCAGAGTTGTCGCAGCGTTTTTTTTTGCAGGACAATCAAAAAAATCACTTATTTTTGCACTTCTTTTCAAGCAAATACACTCTAAAGGCATACAAAAAGTTATGACAAGAACAACCATCAAGCAGTTAGTAAAGAACCCCGAAAGCGTCGGCATTGGCAATCCCGTAAGCGTAAAAGGCTGGGTTAGAACCAAAAGAGGCAACAAGGCTATCAACTTCATTGCTCTCAACGACGGCACCATCGTCAACAGCATCCAGATAGTAGTGGATTTGGCCAAGTTTGACGAGAATCTGATGAAGCAGATCACCACAGGATCATGCCTGCACGTGACGGGCACGCTGGTTGAGTCGCAGGGCAAGGGACAAAACGTGGAAATCCAGGCCGAGAGCATCGAGGTTTACGGCACTGCCGATGTGGAGACTTATCCTTTGCAGAAAAAGGGCCACACGATGGAATTCCTTCGCAGCATCGCCCATCTGCGTCCGCGCACCAACTATTTCGGCTGCGTTTTACGTTTGCGTCATGCCATGGCATTTGCCATTCACAAGTATTTCAACGACAAAGGGTACTTCTACTTGCACACCCCGCTCATCACGGGCTCTGATGCTGAAGGTGCAGGCGCTATGTTCAGCGTCACCACACTCGACTTGAACAATGTGCCCAAGACTGCCGACGGCAAGGTGGACTACTCGAAGGACTTCTTCGGCAAATCGACCAGTTTGACCGTTTCGGGACAGCTGGAAGGCGAGCTTGGAGCCTTGGCTCTCGGTGGCATTTACACTTTCGGACCCACCTTCCGCGCCGAAAACAGCAACACACCGCGCCACCTGGCCGAGTTCTGGATGATTGAACCCGAAGTGGCCTTCAACGACATCAACGACAACATGGACCTCGCCGAGGACTTCATCAAATACCTCGTGCGCTACGCCCTGGAGCACAACATGGACGACCTGCAATTCCTCAACGACATGTTCGAAAAAGAGCTCATTGAGCGACTCAACTTCGTCATCAACAACAATTTCGTACGCTTAGGATATACCGAAGCCATTGACATACTTCTCAAATCGGGCCACACCTTTGAGGTGCCCGTTGAATGGGGTATGGACTTGCAATCGGAGCACGAAAGATTCCTTGTTGAGAACCATTTCCACTGTCCTGTCATCCTCACCGACTATCCCAAAGACATCAAGGCCTTTTACATGAAGATGAACGATGACGGCAAGACGGTTCGCGCCATGGACGTGCTTTTCCCAAAAATCGGCGAGATTATCGGCGGTTCGGAGCGTGAAGAGGATTACGACAAACTGTTGAAACGCGTTCAGGAGCTGCACATTCCCGAAAAAGACGTGTGGTGGTATCTCGAGACCCGCAAGTTTGGCACGGCACCCCACTCGGGCTTCGGCTTAGGTTTTGAGCGACTGATGCTCTTTATCACGGGCATGTCAAACATTCGTGATGTGATACCCTTCCCGCGCACACCGCAAAACGCTGAATTCTAATACGATTGGACTATCAACGACCGCTCAAAGGTCTGATCCTCCTTCAACATCTTCAAATAAGTTGCGTTGGCCGTGACATTGATGGGCACGTTCATATAGCGCCGTTGGACGGTATCGGGCAAGGTGTGACTGCCCGACAGCTGCCGCAATGCCCTCCGCTTGTCGGCCTCGGCGGCCATCATATCCAGAACGCAATACATCTTTTTGATATCTTCCACCTTTTTCCCTTTCGCCTTCAGCAGATCCGACTTATCGATGGCGCGCATGTGGGGAAGCTGCGAAAACAACCGCACCAGGGAAGAAACTTCAGTGTCTTTGGCGATGGAGAAGAGAAACAGGAACGGAATATCTGCCAAATCCCACTTATACAATAGTTTACGACCAGCATTAAAGATGTAATAGAACTCCTCGAACAAATCCATAGTCGGAAACGGATTATCTTTATCGGGAATAAAAGGCACGGCTGAGCTATCGTAGCGCAACGTTTTATTCTCCACCAGAAAGAAGTCGATGGGATCGCCGCCATCAATGCGGGCATGGAACACAGGGAAGAGAGGATTGGCCTGATTGTCTGGAAGTTGATAATCCCCTATATATTGAATATCGCAACGCAACAACTTTTTGAGGCGTGAGGCCATCGGCATCAGCGAATCGTCCGACTGGACAGCATACAAATAATAATCCTTGGTTTCGCCAAAGAAATCATCCAGTGCGATGACCTTTTTCTCCGATTTTGATTTGGAAGATGACACTGCTTTCACGATGCGAAAATACAAAAAAATCCATCTTGAAAAAAATTGTATATTTGCAAATTGAATAATTTTAAGGATTCCATCCGTACAACTTAAACATAATGAAACGTTTTCTCAGAAACTTCATACTCATAATCAGCGTTGTAACACTCACGCTTAGCCTTAACGCCCAGACAGACAATTCGCCTAAAGCGGAGAAGAACAAGAGCACTGAAAATCCCGCTGAAAAGAAGCCCGAAATCATTAGAGACCGTCTGATGGTTGATTTGTTCCACGCCTTTTGGTTAGGAATGCCCAAGGAAGTCTCCTCCATGAAATTCAATCCCGGCTTCAATGTCACGGCTTTATGGGATTTCAAGTTGCCCAACAACTCGCCTCTGTCCTTCGGTTTGGGTGTCGGCTTCAGCTACTACAGCCAATTCACAAACGCCCTCTTCAAATCTGAAGATCAGGATATTATGAAATACTACATTATCCCTGACGGTATCAAATACAAAGTAAACAGAGTGACTTACACCAACGTGCACATCCCTATCGAATTCCGTTACCGGAATCCGCACAACAAGTTCAAAGTGAGCATTGGGGCACGTGTAGGTTTGGTGACACGCATCTCGCACCGCTACCGTGGCGATGATCCAAGCGGCTCGGAATTATCGGTAAACTACAAGAGTTTTGAAGTGTTCCACAAGCAGAAATACAATGTGGATGTGATTTTCCGCATGGGCTGGAACTGCGTTGGGTTCTATGCCTCTTACCAAATCAACAAGCTGTTTGAGAGCGGCAAAGGCCCCGCCATCAATCCCATTACTGTCGGCTTGACGTGGAGTTTGTTCTAAAAAATTTTGGATTATAAATAAAAAAGAAGGGGCGAATGCTTATTCACCCCTTCTTTTTTTGGATTCTGGATTCTAAACTTACAAAACAGGACCGTAGGGAACCAAAGCCTTGCCTTCGGCTGTTTCGGTGAAGTTGTTGAAGTTCTTGATGAACGACTCGGCCAGCGTCTTGGCGCTTTCACGATAGGCATTCTTGTCGGCCCAGCTGTTTTCCGGGTTCAAGATATTGTCGTCCACATTGTTAACATGCTTCGGGATATATAAGTTGAACGGTTTCACGATTTCGGTCTCGCAATTAACCAGTTCGTCGTTCAGAATAGCCGAAATGATGGTTCGGGTATCTTTCAGCGAGATGCGCTTGCCCACGCCATAGCCGCCGCCAATCCAGCCGGTATTGACGAGGTAAGCCGTTGCATTGTGTTCGGTGAGTTTCTTGGCCAGCTCTTCGGCATACTTGGTAGGATGCAGCAAGAGGAAAGCGGCACCGAAGCAGGAAGAGAAGGTGGGTTGAGGCGTAACGATGCCACGTTCCGTACCTGCCAACTTAGCGGTGTAGCCACTTAAGAAATAGTACATTGTTTGCTCTCTATTGAGCACTGCCACGGGAGGCAGCACGCCGAAAGCATCAGCCGAGAGGAAAATCACCTTGCTGGGGTGAGTACCTCTTGATACGGGCTTCACAATATTTTTAATGTGATAGATAGGATACGAAACACGGGTATTTTCAGTCTTGGCTGCCGAGTCGAAGTCGATATTGCCTTCTGTGTCGATAACCAAGTTTTCGAGCAATGCGTCGCGTTTGATGGCGTTGTAGATGTCGGGTTCTTTCTCTTTGCTCAGGTTGATACACTTGGCGTAGCAGCCGCCTTCGAAGTTGAAGACGCCATTGTCGTCCCAACCGTGCTCATCATCGCCGATCAATGCTCTATTGGGGTCGGTTGACAAGGTGGTTTTGCCGGTACCCGAGAGGCCGAAGAAGATGGCGGTGTCGCCCTTCTTACCCTGGTTGGCCGAGCAGTGCATAGCTGCCATGCCGCGCAACGGCAGGAAGTAGTTCATAACCGAGAAGATACCTTTCTTCATCTCGCCGCCATACCACGAACCGCCAATCAAAGCCATACGCTCGGTGAGGTTGAAGGCAATGTAAACTTCGCTATTTAAGCCTTGTTCTTTCCATTTGGGATTGACGGTTTTACAGCTGTTCAGCACCACAAAGTCGGGCTCAAAATTCTTCAATTCCTCCTCACTGGGGCGGATGAACATATTCTTCACGAAATGAGCCTGCCAAGCCACCTCGGTCACAAAGCGGATTTTCAGACGCGAATTCTCGTTGGCGCCACAATAGCCATCCATGACGTAGATATTCTTGTTATTCAGCTGTTTTTCGCTCAACACTTTGAGGTCTGCCCAAATTTCAGGAGTGATGGGATGGTTATCAGAGCCGTTTTTCACGCCGGGAGTGGCCCACCAAACATTGTTGCGGGTCTCGTCGTCCACAACAATATATTTATCTTTAGGTGAGCGGCCTGTGAAAATGCCCGTATCAACCGACAAGGCACCGGTTTTGGTCTTGTAAGCCTTGTCATAGCCCGTCAGCGCGGGATTAATCTCATGTTGGTACAACTCATCATACGACAAATTGTAATAGATTTCTTTCGGAGTGTCGATACCGACTCTCTTCAACTGTTCAATTAGCTTTGGGTTTGTCATAATCGTAAATTATTAAACATTAAACACTTTTGATATTTTTATTACTTGAAGAACGCCCTGTAAATATCCATACCGTTGGCATAAATCAGCAGGGCAAACACGATGGCGAGTCCCACATAATTGGCATAACCGATAAATTTGTCGCTCGGTTTTCTACGTGTAATCATCTCTATGAGAATGAAGAGGATATAACCGCCATCGAGCATGGGGATGGGCAGGAAGTTCATAAATGCAAGGATGAGCGAGAGCAGCGCAGTGATACTCCAGAAGGAATGCCAATCCCAACTTTTGGGGAAGAGGCCGCCAATGGTGCCAAAGCCACCCATCTGTTTGGCGCCTTCTTTGGAAAAGACTAACTTAAACTGTTTCACATAATTACCCAAGACAGAAAAGCCATATTGCGCACCAGCGGGAATGGCTTCAAAGAAGGTGTAATCCACTTTTTTTGTATCTAAAAAACCATCATAGTAAACGGGGGCCACGCCAATGAGACCGTCATCTGAGATGTGGACCACACGTTTCTCCAGACTGTCGTTGCGGTAATAGCTCAGCATCAAGTCTTTGCCCTTGTACTGCTCGAACACCGCCTTGAAATCAAAGAAAGAGTTCATCGTCGAATCGTTGACGGCGACGAGGCTGTCGTGTTTCTGCAGACCCGCCTTATCAGCGTAATGATTGGGTATGATGGAATCGATGACGAACGGAAAATCAAAGATACAGAACGATGAACTACCCTCAGCCAGCACCTGCTTGCCAAAATCGTCGGGCACCACCACGTCCACTTCCCTGCTACCGCGGAGAACGCGCACGGTCACATCGTTATCAAGCAGCATATCCATCGTAATATCGCCCAGTGTCTCAGGCTTTTGCCCATTCACCAGCAACACTTTATCGCCATTTTGGAACCCCGCATTCTGCGCAGCCTCGGAAAAATGGAAGCCATACTTGGCATTTTCTACGGGAATATACTCTTTGCCCCAATGAAACATGATGCCAATATAAATCAGGATGCCCACGATGAAGTTGACCAGTACGCCGCCAATGATAATGAAGAGGCGTTGCCATGCCGGCTTGGCGCGAAACTCCCAGGGTTGCACCTCAGCTGCCAGCTGGTCGGCGGAAGTGGTTTCATCGACCATGCCGTTGATGGCGCAGTAGCCACCCAGAGGCAGCCAGCCTATACCCCACTCTGTTGATTCGGGATGCTCGTCGAACGAGGTAGGCGACTCGGCCGAGAAGAAGCTGAAATGCCACTTGCCGTCGAACTTCTTGGCTCTCAACAAGGAGAAGCCAGGATTGAAGAATAGGTAAAACTTATCCACGCGAGTGTGGAATATACGTGCGAAAGTATAATGTCCTAATTCATGTACAAAAACCAGCAGCGAAAGACTGGCTATCAGACCTATAATTTGGATTGCAATACTCATTCTTTAGGGTTGTTTGTTTCCGACTGAATAACGCTTAGTTTGTCGTTTTATTATTATTGATTATCAATTATTTACACATTTAACCTTACGAACTTCGGCATCCACATGCAGGAACTCGTCCACTGTAGCCGGTTTCGAGAACGGGATGGCCGACATACATTTCTCAATATGTTTGGGAATGTCGGTGAAGCCGATTTTGCCCTGCAGGAAAGCATGCACCGCCACTTCGTTGGCCGCATTGAGCACGCATGGCATGTTGCCCCCTTGCCGGAAGGCTTCGCAGGCGAGCGTAATGCAGGGAAAAGTCTCATAATCGGGCTGCTCGAAAGTGAGCTGTGGGTAATCGGCAAACGAGAACCTTGGGAAGTGGTTGGCTTGTCGCGCAGGATATGTAAGTGCGTATTGGATAGGCAATTTCATATCTGGCAGTCCCAGTTGGGCTTTCACGGCGCCATCGGCAAACTGCACCAGCGAATGGATTATGGACTGCGGGTGCACAACGACTTCTATTTTGTCAATCGGCACATTGAACAGCCACGAAGCCTCAATAATTTCCAGACCTTTGTTCATCAACGTTGCGCTGTCGATCGTGATTTTCGGTCCCATATTCCAGTTGGGGTGATGCAGGGCATCCTCGCGGGTGACGGTTTTCAGGAAGGCGCTGTCCTTACCGCGGAAGGGGCCGCCCGACGCGGTGATGATGAGCTTTTCGATGGGATTGTGGAACTCGCCAGCCAGACATTGGAAGATGGCCGAGTGTTCCGAATCGACAGGATAGATATTGACGCCTTTGGCTGCAGCAGTCGCTGTCATCAGCGAGCCTGCCACCACTAAAGTCTCCTTGTTGGCCAGTGCCAGCGGCTTGCCGCACTCGATGGCATGGTAGGCAGGACGCAAGCCGGCCACACCCACAATCGCCGACAGTACCATATCCACACAGTCCATAGCGGCCACATCCACCAGCGACTGCTCACCGGCGAACACCTTGATGTCCTCATCCCAGAGTGCCGATTTCACCTTGTCGCAAAGATCCTCACGGACAATTACCACCATGTTGGGCTTGTACTTTTTGGCTTGTTGGATCAGCAAGTCGGCATTGGAATAGGCAGCCAGCACCTCCACTTGCAACAAGTCGGGCAGCTGGTCAACCACTTCAAGGGCTTGCGTGCCGATGGAGCCTGTACTTCCCAATATAGCAATTCGTCTTTTCACCTTTTTATTTTAAGTTTGCAAAGGTACGAATATTTTCGATGTCATGGAAGAGGAAAATCAAGAAAATTCAGGCCCGGCTCCTTCTGCCCAAGTATCCCAACAATGACCTCTCTTCTACCGTTCAAACAATCGTAAAAGCTTCATTTTCAGTTCTCCGACCTTGCCCGTGTAAGGATGCTCGCGCAGAGACAGATTAAAGCGGGTACTGCCTTTGAGGACCGTTTGAGGGTGCGTGAATTCGCGGAAGCCCCACTCGCCATGGTAGGCGCCCATACCTGAATGGCCGACGCCATTGAATGGCACGCCCTTCACCATCATGTGGAGGCACACCTCGTTGATGCAGCCACCGCCGTACTGCTGGGTTTGCATAGTGCGCTTAGCCCATTTCATATCCTTGGTAAACAAATACATAGCCAGCGGATGTTCGCGGTCGGCAATAGTCTCCATCAGAGCATCCACCTCCGAGTCCTTGAAGGGCACCACGGGCAGCAGCGGACAGAACAGCTCGTGCTTCACGATATGCTCGTCCTTGTTGACGGGATAGATGAGTGTGGGCGCATAACGGCAGCTTTCGCGGTCGCCCTCGCCACCAAAGACGATACGGTCGCGATACTCGTCAGCCAGAGCGGCGCATTTGTCGTAAGCCGCTGTTGTAATGAGTTTGGGATACTCGGGATTGGTGACCGGATGCTCGCCAATCTGAGCGACAAATGCCTTTTTCAATTCTTCCAAGAACGGTTCGGCCACTTCTTCGGCCACTGCTATCTGATTGATATTGATACAGATTTGTCCTGCGTTACACAACTTGAAGAAGGCGATTTTGCGAGCCGCGTCCTTCAGATCGGCATCCTTGCACACAACGCACCAGTTGCCCGTCTCGCCACCCAGTTCCAATGCCACGGGCGTGAGGTTCTTGGCCGCTTCGGCCATCACATGTTTGCCCACGGCGGGCGAGCCCGTATAGAAAATCTTGTCGAAGCGCTGTGCCAGGCACATATCGGCCACATCATGGCCGCCGTCGATAAGGGTAATGTATTCAGGTGGAAAGACTTCAGCGAAAAAGCGTTGGAGAACCTCCGTGCAGGCGACCGACTTCGAGCTGGACTTAACCACCACCGTGTTGCCACCGCACATGGCCGCTGCCACCACCCCGATGGTCAGCAATATAGGGAAATTAAAAGGGCTAATAACCAGCGACACGCCGTAAGGCATTTTATAGACTTTGGTGATGATACTGGGGAAACACATCAGTCCGCTAAAGTGCGTTTCGGGGCGCGCCCAGCGGCGCAACCCGTGTATCATCTCATTGATTTCCACAATAATAGGACCCACATCACAGAGATAAGCCTCTACCCGACTACGCCCGAGGTCTGCCATGAGCGCGTCTTCAAACTCGGAGGCGTGTGCCACCACTGCGGTTTTCAGTTTCTTAAGTTGTTCTATGCGCCATTTGACGGGTAACGTGGCACCCGTGCGGAAAAACTTGCGCTGCTCGGCGACTATTTGTTGGATTTCGGTGTTGGAATACATTTTGATATGGGGGATTAGTTATGAGGTTAAGAAACTAAAGATGCTAATATCTATAATCTACAAGTCTTTTTTGAGTTTTATTCTTTCTTCGTCACTTCTTTCAGCACCTTCCTAATGTCCTCATTGCTGAACGTCATGGGCGCGGAGTAGTTGATGGAGTCGGCGGCAATCATGTGGGTAAGTTCTTCGTAGTCGGCCTCCTTCACTGGCAAGGGAAGGTTATCCATACCGCAAATGGCGATCAAATTGCGGATAGCTTGCAAGAAAGCGTCAGCGGCCGTGCTGTCGGCAACAGTCTCATCGACAAGGCGACAGTGGCGTGCCAGCGCTGCGTATTTGGCTATGCAGGCTTGCTTCTGGTACTCCATCACAGGCAGCAGCATCAATGCAATGGCCTGTCCGTGAGGAATATGATACTTAGCTCCAATACTATGGGCGAAGGCATGCACATAGCCTGCCAGCTGTGTATTGATGGCATTACCGCCGTACATAGCTGCACGGCACATAGCCAAGCGCGATTCAATCTTTTCGGGCTCTCGCATCACTATGGGCAAGTGTTGCAAAATGAGGCGAGTCCCCTCTAACGAGAGTCGCATATTCTCCTCATCGGGGTCCACATCACTGATGGCGCCTTCCAACACGTGGCTCAGGGCATCCATGCCGCAGGCGGCGGTCACCATTTGCGGGGCATGGACGGTCAGTTCGCTATCGAGAATGACGTGCGTCACATGGAGGCCAATCAGCACGGTAGAGCTCTTCGTGCCGCGACTGTTGGTCACCACGGCCCCTACGGTAATCTCGGCACCGGTGCCGGCGGTAGAGGGCACGGTAATCATGGGAAGAGTTTTACCCGGCACGACCAAAAACTTGAGCAGCAGGGCGCGCGTACGGAGGTGCGGCAGGCGAGCACCCGCCGCTATCATCTTGCAGGTGTCCATCACCGAGCCACCGCCAAGAGCGATGACACACTCGGCCTTGCTCTCCATAGCGATTTTGCGTCCCGCTTCAATCAAAGCCACCGTAGGCTCCGAGTTAATGTCGGCGAGAAGCGTGCAGCCGACGCCCGACTCTTCCAGCGACTGCACTATTTTCTGTTCGTAGCCAAGTTTGTGCAAGGTCTGGTCGGTGACCAGCAGCACTTGCCGGTAGCCACACCCTTGACATATTTTGCCGATATTCGCCCTTGCGCCATGTCCTTCCAGCACTTGAGGCTCTGGCAGCGGCACATGGTGAATCACCTTTCCGGGAAGTCGGTGTATCTGTTTGCGAAAGAGGTATGTGTCCATGGGGGGATTCTTAAAAAATGAGAGTCTGCTTCACTTATTCGTATTCCGAGTCCGGGTCTATCAGGTGTATGATAATCACGTCGAAGAAGGGATAATCCTTGTATTCCACAAAGAAAGACACATCGGCGGTGAAGCTTTTTTGGAATTGGATGCCAAGCAGCGAACCTTTTTTTACTCTATTGGCATTATTAGTACTGGTATCCGATTCTCCTTTAGCAGCCAACTCAAAGACTCCGTACACTTCTTTCACGCTTTTGTCATTGTTAAGCAGCACTATTCTACAATTAAAATTCGATAAGGATGTTTCGTTTACGACCTTTATCTGATTATATGCCATCTCAGGGCCTTCCACGACAAACGACAGGTCGCGCTGGGCAAAAGAAACGGTTGCTGCCATCAGCAGAAAGATAAATAGGATTGATTTTTTCATGATTTGTATTTGGTTTAGCTTTTTCATGCAAAAATAGCGAATGTTTCCGACATGTGGTGATGCAATTCATTAATTTTATTTATCTTTGCACCCGAGTCTCGTAAGAGACAAAGACATATTGATTTAACGAAGCGTTATGCTCGTCTTGTTGATGAAAACGTGAGAAATTTTCAACAATGGCAAGAGGGTGTAAGGGTTCGCGCATAGCGTGGACTGTTTGCAATTTCTTCCATTAGGGTAATTCTCACGACCTTCATCAAAAGAAGTGGTGTACAGTGCCACGCTTCTTTTGTAGAATAATACCCATTAGGCACATCGGGTAATAACAAACCTCTAACAATGAAAAGATTTTTGTTTTTATGTTCGCTATTTTTGATAACCATTTCATTATCAGCACAAAACAATGTCACAAAATTTCTAGGCATACCTGTTGATGGGACAAAATCTGCCATGATTCAAAAACTAAAAGAAAAAGGATTCACTTACAACAGCACATATGATTGGTTAGAAGGTGAATTTAATGGTTATCAAGTTAAAATATCAATAGTTACAGAGAACAATAAAGTTTGGAGAATTGCATTACAAGACGCATATCCCAAAAGTGAGACTCAAATAAAAATAAGGTTTAATACACTTTGCAACCAATTTGAGCAAAACAAAAAATATCTTCCAGCACAAGATATCCAAAGATTAAGCGAAACCGAAAATATCTCATACGAAATTACTGTTCATGATAAACAATACCAAGCGGCATTTTACCAATTAGGAGACATTAATTCTACTGATTTGTATGCCAAATCAAATGAAGAATTGGAACAATTGTCGAACAATATGGTTTGGTTCACCATTTCAAAATACGAATATGGTGAATATATTATTGTCATGTTTTATGACAACTTGAACAATCATGCCAACGGTGAGGATTTATAATTGACCTTTAATTAGAAACACCTGTTCTTTAATAAATAACGAAACTTCATCGGCATGCACCCTTACTCGGTGCACACCTGACGGCGTGCAATCATCATATTATTAGCAAAAAGGCTTGGGAAATACGACCTCTCTTCACAAACCCATCAGTAAGTCAACCCGAACATCCACAGCGGAATGATATTCTGATAGGCATACTCAATATCGTCTTTCACTACAAAAGCATCTTGAAGCGAGGCTATTTGTTTCTTTTTCTTATTCCGTCCTCCCACCTCGAAGGTGTGACCATCGACAATAAAATCAGCGACTGGAGAAGCTGAAACCTTGTGTCCTACGGCCATCTGTGAAAAGAAAAAAGTCTCTCGCAACGTACCTCGATCCGGTTCGCTATCACATAAGGCATAACAAAGATTTGAATTGGCAAGATAGACCTTTTCCACTTTTGCGAATTGATCCATAATATCTTCATCTTCACGGAGTTGACGCAACAAACCCGCACGCTCCATATAGGCTATCATATCTGCCACATGGGTACGATTCATCTCCAACACACGACCCAAATGGGAGAAATTAGGTTTGAAAGGCGTACTCTGGGCCACTACCGACATCAGCTTTTTCAATTTCAAAGCTGTGGACAATGTCATATTGGTCTGTCGTGGAATGTCCACTTCAAGGGTCTGTAACACCACATTATCAAAGCGACTCAAATAATCCTCACAATTAAAAAAAGGGTAATAGCCCCTACGCAAATACTCATTAAAAAGAGGCAAGGGACGTCCCAATTCGCGAGGCAGAGAAACTTGCCCATCCAACACAGCCTCAAGCGTATATGGTTCAATCTTTGCCTTGTGCGACAAATTAAGATACTCACGAAATGACAAGCCCTCCATCCTGTATGCCAAGGCGCGGCGGCTCAAATCCGCCTCAAGTCCACGAATCATATCTATCATAGAAGAACCCGAAACTGTTACTTGAAGATCTTTCCGCAATACATCATACATCATCTTCACCTCACGTGACCAGCCTGAATATTTATGTATTTCGTCAATATACAGATGCCGTCCGCCATTTTTTACAAAATCATAGGCCGTATCATACAAGGTATGCGTAGTAAAATAAGGATTGTCGGCCAAAATATACAGCGATGACGACTGTTCACCACTCATCAAAATATGCTGAAGCATCATCGTGGTTTTCCCAACTCCTCGAGCACCCAATATCACATTCAACTTTGAATTCCATGCGATGCGACTATACATATACCTGACAAACTTTGTATCAATCGTTGAGAGTAACTCTTTGTAAATTGTTTGTAATGTTTGCATAATTCTTTTTTTGGTGCAAAAATACAAAAAATGTCTTATGCGCAATACATTTTTTGATAAAAAATGACTTATAGAAACTACATTTTTATACATTTTATAGCAAAAATGTCATATCAACAATACAGTTTTTAGCAAAAATCGCGCTGTCGAATCAACAATTATTACATTTTCAGCGAAAGCACTCCCCACCTCATTTTTATTTTTCAAAAAAATATCCACAATGATAATCATCATCAAAAAATAATTGTAAATTGCACGCCTTAAAACCCTAATCGAACAACAAAGCATATCTTTCTGCTAACAAACTGACAGATTATGACTTATAACAAAAGAGGAAAATTACTGCGAGTTATACTCTTTGCCTTTTTGGCGGCCATTTTCCCGTTGAACATGCAGGCTGGCGAGCACAACGAAGCCGAGCAGGGATTCAACCCCGGGGAATTCATTATAGACCACGTCATCGACAGCTACGGCTGGCATATTGCCGGTGAGGGCGACAAATCAATCTCTGTATCTTTGCCCATCATCCTGTTCGACAACTGGAAACCTGTAGTTTTCATGTCGGGCAAGTTCCACCATGGCCACGCCGCCTATAAGGGCTACGCCATTGGCTTTACTGAAGATACGAAAGGCAAAATTGTTAAGCTGGGTGGCTCTGACGCCGGCTACACCGGTCATTTGGAAGAAGGTCATACCTATATAATTGACAACCAATCAACTCTGATTGACATTTCCATCACCAAGAACGTGTTTGCCCTGTTGCTCTCCATTGTATTGCTCTGCTGGATATTCCTCCATGTGGCCAAGCAGTACAAAGATGGCGGCGACAACAAGGCTCCGAAAGGGATGGCGGCGCTCGTTGAGCCGGTTATCCTCTTCATCCGCGACGAGGTGGCTATTCCCTCCATCGGCAAGAACAAATACGAGAAGTTCCTGCCCTATCTGCTCACGTTGTTCTTCTTTATCCTGATTAACAACCTGATGGGCCTCATCCCCATTTTCCCGTTCGGCGCCAACCTGACGGGTAACATTGCCGTGACGGGCATTTTGGCCATCATCACCTTCTTCATCACCTCGTTCTCGGCTAACAAGAACTACTGGATACATCTGGTGAACACGCCGGGCGTGCCGTGGTGGCTGAAGATACCCCTACCCATCATGCCTGTGGTGGAAATCATCGGTATCTTCACCAAGCCTTTCGTGTTGATGATCCGACTTTTCGCCAACATCACCGCTGGCCACATCATTGTGTTGGGCTTCATCAGCCTGATATTCATCTTCGGCCAGATGGCTCCCGCCTTGGGTTATGGCATCTCGGTGGTATCCATCTTCTTCTACCTGTTTATGGGGCTGCTGGAATTAATCGTCGCTTTTGTGCAGGCATTCATCTTCACCCTGCTCACTGCACTTTACATCGGCATGGCTATTGAAGACCACGAAGAACATGCAGAGGCGCATGAGGCAACAGAAATCGTACACAATTAAAAACAAATAAGAACCTATTATCAACTATTTTTAATCACTAAAAATTAGTATTATGTCATTCTTAACATTATTACAAGCAGCAGCAGATTTAAGCGCTATCGGTAAAATGGGTGCCGGCCTTGGTGCAGGTATTGCAGCCATCGCAGCAGGCCTTGGTATCGGTAACATCGGTAAGGGTGCCGTTGAATCCATCGCACGCCAACCCGAAGCTGGTGGTGACATCAGAACCAACATGATTCTGACCGCCGCCTTTATCGAAGGTGTAGCTCTGTTTGCTATCGTAGTTTGCCTGCTTATCGCCGTTGCATAAGCAGTCGCTACAAAACACGAAGTTTTTCCCCGCGATGGGCGGGGAAAAACCTTCCTTAAAACCAAAAGAAAATTTACAATAGACAATATTAAGAAATAAATTATGGCACTAATTACCCCCTCCTTCGGACTTATATTCTGGATGCTGCTTGGCTTTGGCCTTTTGTTTTTCATTTTGAAAAAATTCGCATGGCCCTTCATCACGAACACCATTGCTGCCCGTGAGCACCGCATTGAGAGCCAGCTTATGGAAGCCGAAAAAGTTCGCCAGGACATGGCCAACCTGAAATCAGAGCATCAGGTGCTGCTGGTTCAGGCCAAAGAGGAACGCGACCAGATTTTGGCTGACGCCCGCAAAATGAGAGACAAACTTTACGAAGAGGCCAAAGAGAAAGCCAACAACGAAGCCAAGGCTATTGTAGAAGAGGCCAAAAAAGCCATTCACTTCGAGAAGATGAAGGCCATGACCGACATCAAGAACGAAATTGCCAATATGTCTATCGAGATCGCAGAGAAAATCCTGCGTGAGGAGCTCTCCGATCAGAACAAACAAGAAGCACTGGTAAGCAAATGGATGGATGACGTTCATTTGAACTAAGGCATCCCACTCTCTCCGCAACAGCAATGTTGCCATTTTACTACGATTGTTCGCAGTTTCGGCTGCCACGACATATTAATGTACAAAACTTTTCATCCACCCACATCGTATGAAAAGTTTTTGCATATATACACACTATCTTTGCAGGTACAATTAACTGCATTATTCATTTCAAACACCCCAAACCTATGGCCGCCTTTACGCATTTACACGTCCACACCCAATATTCACTCCTTGACGGGCTTTGCAAAATTCCCGATCTGATAAATCGTTGCTTGGAAACCGGCATGAACGCCCTTGCCGTCACCGACCACGGCAACATGTTCGGTATCAAGGAGTTCTTCAACTGCGTGGAAGACAAAAACGGCGAGACCAAGAAGGAAATCAAAGAGGTGGAAGCCAAGTTGGCCGAAGAGACTGACGCAGCCCAACAGGACGTGCTGCGCCAACAACTGGAGGCGGCCAAACAGAAGATCTTCACGCCCATCTTCGGATGCGAGGCGTATGTGGCGCGCGTCACCCCGACCAACCCGACGGGCACACGCTTCGTACGCGAGCACAAAGAAAACGGCAGCGGCTACCACTTGGTGCTTTTAGCCAAAAACGAAACAGGCTACCACAATTTGTGCAAAATCATCTCCAGTGCATGGATTGACGGCTATTACTACCGTCCCCGTATCGACCGGGAACTGCTGGAAAAATACCACGAAGGCATTATCGTTTCCTCCGCCTGTCTGGCGGGAGAGATTCCCAAGGCCTTGGCTTCCAACAACTACCAGAAAGCCAAAGAGGCCGTTATGTGGTTCAAGAGCATTTTTGGCGATGACTACTATCTTGAAATTCAGCGACATAAAACAGACATTCCAGGCGCCGACACCACGGTTTACGAGCAACAGCAAGTGGTTAACGAAGGACTGCTTAAGCTGGCCGCCGAAACCAAAACCAAGATTATCGCCACCAACGATGTCCATTTTGTGCGCAAAGAACAAGGCAAAACCCACGACCTGCTGATATGTTTGAGCACGGGCAAAAAAGAGCAAGACACTGATCGACTGCACTATACACAACAGGAATGGCTCAAGTCGCCAGAGGAGATGGCCGAGATTTTCGCCGACATACCCGAAGCCTTGAGCAACACGCAGGAGATTGTCGCCAAGATTGAACCCTACAAGCTCCAACACAACGCCATCATGCCCATGTTTGACATTCCCGAGGAGTTTGGCACGGTGGAAAGCTACAAGCAGAAATTCACCGAAGAGGACTTGCGTAAGGAGTTTGAATCCGGAGAGGGCAACGAAGGCAGAATTGAGAAAATTGGCGGCATGGAACGTGCTTACCGCATCAAACTGGAAGCCGATTACTTGCGCGAACTCACCTACAAAGGCGCCTACCAACGCTATGGGGACCCCATTGCGGATGACATAAAGGAGCGTATTGACTTTGAACTCGGCGTTATGCGCAATATGGGCTTCCCCGGGTACTTCCTTATCGTACAGGACTTTATTGCCGCTGCGCGCGGGATGGGCATTTCGGTCGGCCCGGGACGAGGCTCCGCTGCTGGTTCTGTCGTCGCCTACTGTTTGAAAATCACCGACTTAGACCCATTAAAGTACGATTTGCTGTTTGAGCGTTTCCTCAATCCCGACCGAATCTCGCTGCCTGATATAGATGTGGACTTTGACAATGAGGGCCGCTATAGGATATTGGATTGGATTACAGAGAAATACGGCAAAGAGCGTGTGGCGCACATCATCACCTACGGCACTATGGCAACAAAGTCAAGTATCAAGGACATTGCCCGCGTGCTGGATTTGGACCTGAACGATTCGAACGCCCTCGCCAAGATGATTCCCGACAAATTGCCTGATGATCCCAAAACCAAAAAGGCGACGAAGGTAAACCTTAAGAATTGCATTGCGCTGGTTCCCGAACTGAAGCACATCTACGAAAGCGACAGACGAGAAGACGAGAAGAAGAAAAGGGTGCTCAAGTATGCCCAACAGGTTGAGGGAACCGTCCGCCAAATCGGTGTTCATGCCTGCGGCATCATCATTGGAGCCGACGACCTGACCAAGTTCGCCCCATTGGCCACGGTTTTGGATAAAGAGACGGACGAAGACATTGTCATCACCCAATACGAAGGGTCGGTCATTGAAGATGTCGGCTTGATCAAGATGGACTTCCTTGGGCTCAAAACGCTGTCCATCATCAAGGAAACATTACGTAACATAAAGAAATCCAAAGGCATAGACCTCGATATTGATGCCATTCCCATTGATGACGCCAAAACCTACGAATTATTCTGCGCCGGCGACACGGTAGCCATCTTCCAATTTGAATCGGCTGGTATGCAGAAATATCTTAAAGAGCTGCAGCCCAGCAAGTTTGAAGACCTCATTGCCATGAATGCGCTCTACCGTCCCGGTCCTATGAGCTACATTCCCCAATTCATCAAACGAAAACACGGACTGGAGCCCATCAGCTACGACCTGCCCGTGATGGAGAAGTACTTAAAGGACACTTACGGCATCACGGTTTATCAGGAGCAGGTCATGCTGCTATCGAGATTGTTGGCCAACTTCACGCGAGGCGAAAGCGATGCTCTCAGAAAGGCCATGGGTAAGAAGAAAAAGAAGAGTGTTGACGCCATGAAGCCCAAGTTCATTGAAGGCGGTATCAAAAACGGTCATGACCCTAAAATCTTGGAAAAAATCTGGAAAGACTGGGAAGCTTTTGCCAGCTACGCCTTCAACAAGTCGCATGCGGCGTGCTACTCGTGGGTGGCTTATCAGACCGCCTACCTCAAGGCTCACTACCCTGCGGAGTTCATGGCGGCCAACCTGACCAACGAACTGAGCGACATTGCGACTATCAGTCTGTTTATTGATGACACACAAAAGAAGAACATCGCCGTGTTGGGCCCCGACATCAACGAGTCGGAACTCTTCTTCACGGTCAACAAGGACGGTAACATCCGCTTCGGTCTGGCCGCGCTGAAAGGCGTCGGCAACGGCGCCGCCGAGTCGGTCATCAAGGAGCGCAACGAGAACGGACCCTTCAAGAATATCTTCGACTTTGTCACCCGTGTGGACCTGCGCAGTTGCAACAAACGCGCTATTGAGTCAATGGCATACGCTGGTGTTTTCGACTGCTTTAGCGACATGCATCGGGCGCAGTTCTTCCATGCCGACAAAGAAGGGAAGACGTTCCTTGACAAGCTCATCACCTACGGAGCCAAGTCGCACGAATCTTCCTCGACCATGCAGACTTCCATCTTTGACGACGTGCCCGAAATGCAGGAAATGGCTTATCCCGACATTCCCGACTGCGACCCCATGACACCATCGGAAAAGTTGAAGAAAGAAAAGGATATTGCCGGGTTCTACATCTCCGGCCATCCGTTGGACCACTATAAGCCTATCATCCAAAACTACTGCAACGTCACCCTTGCCGACATCAAGAACCCGGAGAACCACCGCGAACTAAGTCGCAAATCATTAGCCTTTGCGGCCATGGTCAACAGTTTCACCTATGCCCGCACCAAAAACGACAAGCTGTTTTCACGTGCCGAAATAGAAGACTATGATGGCATCTACGTGTGGACATTTTTCGGAACAGACGCGACCAAGTACGAGCACCAACTCCATCCGGGCGAACTGGTATTCGTTAAAGCGCTTATGAAAGAACAATATAGAGGCAAGGATTACCAAGGACCTACTAGTTATGACCTCAAGCCCGAAGAGATTTTCTTCTTGCATGAAGGCTACGAAAAATTGTGCAAAAGCGTCGAACTCTCTTTTGACCTGACCGACATATCGACAACGTTGGCCGACGAGCTCAAGACCATCATCAGTCAATCAAAAGGCCAACGACCACTCTATATCAACATCTACTCTACCGACCAGAAATTCCACACCACGCTTTCCAACCTGCGGGCCACCATCGATCCCGAACTTTTCATCAAGAATCTCAAACTCAATGTGCCCTACAGGCTCGATCTAAAACAGACAACATGACTCCACGCAACTATCCTGCGCTCATTGCCAAGGAATTAAACCTTACCGAACAGCAAGTCAAGAACACGCTGGAATTGTTGGACCAAGGTGCCACCATACCTTTCATCGCCCGTTACCGCAAGGAGGCCACCGACAGTCTGGATGAAGTGCAGATTGGCGTCATCCGCGATCTCTATGCCAAATGGATTGAGCTGGACAAACGTCGTATGGCCATCATCGACTCCATCAACGAGCAAGGGAAGATGACTCCCAAGTTGGAAGAGAACCTCAATAACGCCAACACGCTCAGCGAGTTGGAAGACTTGTACTTACCCTATCGTCCCAAACGCAAAACGAGGGCTACGGTGGCCATTGAAAAGGGGCTGGAGCCGCTGGCAGCACTCATCTTCAAACAGCCCGGACACGTGCAGCCGACAGAGATAGCTGCCAAGTATGTCAATCCCGACAAAGGCATTGTTTCTGTGGACGAAGCCTTAGCTGGCGCCCGCGACATCATTGCCGAGTGGGCCTCCGAGAATGTCACCTTAAGACGGAAAATGCGTTCACTCTTTGTTCGCGAATCGATGATTTCATCCAAAGTGGTGAAAGACAAGGCGCAAGAAGGCGAAAAGTATGCCATCTACTTCAACAGTTCCGAAAAACTGAACCGTGCCCCTTCGCACCGACTATTAGCCATGTACCGCGGTGAGGATGAAGGATTTCTGCGACTGACCATCGCGCCCAATGAAGAGCGCGCCCTTGACCTGATGACCGATTTCTTTGTCAAGTCGGGCAACCCCTGCTCACAACAAGTGAAAGAAGCCGTCATCGACTCATACAAAAGACTTTTACAGCCGCAGATGGAGACTGAAATGCGCAAGCAATTCAAGGAGAAAGCAGATGCAGAGGCCATCAAGGTGTTCGTAGCTAACCTGCAGCAACTGCTTTTGGAGCCGCCGTTGGGACAGAAAGTGGTCATGGCCATCGACCCGGGTTTCCGCACCGGCTGCAAGGTAGTCATTCTGGACAGACAAGGCAAACTGTTGCACAATGAGAACATCTACCCTCACCCACCTCATGCGCAATACAAACTGGCGTCTGACAAACTCAAACGGATGGTACTGCAATACAAGGTGGAAGCCATCGCCATTGGCAACGGCACGGCAGGCCGCGAGACCGAGAACTTCGTCCGCAAGATACCCTTTGAACGCGATGTAACCGCCATTGTGGTCAACGAGAGCGGTGCCTCCGTCTATTCAGCCTCGCCCGTCGCCCGCGAAGAGTTCCCCGACTACGATGTCACCGTGCGTGGCGCCGTCTCCATTGGTCGCCGACTGATGGACCCGCTCGCCGAACTGGTGAAGATAGACCCCAAATCTATCGGCGTGGGGCAATACCAACACGATGTCAATCAGGCGCTTCTGCAGAAGAGTTTGCAAGAGACCGTGGAGCACTGCGTGAACTATGTTGGCGTAGAGGTTAACACCGCCAGCAAGGAACTGCTGTCGTACGTCTCGGGCATCGGACCCTCATTGGCTAAGAACATTGTGGAATACCGCAACGCCAACGGGGCTTTCGCCAATAGAGATTCTTTGCGCAAAGTGCCACGACTGGGCGACAAAGCCTACGAGCAGGCAGCAGGCTTCCTCCGCATCCACGGAGCAGCCAATCCACTGGACGACAGCGCTGTACACCCTGAAAGCTACCCCGTTGTCAACCTGATGGCAAAGAAGCTCAACTGCACCGTCAGCGACCTGATACAGAAAGAAGAGTTGCGTAAGCAAATCAACCTCAAAGAGTTTGTCAATGACAAGGTTGGCTTACCCACTTTGAACGACATCATGCAGGAGCTGGCCAAGCCGGGGCGTGACCCGCGTGCCCAATTTGACGTCTTTGAGTTCGACAAGAACATTAACACTATCAACGACTTAACGCCAGGCATGGTCGTGCCGGGCATTATCACCAACATCACCAATTTCGGCTGCTTTGTCGATATTGGCGTCCATCAGGACGGGCTGGTGCACATCAGCCATTTGGCCAACCACTATGTTAGCAACCCCAACGATGTGGTCAAGCTCAATCAGAAAGTGATGGTCAAAGTATTGCAGGTGGAAGTGGAGCGCAAGCGCATCTCACTGTCGATGAAAGATGTTTAATTAGCCGCCACTTGGCGTGCCAACGCGGCGATAGACTCCGCATCGAAGCCACACTGTTCGTGCAATTTCGACACTTTACCATGTTCCACAAACGTGTCGCCAATGGCTACCGCATACAGTCTGTTGGCATAATGGTTATCTTCCAGAAATTCGGACACAGCCGAATAAAGTCCACCCTTCTTCACACCGTCCTCCACCGTAATCCAAACAGGATAGCGTTTGGATAATTCTTGTAACATATTTTCATCCAACGGCTTAAGGAAGCGCATATCCACATGGGCGGGATGCAGCCCTTCGGTTTCCAGTTGGGCAATCACCTTCTGCACATTGTTGGCGAGCGGTCCTAACGAGAGGAACAGCACCTTTTCGCCCTCCTGTAACATTTCGGCACGGCCGATTTCCACCGTGTGCATCTCCTTTTTCCAGTCGGTCAGCATGCCGCGGCCGCGCGGGTAGCGGATGGCGAAGGGATGCTCGCGATGGCGGTAGGCCGTGAACATCAGGTTGCGCAGCTCGATTTCGTTACGTGGTGAGGCGATAATCATGTTGGGCACCGAGCGCAGGAATGCCAGGTCGAACACGCCGTGGTGGGTGGCTCCGTCTTCTCCAACAAGGCCGCCGCGGTCGATACAGAAGATGACGGGCAAATCTTGCAGAGCTACATCGTGAATAATCTGATCATAAGCACGTTGCAAAAACGATGAGTAGATATTGCAGAACGGGATATAGCCCTGTGTAGCCATGCCTGCCGAGAAGGTAACGGCATGCTGTTCGGCAATGCCCACATCGAACACGCGCTCGGGGAACACGGCCGCCATGGTGGTCAGCGAGCAACCCGTGGCCATGGCTGGCGTGATGCCCACAATCTTCTCGTCCTGTTGCGCCAACTCAAGAATCGTGTCTCCAAAAACATCCTGAAACTTAGGCGGTTGGCCTTCGGTATCGGCCTCCAGAATCTCGCCCGTATCGGGATTGAACAGGCCGGGCGCATGGTAGGTGGTCTGGTCCGACTCGGCCAAGCGCAAACCCTTGCCTTTCACAGTGATAGCGTGCAGCAAACGAGGTCCCTGCACCTTTTTCAAGTCGCGGAGCACCTTCACCAGATAAACCACATCGTGACCATCGACGGGCCCGAAGTAGCGGAAACCCAGACTCTGGAACAGATTACTGCCACGGAGGAGGAATCCCTTGACCACATTGCCCGCCTTACTCAAAAAATTCACAAACTTACTCTGACCATCTTTCTTATTCTGAGTAAAGAAGTTCCACAAGCGGTTTTTATAGTAATTGTAGGTTGGCGATGAGGTGATTCGCAACAGATAGCGGCTCATCGCACCCACGTTTTTATCAATAGCTATCTTATTATCATTCAAAATAATAAGCATATTAGCATTGGTGGCACCAGCTTGATTCATCGCCTCGAAGGCCATGCCACCGCCCATGGCACCGTCGCCAATCACAGCGATATGGTTCTGCTCGGTGTTGCCAGCCAGCCTATTAGCCACTGCCATACCCAAAATAGCTGAAATAGAAGTAGATGAGTGCCCTGTACCGAAGGAGTCGTACTCACTTTCCGACATTTTTGGGAAACCGCTAATGCCGCCGTAGCAGCGGTTGGTATGGAAGCGCTCTTTGCGGCCGGTGATAATCTTGTGGCAATAGGCCTGATGCCCCACGTCCCACACCAGCTTATCGTTAGGCGTATCGAACACATAATGGATGGCCACTGTCAGCTCGATGGTACCCAGGCTGGCGCCCAGGTGACCGGGATTATGGGCTGTTTCGTTGATGATAAAATCGCGCAACTCATCGCACAGCATGGGCAGTTCCGACACTTTCAGTTTCCGAAGGTCGGAAGGCAAATTAATATGATTCAAGTATTTATACTCTTTCATAAGTTACAAAGCGATGGTTACGAAAAGCGCGGCAAAAATACGAAATTTATGGGGAACTGTCTATTTCAATTTTAAAACATGGGCGTAGCACGCTACGCCCCCACAATCCAACCTAAAATCACCATTTATTCAACCCTGAAAAACACCTCACAAAAATCTTTTCATTTTTTCATTTTCGGGCTTCAGCATTTCATATTTTTTATTATTTTTGCGAGCTACTTGCAGAAGATTGAATTACCATTCATCATTTGAGGACCAAAAAGATAATCTATGAAAAGCCAAAAATTAGCCGGCAGATATGCGAATGCGCTTTATGAATTTGCGGTTCAAGAGAATAAACTCGAAGAAACTTATCAGGACATACTAACTCTCAAGGAAGTCTTTCGCGAAAATAGCGAATTGAAGGCGATTATCGAAAGTCCCGTCATCACGCCGGATAAGAAAAAAAGCATCTTTGCGGCTCTTTTTGAACAAAAAATCAATGCTGTAAGTTACGGTTTCCTGTCGCTCATCATCCAAAAAAAGCGCGAGCCCGCCCTGCTGATGATTTTCGACGAGTTTGTCCGTCTGTACAACAAGCATCACAACATCCGCATCGCCCAATTCACCACGGCGGTAGCCATCAGCGACGCTTTGGCCGAGCGCATCAAAGCCATTTTGGAGGAGCAGACCCATTCGACCATTGAGTTGCAGCGCATTGTGAATCCCGAGTTGATTGGCGGATTCATTGTCAAGATTGACGACTTCCTTGTTGACACCAGCCTCATCGGCCGAATCAACAAATTGAAACAAGAATTTTCGAACAATGTATATCAAGCCGGTTTCTAAGCCGACATCATCAAGATAAAAATCACGAATAAACAAACTAATATGGCAGAAATTAAACCCTCAGAAGTAACCGCTATTCTTCGTCAACAGTTGCAAAACTTTGATGTGAAAGCAGATTTGGAAGAGACGGGCACTGTACTCATCGTTGGTGACGGCATTGCACGCGTTTACGGCTTAAGGAACGCGCAATCGGGTGAGCTGGTTGTTTTTGAAAACACCGGCACTCCTGTGATGGGTATCGTGTTGAACCTCGAAGAAGACAATGTCGGCGTTGTGCTCCTTGGCGACTCCAAGACGCTGAATGAAGGAGACTTGTGCAAGCGTACCGGCAAAATCGCCTCCATCAAAGTGGGCGAAGGCTTGTTAGGCCGTGTTATCAACACCTTGGGTAACCCTATCGACGGCAAAGGCGAGATTGAAGGCACCTTGTACGAAATGCCCATCGAGCGTAAGGCTCCCGGCGTTATCTTCCGTCAGCCCGTAAAGGAGCCTCTCCAGACCGGTATCAAGGCTGTTGACGCGATGATCCCCATCGGCCGTGGACAGCGCGAGTTGATTATCGGTGACCGTCAGACCGGCAAAACGGCTATCGCCATCGACACCATCATCAATCAGAAAGAGTTCTACGATAAAGGAAATCCCGTATATTGCATCTATGTAGCTGTAGGACAGAAAGGTTCTACCGTTGCCAACATCGTGAAGACCCTGACCGAACATGGCGCCATGGCCTACACGACCATTGTCACCGCAACGGCTTCCGACCCTGCCGCCATGCAGTTCTACGCTCCGTTTGCAGGTGCCGCCATCGGCGAGTACTTCCGCGACACGGGACGTGCTGCCCTGATCATCTACGACGACTTGTCGAAGCAGGCTGTGGCTTACCGTGAAGTGTCGTTGCTGCTCCGTCGTCCCCCTGGACGTGAAGCCTACCCCGGCGACGTGTTCTACCTCCACTCAAGACTGCTGGAGAGAGCTGCCAAGATCATCGAATCGGACGAGATTGCAGCCCAGATGAACGACCTGCCGCCCGTGCTCAAGCCCATCGTCAAAGGTGGCGGTTCGCTGACAGCACTGCCCGTTATTGAAACGCAGGCTGGTGACGTTTCGGCTTACATTCCCACCAACGTCATCTCCATCACCGACGGCCAGATATTCCTTGAGACATCCCTGTTCAACTCGGGTGTTCGTCCCGCGATCAACGTAGGTATCTCCGTATCGCGTGTAGGTGGTAACGCCCAGATCAAGTCGATGAAGAAGATTGCCGGTACGCTGAAACTCGACCAGGCACAGTTCCGCGAACTGGAATCGTTCGCCAAGTTCGGCTCCGACGTGGACGCATCGACCAAGAATGTGCTCGACAAAGGTGCCCGCAACGTGGAAATCCTGAAGCAGCCCCAATACTCGCCCATGAAGGTGGAAGAGCAGATTGCCATCATCTTCTGCGGTGTGAAAGCGCTGCTGCAGAAAGTGCCCACCAACCGCATCAAGAACTTTGAGGCCGACTATATCCAAACCCTGCACGAAAACCATCAGGACATTTTAGACACCTTGAAATCAGGCAAGATTGACGACGACATAATGAAGAGCCTGACCGAAGTATGCAAGCAAGTGGCTAAAAAATACGAACTATAACATCTCATAAACTAAGAAACATTCATTATGGGAAGTCTAAAAGAGATTAGAATCAGGATTGCATCGGTCGAGTCAACGCAGAAGATTACGGGTGCGATGAAGATGGTGTCGGCGGCCAAACTGCGCCGCGCGCAAAACGCCATCATCAGCCTGCGCCCCTACTCTAACAAGCTGAACGAGATCTTGCAAAACCTCTCTTCTTCCGCCGAAAGCATGGCCGACCTGCCGCTCTTCGCCACCCGCGACATCGAGAATGTGGTGCTGGTGGTCATCTCCTCCAACCGAGGATTGTGCGGCAGTTTCAACTCCAATGTGGTGAAGGAGGCAAGACACCTGATTGAAACCAAATACGCCAAGCAGGCAGCCGCCGGCAAACTGAAAATCATCTGCCTGGGCAAAAAGGCAAAGGAGCAACTCGCTAAGAACTACGACGTTATACAATACAACGAAGCGCTCATCGACACGCCCGTCTTCAACGAAGTGGCCCAAATTGCCCAGTTCCTGATGGACGGCTTTGCCAACAAGACCATCGACAAGGTGGACATCATCTACAACCGATTCATCAACCCGGCCACCCAAAAGTTGGTGGTAGAGAACTACCTGCCCGTACAGCAACTTGGCGATGGCACAGAGAAGAAGCAGTTGAACGACTACATCTTCGAGCCTTCGAAAGAAGAGATTCTGGAAGAGCTCATTCCCAAGATTATGAAACTGCAACTCTACAAGACGCTCATCGACTCCATCGCTTCGGAACACGGCGCCCGTATGACAGCCATGCACAAGGCTACCGACAATGCCACTGAGATTCTGAAAGACCTGCGTCTCAAGTACAACAACGCCCGTCAATCGGCTATCACCAACGAGTTGATTGAGATTGTGAGCGGTGCCGAGGCCTTGAACGGATAATCATCTGACTCCACAAAAAAACATTCATAACAGGTCGTATATAGCTCTATATACGACCTTTACATTAAATAAGAGATCCCATGAAGAAAGTTGTTAACTTTGGTGAAATCATGCTGCGACTGGCCACACCCGACTACTTGCGTTTTGGTCAGGCAACCCAATTCAACGCCACCTTTGGCGGCGGCGAAGCCAATGTGGCCGTATCTTTGGCCAACTACGGCATTCCGTCGGTCTATGTTACCAGATTGCCAGAAAACGACATTGCAGAGAGCTGCATCCGTGAGTTGCGCAAGTATGGTGTTGACACCCAACATATTGTTCGCGGCGGCGACCGCATAGGCATCTATTTCTTAGAGACTGGCGCCGTAGCACGCTCCAGCAAAGTTATATACGACCGTGCCCACTCGGCCATTGCTGAGATTAAGCCGGGCATGGTTGACTGGGAGAAAGTTTTCAGCGATGCAGGCTGGTTCCACTGGACGGGCATCACGCCTGCCATTTCGCAGGGAGCCGCCGACGCCTGCATGGAAGCCATTGAAGTGGCTAACCAGATGGGACTCACCGTTTCGTGCGACCTCAACTACCGCAAAAACCTGTGGAAATATGGCAAAAGCGCATCAGAAGTGATGCCGGCGTTGGTTAAAGGCTGCCATGTCATCTTGGGAAATGAGGAAGACGCTGAGAAAGTGTTCGGCATAAAACCCGAAAAATTTGATGCCGAAAAGACTGGTGGAAAGGTAGATGCGGGCTCGTTTGAGAGCGTATGCCGCCAGTTGGCCGCCATGTTCCCGCAGGCTCAGAAGATTGCCATCACCCTGCGCGGTGCCATCAACGCCAACCACAACACCTGGGGCGGCTGCCTCTACTCTAACGGCACGCTGAAGCAATCGCGCCGCTACGACATCACCCACATCGTTGACCGCGTGGGCGGCGGCGACTCGTTCATGGGCGGCCTGATTTACGGCTTGCTGACCTACAATGACGACCAGAAAGCCATCGACTTTGCCGCAGCAGCTTCTTGCCTGAAACACACTATCTTAGGTGACTTCAACATGGTCACCGTCAAGGAAGTGGAAATGCTGATGAACGGCTCGGGCAGCGGCAGAGTGGTGAGGTAAAAGGAGTTATCGTTGAAAAACAGCTCGAATAGGATTTAGGAACCGGTCGAACAGACGAACTGTTACTTTGTTTCAAAAATCAAATCGTAAGGATATTGTCCATAGTGATATGCATTATCGATGGCACGGAAGACTTTTACGCCATATTTGGTTTTGGGCTTAAGGGGTTCGCTAAGAGGCATTTTGTAGGTATATTCATTCACCCATGTTATCTTATCAAAATCCACAGGAATGTGTGATAACTCACTTTGATTGAGAATGCCATCATTAAATTTCATCCCTGTAAACATAGGTTGAGAGAAGAAAATGTAAACAGCTGTAACATTGGTATCTACTACAGCTCCATTGGCGGGATAAGTGGCAACAACCCGAGAAAACAACAATTGATATTTGGGCCAATAATATTTATCCATGAGGTTTACCACTTCGGATAAAAAGCCGTGCAACTGTGGCATAAAACTCTGAAAATCAGGGTAAATATCTCTGTTTGATGAAAAAACCTCCATAAATCGCAGCATATCCTCAAGCCATATAAAACCTTTTGTTTTGTCGTTATGTATTCTTCTGTCCAATTCCATCGAGTCAAAAGTGTTATGCATTTGGTAATAGTAAAATTCGCATAGTCGATTGATACCCTCATAAGTAAAAGCACCAGGGTCGCCGTATGCATTATTTTTCAAAACCTTTCCAACCTTTGTGTTATACAGGGTGTCGCATATTTCTTTGAAATATTCCTGGTATTGTTCGCAAATAGGAGCGGAATAGTTGTGGCATATCTCATGAATAAGGGTTCGGAAAACACTTTCACCCAAGACAACTTCTCCCGAAGCATTGGTGAAAAGACTGGCTATAGCACAATTATTATGGGGACTTCTATTTTTACTCTTTTCTCGCCAACACCCCAGACCTTGCGAAGTCCGTTAGACAAAGACTGAAAAGTTGACGCTGCAAAGTTACCTATTATTTTCTCATTTCCAACAATTTAGCGATATTTTTTTGAGA
>JAFTCA010000027.1 GCA_017454945.1 Bacteroidales bacterium
ATATCAATTAGTTACGTTGTTTTTATTTGAAAATTCATGCTTCGTTTTCCGTCTTTTTGGAAGAAAAATCACTTTGACTTGCAATTGTCGCAAACTTTTGGGGGATTTCTTCGCACGCTGCGCGTGCTCGAAATGACGAGTGGCTTGTAATGGACACTTGCGGCGGCAGTGTGTCTTTTTGTATACGTACAATCGTGGTGCCGCCGCCTCTCAGTGGCCAGCGCATTCTTCATTATCAATTATACATTGTAAATTGTACATTTTCTTTGTACTTTTGCGCTTTCATTTTAAAACTCAAAAACATTACCGATATGAATTACGATTTGATAGTTATTGGCAGCGGTCCTGGCGGCTATGTGGCAGCCATCCGTGCCAGCCAGCTGAACATGAAAGTGGCCATTGTGGAACGCGCCGAACTGGGCGGCATCTGCCTCAACTGGGGCTGCATCCCCACCAAAGCGCTGCTGAAATCGGCCCAAGTGTACAAATATACCCAACATGCCGCCGACTACGGTATCCAGATTGACGGCACCGCCACTGCCAACTTCGAGGCTGTGGTGAAACGAAGCCGCACCGTTGCCGAAACCATGAGCAAGGGCGTGCAGTTCCTGCTCAAGAAGAACAACGTGGAAGTGATTGCCGGCTTTGGCAAAGTGCTGCCGGGCAAGAAGGTGGAAGTGACCCACACCGACGGCACCCAAGAGGTGTTCGAAGCCAACCACATCGTGCTGGCCACGGGTGCCCGCTCGCGCCAACTGCCCCACATCCAGCAAGATGGCAAGAAGATCATCGGCTACCGCGAAGCCCTCACCCTGCCCCAGCAACCCGAGACCATGGTCGTGATGGGCTCCGGCGCCATCGGCAGCGAACTGGCCTACTTCTACGCCACCATGGGCACCAAAGTCACTATTGTGGAATACCTGCCCAACCTGGTGCCCGTAGAAGACGAAGAAATCTCGAAACAACTGGAACGCGCCTTCCGCAAGGCCGGCATCAAGGTGATGACCGCCGCTGCCGTTGAGAGCGTGGACACCACTGGCGACGGCTGCAAAGTGACCGTCAAGGATAGCAAAGAGAAAATCACTGAAATAGAGTGCGATATCGTACTGTCGGCTGTCGGCGTACAGACCAACATCGAAGGCATCGGCCTCGAGGAGTGCAACATTGCCGTCGAAAGAGGCAAGGTGGTGGTGGACGACTTCTATCGCACCAACTGCGACGGCGTTTATGCCATTGGCGACATTGTGCACGGTCCCGCACTGGCACATGTGGCCTCGCACGAAGCTCTGATTTGCGTTGAGAAAATCGCCGGTTTGAATCCAAAGCCACTGAATTACAAGAATATCCCTGGGTGCACCTACACTTCGCCCGAAATCGCTTCGGTGGGCATGACCGAAAAGGCCGCCCTCGAACAGGGCCGCGAGATACTGATCGGCAAGTTCCCCTTCACTGCATCGGGCAAAGCCACCGCATCGGGCAACCGCGACGGCATGGTAAAAGTGATTTTTGACAAAAATAGCGGCGAATGGCTCGGCTGCCACCTCATCGGCGAGAATGTCACCGAAATGATCTCTGGCGTGGTCATCGCCCGCGAAAAAGGTGTTACAGGTCGCGAGGTGATCGAGGCCGTGCACCCGCACCCCACCCTCTCAGAAGCTATTATGGAAGCTGCCGCCAACGCTTACGGCGAAGCTGTTCATATCTAAACACTTAGAACAACATCTTTCAAGGGACGCGCTGCCATGGCGTGTCCCTTCATTTTAATCTGAAAACCAACATTATGGCAACCTACGCCGACTTGTCGCACCAATTTTCCGACGCCCTCCAGCCGTTGTACGAAGAGGCGGAAATCCGCGGCATCTTCCGTATGTATGCCGAAAAAAAATGGCATCTACCCGCCCATCTGCTCTACCTAAACATCCATGACAGTGTAGATGCGCAACGGCAGGCCGAAACCATCAGCGATTTGCAGCGGCTGAAGGCTGGCGAACCCATCCAATATGTTATCGGCGTCACCGACTTTTACGGCTTGGAACTGGTTGTCAACCCGTCGGTGCTCATCCCGCGCCCTGAAACGGAAGAACTGGTGAACCTCATCATCTACGAGAACAAAGAACAACAGCCATTACGCATCCTAGACCTCGGCACGGGCAGTGGCGCCATTGCCATCACTTTGGCTAAAAAGTTGGTTCACAGCCACATTACCGCCACCGATTTCTCCCCGGAGGCCTTACAGACTGCCCAAGCCAACGCCCGTCGGCACAACACCGACATCACATGGCTTCACGACGACATGCTGCACCCCAACTACAGCCAACTGGGCACCTACGACATCATTGTGAGCAACCCGCCCTACATTCCCTTGAACGAAAAGCCGACGCTGCACACCAATGTCAGAGAGCACGAGCCCGGTAGTGCGTTGTTCGTCCCCAATGACGACCCGCTGCTGTTCTACAAGGCCATTGCCGATATTGGCCGGCACTGCTTGTGCAACGGAGGAAGAATCTACCTGGAAACGCACCACCTGTTCCACGAAGCACTGGGGCAACTTTTCACGACATGCGGATACCAAAATGTGCGCTCATTAAAGGATATTAACGGGCGGAATAGATTTTTCTCCGTCGAGAAAAATCAAAATTCAAAGTTCAAAGAACAAAAGATTCCGCATCGCTACGCTTGCGGAATGGAGAACAAAGTAGAGACGCAGCGTGCTGCGTCTGAAGGAGATTCCGCTGCACTACGTTTGCAGAATGGAGTTAAGGATGCTAACGTCTAAAGTCTAATGTCTAAAGTCTCTTTGAATTCTAGATTCTGAATTTCTTTTGATTTCACCAAAAGTTGTATCTTTGTGCGTCATTTTTCAACCATTATGATAAAAAGATTATCCATCATACTTTGTTTGCTTTGCTTCGTGGGACTTACCTACGGACAGCGACGCGCCGTGATGACCAAGCCGCGCCAAACGCCCGACTCTGTGACGGCGATGGTATGGACCTGCGCCAACTTCTCATACCAATGGCCTATTGGCGACTTGGGCACTTTTTACAAAGGCAACTTCAGCATCGGCACAGGCTTTACCTATAAGACGGCCACCCACTGGACTTTTGATGTCCACTTCAACTATTGCTTCGGTGCCAACTTGAGGGACACCACCCTTTTGGACAACCTCAAGACCAGCAAAGGTGACATCATTGACGGCAACGGCCTTAAAGCCACGCTCTACCTCGAAGGACAGTACTGGCATGTGGGCGCCGGCCTCGGCCGTATCATCCCCGTAAGCAAAACCTACTTAAACTCAGGTATTTGGATTCACGCAGGGTTGGGCTATATCCGCCACAAGATCCATTTCACCGATGTGGATAACCAGGTGCCCCAAATTGGCGGCGACTACCGCAAAGGCTATGACCGTCGCTCGTCGGGGTTCTTCCTGTCGCAATTCATCGGCTACGTGCACATCGGCAAATCGCGAGTGGCAAGCTTCTACGGTGGCGTGGAAATCATGGAAATGTGGACCAAACCCGACCGCAACTACGACTTCAACCTCGGTCCCACCAAGGATCTCAAGAACAAATTCAGCGGACTTATCGGTCTGAAAATCGGTTGGATAGTGCCGCTCTACACGCAAAAGCACCAGATGACCTATTACTACAACTAACCTTCTATGCGGCTGCTTTATACCCTCTTCATTCATCTTTACTCGCTGGGCGCACTGCTCGCCTCGCCGTTCTCGCTGCAGGCACGCCAATGGTGGCAAGGCCGCAGACATCTACTTGATTTACTGAAGGAAAAATGCCAAGGCAAGCAAAACATTATCTGGATTCATAGTGCTTCGTTGGGCGAATTTGAGCAAGGCAAGCCGCTGATGGAACGCATCCGCAAAGAACACCCGGAGTGCTCCATTCTGCTCACTTTCTTCTCGCCTTCGGGTTACGAAATCCGCAAAAACGAGCCGCTCGCCGATGTGGTTGCCTACCTGCCCGCCGACACACTGCGCAATGTGCGCCGTTTCCTCGACATCGTGCAGCCCAAGGCCGCCATCTTCGTCAAGTACGAATATTGGTTCAACTACATGGACGCACTGTACAAGAGACAGATACCCTTCTACTACATCTCAGCCATCTACCGCCCATCGCAACACTTTTTCAAGTGGTACGGCGGTTGGTTTGTGCGCCAGTTGAAGAAATGCACCCACTTCTTTGTGCAAAACGCCATCTCCCAACAATTGCTGAACTCCATCGGCATTCACAATGTGACCATTGCTGGCGACACCCGCTTCGACCGCGTGTACGCCATTGCCCAACAGGACTATACACTCGACTTTGCCGTGCGCTTCAAGGGCGACAGCCAACTCATCGTGGCTGGCAGCACTTGGGAACCCGATGAGCAGCTGCTGCGACAGGTTTTCGAGGCTGTACATGACCGCTACAAGCTCATTTTGGCACCACACATGATTGATTCTGAACATATTAAGAGTATAAAAAATCTTTTCTCAGATTATAAAGTGCTCTGTTATACCGAAATGGAGGGACAACCGATAGAAGATTACCAAGTGCTGATTATCGACACCATCGGATTGCTGAGCAAGATTTACAAATACAGCGACTTATCATACATTGGCGGTGCGTTCGGCAAGGGTTTGCACAACATCCTCGAAGCCGGCGTGTTCGGTGTGCCTCTCTTCTTCGGCCCTAAGTACAGCAAGTTCAACGAAGCAGTCGAGTTGGTCAGCCGTGGCGGTGCCTTTTCAATCCAAACGGCAGAGGAGATGACGACGCGCATCCAGCAGTTCAGCGCCCAGCCCGAACAGTACGGAGCCGTCTGCGACATCTGCCGCACCTTCGTACAGGAAAACCTCGGTGCTGTGGATAAGATTATGGCGAAACAATTTAGAATTAACAATTTATAATGTATAATTTTCAATTGTGCATCGTGCATTATGCATTGTGCATTGATCTAATTATTCAATTTTAAATTGCTAATTGTCAATTAATTCGATTCACGATTCATAATTCACAATTAAAATCATTGTGCATCAGGGGTTCCGCTTGGCAGAACGTTAATGATCAATTATTCATTGTTAATTATACATTATTAATTGTCCATCGTCCTCTTCTGCCATTTTGTCATAAATTTCAGTTTGGCAACATTATTGATAGATATGATGTGTTAAACAACCAATACCATGAATCAATAAAAGGAGACAATATTATGAATATGAACAACTTAACTATAAAATCACAAGAAGCGATTGCAGGTGCGCAGATGATTGCCACCTCCAATCAGCAGCAGCGGCTGGACAACCTGCACCTGCTGAAGTCACTTTTTGACATGGATCAGGATGTGATACCCTACCTCATCAAAAAGCAGGATGCCAATCCTAAGACAATACAGCAGGTGGTGGAACGGCAAATCCAATCCATACCCAAAGTGCAGGGCGGCGACATCTACATGTCGAACGGCTTGCAACAGGCCATCCAGCAGGCCATGATCTTCAGCAACGAGCTGGGCGACGACTTTGTCTCTCTGGAACACCTCTTCTACGGCATCCTCAAGGCCAACGACGAGGCTTCGAAAATCCTGAAAGATGCTGGCATCACCGAGAAGGGACTGAAGACCGCCATCCAGGAACTGCGTAAGGGTCGTAATGTGACCAGCTCGACGGGCGAAGACACCTACAACGCCCTGAACAAATACGCCACCAACCTGAACGATGCCGCCCGCAAGGGCAAACTCGACCCCGTCATCGGTCGTGAGGAAGAGATTAGGCGTGTGCTGCAAATCCTGTCGCGACGCACCAAGAACAACCCCATCCTGATTGGCGAGGCCGGCGTGGGCAAAACCGCCATCGCCGAGGGTTTGGCACACCGACTGGTGAGCGGCGACATTCCCGAAAACCTGAAATCGAAGCAGCTCTACTCGCTGGATATGGGTAACCTGATTGCCGGCGCCAAGTACAAGGGCGAATTCGAAGAGCGACTGAAAAGCGTTCTCAAAGAAGTCATTGAGGCCGACGGCGAGATTATCCTCTTCATCGATGAAATCCACACGCTGGTCGGTGCCGGCGCCTCGGGCGATGGAGCCATGGATGCCGCCAATATCCTGAAACCTGCGCTGGCGCGTGGCGAACTGAGAGCCATCGGTGCCACTACGCTGAACGAATACCAGAAATACTTCGAGAAGGACAAAGCTCTGGAGCGTCGTTTCCAGCCTGTCATGATCGAAGAACCCGACAAATACTCGGCCATCTCCATTCTGCGTGGCCTGAAGGAGCGCTACGAAACGCACCACCAAGTGAGAATCCTGGACGAGGCCATCATCGCGGCAGTCGAGTTATCGCAGCGTTACATCACCGAGCGTTACCTGCCCGACAAGGCCATTGACTTGATAGACGAGGCCGCCGCCAAGTTGAAACTGGAAATCAACTCTATGCCCGAGGAATTGGACGAGATTGAACGTAAAATCAGACAGTTGGAAATTGAGCGCGAAGCCTTGAAGCAGGAAAACGCCATGGAGAAAGTGGAGGCGCTGAGCAAGACACTGTCGGAACTGCAAGAGCAGCGCAACGCCATTGCAGGCAAATGGCACGCCGAGAAGGAAGTGATTGACAAAATACAGCAACTGAAAGCCCAAATAGAAGACTACAAGTTGGAAGCCACCAACGAAGAGCGTCAGGGCAACTACGGCCGTGTCGCCGAATTGCGTTACGGCTTGATACAAAACGCCGAAAAAGAAATCACCAAACTGGAAGGCGAGTTGGAAGACTTGCAAAAGGACAAAGCTCTGATTGACAAGGAGGTGGGTGCTGACGACATTGCCGAAGTGGTGGCCCGTTGGACTGGCATCCCCGTTAGCAAGATGATGCAGAGCGAGCGTACCAAGTTATTGCACTTGGAAGAGGAGTTGCACAAGCGTGTGGTAGGCCAGGACGAAGCCATCACGGCCATTGCCGACACCATCCGACGCAGTCGTGCGGGCCTGCAGGACAGCCGACGCCCCATCGGATCGTTCATCTTCATGGGCACCACAGGCGTGGGCAAGACGGAGCTGGCCAAGACACTGGCCGAGTACCTGTTCAATACGGAGGACGCGCTTATCAGGTTCGATATGAGCGAGTTCCAAGAGCCACACTCCATCTCACGACTCATTGGTTCGCCTCCTGGCTACGTGGGTTACGATGAAGGTGGCCAGCTGACCGAAAAGGTAAGACGGAAACCTTACTCTGTCATCCTCTTCGATGAAATTGAGAAGGCCCATCCCGACATCTTCAACATCTTGCTGCAAGTGCTCGACGACGGGCGACTGACCGACAACAAGGGCCGTACAGCAGACTTCAAGAACACCATCATCATCATGACCTCCAACATGGGTTCGCACATCATCCAAGACAACTACGCCGACCGCGCCAAGTACTCGGATGAGGAAGTTTTCGAGCGTACCAAAGCCGAAGTCACCGACCTGATGAAGAAGAGCCTACCGCCCGAATTCATCAACCGTATCGATGAGATCGTGATGTTCCAGCCGCTGTCGAAACGCGAAATCAAGGGCATCATCAAGATACAGATCGACCAGTTGAACAAACTGCTGGCCGAACAGAATATCAAAGTAGAGTTCTCGAAATACGCCTTAGACCTGCTCTGCGACTTAGGCTACGATCCGCTCTACGGAGCACGACCGCTGAAGCGTGTCATCCAGAAGAAAATCTTAAACGAATTGTCGAAAATCATTCTGGAAGGCAAGGTAAGTCAAGACGGAACTATCATGATCGACTCGCTCGAAGATGGCAAATTCGCTTTCTTCAACAAATAAAATTCTTGAAATTCCCGCAGATCTCGCTGATTTACGCAGAAACAATCCGCGTTTATCGGCGTAATCTGCGGGAGTTTTTTATTTTACGGCAATCTGTTTTTTAAGAAAAAATTAAAATTTTATCAACAATCGCACGCAGGTTAAAATATTGTTGTATCTTTGTGCATCATTAACCTAAAAACAATTGAGCAGATGGATAAGGAAGTAAATGCAGAAAAACTGAAAGTGCTAAACAGCACCATTGAGAAACTGGAAAAAACCTTTGGTAAAGGTTCCATTATGAAACTCAGCGACACGCCGATGGACAATATTGATGTCATCTCGACAGGCTCTATTGAATTGGATGCAGCCTTAGGCGTGGGCGGTTTTCCCCGCGGCAGAGTGATTGAAATATACGGACCTGAATCTTCAGGTAAGACAACATTGGCCATCCATGCCATTGCCGAAGCGCAGAAAGCTGGTGGTATTGCGGCTTTTATTGATGCAGAGCATGCTTTCGACCGCTTCTACGCTGAAAAGTTGGGTGTAAAAACGGAAGACCTCTTGGTTTCGCAACCCGACAACGGCGAGCAGGCACTGGAGATTGCCGACAACCTGATTCGCTCGGGTGCCATCGACATCATCGTCATCGACTCAGTGGCCGCACTGACTCCCAAGAGCGAGATTGAGGGCGACATGGGCGACTCAAAAGTGGGTCTGCAAGCCCGACTGATGTCTCAGGCATTGCGCAAACTGACCGGCACCATCAGCAAGACTGGCTGCTGCTGCATCTTCATCAACCAGTTGCGTGAAAAAATCGGCATCATGTTCGGCAATCCCGAAACGACCACCGGTGGTAATGCGCTCAAGTTCTACGCTTCGGTCCGCATCGATATCCGCCGTCAGTCGCAACTGAAAGATGGCGATGTGGCTGCAGGTAACCGTGTGAAAGTGAAAGTGGTAAAGAACAAAGTTGCGCCTCCTTTCCGTACGGCCGAATTTGACATTATGTTCGGTGAAGGCATCTCTAAAGCCGGTGAAATCATCGACCTCGGCGTGGAAAAAGGCATCATCAAGAAATCGGGTTCCTGGTTCTCCTACGGCGACACCAAGCTGGCACAAGGCCGCGACGCCTCGAAGCAACTGCTGCTGGACAACCCCGAACTGATGAGTGAACTGGAAGAAAAAGTCAGAGAAGCGCTGAAATAAGGCGCTTCTCCCCGACTCTATGCCGACATGAAGCTGAAAATACCCCATACTTTTACTATTGTCTTCATCATAGTCATCGTATGTGCGGTGATGACATGGATTATTCCCGGCGGGGAATTCGAGAGGACTACGGTGCCGTCAGACAGTGGTGGCGAACGTAGTATTGTCGTGCCCGGCTCCTACCACACTGTGGACAATGCACCGCAAACTTGGCAGATATTCACCGCCTTCTTTAAAGGTTTTGAACGTACCTCCTACATCATCGCCTTCATACTTATGATTGGCGGTGCTTTCTGGGTGGTCAACCACACTAAAACCATTGATATTGGCATCGTTTCGTTTCTCCATTCCACACAAAAACTGCAGCGGTACAAGTTGTTTAAGTTCGTGGGAGTCAACAACTGCGTCATCACATTGATTATGATTCTCTTCAGCCTATTTGGGGCTATTTTCGGCATGAGCGAAGAGACCATTGCCTTCATCGCCATCTTTGTACCCTTATCAATTTCAATGGGTTATGACTCCATTGTTGGCGTTCTGATGTGTAGTATGGCGGCCAACATTGGCTTTGCTGGTGCCATTTTCAATCCCTTTACATTGGGCATTGCGCAAGGACTGTCAGGCCTGCCTCCTTACTCAGGCATGGGCTACCGCATCCTTTGCTGGGCATTGCTTACTTTCATCATTATCGCCTTTACCCTGTGGTACGCCGCACGCATCAAAAACAATCCGCAGAAGTCGATTATGTACGAACTGGACCAATACTGGCGCGACCGCATTAACCCAACAGAAACAACTGACACCGCTCAACCCGCTACAACGAGCACCTGGATTGTTTATGCCAGTATATCTATCATTTTAATTATCAGCTCTATCCTACATCCTCAAACCGATCTCTCCATAGGTGACAGCACCTATCAACTGCCGCTCCTGCCTATCTTGGCTGGTGGATATATTCTCTTAGGATTTGTGGCCGCCCGCCGCTCAGTACACCATTTTATCTTTAACATTCTGTTATTCACTATCTTAATCCTCATAGTTGGGGTATTAGGCTACCACTGGTATGTGATGGAAATAGCAGGCCTCTTCTTCGCCATGGGCTTCGCTGCCGGCTTTGCCTACAATCTGCACCTTGACAGGATTGTCAAACTCTATTTGGATGGTTTTAAAGATATTCTAACCGCCGCTCTGGTCGTTGGCATCGCAGGGGGCATTATTGTGATATTGGAAGACGGCAAAATCATTGACACCCTTCTTTATGCGGCTTCGCAAACTATGACTGGTAGCGGTAAAGAAGGTGCGTTGGGAGCCATGTATGCCATTCAAAATTTACTCAACATCTTCATCCCTTCCGGTTCTGCGAAAGCCGCCCTCACCATTCCCATGATGGCAGAATTCTCCGACATCGTAGGCATTTCTCGCCAGCTGACCGTGCTCGCTTTCCAATTCGGCGACGGCTTCACCAACATGCTCACCCCTACTTCGGGCGTGTTGATTGGCTGCCTCGGCGTGGCACACATTCCCTACAGCAAATGGGTGAAATTCATCTGGCCACTGGTCATTGCCTTTATCGTCTTGGGCTTTATTCTGCTCTTACCACCCATTTATCTCTCTATTACCGGGTTTTAGTAACTAATTTTTAAAGATAATTTAACTTTGTATTTAAAGTTTTATTATCTTTGCGCGTTATTATAAACCGATTTCATCATGTTAATCAGAACGTACAATTGCGCCCTGATGGGCGTGCAGGCTATTCCCATAACCATAGAGGTGAATGTGGATACAGGAATCAACTTCTTTTTGGTTGGTTTGCCCGATAGTGCAGTGAAAGAGAGTCAGCAGCGGATAGATTCTGCGCTGAAGTGTCACAACTACCGAATTCCCGGTAAGAAAATCATCATCAACATGGCGCCCGCCGACATACGCAAAGAGGGCTCGGCGTATGATTTGACGCTCGCCATTGGCATTTTGATAGCCTCGGAGCAGATAAAGGGTGCTGACAAAGTGGAAGATTACTACATTATGGGCGAGTTATCGCTGGACGGCACCTTGCAGCCCGTAAAAGGGGTCTTGCCCATCGCCATCGAAGCCCGAAAGCGGAAGAAGAAAGGGTTGATTCTGCCGATACAAAATGCCCGCGAGGCCGCTATTGTCAGCGACATAGAAGTGTTAGGAGTAGAAAACATCAAGCAGGTCATCGACTTTTTCGACAAAGATATTCCCATCACACCGACGGTTGTCAACACACGTGAAGAGTTCCAGCACCAGCTTAACCGCTACGAGTACGATTTTGCGGACGTCAAGGGGCAGCAGAACATCAAGCGGGCGCTGGAAATTGCGGCCGGAGGTGGCCACAACGTGATTCTCATCGGCCCGCCCGGTTCAGGCAAAACCATGTTGGCCAAGCGTTTGCCTTCCATTCTGCCGCCCCTCACTCTCAGTGAAGCGTTGGAAACCACCAAAATACATTCTGTAGCTGGCAAGATGAGCCGCTACTCATCACTCATCTCTGTAAGACCGTTCAGGGCACCGCACCATACCATAAGTGATGTTGCCTTGGTCGGTGGTGGCAGTCACCCGCAGCCCGGGGAAATATCTCTTGCCCATAACGGAGTGCTCTTTGCAGACGAGCTGACCGAGTTCAAGCGCCAAACGCTGGAGGTGATGCGTCAGCCGTTGGAGGACCGCTGTGTCACCATTGCCCGTTCGAAATACACGGTTGAGTTTCCCGCTTCCTTCATGTTCATCGCCGCCATGAACCCCTGCCCTTGCGGCAATTACAACAACCCCAAAATTGCGTGTACCTGCACACCGGAGATGGTGCAAAAGTATCTCAACAAGATCTCAGGGCCGCTTATGGACCGCATCGACCTGCACGTGGAAGTGGCTCCTTTGAGCACCGAGGAGCTGGCCACCGCCCCCACAGGAGAAAGCAGTGCAGAGATTCGGGAGCGTGTCATCAAGGCGCGACAGATTCAGGAAGTGCGCTTTGCCGAATACGCTGACATACACTGCAATGCACAGATGAATACCAAGCTCATGCGGCAATATTGCGCCATAGATGCCGAGTGTACCGAACTGCTCAAGAACGCTATGGACAGGCTGGGACTCTCCGCACGCGCCTACGACCGCATTCTGAAGGTGGCACGCACCATCGCCGACCTGGAAGGCAGTGCCAACATTGAAACAAGCCACCTCAGCGAAGCCATCAATTTCCGCAGTTTGGATAGGGACAGCTGGGGGAAGAGGTGAGTAAGAACATCAAATTTTCTCTATTTTTGCCATCTAATCACAGCAAAATGAACAGCCTCCAAAAGAAGAGAATCCAAAATCGCAAAAAGCAGATGAACATGTCAATAGAAGAACAGCAGAAGGAACAACTCCGCTTCGACATGGTTATTTTCATCATAGTGGCCATAGCTATGCTAGCAGCAGCGGTCGACTTCTTCGTCAAGGCTAACGGATTTTCGCTAAAAGGGAGTGTTTTACTGCTATTCATAGTAGTGTTTGCTGGGATTAGCTTCCGCTCGGAAATTCGCAAATGGGCCATAAGAAAGGGGTGGACATATCTCGCCACTCTATCATTTAGCTCCAAAGAGGAGAAAAAGCACATAGAAGCCCTGCTGCGCGAAAAACGGTTGAAGAATCCCATTGACAGCAACACGGTCGTTTTGATTGAATCAGTGCAAGACTTGGAGCAACTGGAAGGCATCCTTTTCAATTATGTTGATACCGAGTGTGACAATCTTTCTGAAAACCTTCCCCTCCTCTAGAAGCTATCCGAAAATCGCTACGCCATAACCTTCCCTTGCGGCATCAAGCGCCAAAAATTCTATGAACTGATTGACACCATCTGGTCGCTTTACTCCCATTCAGTGAAAGCTTGGTGCAAGCCTTCTCTATTCAAGAAAAACGAAGGCGAATGGCTATATCTTCACATCAATGATAAAGATCTGTGGGACGCAACCTCCGATCAAGGCATCTCATGGAAAATAGACCCCGAAGATGCCATGCTTCACAATCCACGAAACACATACAACTATCACGAATATCCGGAGATTGATTGGGATTCTGCCAAACAGTTAGGATTGTATTATTAACACTACAATATCTTCAGCGCGATGCTGGCGCAGGCTTCGGCGTCGGCTAAAGCGTGGTGGTGATTGGCCAGATGGTAACCACAGGCCTCCGACACTGTGTGCAACTGATGATTCGGGAGCTCCTTGCCAAAATAACGACGAGCCGCTTTGCATGTGCAATAGAACTGATAATCAGGATAATCCATCTGATACATCCGAAACACCGCCTTCAGGCAACCTTCGTCATACATGCTGTTATGCGCCACTAACGGCAGCCCTTCAATCTTCGGGGCAATTTGGGCCCACACCTCAGGGAAAATCGGCGCCGTGTCGGTGTCGGCACGCGACAAACCATGCACTTTGCTGCAATACCAGTGGTAGTAGTTTGGCTCGGGATGAATCAAACTGTAGAAACTATCGACAATGACGCCGCCGCGCACAATGACAACCCCCACACTACATACGCTGGTAGGCTTGGCATTGGCGGCTTCGAAATCAATGGCGGCAAAATCGGTCATGGGTTGGTATAATCAAGCAAAAGGACAATCTTTTTCAGTGATGCAAAAATATGAAAAAAAGATTGTCCTAAAATCAACTTCCCAACCTACAAATATCAATTATAAATCATTAATTGTAAATTCTTTACGCATAACTGTGCAGACCTCCCAGGAAGAAGTTGACACCGAAATAGGTGAACAACACCGAGAGGAATGCCATAACCATATAACAGTGGAAGAACAGCGGTTTGTTGAACTGCGTAACAATTCTGTCATGCAACGGCAAGGCATACACCAGCAACGTAATCAGCGCCCACACCTCCTTGGGATCCCACGACCAGTAGGTTCCCCATGACACATTGGCCCAGATGGCACCGATAAAAACGCCAATGGCCAACAGGAATACGGCAGGATAGAGCATCAGCTGGCTAATCAGCTGCAACCGCTCAAGAGCTTCATCTGCGAGCGATTTCTTCAACAACTTGCTGCCTCCGGCTAACCCGAGGGCTGCCAGTCCGTTCAACATAATGAAGGCCAGCAGAGCGTAGGCTGTCATGATGACCGCCACATGCATACATAGCAACGGTGAAGCCAATACAGGCATCAAGTGGGTAACGGAAGGATTGGCCCCTCCCATCATGGCCACTAGTAAGGCAAAGCCGGCCAACAGCAGTCCGCCCGATACGAAAATGGGGTGGCGACGGCTGAACAGCAAGCCCAATACGGCCATACAGAGGGCCAGAAAGAGCATTGTTTCATAACCGTTGCTCATGGGAATATGACCCGCAACGCACCAGCGCACCACAAACAGGCATAGCAGATACGCCGACAACAGACACAACAACACAACTCCTAACATCTTCATCCACCGTGAATAGGGACGCTTGCCACCGAAACAAACCAGCGCATAGGCAAAGAACAAAAGTCCAATCATGATGCAGAGCATGGCCATAAAACGACCCACAGTAATCTTATTATAAAGTATTTCCATCTTTGTCTTAAATGCACTGGGCAGCGAATCCTTGGCTTTCTGCATCTGATAATCGTGCGTTTTCTGCATCAGAGTGTTAAACATGGCAAAGTCGCGCGTCAGAACCAATTCCTGACTATAACTCATGTGCTGGCGTATGAAGATATACTCGTTTTCGTCCAACGAGAGAGGCAGAGGATCAGACTGTGAGCACCATGACAAAGCCCCCGTTGAATCACTGATGGGGAAAATCTTCAACAGTTCACCACCATATAGCATCAGAATGAGATTGTACTTCTCGTCTGCCGCCAAGAACTTGGAACGCAATGGATTGCGGAATCCCATTGTATCCAAAACGGTTTCAAGCCGATACTTGCCAATAGGATCTGTGAAGTCGGCAAAAGAGGCATATTTCCCATCTATGCCCAGCGTTTTCCTTACCACATCGCCTTTGATTTTGAACATAGGCTCTTTTCTCCAGTCGGTAAAATAGAAAATCCAGCCGCTAAATACCTGCTCCGACGTGAGTCCCTTGTAGGTGGGAGCGCCATACAATTTGGTTGTGAAATCCTTGGCCAGCGTATTCAGCGGGCACACCCGGTCATTATAATAGACATACAACTTACCCATTTGCTGAGCCGATTCCTTGGGCAGCGTGCGCGGCTTGGCACCTTCTGCCGCATACGACGGCATAACGGAAGCGACAAGAGGTAGCGCTATCAACATAACCATAGCGGCCTGGCGGGGCACCTTGGCCAGCAGCTCTTTGAAACGGCTCTGCTTATCAAAAAAGAACACAATAAACGATAAAAACAGAAGCGCATAACCTATATATGTCAAGGTAATGCCCCACGGATCGTGGGCCACGGTAAGCAGCACTTTCTCCGACTGCACATACCCTGCCTGATAAAACCGATAGCCCTTGTGTTTGGCAATGTTGTTCATTGAAATATGAGCCTCATGGGCAGTTCCTTCCTTGCTGTGGAAGACGACTTCACTGGTATAGTCCTGCGGAGTGCGCGTACCAGGATAGTAGGTGACTTCGAAGTTTTTCAACTCAACAGAAAAGGGCAATTGATAGACTGTACTATCTTGTGCTGTGAACGTAGAGGCGGGAGCACATTCTCTCACTTCCAGGGTACCCGATTGCGACGTGAATGTTGTCACAATGATGCCGGCGATGATAAAAAGCATAGCCGCATGCATCAAACAGGTCGTCCATCGCAAGTATAATTTTTTCTGTATCAGAAAAAACAATGAGAAAATGGCCACAACACCCAATAAGCACATAAACCAGACAGAGTGGTAGATATGCGCTGCAGCGAAAGCTGTACCATATATTTTTTCAAGAATAGTGCCGGTCACCAACGAAGTGATAACCAGCACCATTACTAAAGAGATAATTTTTTTCATCTTCATTAGATAGCATTAATGAATTGGACAATAGCGTCACGGTCCTTTTTGCTCAGCGTACGGAATTTCTCCACTGAGAAGCGGGCGTCACTGCGGGCGTTACCATGCCACATAATAGCCTCGATAACATTGCGAGCGCGGTTGTCGTGCAGACGATCGCTGGCACCCGTACAAACGGCCGACAGACCTCTACCCCATAATGGAGTGGTTCGACACCAGCCTGTACGAATATCGTTTTCCATAAACAAACGGTGTTGGATCATATCGCTATAAGGCCATATTTTCTGGTTGGGATAACGCGGCAGACGCTGATCTGCAGTTGTGAAGAAATGGTTCGGGTCGGTAAAACGGTCGCTGCCGGTCGTCCAGCTGGGACGGTGACAGGAGGCGCAGCCAATCTCGCGAAACAGTTTGCGGCCACGTTGGATGGTCGGGTTATCCAAATCACGGGCGGCGGGCACAGCCAAACCACGATGCCAAACCATCAGATTAACATAATCGTCATTACTCATCTCTGCAGGCAATTCTCTCGACATTAGATAGTTATAAATATCAGTCTCGGGATTCCCAGTCTTATTATATTCAGGAAAATACTTATAGAACTCAGCTTGCACAGCAGGATCTTGCGATGCCACGCGTGCGTATGTAGCTGTCATATAATGATAGCGGCGGTCGCCACGGGTAACATTGGTGATATTCCAAATAGCATTGGCCCCAGGACCATCTTGCAGAGGACCCCGTGACAGAGCGTAGGTAAAACGGAGCGGATGACCAGCATTCTGGTAGGTCTTGGCCCAATCGGAGCCAGCCCAGATAGCAGGATTCAAGGTGGCACCGGCATCGTATTCTTTCTGATATTGTGCCTTTAACGAATCATCGGGGATGGCATCCAACAAACCCGTTCCATAAATACCGATGGTACCTTCCAAACGGACAATTTCTTCACCATAAGCCAAAGTTTTATCACCCACTTCAAGTGGCACATAATAAGCCGAGGCGGGAATGTGCACCTCAGGATATATTAGGCTGTATGTTTCCCCATCGGGGAACGTGTTGCCCCACTCATCGGTATAGGGCAGCCACTCGATTTGGATTTGCGACTCGTCAATGGGGGCTTTAAAGGGGGGCACAGCCTTGGTCTGCGGCATACCTGTAAGAGATGACACATACGTGTCGTTCTGGTCGGTAACCACCAACAGATAGCCATTTCCCCAATCATCTGCACGGTAGCGATCCATGCGCTTGCCATGGCCATAGCCTGGATGACAAGCTATACAAGAACTGCGGATGTACAATGGGCCCAAGCCTGCAAATGGAGGTGTATTGATGGTGTAGTTACGCTCAAACAGGTACTCACCGTATTTAAATGCGGCCACATCTGTTACAGCGGGCGTTGGATCCTCATAAGCGGAAGAAGAGGAGTTGAAAGTGGTACCCAATTTACCACCAGCGTAGGTTTCTTCTTCCAACCATGACAGAGGTTCTTCTTCAGGCGCCTCATGATGGCAACTACAGCACACACCAGCCATAAACATGAGGCCTATCACTGATGTTAAGATTGAACTTTTTTTCATAATCTAATTATATTTAATTGGTTAGTAATTTCTCAGAGCGGTATTTACTTCTGAAAGAATATCATCCAATGCTTGGCAGGCGATGATGGCATCGCCGTTGGCTGAGTTGGTATAATTCTGAACGAATGGAACCGGCATAGCTTTGATTTTAGCTTTGGCATTATTGATGGCGGCTACGACTTTAGTGTCCAAATTGGCATCCATGGTTTTTACATATTCGTGAAGTGAAAGATTTTCAGCTCTTTCACCTTCAATACCACCAAAATAGGCATTCTCAATGCTGATAATATTATTATAGAAGTCTTCAATTGATTTCTGGCTATAAGGTGATTCAATATAATCGGGGTCCTCGCCATTGTAAGGTTTGCCAATCTTCGAAGTACCCACCTCGTCGGCAATGGTCTTGCAACCATCAACAATAGCCATCAGACCGGCAACTGTGCTGATATAGGTGCTACCCAGTTTACCCGCTTTACACAAATTTTCGCCATAGGAATAATCACCTCCATTAACGGTGGAATTCAGCTCTAATTCCTCCACTTTAGCCACATGCGCAGCGGCGGCCTTGTCGCCAATCCAGCTAACCTCCAACTGGAAGCAACGATTACGCAAGTCGCCAGCGACGGCAATAGCATAAATCATCTGCAAATCAGTTAGTTCTGCCACATTCTTTACAGCACCATTGCTAAAAAGAATGTATTCAATGCCGTGGAAACCGAGCAATGAATTTCCTAATTTCTCGCCTGCATACTCATCTCCATCCTCAGCATCCATAGCTTCAATTTGAGCCGTATTCGTCATCATGGTGTTAAAAGCACTTACATCCAAGGGCCATGAATCGATATGCGGGTCAATACCAAAATCAGATGCGGCACCAAACAGGAAGGCCTCACTCTTCTCCCACCAAGCACGAGCGGTCAGGAACGTGGCACAAACCTTATCCATATTGGCCTGAGTGCGATCAGCCTTCAAAGCCTTCAAATCTTTTACCAACTGGTCTGTATAGTTAGCCAAATTGGTGTAGGTGGGTGCAATCGTATGATTTACATACTGTTCAATAATAGCTGCTTGAGTTTCATCCGTAAGAGACATTTCAGGCTCTTTGTGACAAGATGTCATCACACCTAATATGGCACAAGTGATGACAAGAATCTTACTTAATTTTTTCATTTGTAATAATTTAATAGATTAATAAAATATCTTATTTGTTCTTTTTCTTAATAAAATCGTGTCTGAAAAAGGCCGCCCAAGTAATACCGATAGCCACCCAAGGTTCATTGTTGTATTCGCTTCTCAACAGACGCACTCCGCCTTCGGCTTTGATGGTGATTTCGGGAATAGGACGATAGTTAATACCACCGCTAACGCACATCCTATCTGTCCATCGATAATCAGTCAGTGTAGCTGCGGCTATATAGGAATCGTAGGCTTCATAACGAGCGAACAGGATAAAATTCTGTCGTGAAATCTTATCATTCTTCGCATGACAAAAAATATCATAACCCAGTTCACCCCCTGCCGACCATGCGTATTGCCCCACCAGCGTGTGTGGGTAAGGCGACTGTGTGCTATGGTCTTGAGAGGCATTATAACCTGAAATCATAGTGGCATCCGACAGATATCCGAAAAGTCCGCTTCCGCGCATCAGGAAGCCTCCGGCCTTGTAACTGAAATCGAGGCCGCCAAGGGCCACGGTTCCCTTCACTTTGTCATATTTGGTCGCTTTTTCATTAGTAATGACGTCATTGCGGAAACAATTACCCACATAACCGCTAATGCCGATATGCAAACCTCTAACACTATAATTGTCAACGCGGGCGGCCACAGCCAATTTGTTGGCCACTCTGAATTCGTAAGCCGAAGCCGAGCCGCCGTTAGCCCAATTGGCTACGGTGAACATGTTGGAATTGAGCGAAGGGATGAGCATCACATCATAACGCCAGCCCTTGATGCGGCCCCACAACTCGACACCCGTCTCGTGCCAAGTGCATGGGATAATAGTATTTTCACCTTCAGGACGATAAACACCAAAGAACTCGTTGGGCAGGTGCGCATTGTTCGTGCCGCCTACAGGCACTACAATATGACCGGCACGAATATTAATTTTGGAATCAAGAAAAGATTTTTGCAACCAGAACTGCTCCAAAGCAACCTCCCCTCCTCGTTCTATCTCTTTCTCAAACTCGCCAGCTTCCTCATCTTCCATCTCTACGGCTGCCTCCACACCGCCATGCTCAAACTCTATCTCCGTGTTGAACGTCCAGCCTCGACCAAAATCATAGCCCAACATAATGACAGCGTGTGGCAAATCAACACGCCCGTGACCCTTTGAATTGGCATACTTTTCCGCACGTGAGTATCGGAACATATTGTCACTGTAGAAATTATATTTATATACCGCCTCTCCATAACCGCCAATAGTCAGGCGTGAATGAATTTTGACACTGTCCTTGGGCGACTTGTTACCTATCGTAATCGTATCGTTTTGCGCCATCATCGGCTGCACCACCATAAGTAACAAAAACAATCCTATCCATATTTTCAGTTTATCTCTCATAATCAGTAGGTTTCGTCTTTAATATTGTACATGCAATATTATTATATAATAACAAAGCCGCTCCTAATCAATAGTTATGAATTTTACTTGATAATATACCCATAAATGAGGATGTGGAAGAAAACTGATTTCTCTATTCACAGAAGTATTTTTTTCCTACCTTTGCAATACCTTTTCTATGAACATAAATAATTTCTAATTTTTCATTTTAAGATTTAGCCTTATGATAAAAAGAATTTTATTTTTACTTCTTGCTATCTGTTTGACATTCAGCGCAAACGCACAGCAAAAAAACGCTAAAACCAAAGGCGATGTTAGATATAAACTCTACCTTAACTACAACGGCCGCATGGTGCCCGACTTCTCCACGCTGGGCGAACCCAACGAAACCGGCACCACCGACTGCATCGACCTGGAAGGCCTCGATTGCGAAAACGGCGACCACTACGCCATGACTTTTGAGTACGACCTGAAGGTAAAAAAGGCCGACACCTACACTTTCCGCCTCTGCAGCGACGACGGCAGCAACCTTTACATTGACGGCAAAAAGCTGATTGACGACGACGGCGAACACGGCCCCGTCTTCAAGGTAGCCGACATCAAACTCGAAAAAGGCACTCATTTAGTTAGAGTGGATTACTTCGAATACCATAAGTCGCAATCACTGACGCTCTATTACAAAAACTCCGCCATCCCCGACTTTATTCCGCTGGGGCTGAAATCGACCAATGCCCTGCCCAAATTTGTAGTGCCGCAAGCCAAGGAGACAGCTAAAAGAGTGAAAGCATGGAAAGGCAATGACGAGGTGATCATCTTCCCCATCCTGACAGACGTACACACTTGCAACAGAACCACTTACAAACATATCGGTTATATGGTCGAAATGGACAAATATTTCGGTTACGACTTCATGGTCAACCTAGGCGACATCGGCCTCAATACCGAACCCGCCCACTCGTTGCAAAGTTTTGCCGACATGATTATCAACAATATACGCAATGAAATGGCCAAGTACAAAGGCGTGTTCCTCTTTGCCCCGGGCAACCATGAATACGACGGCGGCGGCGGTCGCCATATCACCTCGGGCGAACTCTCCGAGCTGTTCCAGAAACCCTCATTGCCCTACGCCAACGGCAACCTGCACCTCACCGATGGCAACTGCTGGTCGTACTACGATGTGCCCGGCAAGAACCTGCGCCTCATCACGCTTAACAGCCAGAACACCGAAACCATCGGCACCTACTACACTTACGGCATGGAACAACTCGAGTGGCTTATCAAACTACTGAACGCCACGCCTGACGGCACCGACGTGCTCGTCTTCAGTCACTTCATGCCCAACGAAATCGGCAGATGGCCTGGCACGAAGAACAAAAACGACGCCTCGTGCAATGCACTGATGTCTGTTCTTTCGGCTTACGCCAACAAACAGAGCGGCAAAGAAGCCGGCTTGAAATGGGATTTCACCAAGGCCAACGGACGGCTGCTGGGACTCTTCACCGGCGACTCTCACCTCAACGCTCATGTGAAGGAGAACGGCGTCAACTACTTCATCTCGCAGGGCTATGGCCGTGCCGAGAACAAGATTCTGAAGCCCGAGCAGAAGCGCGCATGGTTCAACTCACGCCAATCACTTTGCTGCGATGTCGTAGTCATCAAGCCCGCCACCCGCGAAATTCACACCTTCCGCGTAGGAGCCGGCGGGGAGGAGATGGATTACCTGTTTAGATATTAAAATTCAAAGAACAGAGAACAAAGAACAAATTCAGAAAGATATAGAGAATTATGGAATCATGGAATTATGGAAACATCTATAACTCAATAATTCAATAACTCTTAATTCCTTAGTTCCTTAACTTCTTAACTCTATTCACTTCTCACTGTTCACTTCTTACTATTCACTTTAACAACCCAAAATCTATGAGCGAAAAGAAAAAAATATTCCTTTGCACGCAATCCATGCGCTGGTACGGTCCCAACGACCCTGTTAAATTGTCGGACATCCGCCAAGCCGGAGCCACCGACGTGGTTTCAGCATTGCACCATATTCCCAATGGTGAGGTTTGGAGCATTGAAGAGATAAAGAAACGCCAAGAGATGGTCGCTGCCGCCGGACTGACTTGGAGCATTGTGGAAAGCGTACCCGTGCACGAGCACATCAAGACACAAACAGGTGATTTTCAGAAATATATCGACAACTACAAGCAGAGCATCCGTAACCTGGCTGCCTGCGGTATCCATGTCATCACCTACAACTTCATGCCCGTGCTCGACTGGACCCGCACCGACTTGTCGTACACCATGCCCGACGGCTCGAAGGCCCTGCGATTCTGCAAAGCCGACTTTGTGGCTTTCGACCTGTTCATTTTGAAGCGTCCTGGCGCCGAAGCCGACTATACCGACACTGAGAAGGCCAAAGCCAAAAAGCACTTTGACGCGATGGATGACGCCGCTCGCCACCAACTCACCCGCAACATCATCGCTGGACTGCCCGGCTCAGAAGAGAGCTTCACCGTACAGCAATTCCAAGAAGCCCTCGACCGCTACAAAGACATTGATGCAGAGCAACTTCGCAAGAACCTCTGCTACTTCCTCAGCGAAGTGACGCCCGTGGCTGACGAAGTGGGCTCCATCATGGTCATCCACCCCGACGACCCGCCCTACTCCATTCTGGGCTTGCCGCGCATCCTCTCCACAGCCGAAGATTTCCGCAAAATCATTACCGCCGTGCCCAACCGCTCCAACGGCCTCTGCCTATGTACCGGCTCATTTGGCGTGCGCGCCGACAACGACCTGCCCGCCATGATGCGCGAGTTTGGCGAACGCGTAGGCTTTGTGCATCTGCGCAGCATCCATGTCGATGACGAAGGCAACTTCTACGAAGACAATCACTTGGAAGGTGTTGTGGACATGTACGAGATGATGAAAGCGCTGCTCGAAGTGGAACAAAAATACCAAGTGTCCATTCCCGTACGCCCCGACCACGGTCATCAGATGTGCGACGACCTTGGCAAGAAAGTCAACCCCGGCTACTCGTGCGTGGGCCGTCTGCGCGGCCTGGCCGAACTGCGCGGCTTAGAGATGGGCATTGCCAAAACCATTTACGGAAAATACTAATTCTGAATAAGATGAGAAAAATCAACTACTGGCTACTCCGCCTCATAGGCATCAAAATCGACACAGTCAACATACCGCCGGAAGCCAAAAAGTGTGTGCTGCTCTTTGCCCCACATACCAGCCTGAGCGACTTTGTCGTGGGCCGCATGGCCCTCAGCGCTATGGGCGTCAAGACTGTTTTTGTGATGAAAAAGGAAGTCTTCTGGTGGCCACTGAGTTCCATCCTGCGCGCCCTCGGCGGCATCCCCATCGACCGTGAGCATGCGCGTCGTTTTCCCGCCACGGCTGCCGAATTAATCAAGAATTCCGATGAGATAGCCCTACTCATCTCGCCCGAAGGTACCCGCAAACTGAATCCCACCTGGAAAAAAGGATTCTACTTCATCGCCCAGATGGCCGAAGTGCCTATCACCCTCGGCTACCTCGACTACAAAACACGCACTGGCGGCATTGGCGGTGTTTTCCATCCCACTGGCGACTACGATAGCGACCTGAAAGAAATTGAGAAGTTCTACCGCGGGATGCGCGGACTGCACAAAGGCCAGTTCAACTTGGAATAGCCTACTCACAAGCATAAAAAAAGGGAATGAAAGATTCATTCCCTTTTTTGTTATATCGGATCTCGGTTACTCTCTTACTTTGAGAATGAAACCCGTACCGTGCACATTGCAGATTTCCACTTTGGGCTCGTGGCCGGGAAGATATCTGTTGCGACGGCCGCCTTCAGGATTAATATACTGGCTGTCAACTTTTTCAATATTGATATACGAACGCAGTTTCGTCAAGAACACGTCCATACTGCGACCTACTGAATAATCTTCGTCGCCCCAAACTTCCTTGAGGATCACCTCGCGGTGCAACAGCTTGTTCTGATGCTCGCAGAGCAATCTGAGCAACTCGGCCTCCTTGCGGGTGAGAGTTCTGGTTTTCAGAGGATGAGAGAGCTGCATAGCGCTGTAGTTGAACTCAAAATCGCCAAACTTGTAGATACGCTCCTCATACAAGTTCTTGGGTTCTTTCTTGCTCTTGGCTGTTCTTCTCAAAATAGCCTCGATACGGAGCTCCAACTCCTCGGTGCTGAACGGCTTGGTGATATAGTCGTCGCAACCCAACTTGAAGCCCTTGATGATGTCTTCCTTCTGATTCTTGGCAGTCAGGAAAATCACGGGAATATCGGGATCAATTTTTCTAACATCTTGCAACAAGGTGAAGCCATCCTTATCAGGCATCATAATATCAAAAATACAAATGTCGAATTGATTGCGGTTGAAGGCTTTAGCAGCAGCCTCGCCACCGTTGAAGTCTGTTACTTCATATTCCAACATTTCAAAATAGTCTCTCAAAACATATCTTAGTGTCTGACTGTCATCCACTAACATAATTCTACCTTTTGAATTTTTCATTGAGTTTTGTTTTAGTGATGATTAATACGATTTTTGCGATAAAAGTGCTCTATCTTAACATGTTTCCGTTATAAAACAACAATAGGCTCCTTTTTCTTTTATTTATCTGCAAAAATATAAAAAAACATAATATTTTCAATAAAAATAAGTGAAAAATAACACTTTTCTTGCAAATATGTGACAATTAACTACTTAAAATTAACTTTTCATTGAAATTCCTGTAAAAAAACTTTTGTATTTTTGCACTCTAAAATCAACTCATGTTATTCATTGCCAAAACTTTTGCTGGATTAGAAGCACTTCTCAACGAGGAATTGCAGACATTGGGCGCCCAGAACTGCAAGTCGCTAAGCCGATCAGTTCAATTTGAGGGCGACTTTGCATTATTGTATAAAGTAAACTATTACAGTCGGTTAGCCTTGCGAGTACTGTGGCAGGTTGACACTTTCACCTTTGCCAACAACAACCAATTTTACGAACATATCTTCAACTTTCCTGCCGAGAAGTACCTCACCTCTGACGGCACCATGGCGGTCAGTGCCACATTGGCACAGAGCATCTTCGCCTCGCCATTATTCGCTTCCGTACTGACCAAGGACGCCATTTGCGACCGCATGCGCGACCGCTTTGGAGAACGACCTTCGGTGGACAAGGAGAACCCCGACGTGCAATTCCACCTGCACATCTTCAAAGACCGCGCCACCCTCTATCTCGACAGCTCAGGCGAATCGTTGCACAAGCGCGGCTATAAGGTGTCGCAGCACCCTGCCACCCTCAACGAAGTGACAGCCGCCGCCATGATTAAGCTGAGCGGATGGAAAATGGACTGCGACTTTATCGATGGCATGTGCGGTGGCGGCACCCTACTGATTGAGGCTGCCATGGCGGCCCTGAACATACCCGCAGGCTTCTATCGCCAACACTTCGGTTTCTTCACCTGGCGCAATTTCGACAAAGAGTTGTGGCAGAAAACCACCGATGCGGCCAGCATTCGCGAGGACGTGCCCATTGACTTCTACGGCTACGATATCTCGCCCCGCTTCTTAGGCATGGCACGCACCAATGTGGAACAGGCCGAACTGCAGGACTTCATCCACTTGAGCAAACAAGACATGTTCGACAGCCACCCCAAGCGCAAACCGTCGTGCATCATCATCAATCCGCCCTATGGCGAACGACTCGAAGTGGAAGAAATCAACGACTTCTACCAGCGTATCGGCGACACATGGAAAAGCAACTATGCGGGCTGTACCGCTTGCCTCATCAGTTCAAATGCAGAAGCCGTCAAACATGTCGGCCTTCATCCTTCCAAACGAGCTGACCTGTTCAACGGCTCTCTAGCGTGCAAGTTCATGAAATATGAACTTTACAGCGGCTCGAAAAAAGCCTAGCTGTAAATCTCTTCAATCACATTGGCATACTGCTTGCAAACTACACCACGCTTAACTTTCAGCGTAGGAGTAAGAATGCCTGTAGCTTGCGACCACTCATCAGCGATGAGTCGATATTTCTTGATTTTCTCTGTATCACCGAAGAATGCATTGTATTTGTCCATCTCACGAGCAAATCGCTTCTGGATATCTTCATTCTTCACCATGTCGGCAGGGTTGGTATATTTGATACCATGACCGGCGCACCACAGTTTCAAGAAGGCAAAATCGGGAGAAACCAATGCAGCTGCGAATTTCTGGTTCTCGCCCACCACGACGATATTGTCAATAAATGGTGATTCAACAAACTTTGATTCAATAACTTGCGGATTAATATACTTACCGAAGGAAGTCTTGAAAATGTTCTTCTTTCTACCTGTCAGCACCAATTGGCCACGCTCGGTAAAGCGTCCAAGGTCGCCCGTATGGAACCAGCCGTCCTCGTCAATCACTTCGCGAGTCAGTTCTTCATCTTTGTAATAGCCCATCATCACATTATGGCCACGGCAAATCACTTCGTCGTCATCAGAGATTTTCACCTCCACGCCCGGCAACGGGAATCCCACTGTACCCACCTCGCGTCCATATCTGTCGCGGCAGCTGACTGCTACCACGGGCGAGGTCTCGGTCAGGCCGTAGCCCTCGAACACGGGCATGCCAATAGCTGAGAAGAAGGCGTTGATACGCGACTGGATGCTGGCAGCTCCGGAAACGATAATGTCGAAATTGCCACCAATCTGCTGACGTATCTTCTTGTAAACGAGCTTATCGGCAATGCTAAGACGGAAATTATACCACCATGTGCGGTCGCTCGGCTCGATGCGATACTCTTGAGCTAGGTTGACGGCCCACAAAAAGATCTTGCGCGGCAGCGGCTTCATTGTCTTGTTGGAGTTGTAAATCTTGTCGAAAATCTTCTCCAGCACGCGCGGTACCGTGGACATCATCGTAGGACAAACCTCCTTGAGGTTCTCGGCAATGGTTCCCAAATTCTGTGCATAGTAAACCGACATGCCCAGGTATTGATACAAGAAGACCAGCATACGCTCGTAGGCGTGGCACAAAGGCAGGAAGCTAAAAGCCTTCTTCGACCATTTGGCAGGCGTCTGGCGCAAGTTGTACAACTGCGACATAATATTAAGGTGCGAAAGCATAACGCCCTTTGGGGTGCCAGTGGTACCCGAAGTGTACATAATGGTGGAGCACTGCTCAGGTTTCACGGCGTCGCGACGACGTTGTAATTCCTCGGGATCTTGATTCTGCTCGCCCATCTCAATCAACTGGGCCAAGAAGGGGAAACGACCACGGTCGATGAAGGTGTAAACATGTTGCAACGTGGGCGTGTCGGGCAGGATGGCGTCGATCTTGTTCATCACCTCGGCACCTTCCACGATGGCTATCTTGGCTTCGCAATGACCTAATATATAGCGGTAATCGTTCTCACTGATAGTGGGATAAACCGGCACCGTGATGGCACCAATCTGCATGATAGCCATATCGAGCATGTTCCACTCAGGACGGTTGGTGGCAATGATGCTCACCTTGTCGCCTGGTTCGATGCCCAACTTCATGAAGGCGTAGCTTAAATTATCAGTAATTTTCTGATACTCTTGAACAGTGAATTTGTCCCATTTACCGTCTCTCTTGATAGCTAAAGCTGTGTTCTGTTCCGGATAATTCTTCTCATAATTGAGCAGAATGTCGAAAAGTCGTGTGCTTTCCACTATTTTCTCAAATGAATTTTGTTCAAACTTAATTTTCATTTCAAGTAAATAATTTAAGGTTAATAGTTCGTTTTTTTTAGTTAACAACTGTTAAAAAGCGGTGCAAAAGAACGGCTTTTTTCGATGAACCCATTTTTAAAGGGACACGACACGCTGAAAATGTACTAAAATTGGGATAGAGGGACGAAAAATAAAATAGAGGGGTGAAATTTTAATTTTTGGCCGTTTACATATTTTTCTTATCTTTGCCAAAATTTCACCCCAGAGATGAATAAAACCGCCATACCAGCATATTTGATCAAAGGAAGGAATATCGTTCAATTTCTGCTATTTGTCGCATTTTTCTCCCTTTTGTTCGTCAATATTTACACCCCTTTCGGAAAAAATTCGTGGATAGGGTCCATTGACGACAAGAACATGCGCCTGCTTTACTCTTCCATCATTGTGCTTTTTAGCGCATCCATTTTAGCTATCAGTCGGTGGATTATGTATATAGTAGGTCATCGCCATCCATTAACCCTTACACACTTTTTTGTCTGGTTGGGAGGAGAATTGCTGCTCATAGCCGCCTGCTACAGTGGTTTTGCCAAATTTGTCATGCACGACACGCGTTATTTTCTGGACATCTGGCCCCGTTCCATCGGCTTGATGCTACTTATTGTGTCGATACCATACGTAATCTCTTACCTCTATTTCTCTCTGCAAGATAAAAACAACATAATCAACCAGTTGCTCAACAAGAACAACGCTGACGCCGACCTTCATCCCGAGCAAGAAAGCGAACCTAACGCCATCAATTTCACAGATGAAAAAGGCACCTTGCGACTATCGGTTCGACCAGATCGTCTTTTCTATATCGAATCAGCAGATAATTATCTGAATATCTACTACTTAAATAAAGACAAGCCCATGAGGTTCATGCTACGCAACACCTTAAAAAATATGGAACCGATGTTGGAAGAACACTATATGGTGCGATGTCATCGTTCTTATATAGTAAATATATGTAAGGTGAAAATTTTGCGTAAGGAGAAAGATGGGCTCTTCTTAGAACTTGATCAAGAAGGAATTCCGGATATTCCCGTTTCAAAAACATACGCAGAAAGAATCATCCAGATTTTCTCAAATTAAGATTTTTTAAAACTATTTACGATGATAAACTACGACTCTTCCAAATTCTTCCTCATTGCAGGTCCTTGCGTGGTGGAAAACAGAAACATCACAATGGAGACGGCACGTGTGATAAAGCAGGTGTGCGAAGAATTGGGCATTCCATTTTATTTCAAGGCTTCGTATAGGAAAGCCAACCGCTCGTCGCTACACTCTTTCACGGGAGTAGGCGATGAAAAGGCTCTGGCCATTCTGGCTGAAGTAAAGGAAGAACTCCATATCCCGATTGTCACCGACATCCACAATGCCGATGAGGCTGCTATGGCAGCTCAAGTAGCTGACGTTCTGCAAATTCCAGCATTTCTTTGTCGCCAGACCGACCTGCTGGTTGCCGCCGCCCAGACGGGCAAAACCGTCAACATCAAGAAAGGGCAGTTCCTCTCGCCCGAGTCGATGCAGTTTGCTGTAGAGAAGGTGCGCGACGCCGGCAACAACGACGTGATGATTACCGAACGCGGCACATCCTTTGGCTACCAAGATCTTATCGTAGATTTCCGAGGCGTGAAGGAGCTGCAGAAGAACCGCTGTCCCGTCGTGCTCGACTGCACCCACTCGCTGCAGTTGCCCAACCAACCCAAGGGTGTCACGGGCGGTCGCCCCGACCTCATCGAGACCATGGCCAAGGCGGGCATCGCCGTCGGTTTTGACGGGCTCTTCATGGAGACGCACCCCGACCCTGCCCACGCTCTTTCAGACGGCGCCAATATGCTGCCTCTAAGCCAATTAAAACCCCTTTTGCAAAAACTCATCCGCATCAGAGAAGCCATTATCGAATAACCTCTTACCATGCGCACCACTTTACGAAAGATATATGACTTTATGGCTCCCTACCTGGCGGTAGTCGGTCTCTTTTTAGCCATTATCTTCGTATTCAAACTTATAGACACCCTTCTCTTCTTCTCGCACGAGAAAGTCAAATTCTTCCTGACGGTCTATCCGCGCTTCCTATACAACACCGTGGTTTACGCCTTCTTGGCACTGATGACACTCCCCTTGTATGCCCTTATCCGTGCCTTTTCGCAAAAAGCGGCTGTCATCACCCTGTCGGCCATTTTCGGCATCCTGTTCCTGACCGAACTGGGTATGACCATCTACACCAGCCATACGGGCACGCTACTCTACTGCGACCTGATTATCCGACCGCTCAAAGAGACACTTTTCACTATCAACAGCACCATCCCCTGGTGGTACTCTATACCCTTAATCGTTTGTACCATAGCCATTTTCATTGTATTAGGAGTGCTCTGCATACGCAAGCGCCCCCCTTTGTGGCTCGGACTGACAATAGCAGTCATTATTGTTGGCGCTGCACCCTTCATTGGCAAAGCACCCAAATTGACCTTCGGCGACTACCGGCCCGTCACCCTCAACTATATGACCAACAAAAGCTGGTACTGCTTTCTTTCGTGCAGCGATTACCTGCGCTACATAAAAAATGCAGAATCGACCTCTGAAGAACAGAAAGAAGTCACCATTGACGAAGAACGACTGCGACAATTTGTCGCCGAATATCCCGAGTGGCAAGTACCAGATCTATTTTACCCCTTAGAACGAAAAAACAACATCCCCGATGTTCTTTCGCCCTATTTTAAATTAGGCAGCGAAAAGCCTAATATAGTGATACTTATCGTGGAATCACTAGGAGCAGAATGGACCGAAGACATCTGTTTCACCCCGTTTATCGACTCCCTGGCCCACCATGGCCTCTACTGGTCCAACTGCTTGAGCACCACCAATCGAAGTTTCGGTGTCGTTCCCGCTATCACGGGCTCGGTGCCGAGCGGTATGCGAGGCTTCCAGTTCGGCAACATGCCCGCCCACAACTCCCTCCTTTCCATCTTAAAGCACAACGGCTACCACACTAGTGGCTTTTATGCCGGCGACTGGGCATTCGACTGCGTTTTGGACTATATGATAGCCCAGAAACCCGATTACCTGTCACCTTTCTATGCAGAATACACGAAACTGAATGACCCACAGCTCCTTCTCGGCGCATTTTGGGGCTATCACGACCAGATGCTCTTCAAGCGCAGCATAGAACATATTCAGCAAGATGCAAGCACAAAGCCCCGCATGGACCTGTTTGTCACCATCTCTTCGCACGACAATTTTGAACTAAATAACAACAAGTTACAGCAAACCTATACCCAACGTGCAAAGCAGCTCATCGCCTCAGCCGATGCCGATCTCCACAAGAAGTGGAGCATTCATACACTACGTGCTGCCAGCATCGTATATGCTGACGACTGCGTGCGACAGTTCATCCACGACTACTGTGCGCTACCCGGCGGACGTAACACTATTTTTGTCATCACAGGCGACCACTCCTCAGGAGTGAACAAAGAAAACAAGCTAAGTACCTACCACGTACCGCTCATCATCTGGTCGCCAATGCTGAAACAAAGCAAGCATTTCCCCGCTCTCGTCACCCACAACGACGTGGCACCCACTCTGACAGCCCTGCTGGCGGCCAAAGGTTACATCGCACCACCCGAATACGTGCAATGGGTAGGACACGAACTGGACACCTCCAGCGTTTTTCGTACCAACAACAGAATGCTGATTATCAACTATTCACACGAAATTATAGAGATGATTTATGACGGCTACCTTTACCATGGTGCCACTCGTTGGGAAAGGGAAAACGTCTATAAAATCGGCAATAACATTGTCCTTACGAGATTAGATGACAGACCTGGGCTGAAGCAGTATTTGGCAAACAAAACGGCTCTTTACAAAGAGATTAACAAATACGTATATCACGGCAACAAACTGACACAAAGACCATTACTAAACTTCAAAGCCTTCTTCTCCATCCTCAACTACGAACATTCCACCGAGTTGACTTGCCGCAATCCCAAACACAAACCTAGCGAAAAGTGGCATCAAACTTACTACATCATGCCTCAGCACACTCTGTCAACCACTGAGAAGTTGAACAGCGTAAGGATTACCATCCAAGCGGAAGTGCAAGTGATGGATAGTCTTGCACAAGACCAGCACATGAATCTGGTTCTATGCTGTACTGGTGACAATATGCTCTACCCGACCACCTACAAAGACAAAATCTCAAAATTTATCAATGCTGACAAGGTTATTGCCGGAAAATGGTATCCAATCCGTGTTTCCAAGGAGTTTATCGTGACCAACGCCGACAACCTCAAAGCCTTCGTTGCCATCAATACGCCTGAATACGACGAATACTGGCTGCCCGACTGTCAGATGAATATACGCAATGTTGTAGTCCATGTGGAAGGCGCACGCTAAAGACAAAGATTATGAAATTTTTTAAAACACTGATTTTTACTATCTTAACACTTGCACTCATTCTGATTTCGGTGTTTTTCCAAATCAACCGCACTGTCAAAACAGAAGTGCCTACAGGCTTTGTGAGATTGGAAGACGGCGTTTTTAAAATCGACAATAACACCTTTTTTCCTCTGATGCTGAACTACATTGTGGAATACCGCAATCCTAACGGCCATTTCACGGTATCGCCTGCCAAAGTGTACGAAGATGCCACCCGCTATGAAACAAACAGCAAAGAGGAGATTCTGCATCAGCTAAGAGGTCATTTTCAACTTATTAAAGAATTGGGATTCAACACTATGCGCATCTGTTTTGATCGCATTGCACAAGATGAGCGGGGACATTATTACTACCAAGCAGATGACCAGAAGTACTATATTGACGATGATTATCCAGCTATCACCAAAGGATTGGAAGAGATGCTAACCTTAGCCGAAGATGCCGGTCTGCGCGTCATGTTGCTCATCAAAGCGCCTATGGACAACGAGTTGAAGCGTTTTACAGCCCATCTGTTCGAGGCTATGCAAGACAACAAAACGCTGTTTGCCTACGACATTGCTAACGAGCCGCTCTATTTTGACGACAATCCTAAAAGAACAAAACATCAAGCTTATCAAATAGTTAGAGGTTGGCAACGGCTCAAGCAGCACTACGCACCCCACCAGTTGTTCACCATCGGCTTTGCCGAGCCCATAGAAGTCTTCGAGTGGGACCCTTCCATTCTGCCCGTCGATTTTTTGGCTTTCCATACCTACCACCCGCTGCGAGTACCCAACGAGATTTACTGGTACAGCACGTATGTAGGCAAGCCGTGGATGCTGGGTGAGACGGCGCTACCGGCCGACAACGACTCCATCAGCTACGAACAGCAGCGACAGTTTATGCGTGATGTGTACCGCTACGTGCGCGACTGTGGTGGCATTGGCATGGGCTGGTGGGAATTTCAGGAGGTGCCCGACTGCCATTTCGAGGCGCAATACACGGGATTGCTCAACCACGAAGGCATCACCCGCACCCGCGAAGGCGGCTACGAGATTATTGGCACGGTAAAGCCAGCAGCCGCCGAGATTGCCCACTTTGCCGATTACAAGCCACAACCCAAATGGCGTGCCGCCAACTACTTCAACATGATGGGCTACCAGAACTATCTTATTAGAGGCAAAGTGGTTGACCAGCATGGCGAGCCTATCGAAGGGGCCGTTGTCCGCGGCTGGAACGAATACTGGAATGTAGGACTCAACACCTTCACCGACAACCTTGGCAACTTCACCCTTTACAGCAACGACCAGTGCGTGCATTTTGAGATTTCGGCGTGTGGCATGAGCAAGCTCAAATTCAACGACCACTCTATCCGGTATCGTCCTGCCAACGGCTACAACCCCAGCGAGCCGCTGCCCGATCGTGAGCTCGAATACCACCAAATCTCCTACCAGCCCTTCTTGCGCTACGCTGCCGACAGCACCGACCACAACATTTTCGATTTCAACGACTCACTCCTGCATCGCTATCGTCTGGAAGGGGAGATGAAGACCTGCAAACTGTCGAAAATGAGGTTTTAGTCGCACGGCGGCACCATATTTATTTGTATTTTTGTCACACCAAAACCACCAACTATGCAAACGGCATTCCGTTATGTTTTGCTAATGGGCATTCTCATTATCCCATTGCATTTCAGCTCGATAGATAACAAATTCCCTATTATGCTGGGGGCTTTCATCGGAGGCACCATCGCCTTCTGGGTCGGTTATTTTATCATTAGAAAAAAGAAAGACAAATCCGACAAGAAAGAATAGACTCTCATGGCCACCTGTGCAGAATTATTTGTGTCGTTCTTTAAGATTGGCACCTTCACCATTGGAGGCGGCTACGCCATGATTCCGCTCATGGAGAAGGAGTTGGTTGACCGGCGCCAGTGGATCAGTCGAGAGGAATTCATGGATATGATGGCCCTTTCGCAAGCCATGCCGGGCATCTTCGCTGGCAATATGGCTACCAGTTTGGGTTACAAACTGCGCGGGGTACGGGGAGCCTTGGCCGCCATAGCTGGCAACATTCTCGTGCCCATTGGCATCATCTTGTTGCTGGCCATCTTCTTCCGCCATTTTCAAGACAACCGCATTGTGGAGGCCGTCTTCAAGGGCATCCGCCCGGCCGTGGTCGCCCTGATTGCCGCACCCGTCTTCAAGATGGCTAAAACCGCCAAACTCTCGTGGCGCAACGGCTGGATTCCCATCGCTGCCGCCCTTCTGATATGGCTTCTCGGCATCTCGCCTGTCTGGATTATCCTGGCAGCCGCTGCCGGTGGCTTTATCTACGGCAAAATCACAGAAAGGAGGAATGCGGCATGATCTTCTGGCAACTGTTCTACACCTTCTGCAAAATTGGCATCTTCAACTTCGGCGGCGGCTACGCCATGATAGCCCTCATCCAAAACGAAGTGGTGGAGAAGCACGCCTGGATGACCGTACAGGAGTTCACCGACATAGTGGCGGTGAGCCAGATGACACCAGGCCCTATCGGCATCAATGTGGCCACTTACGCTGGCTATACGGCGGTGGTGAACGCCGGCTATGCCCCATGGATTGGCACGCTCAGTGCCGTGATGAGCTCGTTTGCCGTCATCCTGCTTCCTTGCCTATTGATGTTGCTGGTGTGCCGATTCCTGTTAGCACATCGCCATAACAAAATCATTGACAGCATTTTCAGCATTTTGCGCCCTGCCATTGTGGGAGTCATTGCAGCCGCTGCACTGCTGCTTGTCTCCAAGGAAAACTTCGGCAGTCCCACCGAGGACAGCTTTCACTACTATGCCAGCATTTTCATCTTTGCAGCAGTCTTTGTCGCCTCCTACAAGGGCAAACGAAGCCCCATCCTACTGCTGTTGCTCAGCGGAGTAGTGGGGGCAGCGCTGTATTTGTGGTAAAGGGGAGAAAAAATGCTTATTTTTGCATAATAGAACAAACATCGAAACAAACAAATAGCATATGAAGTAACCTGTATATTTATTATCATCTTTTGAGCTTGGCTCGCATATTCTCAACTCCGTAAACGACCAAATTAACATTGTAGGTGAGAAAAAGTGTGCGAAAGTTCGCGTGAATAGGCGTGAATTATTCCGTACTTATTTACCTACATGGCTTTGGTCGGCCAACGGAGTTAGATAAGTACATCATGGAACGGTTCACGCTTTTTTTATGAAAGACCAACAGATACCCATCGGACACATTATCAAGCAGAAATTGAAGGAGCAGGGGCGCACTGCGGCCTGGCTGGCGCGGCAGATTCCGTGCTCGCCCAACCACATTTTCAAGATATTCCGCAAACATGCGCTCAGCACTGATTTGTTACAGCGCATCTCATCTATTTTGGATTATAATTTCTTTCAACATTACCTATAACACTATCTGAAATGGATAGGGTTTACAATCCGTTTCAGATAGTATATAACATTGATTAAAAGTACATTATGATTATTTTTGCATTTTTATTATTATTAATTTTTCATACATTATGAAACAGATAGATGAAATTACTATCGGAGCCGACGAATTGATTCTTTGGCTGAGAAAAAACGGAAAAGCCCTTTCATCAACAACCGATAAAGCTCATGGTTTAGGCTTTGAAATAAGTAGAGTAATGAAATCCTTAAATGCTGAACAATTGAATGAAGAACCATGCTTTTGGGGTGAAACAGGCTCGTTTATTGACCAATACCAACTTCCCAAAACTGCCATGCAGTATAGAATCAATGTGGATATGCTACCTGAATTATATAGGCAACTACTCGACTTATGATTTTCACAACCATGAAACGCCTAATCTGTTTTTGTTTGATTGCATTCTGCTTTCAACTATATACTATTGCGCAAATAGAATTGCTTTATACTTCTGATAAAATTTCATTTTACAACTGGTCTTCTGATGTGTCGCAATATATTGTTGATAATGATATCTCCGTAAATATAAAACCATACTATAGCAATTCTTATGAATATAATCAAAGTTTAAGACAGGGCATTCCTCTCGGTTATAAAGCATACGACTATGATACTTTTGAGATCATAGCAGCTTTGAATTACACATCTAATAATACCATAAGAAAAATAGAAATTAGTTCAACAGGATTATCTCAAAACGTACAAGCATCCTTTCCGATTCCTAACGGATATCGTTTATTCTCGGGCCACGTCTCTCAACATCTCTTTGACGAAGATGACAACTTGGAATTTTATCTTGTCTGGGAAAAAGAGAATCCTGAATATTATGACAACAACAAGTATTATACACAACTCCTCAAAGACAATGGCACAATATTATTAGAAATAAAATCTGCTTCTACACAAATTTACGACACATACCATCATGGAATCAGAGGGGAAAACTCTCACAGATTTGCATTATCCACCCAGTATTACGATGAAACCAACCAACTTAAGAGCCTCTATTCGCTCTATTCTTGCAATGCACCTATGAGGACTCAGAATATAGAACCAATACACGATACTGTTGTTGTAACCCAACATGACACTTTTCGCATTAAAGATCCTAATTATGATTTACATGTGGGGGCTTATCCTCCCGAATATGGAATTGGCGTAGGTAGTGGAACATTTCCCAAAGACTGTAAAGTAGAGATTGGTGCTATTCCCCTTCAAGGATACCAATTTATAACCTGGACTGATGGAGTTCGTGAAAATCCTAGGGTTGTTTCCATGCAAGGAAACAGGACCTATACAGCCTTTTTCCGTCAAGCACCAACAACCACCACTTCATATAAGGATCAGGTACCTTGGGACATTCTGACCCGTTTTAATCAAATAATTATCAATGGTGCGGAAGGAAATCATGTTAAACTGTTTGATACTGCGGGACGCTGTATTTATTCAGGGGAAAACCATATAATACCTGTTTCTGTTCCGGGAATCTATTTCTTACAAATAGGCAACCAACCTGCTATCAAAGTGGACATTCAATTTTAATATACTATGCAACATTTAGTTAAAGACCCCAATGACCCGAATCATCAGATAGTGATGTCGGATAAAGAATACAAAGATTACAAGCGCAGTGGGTGCTGGTGGATAATACTTATTCCTCTTTTTCTTATTGGCTTAATTGTTGGGGCTATTGAAGATAAACAAGAAACAAAAACAACTAAAAGCAGTAGTCAGTCTCTCTCTGAAAAACAGGAAGGGTTGAGTGACGAACATTCTAATAAACAACAAACCACCTGTAATATGCCTTCTGACGAAAAAAAGAACGAAAACGACTCTAATAACACCATCGAAGAGACCACCAACACAAATGATGAACTAAGGGATTCGGAATACGAACAATATTATCAATCTGTAGTATCAGAAACTCGAAACGACCAAATTGATAATAATGAACAGCCTAATCGAAATGACCCGTGTCCTTGTGGAAGTGGCAAAAAATACAAACGTTGCTGCGGTATGCGAAACAAATAATTTGTCCGCACACCTACGGCGTGCGATTTTGAACATATACCTACCTTGGCTACCAGGCACGGCAGACCTAAAGGCCTGCCTTATTCCATACCAATTATTTATGCATTTCATCTGCACGCCGTTAGGTGTGCAGGGGTTGGTAGCAAAGAATAAACCGATGGAATGTTATCGCAGGCCGTAGGTCTGCGGGCTTTCAGTTTTCAGTTTAGATAATACCACAAAACCACGGCTATCTGTGCCAACAAGATGAGTGGGATGCCGACCACAAAGTACCAGTGTGCAGTTTTATGGCGAAAGGCGTACATGCCTGCCCAGGCACCGATGCTGCCGCCCAACAAGGCTACTGAAAAAAGGGCAGCTTCTGAAATACGGTAGCGGTGCTTGCTCGCCCGACGCTTGTCAATGCCGAAGAGAGCAAATGCCAATAGATTGATAATCAATAAATAGCAAATAATAATTAGCGGATTGTCTTGTAACATAGAAACTGCATATTTGAGATAATAAAAATACAAATCTATTTACATCGCTCCAATAAAAGCATCTCCTTTCGGGCTTTTTGCGTACCTTTGCCGCACAAAAAAAAATCCCATAATGAAAAAAACAGACCTCCTTGTTATTACCATTGTCCTCGTTGTATTGGGCATTTTCATTTTTGTGCCTGGTGTTCTCGAAGGCTTCAACACTGCCACGGCCAACCACGGCATGATTATGAGTTTTTTCAAATTTGCCATTCTCGCCACCTTTGGTGAAATGCTCGCCTTGCGTATCCGCAAAGGTCACTATGTGGAAAAGGGCTTCGGCATATTGCCGCGAATGCTGGTTTGGGGTCTGCTGGGTATGTGTATCGCCATGGCCATGACCGTCTTCAAGGCAGGAACAGTCAAATTCCTGACTTACATAGGATTGGAGCAGGCAGAGGTTTGGTTTGCAGGCAGTGCCAGCTGGGGCAAACTGCTGGTGGCCTTCTGCGTAAGTGTGCTGATGAACACCTTCTTCGCCCCTGTCTTCATGACCTTCCACAAAATCACCGACATACACATTGCCGAAACGGGCGGAACGCTGGCAGGGTTCTTCTCCAAACCGCTTGAGATACAGAAGACTATGGCCGAAAAGATAGACTGGAACATCCAATATGGCTTTGTTTTCAAGAAAACCATACCGCTGTTCTGGTATCCTGCCCACACCATCACCTTTATGCTGCCCGGCAATTACCAAGTGCTGTTTGCCGCCGTGCTCGGCGTGGTTTTGGGACTGATTCTCAGCATCAAAAAATAAAACACTATTCGGTCAAATGGCGCAGCAGGGCCTCGCAGCCCTCGCTAATCTCGCGCCATGCTGTCTCAAAGTCGCGGGTATACCATGGGTCGGCAATCTCGCGCGGATGGTCGGTATAATCCATCAGCAGTGAGATTTTGTCGGCAGGGTCACCGCCCAGAATAGCGTGCAGACTGCGCAGATTGCCTTTGTCCATAGCGATGATGTAATCGTAGTGCTCGTAGTCGGCAGCCGTAATGCGGCGGGCGGTCTTGCCGCTGCAGTCGATACCGTGGGCGGCCAACATTTTGCGAGCCGGCGGATAGACGGGGTTGCCTTGCTCCTCGTAACTGGTGGCAGCCGACGCGATGTCAAAACGGTCGGCCAAGCCCGCATCAGCTACCAACTTCTTCATGATAAACTCGGCCATGGGACTGCGGCAGATGTTGCCAAGGCACACAAAAAGGATTTTCGTTTTCATCTTCTTCGTTATCATCACAAAAAAAGGATAGCCATAAAACTATGGTTATCCTTTTTTAATGTCACTGGGCGACTATTATTTCTCTTTTAACAGATCGCGGATTTCAGTTAACAGTTTCTCTTCTGCAGTGGGTTCCGGAGCGGGAGCGGGTTCTGCGGGAGCTTCCTCAACGGGTTTCTTCACCATGTTAGAAGCCTTGTTGATGAGCTTAATCATACCGAAGATACACAAAGCCACAATCAGGAAATCAACGGTAGTCTGGATAAAGTTACCGTAGTTCAATGTTACGGCTTCCTTCACTACTTCTTCGCCATTCATAACGGCTTCTCTCAGCGTAACCGAGAGTGTCGTGAAGTCCACATTGCCAATCAATGCGCCAACGAGAGGCATCAAAAGGTCATTAACCAAAGAGGTTACAATTTTACCAAATGCACCACCGATGATAACACCGATAGCCATGTCCATTACATTGCCTTTCATGGCAAATTCTTTGAATTCTTTTAAAAAGCCCATAATTATAAATTTAGATTGTTATTAAAAAGTTCCTTTGCGCAAAAATAAAAAAATTAATTTTTAGTTGTGAGAAGTGAAAAGTAAAAAGTGAAAAGTGAGAAGTGAGAAGTTAAGAAGTTAAGAAACTAAGAAGTTAAGGAGTTAAGAATTATAGAGTTAAGAATTATAGAGTTATAAATAATTAAATCGCTAATGTCTAAAGTCTAACGTCTATTTATGAAACTTGAAACCTGAAACTTCATGTGTATTACAGCACTTCATCTTTGTCTATCAGATTGTTCAGCAAGGCATAAACCGTGAGGCCGGCCACCGACTTAATATCCGTTTTATGGGTGATATTTTTACGATGGGTGATGACGGTGTGTACAGAAAGATTAAGTTTGTCGGCTATTTCTTTATTCATCAATCCTTTAGCAACCAAAACAAGCACATCCTTCTCGCGTTGCGTCAACTCATAACCCTCACCAGTCTCGCTGGGGTCCTGATTTTTCAAAACCTGCTTCAATTTGTTTTCGATCTGCATTTTGCTGTCGCAGATATCCACCACAGCCGCATAAGGCCGCAACATGGATGCACTAAAATATTGATATACAAGCGCAACGAACACAATATGGGGATTTACATCTGTCAGCGATGACAACTCCGTAACAGCCGAATCGCCCAGCAGGGAGGGATTGATCAGAAGGAGGGCCGGACGGTAACGCACCACCGCCTCTTTCAACCCTTCGGCTGACGAGCAGCAGCCACAAATCACAAACGGCGAGTCGGCACCCAATAACTCTTGAAAACCGGCCGCAATCACATCCGAAGGCTCTGCCAATAAGATCTTAATTGTTTTCATGGCGTTGTTTTTCAAGATATTCAACAAAAGGCACCAAAATCTTGTCTTCAATCAGTGCATGGCGGTTCAAATCTGCCGAGAGAGCATTCAAGTCCTGCAACATCGATATGCGGTCGGCCGTGCGCAACTTGCCAGGCAGGTATTTGATGATAATATTGATTAAATCGGCCAGTTTGTCCTCAATATTGCTGTGATTTTGCTCAAACTGATCAATCTGATAATTCGGCTTTGATTTGTCGTTCAACAACTGGCGAATATATGGAAAGACTGTATCTTCTTCATATTCAAAATGATTCCACACTTCCTGCTTGTAATCAGCATAGAACTGCTTCAGGATAGCCTGTACCGAAGCATCGCCATTTTCGACAATCTTCTCCAAATGATTCTCAATATGCGGCAGACGTTCTTCCATATAATATTTATGCGACTTGAGCAAAAACTCAAGCAGCTTGTCTATGTTAAGTTTGTGCAGTTCTTCTGTGTCAGGAAGATAATCTTCAAAAGTATAGACATTGCCAATCATCAGGAAAAAATCGCAATCCACACCGTGCATTTGACAGCACTGCACCACAGTCTTCTCTGCAAAGCCGAAATCCATATCCAAACGCGGCAGCAAAACCGCCATATTCAGGTTGGTATGGAATATCTCCGACATCTTCATATCGGCAGTAAAGAAACGATGTTTCATATTCTCTCATTTTATTATGCAAAAATAGAGAAAAAAAAACTATTTTTGCATTTTCTCAATCCAAACCATTAACAAACACAATTATCTAACTTACAGTATTTTATGAGTGGATTTTTTGGAACAGCCTTACGTGAGGCATGCGTTAGCGATTTGTTTTACGGAATAGACTACCATTCTCATCTGGGCACCAAGCGTGCCGGCATGGTGACTATTCAGGACGGCACTTTCTACCGTTCCATTCACAACATCGAAAACTCCTATTTCCGCACCAAGTTCGACGGCGAATTGGACAAATTCAAGGGCAACTACGGTATCGGCATCATCAGCGACACTGATTCCCAGCCCATTGTGGTAAACTCGCATTTGGGCCGCTTTGCCATATCCACGGTAGCCCGCATCAACAACATCAAGGAATTGGAGCAAGAGTGCCTTGACAAGAACCAACAGTTCACCGAGCTTAGCTCCGGCCAGACCAACCAGACAGAGCTGGTGGCGTTGATGATTACGCAAGGCAAAGATTTCGTAGATGGCATCAACAATGTCTTCAAGAAGGTGAAAGGTTCATGTTCCATCCTCATTCTCACTGAAAACGGCCTTATTGCCGCCCGCGATTATCTGGGCAGAACGCCCATCGTCGTTGGCAAAAGCGATCGCGGCTATGCCGTGGCCTTCGACAGTCACAGTTTTGCCAATTTGGGCTACGAAACCGAGCGTTTTGTAGGACCGGGCGAGATTCTCCGCATAACTGAAAACGGTTGCCAGCAGATGGCGGCCCCCAACACACAGATGCAGATCTGCTCCTTCCTGTGGATTTATTACGGCTACCCCACCGCCGACTACGAAGGCATCAATATCGAAAACGCCAGATACACTGAAGGTTACGAAATGGGGATTTCTGATGATATCGAAGCCGACTTCGTTTCTGCCATTCCCGACTCGGGCATTGGCATGGCTTTAGGTTACGCCAAAGGCAAGGGCATTCCTTACGAACGCGGCATTGTCAAGTACACGCCCACTTGGTCGCGAAGCTTTATGCCTGTCAGCCAGACCATTCGTGAGCATGTGGCCAAGATGAAGCTCATCCCCAACCGCACACTACTTCATGGCAAGCGCGCCGTTTTCTGCGACGACTCGATCGTGCGCGGCACCCAATTACGCGACAATGTGCGGAAACTCTATGAGTACGGAGCCAAGGAAGTACACATCCGCATTAGCTGTCCGCCGCTGCTCTACGGCTGCCACTTCTTGAACTTCTCGGCCTCCAAAACCGAGATGGAACTGATAGCTCGCCGCGTAGTCAAAGAGATTGAAGGCGACAACTTCGTCAAGAAACTCCCTCTCTATATGGACCACACCACCAAAGAGTACGCCAACATGGTGGAAGTCATCCGTCAGCACCTCGGTGTGGACACGCTCAAATTCAACACTTTGGACACCATTGCCAAGGCCATCGGTCTGCCCAAAGAGAAATTGTGCACCCATTGCTTCGACGGCAGCAGTTGGGGAATGTAGCAAACTGAAAGTTGAAAACTGAGAACTGAGAATTATTGAGTTATGGAATTATGAAGTATTAAGTGAGTAGTGAGAAGTGATTAGTGAGGAGTAAAAAAACTTGAAACCTAAAACTTGAAACCTGAAATTTTTTTGAATTTTGAACTTTGAATTCTGAATTTTATATAAATGTCTATGTCAACGAATAGCGAACAGCGTGGTGGTTTTACCAGTTATTTTGGTGCAGTGGCAGCAGCCGTCGGTTCGGCTGTGGGCTTGGGCAACATCTGGCGTTTCCCCTACATCGCGGGAGAATACGGCGGTGGTGCTTTTATCATGCTCTATCTCATCTTTGTCTTCGGTTTGGGCGTGCCCATTATGATTGGCGAGTTCGTCATCGGCCGCCGTTCGGGACGCAATGCCATGGGTGCCTTCCGCGTGCTGAGTCCAAAACACAAAGGATGGCTGGGCATCGGCATCTTGGCTGTCATTACTTGTGTCATCATCTATTCGTTCTATAGCGTTGTCGCCGGCTGGACCATCGAATACACCTGGCTATCGTGTACCAATGGTTTGGCAGGCAAAGAGGCCTCGGAAATCTCCGAAGCCTTCACATCCTTCATCCAACATCCCTACCTGCCCATCCTCTTCCAGGGTTTGCTTGTCTTTCTCACGGGAGCGGTTGTCATCGGAGGTGTACAAAAGGGCATTGAGAAATTCACCAAGATTGTCATGCCCGTCTTGTTCTTCATTATGCTACTGCTCTGTGTCCGCTCACTCACTTTGCCTGGTAGCAAGGAAGGAATGAGTTTCCTCTTCAAGCCTGAGTTCGGCAACCTGACCGCTACGGGAGTGCTTGCCGCCATGGGACAGGCCATCTTCTCGCTCAGCATCGGCGCCGGGCTGCTCATCACCTACGGCTCGTATGTTCGCAAAGAGGACAATATGATGAGTTCCTGTTTCTTTATCGCCTCGGCTGACACAACCATCGCCCTGCTGGCTGGCATCGCCATCTTCCCTGCCGTTTTCACCTTCGGCTTGAGCCCCGCCAGCGGTCCGAGCCTTGTCTTTGAAACACTGCCCAATGTGTTCAACAACATGCCCATGGGCCAATTCTTCGCCATCCTCTTCTTCGTGCTGCTGGCCCTCGCTGCCATCACCACAACCATCTCATTACTTGAAGTAATCGTACTTTGGGTGGTGGAAGAACTACACCTCAAGCGTACAAGCGCCACCATCATCACTTCGCTCGTCATCTTCGCTCTTGGCGCCCTCTGCTCATTGTCGCTGGGCACCCTAAAGGATTTCACCATCCTGGGCTACACCTTCTTCGATGCCTGCGACAAACTGACAGCCACCTACCTCATGCCCATCGGCGCCCTGGCCGTCACCGTCTATCTTGGCTGGTTTTATAAAAAAGAAGATGTTTTGGACGAAGTTTCCAACCATGGCACCCTCAAAACATGGTATATCAAGCTGTTTTACTTCGTGTTACGATACATTGCCCCCATTGTTCTCACTGTAATCCTCATTACAGGGTCATTAGGCATAGCAGGATAAAGAAAAAGATTGTACATTTGCACCGCCAAATCACACAATCTTTTCAAACTTGTAACACCTTGAAAATAACTTATTTAAAACTCATCTTTTGTGTCGCTTTTGCGCTATTGTGCACTTCAAAAGTGACAGCTCAGGACTCAACAGCCACTATCAGTCACCGTTTTACGCGATTGGCTTTTGAGGTGCGTGCCGACTTTGACGTTCACCACCACTATCCCTACCCTGACTCGCTCAGAGCCACCGACTACGGTTTCAACGGCAAATATTTCAACATTGCCGTCGGCGGCGAATTTGGAAAGCACTTCTCCTACTTTTTCCGCCAGCGCATCGTCGCCAACAAAGGCAGCGTGACACTTTTCGACAACACCGATTTCCTTTATTTACAGTACAATATAAATCCTCAATGGGGCTTTCGAGCTGGCAAAGAGGCTTTGGCCATCGGCGGCTTCGAGTATGATGCCCCTCCTATCGACGTGTTCTACTACACCCAACTTTGGGGCACCATCCACTGCTTCCAGTTGGCAGCCTCTGCCATCTACACCGACAAGTCGGGCCACAACAAGCTGATACTGCAAGTGGGCAACTCGCCCTACGTTTACTCAACCGACCGCAATATGGGTAGCGACTGGAAAAAAGGACTGCTGGCTTATAGCTTCATGTGGTGCGCTGACTACCCTCACTTCAAAGCGCTCTATTCCGTCAACCTCTTCGAGCGCGAGCGCGGACGCTTTGTCAACTATATCTCCATTGGCAACCGAATTGTATTCAACCATTTCAGTTGGTACATCGACTATATGAACCGCGCGGCTGTCTATAGCAAATACTTCAGCGACTTTACCGTCGTGAGCCGTATGGATATCATTTTTAGAGATGTAAACATTTTTATCAAAGGCGGTTACGACCAGAACAAATCGGAAGACTTTGGTGTGGAAAATCCTAAAGAAATTATGGTCACCCCAGGCATGCAGTACTATTTTTACGGCCTCGGTCTTGAATACAGGCCTGCCAAGTACAAGAATGTGCGTTTGCACGGCTACATCGCCAATGCACAAACCATCCTCGGGCCCAAAGGAGACAAAGAAGTCACCAATTGTTTGAGTGCCAGCATAGGACTCACTTGGGATATTGACTTCTTGAGAATTTTACGCAAACAATTCAAACTGCAATTATGAAAAGCATACAACTGATGTCGCGCTTTTTGAAAAAGCTGACTAAAAGACAAACTATTGAAACCTCAATTTTTCTCGGTGTTTTCTTTTTGTTTTTCATAGGATTGTCGGCAGTGATGACGCTGCCCCACATGCTCAACACTTTCATGCAAACGGCTTATCATCTGCTGATGGAAACCGTGCTTTACATCATGGCCATCACCGTCATGACGGGAGCCATCAGCAAATTGTTTGTCGAATTCGGTGTGGTACAACTGCTCGAAAAGGTGCTCCGTCCTCTGATGAAACCTCTTTACAACCTGCCGGGTGTGGCTTCGTTGGGAGCTGTCATGACCTTCCTGAGCGACAATCCCGCCATCATCACCTTATCAAAAGACAAAAATTTCAACCAATATTTCAAAAAATACCAACTGGTATCGCTCACCAATTTCGGCACGGCCTTCGGTATGGGACTGGTAGTGATGGCCTTTATGATCGGACGCGGCTATGGTCTTGGCGCTTTGATCGGACTGTTCGGGGCCATTATCGGCAGCATCATCTCCACGCGGCTTATGCAGCGTTTCACCTTGAAAGCCTATCCCGAATTGGATTGTGAAATCGAGAAAACTACCGAAGAGGTAACGGAAGAGGACGAAGAAGAGCAACCCAAACTTGGTGCCGGCCTGCGTGTGCTGAACGCCATTCTTGACGGTGGCAAGACGGGAGTGGAAATCGGCGTGGCCATCATCCCTGGCGTACTTTTCATCTCCACCATTGTGATGATGCTCACTTTCGGTCCTGCAGACCCCTCTGTAGGCTACACGGGCGTTGCGTATGAAGGTGTGCCCGTCATCTCGTGGCTGGCTGGCAAAATCGACTTCGTGTTCAAGTGGCTGTTCGGCTTTGAGCACCCCGAGCTGATTGCCTTCCCCATCACCTCACTGGGCGCCGTTGGTGCGGCCCTCGGCTTGGTACCCACCTTCGATGCTGCCCACCTTATCGACAACAACGCTGTGGCAGTCTTCACCTCCATGGGCATGTGCTGGAGCGGCTACCTGAGCACCCACGCTGCCATGCTCGACTCGATGGGCTACCGTAAACTTATCTCCAAAGCCATCGGAGCACACACTATCGGCGGCCTCTGCGCCGGCGTTTTCGCCCACTGGCTCTACGTACTGATTATCTTACTATTCTTCTAATCCTTCTCGGCTGCCAACCAGCCTTCCACCTCGCTCAATCGCTGGCGATACTTGGATATTTGGCTTTCCACAAAATCCTCGCTGTACTTGGCTTCGCAAAAGCCATTTCCGCGGGCAATATACGACTCGTCATCCAGACTTTCGTATAGCTCAAGGTAATTGTTCAAATACTCGGTCAACTGCTGCTGCAAAGCCTGCAAATCTTCCACATCTGCGGAAATCGTCTCACCGGAAGAAAATCTATATTGCTTTTTCATCTTTTCTTTTTTTATAACGACAGAACCTCATCCATACAAATGTCGGTCGCTTCCACAGGTACCGCATCGACTTTTTGGAAATCGAAGCAAAGACCAATCTTCTTCACTTTCGGATAGTTACACAAAAATCTATCGTAATAGCCTTTGCCTCTGCCTAAGCGGTGACCTGCAGCGTCGAAAGCCATACCGGGAACCACAATCAGGTCGAAGGAGCCTCTGTAAGGATGATTTTGCGGCTCCATAATATGGAAGTCGCCCTCAACAAAAGAGGTATCTTCGTCCACCCCCACGGGGATAATGTCATCGCCCACCACCGTAGGCAGCACAATGCGCTTCATCGAACTCCACTTCTGGATAAACGACTGTGTCTGCACCTCATCTGGCAGTGAATTGTATAGCATGACTATGTTAGCTCTCACAAAATCAGGATGTTGTTCCAACTTTGACATAATTATTGCCGATTGCCGCGCCAACTGATCCGGCGTATGCTCTTTTTTCAACTGACGGATGTGCTTTCGCAATTCCTGCTTGCTTTCCATAACGGTACAAATTGGTCGTGCAAAGGTACGAAAACAATGCACAATTTATAATTCATAATTTATAATGTACAATGTATAATTAAGAACAAAAGTCAAAGAACAGAGAACAAAGAACAAAATCCAGAATTCAAAGTTCAAAATTCAAAAAGATATAGAGAATTATGGAATCATGGAAACATCTATAACTCAATAATTCAATAACTCTTAATTCCTTAGTTCCTTAACTTCTTAACTTTTTCACTTCTCACTTTTCACTATTCACTTTTCATATCTAATAACTATAAACTAAAATCTATTTTTGTACTTTTGTCTGTTATTTTATTAATCATTTAAATATCAATTCCATGGAAGAAAATTACAATGTGGAACAAGTTCCTCCCGTAGAACCTTTGCGCACCAACAGAGGATTGGCAAAGTATTTCTTTTTATCGTTCATCACCTTGGGCATTTACGGCTTGGTGGTCAACTGCCACATTGGCAATGAGGTTAACCAAATTGCCAGCCAGCACGACGGCAAAAACACCATGCACTATGCCCTCATAGCCTTCATATTCTCTTGGCTAACCCTCAACATTGCGCCGCTAGTATGGTATCACCGCATCTGCGACCGCATTGGCAATGAGCTATATCGTCGCAACATCAACTACGAATTTGACTCATTGACCTTCTGGGGCTGGTATTTCCTGGGGTCCTTCATTATAGTGGGTCCTTTCATCTTCATTCACAAATGGATGAAAGCGATGAACCTGCTCAACGCCGACTACAACGAAAGAGGATAATCTGACAAATAATTATTCGCCCCTCATAGAAAAAGCGGCAACCTTTTGGATGCCGCTTTTTATGTTATTTTGTAGGTGCGTAGCACGCTACGCACCTACTTCTTTACAAACTTGTGCCACCACTTTGCGGATTTCCTCTTCGGGGAAAAGCTGTATAGTGCCATCATTTTCAAATTGTTCCACTATGCGATGGGTTTCGTCAATGTCTTTCTTAGCCAAATCGTAAACCTCTTGCCATGTGCGCTGTTTGCGTGCCACGCCATCGACAATGGCCTGCATAGCCACATCGGCGGCCACTGTCGGGAAGAGGTCGTTATCCATCATGGTGGGCATGATATGGTCAATGCTAAGTCCTTGACGCTCTGCAAAGTCAGCAATAGAGTGGGCAGCACGGATAGCCATGCTGTCGGTAATCTTACGCGCCGATACAAGCAGCGTGCCCTTCAGGATTGAGGGGAAGCATACCGAATTGTTGACCTGGTTGGGGAAGTCGCCACGACCTGTGGCCACAATGTAAGCGCCTGCCTCTTTGGCCTTGTAGGGATAGATTTCGGGCACGGGGTTGGCACAAGCAAATACGATAGACTTGTCGGCCATGAGCGAAACCCATTCGGGCTTGATGGTGTCGGGACCTGGCTTTGAGAGTGCCACCAGCACATCAGCATTCTTGAAGGCTTCCTCGGGCGTTTCAATACACTGCGGATTGGTGGTTTCGCACAATTCCCATTTGCGATAAAAGCGCGTGTCGGCCTTGATGTCGGCACGATTTTTATGCAGAGTGCCTTTGGTGTCGAAGATAATCACATTCTCAGGTTTCACACCGTCGGTGATCATCAGTCGCGCAATGCTGGTATTGGCAGCACCGGCACCATAGAGCACCACTTTGATGTCCTGCATCTTCTTACCTGTGATTTTCAGGGCGTTGATGACACCTGCCAGCGTCACGCAGGCGGTACCTTGAGCATCATCATGCCAAACGGGAATATCGCAGGCCTCGCGCAACACGTCCAGCACCTTGTAGCAGTTGGGCTGGGAAATATCTTCCAAGTTGATGGCGCCAAAGCTATGCTGCACCATCTTCACAAAGTCGATGAGCTTGTCGGCTTGGTGCTCACCCTTCTCGTCGCGGCTATCGATACAGAGCGGAATAGAATCCACGCCGCCGAGATATTTCATCAGCATGGCTTTGCCTTCCATCACGCCGAGGCCGCCCGGAGGGGTGCAGTCGCCGTCGCCCAACACACGGGTACTGTCGCTCACCACGGCCACCAGATTGGCGCGGTTGCTCAGATAGAACGAGGTGTCGTTATCATCGCGGATGGTTGTCGATACGGCCGAAACACCAGGTGTGTACCACACATTAAACCAATTGAAACCATAGATGGGCGCCTTGGGCAGCGTTTGCATCTTGCCCCCATAAAAACGGTGGGCCGAGAGGGACATTTTTTTATAAAACAGCGTTTTGGCTTTAGCCTTTTGCTCTTCCGTGAAATCAGCAGGGAAAAGGGATTCAATGTTGTCTAATGTGCGCATAGGATTTGATTTTTAGATGTGCAAATTTAAAAAAATCCAGCTACATTTTCGTAACTTTGCGTTTTCAAAATAAAGATGGCACAGATTATCGAAATTTCCGACTTGTCGCACCCTGATGTAGAGGTTTATACTCGGTTGACCGAAGCGCAATTGCGAAATAGGCTCAGACCGGAGGAAGGACTTTTCATTGCCGAAAGTCCCAAAGTGATCCATGTGGCCTTAGATGCAGGCTACGAGCCCATATCGCTACTTACCGAGCGGAAGCATGTTGACGGGCAGGCCGCTGATGTCATTGCCAGGTGCGGCGATATTCCTGTTTACACCTGCAGTTTCGAGCAGCTCACCGAGCTCACAGGCTACCACCTTGCGCGCGGCGTGTTGTGCGCCATGCGCCGCCCCGCACTGCCGAGTGTGGAGGAGGTATGTCGTGACGGGCGGCGCATCGTGGTCCTCGACACGATAGCCGACGCCACCAACATTGGTGCCATCTTCAGGTCAGCCGCCGCATTGGGCATGGACGGCGTTCTGCTCACGCCCACCTGCTGCGACCCGCTGATACGGCGTGCGGTGCGTGTCAGCATGGGCACCGTATGCCAGATTCCGTGGACTTACCTCACCGACGACAGCTATCTCAACTGGCCGCAGCCAGCCATCACCTATCTGCATACGCTGGGCTACAAGATTGCAGCCATGGCTCTCAGCGACAACTCCATCAGCCTTGACGACCCGTTACTGGCTGCCGAGGAGCGGTTGGCCATTGTGATGGGCACCGAAGGCGACGGCCTTGCCGACAAAGTCATCCGCGCCTGCGACTACACTGTGCGCATACCGATGCACCACGGCGTCGATTCGCTCAATGTGGCCGCCGCCAGCGCTGTAGCATTCTGGGAATTGAGAGGAAGATGATATTCAACCCTACTTCACCTGTTTCTTCAATTCTGCAATTTCCTTTTCCAACGCAGCAATACGGTCATCGCTTTCTCGCTTGACAGAATGCTTCATTTTCAAGATGGCGAGGTTCAATTCAAACGAAGTCTCACTACTATGTTTAGGGAGCGTATCGTTCAGAATATCGTTAACAAGCTGACCACCGCGCCGCAATAGCGATTGGCGCTGTGGTTCGTCATTATCTTCATTAGGCAATTCCACAATTACCCGCGACAATTCTTTCAGTTTGGCATAAGCATCCACAATGGCGATGGTAGTTTGCACTGCCCGCGGACTTTTCAAAATTGTTGCTAACATATAGAGACCTTTTTCAGTAAATGCCCGAGGTAAAACAGTTGAATGTTTCTGCTTCTCGAACCGGTCAAAAATTTTGACCAGTTCCTGTTTTTCCCATTCCTCAATGGTCCTATGATGAAGTTGAGAAAAATGGAAGAAAAAACGATATCTTCGGGATTTCTTCGGCTGCTACGCAGCCTCGAAATGACGCGCTATCGTTTTGCAAGTGAATAGCGTGCGAAGGAATCCCAAAAAGAAAGCCGAAGAAAAATCTTCGGCTTTTATTTTGCAGGGGAAGAAAGATTCGAACTCTCATCAACGGTTTTGGAGACCGCTATTCTACCCTTGAACTATTCCCCTAAAAGAACGGACAAGTTGTTAGCTTGTCCGTTCAAAAGTATGTTGACTAAAAGATATTAGTCTAAGATTTCGGTTACCTGACCGGCACCAACGGTTCTACCACCTTCGCGGATAGCGAAACGCAGACCCTTGTTGATAGCGATTTCTGATAACAACTTAACGCGGATAGTCAAGTTATCGCCAGGCATTACCATTTCAACGCCGTCGGGGAGAATGATCTCACCAGTTACGTCAGTTGTACGGAAGTAGAACTGAGGACGGTAGTTGTTTTTGAACGGGGTGTGACGACCACCTTCTTCTTTCTTCAAGATATAAACTTCGGCCTTGAATTCTTTGTGAGGATGAATTGAACCGGGTTTTGCAATTACCATACCACGACGAACTTCGTCCTTGTCGATACCACGGAGCAGCAAACCTACGTTATCACCAGCTTCACCTTCGTCCAAAATCTTGCGGAACATTTCAACACCGGTAACAACTGATTTCAGTTTCTCAGCACCCATACCGATGATGTCAACGGGGTCACCAGTGTGTATAACACCCGTTTCAATTCTACCGGTAGCAACAGTACCACGACCGGTGATTGAGAACACGTCTTCAACAGGCATCAAGAAATCTTTATCTTTGTCACGCTGCGGCAGAGGAATCCAAGTGTCAACAGCATCCATCAGTTCAACAACTTTTTCAACCCATTTGGGTTCGTTGTTCAATGCGCCAAGAGCGGAACCTTGGATAACAGGAGTGTTGTCGCCATCGAAGCCGTAGAAAGTCAGAAGGTCACGGAGTTCCATTTCAACCAGCTCTAACAGCTCGGGGTCGTCAACCATATCCACTTTATTCATGAAAACAACCATTTTGGGCACACCTACCTGTTTTGCCAAAAGGATGTGTTCACGGGTTTGAGGCATAGGACCATCCGTAGCGGCAACAACCAAGATAGCACCATCCATCTGAGCAGCACCAGTTACCATGTTCGTGATGTAGTCGGCGTGGCCGGGGCAGTCAACGTGTGCATAGTGACGGGTTGCAGTTTGATACTCAACGTGAGCGGTGTTGATGGTAATACCACGTTCCTTTTCCTCAGGAGCGTTGTCGATAGAATCAAAGCTTCTCAACTCTGACAAACCCTTAGCGGCCAATACAGTGGTAATAGCAGCGGTCAAGGTTGTTTTACCATGGTCGATGTGACCGATTGTTCCCACGTTTACGTGGGGTTTGGTACGTTCGTAATGTTCTTTTGCCATTTTATTTCAATAATTAAAGGTTTAACAATATATTGTCTTCCGTTTTGATATTCAAATTAGAGCCATTGACGAGAGTTGAACTCGTGACCCCTTCCTTACCAAGGAAGTGCTCTACCACTGAGCTACAACGGCTGGTTTCAAATTAAAGGCGCTTTTGCAATCCTTCATTTGAGTTTGCAAAAATACAATATTTTTTTGATTCTACAAGAATTCTGTATTTTTTTTTCTTTTTTTCAAAGAACGCATATTTTATAATATGGTAGAAGCGCGGTGCGCTACAGGCCTACCACAATGTTACTCAGCGCTTTCGTTCTGGCTCTCCACCAACTGATGGTCGATAAAGATACGTCCGCAAGCTTCGCAAACGATGATTTTCTTGTGAAGACGGATATCCAGCTGGCGTTGGGGCGGGATGGTGCTGAAGCAGCCTCCGCAGGCGTCACGCTCAATTTGGACGATAGCCAAACCATTGCGGGCATTCTTGCGGATGCGCTCGAAAGCCGACAAAAGTCGGGGTTCTATCTTCACCTTCAAAGCCTCGGCTTGCTCTACCAACTCGGCTTCCTCTTTTTCGGTTTCTGCCACAATCACACTCAATTCGTTCTTCTTCGACTCCAGGATCTCGGCAATCTCGGCCAGCTTGGCTTCAAAAGTCTGAATCTCTTCCTGCTTGGAGGTTATCTCGGCAGCAAACTTGTTTTTATGCTTCTCCAAAACCTGGATTTCCAAGTTCTGATAGTCAATCTCTTTGGTCAGCGACTCATACTCGCGGTTGTTGCGAACATTGTCCTGCTGTTCAGTGTATCTTTTAATCAACGCCTGCGCCTCCTTGATCTTGGCCTCTTGCTCCTTAATCTTGGCCTGCAGGTTGTCTATGTCTTCCTTATAGTTGGAAATACGGGTTGACATACCCTCATGAGCGTCTTCCAAATCCTGGATTTCCTCGGGCAACTCACCGCGGATGATACGGATCCTGTCAATTTTGGAATAGATTTGCTGCAGATTGTAGAGAGAAAGCAGTTTTTGGGCAATTGTATATTCCAATACCTCTTCGGCTTCTTGGGCCGACTTTTCGGCAACCGGTTCCACAACCTTCACCTCCGGAGTGGCTTCCACTTGTTCTTCAACTACGGGTTGAGCCTCTTTTTTTGAGGTCTTTTTTGTTGTTTTCGAAGCACTCTTTTCTGCAGTCTTGGCAGTGGTCTTCGAAGCAGCCTTCTTCTTGGTTTCTTTTTCAGTTACAACCTCATTTTCGGAAACAATTTCTTCCTCCGATACTTTTTTCTTTGCCATGGTATTGTATTTATTTGCTTGATTATCAATATTAAATGAAGTTTACCTCTGAAACTTCATCCTCTATAATGGAAATTGCAAAATTAGAAAAATTTTTCTTTAACTCGTTATAAATTATCTCTTTTATAAAATGTTCGCCTTCAAAATGGCCAATATCAGCAATAAGCATTTGATTATCAGGAATAAAGAAATCATGATACTTAATATCGCCCGTCACGTATGCATCGGCATGCGCAGACATGGCCTGTCGGATGAGCGAGCCACCGGAACCGCCGCAAACCGCCACTTTCTTTATCATCTTTTCCATATTGCCGCTATAGCGCAGATGTTCTATTTGCAACCGCTGCTTCAGATATTCAAAAAACTGGGTCGGCATCATTGGCTCTGGCAGAAGACCAACACGCCCCAGACCCACATGATGCTCTTCATTTTCAATGCGATAAATGTCGAAAGCAGGCTCTTCATAGGGATGAGCGGCATACAAGGCACTTACCACGCGCTTCTGGATATTCGCCGGAAAGATCATCTCAACGCGAATTTCATCCACCATCTCTACCTGGTTCAAATGCCCCAGATAGGGATTGGAGCCTGCGAGCGGACGGAACGAGCCCTCGCCAGGAACCGTAAACATGCAGCGGTCGTAATTGCCGATATGGCCGCAGCCTGCAGCGAACATGGCATCACACACGCGCGTAACATCCTGCGCGGGCACATAAAACGCCAACTTGCGGAAATTTCCTTCATGCGGCGCCAATACCGACACCTCCCTCAGCTGCAATTTCTCAGCAAAGGCGTCATTGCCACCACCAATCGCACTATCCATATTGGTGTGCATTGAGTAGATTAAGATATTATGTGCTAATGCCTTGCAAATGATTCTACCTGTACGGTTCACAGGCTCAATCTTCTTCAGACCTTGGAAAAGAAGCGGATGGTGCGAGATGACCAGATTTGCACCGCGGCGAATGGCCTCATCAATGACCGACTCTCTCAATTCGAAGCAGACCAGCGCACCGGTTATTTCTTGTTCCTTATCGCCAACCTGCACCCCACAATTGTCGAAATCCTCCTGCCACGAAAGCGGGAAACGGTGTTCCAAATGAGCGAGTACTTCTTGAATTTTCATTATATAATATTGTTGAATTGTTGTATCGTTGAGTTAAGAGTTATGGAGTTATGGAGTTATAGAATTATTGAGTTATAGATGTTTCCATAATTCCATGATTCCATAATTCTCTATATCTTTTTGAATTCTGAACTTTGAATTCTGTATTTCTATTTAGTATTTCAGCCACTTTAGCAGGTCTCTGTATGTGATTTTCTTCCCGTACATCAAGATGCCGACACGATAAACTTTGGCGGCAAACCAGACGGAAAAGAGGAAGAAAGCCACCAGCAGGACCATCGACAACAGCAGGTCGGTGAACGGCACGCCCGAAGGAAGGCGGATGAGCATGGCCACGGGCGACGTGAGCGGAATCATAGACAACCACCACGACAGCGAGCCGTTAGGCGATTCGGCGATGGGCACGATGAGCATAATGGTGAGTAACAGCGGAATAGTGATGGGAAGCGTGAACTGATTGGAGTCGGTTTCATTATCTACTGCCGACCCGACTGCCGCAAATAGCGAGGCGTAAATGAGATAGCCGAACAGGAAATAGAACAAGAAGCAGATGATAAGTTGCACAAATGAGAATGGGTAGAAATCAAACAGTTGTTGGAACAAGGAAGGCTCAGCCACCGCAGGAGCACCCGCCATCTCTTGCATTTGCGAAGCACTGGCCGGTGCAGTTGCCTCGATGGAGGGAGCCGAAGCACCGAAGAAGTTGGGCGCGGCCAACTGCACACCTCCCACAATGACGAAGGTGAGCATAACCCACAACACAAACTGCGTCAGCCCGACAAGCGCCACCCCCACAATCTTGCCCATCAGCAACTGGAACGGTTTGACGGAAGAAATGAGCACCTCAACAATGCGATTGGTTTTCTCTTCCAACACGCCGCGCAGCACTTGCGACGAGAACATGAAAATGAACATGTAAATCAGGAAACCGCAAACCAGCCCAATCATGCGGTTCATGTCGGCAAAACTCTCTTTTTCCTCACCATTTTCGTCCAACTGCAAAGTGACAATAGAGACACGCGAATACTCCTTTATCTCGTCAAATTTCTTGGGATCAACATGCAAACTGTCTTTCACCGTTTTGTCGAAAACCAATTTATTCATCTGGCTTTCAATATTTTCGCGCAGTGACATGGGAGGTTCCTCGCCGTAATACAAGTTCAGTTTGGTGGATTGTGTGCCACCCAAAATATGTAGCACCGCATCGTATTCAGAGTTGACACATTTCATCTTCAACTCTTCAATATCGCCCGATTGGTAGGAAAAATGCAAATGCTCGGTATCGGTGAAACGATTGATATAATAATCGTTATCATCCACCACCAGGATTTTGGCATCACGTTCCGACTTTGTGGCGACATAGACTGGCACAATTATCAGCGCAGCCATAAGCAACGGCCCCAATAGCGTAAGGATGATGAAGGATTTCTTCTTTACCCGGGTCAGATATTCTCGTGCTATGATAAGTAATGTTTTGTTCATACCTTCAATTTTTCTTTGACAAGAAGAGTATTATGCTTGTTCAACTGCTTGAATAAAGATATCGTTCATAGATGGAAGTATCTCATTGAACGACTGCACATTGGCCATCGGAAGAACTGCCGACAGCAAATCGTTGGCAGTCGCTCCGTCGTTCAGCTTGACGGTCATGTCCATCACATCACCTTGTTTCGCCTCAGCCACAAGCTCAAACTGCGCCGGCAGGCTGTCGCGAAAGCCGTCTTGTACACCGGAGATTTTCATCTGGAACAGATTCTGCTTAAACTGCTGCTTTATTTGAGCCAGCGGTCCATTGAGAATTTTCTTCGACTTGTTAATCAGGGCAATCTCATCGCAGATTTCCTCCACCGAGGCCATGTTGTGCGTCGAGATGATGATGGTGGCACCTTGTTTTTTGAGTTCCAGAATCTCCGTTTTCAGCAAGTTGGCGTTGATGGGGTCAAAACCGCTAAACGGCTCATCCAGAATAAGAAACGCTGGTCTATGAATGAGGGTGACAATGAACTGTACCTTTTGTTGCATACCTTTCGACAACTCTTCAGTCTTTTTGTTCCACCACTTCTCTATTTCAAATTTATGAAACCAATAATTGAGACGCTGAATTGCCTCGGCACGCGAAAGTCCTTTCAGCTGAGCCAGATATACCGCCTGCTCACCCACTGTCATCTTCTTGTACAAGCCACGCTCTTCGGGAAGATAGCCCACCTTCTCTATGTCGCTTCGCGACAGCGGATGTCCTTGAAACAGAATCTGTCCCTTGTCGGGAAGCGTGATCTGATTTAGAATACGAATCAGCGTGGTTTTGCCCGCCCCGTTGGGACCCAACAAGCCAAATACGGTGCCTTCGTTGATGTCTATCGACACATCATTCAGCGCACAATGATTGACAAAACTCTTGCTAACATTCTGTATTTCAACTAACTTCATATTCCCTGCTCTTTTTTGCGTTTTTTTCGTTTCGATTTCTTGCCACCACCATTCTTGGCATTATTATTCTTAACAAAATTGTTATTCGCCAAAATATCGCGCGTGGATTCCAGCTGGAAATTCTCGGGCAACTTGATCCGACCTTGCGACATTTCATCAAACTGCTTGAGAATCACTTCATCATCTACGGAAGTCTTGTTCCACGTGAGGTAAAGTTTCTTGAGATGGTTGGCCAGATTAGCGCCCATCATGCTCTTGACAGGGCTGTCGGGAAGTTCGGCCAGCGCATTGATGACATTCACCACATTACGGCCATAACTTCGGTTATTGATATTGCCCTTGGAATATTCCGAAACGAACGACTTCCTGTCGGTTTTCTTGATTTCAGGCTTGGGGAAAGGGGCATCCACATCCAGCTGATTATCAGAGATAATGAAAAGATGATCCCACAACTTGTGCCAATAGTCGGTCTGGTTCTGGGATTTATTCTGCTCTGCACTTTCAGGATTCAGCAGCGACATGGTCTTCACTATCGCCTTGGCCGCTTCGGTACGCTGGCCACGGTCCTCTATCAGCAGGGCCTTCTCTATCATCTTCTGCACATTACGCCCATACTCCTTAATAATCAGCTTATTACGAGTGGTGTTATATTCTGGCAAGCTGTTAGGATTGTTTTCAGACATAACGATAATGATTAAAACATTCTTTCTTTGATTCTAGTAATCACTTCCTTAGTGTAAAGCGGAAAGTCGGCTTTCATCATCCAATCGTAATATTGGGGTTCATATCTGAAGACCTGCTCCACCGTCCGGCCCTTGTGTTTTCCAAAATTGAAGACCTCCTCGTCATTCTCGTTGAAAACAATGTGTCCTGCAAAATCCACACTTCGCGATTCGCTGGAAAAATTGCTCAGCGCTTTCACGTCATTCTGAATGGGACAGGATACTTTCCCAGTCTTTCTGTCTTGATATTCAGCGTTTTGATATTTGTCGAGCTGTGCTTTCAGCACCTCGTAGGTGGCACGGGTGTCGGCTTCAGCCTGATGGGCGTCGTCGAGATTCTTGCCACAATATAACTTATAGGCAGCCACCAGGTTACGAGGTTCCATCTTATGAAAAATATTCTGCACGTCTATCAGGCGACGGTCTCTAAAGTCGAGACGGCGACCACAACGCAGAAACTCTTCCACCAACAGGGGAACATCAAACTTGTTGGAATTGAAGCCCGCCAAGTCGGCATCACCAATAAAAGCCAGAACCTCATCGGCAACATCCTCAAACTTAGGCTTATCCTTTACATCAGCATCCCAAATGCCGTGCACTTCTGAACACTCGCGAGGGATATGTATGCCCGGGTTGATGAGCATTGTTTTCACCTCTTCGTCACCGTTTTCATTCACTTTTAACATGGACAGCTCCACAATCTTGTCCTTGCCGATATTCAGACCTGTTGTCTCCAAGTCGAAGAACACCAACGGTCTTTCCAAATTCAGTTTCATATGATTGCTTTTTTTTGATTATCTTTATCTTACAAACAAACAGCCATAAAATCCATTTGTTCTTTATTCTCTGAATTTTGAATTTCAGACGCGGCGCGCCGCGTCTCTACAACTCTCATCTCTCATCTCCCCTACCTCTTCACCACTTTGGCCACTGCGCTGCCGGCTTTCACAAAATACAATCCCGTCGGCAACGATGACATATCCACTCTGATGCGAACATCGTTGAAATCGTTATTGGCTGCAGGCAGTCGTTGCAACAGGCGGCCTTGCGCATCATACAGTCGGATGTCGGCGGGTCTTTCAGTGCCACGTTCCAACTCCACATCCACATAAGCCGTAGTGGGATTGGGGAACACGCGCAGCGTAGCCGGCTTAACATTGCGAATACCAGTCATATCCCATGGCTTGCCCACCACAGGGCGAATCATCGGGGAGCCTTTCAGCAGAGGCTTCTTCCATTCCGAAGATGTCTTGTACACAAAATAATCACGAGCATCATTGTTGACATCGAAGCCTATGTTGAGTTGCGTACCATGATTCTGATAAAAGCCCACATAGAAGGTGCCCGAAATGGCCACAGGGTCGGTGTAATAATCCACAAAATTGAGGAATTCGGAAGCGTGACGCGGCAGCTGTCCCTCCTTGGAATATATCACTTCTCCGGGAACACCGTTATTGTCGTTCCAAACCATCAGGGTGAAATATTCCTCATTGGCGTCGTTTTGCACATGGTTGAACCACATACGCACACTGCGCAATGTGTCGGGCTGGGCCAGTTGATAGCGCACAGCCAAATATATCTGCGGTTTAGCTATCGCCGATATGATAGAATAACCGGCTTCGGCCGTACCGTCATCGTAGGCGTAATAGTTGTGGAACTTCTGATAGAAGCGGCAGGTGTCGTTCACATGGCGCTCATCGCCCGTGCCGCCCGTCACTTGGAACACATGGGTAATCACAAACTCAGCACTGTCTTTATTATCCTGAGGAAGAGTGAATTGCACAGGCGGATTGGCATGACCATCGTAAGTGTGCCATCCCCTAACGTGGAAGGGGTCGGCATTTTCGTTGTTGCTCTTATATTCGCCCACCTGCGAAGAACCATTTTTCACTACCGTATATGAGTAGTTGGTATTCTTCACGGTATTGGAAATATTGGTCAGGCGGTTGGAAAATGACGAGCGCAAATCGTTAGGACGATACTGGTGCCACGGCATGGCCTGGTACTTGGCCAATAACGAATTGACAGGCGATACGAAGGCCACATCATTAGGATAAATATCTGACTGTGTACGATTTATGTTCAAGCAAACATAATCAATGTGCCACTGGTCCACATTGCTGGCCCATCCTGTGATGCCATTGCCCTCCAGACTGGCGTAGTTGCGGAAGCGGAACTGGAAATTATCGCGCAAATACTGCGGGTCGGTGATAGGAATCATCACTTGTTGGAAGAAGAGACCTGTGGCCTCATACACAGCATCTTGCATAAAGCCAGGCGTGCTCCATATATGATTCCACACCATTTCGGGACCCATAATCGAATCGGAAGGCATCATTACAGAATCGCCTTTAGCGTGGAACTCGGAAAACACAAGGTAATCGCCGTCAATAAAGGGATTCCACAAGGTGTCGCCAGCCGTATAGTCATATAGCAATTCAACCGGAGAATATCTGTATCCCACAAAAATGGTGTCACCTGTGGCATAGCCGAATTCAAGCACAAGAGAATCGGTTGTTTCCGGAGCATCACCCACTCGCTCCCACTCCCTATATTTAGGAGTGCCTTCCTGCGGGAACACTGCACCACCCGGCTGAAAATAGAAGCTGAAATAGAGAGAGTCTTGGATTTTTATTTTTCTAGGGGTTGTAAAGATGGAATCAAGGCGGATGGGCTGCGATGTCAGTGTGTCGGCAGCAAATTGGGTGCTGTTCGCATGGGCATATATTTTGCCATGCTGGTCCAAAGCATCGAGTGTTGCCACACCCAACGTAGGAGGTGCTATAGAAAACCCCTGATTGACAAACGCTTGCTTGTCTTGCCACAGCTTTTTGTTCGGGAATCCCATATAGTCGGAAAAATCGTCTACAAAGGGCAGCTTCACCGCTTCGGGAGCTGTACCATACACCTGCAACGACGATTGCGACTGCCTGTGCATCAGTGTGGGATTACCTGTGAGGCCCGTCAGCACTTCTTCCTGTGCGAAGAGAAAAAATGGGGAAAAAAGAACCCATATCAGTGATAAGAAACTGATATTCTTGATATTAAAAAATCTTAAAAACATGTTTGTCATGGACATTATTCATTAGAACTGGCAGTTGAGTCGGCTGGAGCAACTGATGCCGGCAAATCTTCGATGTCTTTTCCCACCACCAGCGTAATCTTATCTCCTTGATTGATTTCGGTATTCGGCGCAATGGAGCGGCCTTTGTAGAGTTGCTCCAACACAGCATTCTCAAACGGGCTGGGCTTATAGATGACACCTTCCAATTCCAAGCCGATGGCTTTAAGCATAATCTCAGCCTGACGCAGCGAAACATCCTTCAACTCGGGCATCAGCACCTTGGGCGGCACCGAAGAAGCGATGGAAAGATACACTTTGCGGCCTTTCTTCACCATCTCGGCAGCTTCAGGGTTCTGGCGCAGCACCGTGCCTTCCTTAACAGACTTGTCGTAAACATAGTCGGAAATAACAATAATGAAGTCGGAAGAGTGGTCTGCCAGCAGCGCTTCGGCCTCCTGTCCCACAAAGTTGGGCATCTTCACTTCCTGACCGTGACGCGTATAGACTCTGAGGAAAATCATGGCCGCCACAATCAGCAATATCGTAATCACCACAGCCAGCAGCAGATGGAACCATATTTTTCGGGGACTGAAAAACTCTTTTAATTTGGAGCCCATAATATCAACAATACATTTATACGATAACCAATAAAAAAAGAAAATATTGTAAGTGTTTGCAAAAATAATAAAAATAACCCAAAAGGATGTATCTTTGCCCATATTTTTCGCACTATGACTTGCTCTACAATTTCCATGGACAAAATCACCGGTTTTATTTTCGCTGCCGGCTTAGGCACACGCCTCTACCCCCTTACCAAAGACAAGCCCAAAGCATTGGTCGAGGTGGACGGCAAAACGCTCCTTGAACATACCATTCGCAAACTGACGGGTACCGGCATTAAGCGTCTGGTTATCAATGTGCACCATTTCGGCCAGCAGATCATCGACTTTGTGGCCAGCCACTCTTTCGATGCCGACATCCGCATCTCCGACGAACGCGCCGAGCTGCTCGACACGGCCGGCGGACTCAAGTTTGCCGAGCCGCTGCTCAACGACTGCGACCATATCCTGCTGCACAATGTGGACATCCTTTCTTCCATCGACCTGCAGGCGCTCTGCCAAGCACATATTGCCAGTGAGGCTCTGGCCACGCTGGCTGTCAAGCAGCGCGAAACCTCACGCTACTTCCTGTTTGACCCAGAGACCATGCAGCTGTGTGGTTGGGAAAACAAAAAAACGGGAGAGGTAAAGGAATCTCGACCCTGCAACAAATCTATACCGCTCGCTTTCAGCGGAATACACATCATTAAAAGAGAACTGCTCAACCACATCCCCGACACTACCAAGCGTTCCGTCACCCCACTCTACCTGGAGCTGGCGCGCACGCAGGTCATCAAAGGATGGCAACACCAGCAGGACCGCTGGATGGACATCGGCAAATACGAAGATTATCTGACGCTGCTGCCGGGTTTCACCTCTTTCTGAGGCTGGAGCAACGAGAGTTCGCCATTAGCATTTTCGGCCATAAGTACCATTCCGTGCGATAAGGTTCCTTTTATCTCTTTGGCTTTCAGATTGATAAGCATCAACACCTGCTTGCCTACCAGCGATTCGGGCTCGTAATACTCGGCAATACCCGACACCACCTCGCGCACATCCACACCCGTATCCACTTTCAGTTTCAACAATTTCTTGGTCTTGGCCACTTTCTCGGCAGCCAGCACGGTGCAGACGCGCAAATCCATGGTCTGGAAATCGTCGTACGAAATATCCTCTTTAGCGGGTTCCACAGCGGCATTGGCCATCTGGTTGGCCTTCTTAATATCTTCCAACTTCTTTAATTGCGCTGCAATTACCTCATCCTCAATCTTTTCAAAAAGATATTCAGGCGCATTGATTTTATCGCCAGCCTTCAGCAGGTCGGTGCGGCCACCCTCGTTCCAATCGTGGATATTGATGTTGAGCATACGCTGTAATTTTGCAGCGGTAAAAGGCAGGAACGGCTCGCAAAGCACCGACAGGCACGCGCAAATTTGCAACGAAACATGCAGGATGGTCTTCACGGCTTCGGGATCTTCTTTTTGTTTCTTCCAAGGCTCTGTATCCGTAAGATACTTATTACCCAAGCGGGCGAGGTTCATCAGCTCGGCCTGCGCCTCTCTGAAACGGTACTTTTCGATAGAACCACCTATCAAAGCGGGAAATTCTTTAATTTTCTCCAGCACTTCTTTCTCATAATCAGTCAGTTTGCCCATTTCAGGGACAATACCGCCATAATACTTTTGTGTAAGCACTACGGTGCGGTTCACAAAGTTGCCGAAAATAGCCAGCAACTCATTGTTATTCTTAGCCTGGAAGTCGGCCCATGTAAAGTCAGAATCTTTGGTTTCGGGAGCTATTGAGGTGAGCATGTAGCGCAGCACATCCTGCTTGCCTTTGAACTCCTCGAGGTACTCGTGCAGCCAGATGGCCCAGTTGCGCGAGGTGGAAATCTTGTCGCCTTCGAGGTTCAGGAACTCATTGGCGGGCACATTCTCAGGCAGGATATAGGAGCCTTCGGCTTTGAGCATGCACGGGAAAATTATACAGTGGAAAACGATGTTGTCCTTACCGATAAAATGCACCAGTTCGGTTTCTTCGTCCTTCCACCACTTTTCCCAATTGCTGTCGTGGTTGGCCTCGCACCACTCTTTGGTGGCGGATATGTAGCCGATAGGCGCATCAAACCATACATAGAGCACCTTGCCTTCAGCCTCTTTCAGTGGCACCTTCACACCCCAGTCCAGGTCGCGGGTCACCGCACGAGGTTGCAAGCCCTGCTCAATCCACGATTTGCACTGGCCGTACACATTGGTTTTCCAATCGTCTTTATGGCCTTTCAAAATCCACTCTTTCAACCATCCTTCGTACTCATTCAGAGGAAGATACCAGTGCTTTGTCTCTTTCATAACGGGCACATTGCCGCTCAGGGTAGAGCGCGGATTAATCAGGTCGGTGGCATTCAGGCTTGTACCGCAGGCCTCACACTGGTCGCCATAGGCCTTTTCGTTGTTGCAATGGGGACAAGTGCCTATAATATAGCGGTCGGCCAAAAACTGTTTGGCCTCCTCATCGTAATACTGTTTGGTGGTCTTTTCAATGAGTTTGCCCTCATTGTACAGCTTGGTGAAGAACTCGGCAGCCGTGGCATGATGGGTCGGATTGGACGTACGCGAGTAGATATCGAAAGATATGCCCAGTTCCTCAAACGATTTCTTAATGATGGCATGGTAGCGGTCCACGATAGCCTGCGGGGTGGTGTGCTCCTTGCGAGCCTTGATGGTGATGGGCACGCCATGCTCATCGCTACCGCCGAGGAAAAACACTTCCCTGCCCGTGGCGCGCAGATAACGTACAAAGATGTCGGCGGGAACATACACGCCAGCCAAGTGTCCTATATGTACGGGACCGTTGGCGTATGGAAGCGCCGTGGTGACCGTATAACGTTTTTTCAGTGGATTTGCCATAATTGTTTTGTTTTAGAAGATGCAAAGATACAAAAATGTCGCTATTGATTTGCGAAAGCATTTTGTTAATTACAAACAACATATTCAAGCATTTCAATACTGCTACATCTCAACATTTCTACAATTAAACATCGCAACAATTAAACAAAAACATTATCTTTGCCGAAAATATCATTACGCTATGGAAGAAAATCCCTCCTATAAAAAAATGTACCGCAGCATGACCGACCGCAGGATTGCTGGTGTGTGCGGCGGTTTGGGCGAATATTTCAATATCGATCCCGTTATTATTCGTATCGCTTTCCTCGTAGCCCTTCTGATGGCAGGCGGCGGCGGTTTGCTTTACCTAATTATGTGGATAGCCGTTCCCGAAAAGAGAGATTTTTAAATTCAAAATTCAGAGTTCAGAATTCAAAGACGATTATTCCTTTTGAATTTTGATTTTTGAATTCTGAATTTCTATCTAGTGTAACCGTGCGCCTATCAGGTGCATAAATTCCTGACGTGTGTTGGAATTTTTGAGGAACGCCCCCGTAAATTCGGAGGTGGTGGTTACTGAATTCTGTTTCTGGATGCCGCGCATCGACATGCACAAGTGCTGTGCTTCGATAACGACGGCCACGCCTATGGGATTGAGCACTTCTTGCAAACAATCCTTGATTTGTGTTGTCAGTCGCTCTTGCAACTGCAAACGGCGCGAATAGGCCTCCACTACACGTGGTATCTTGCTGAGTCCCACGATGGTGCCATTAGGAATATAACCCACATGCGCCTTGCCAAAGAAGGGCAACAGATGGTGCTCGCAAAGCGAATAAATCTCAATATCCTTTACAATGACAATCTGCTTGTAATCCTCGTGAAACAGGGCTCCGCGCAAAATCTCTTTCGGGTCGAGGCTGTAGCCATGGGTGAGGTACTGCATGGACTTGGCTGCACGCAATGGAGTTTTAATCAACCCCTCACGAGTAGGGTCTTCCTTAATGACAGTGAGTATGTTATGATAGCTTTCGGCTAAACTTTTCAGACTTTCCTCATTGTACAAGTCTATTCTTTCGTATCCTTCGTCTTCGCGGTCTTGATTCATAGTTTATTGTAAAAATCTTAGAAATGGGTTATCCGTTTTTTCTTTTATCAAAGTGGTTGCTGGGCCATGGCCAGGATAGACCACCGTCTGTCCGTCGAGTGCAAAAAGGCGCGTAAGGCTCTGTTGCAACACGGCATGGTTGCCCGAGGGAAGGTCACTGCGGCCAATGCTGCCCTCGAAAAGCACATCGCCGGAGAAGAGGACCTTCTCAGCGGCATCATAGAGGCAAATGCTGCCATCACAATGGCCGGGCGTGGTCAGCACTTCCAATTGCTGATGGCCAAACACGATTGGGTGACTGTCGTCAAGCAGCGTGGGCATCGGCGTTTCGATGGCATCGTAACCAAATGCAATGCAATAGGCCGATGACTGCGAGTAGATTTTCATGCCTTCCTTGTGTAACAGCAGTTCCGCATCTGGATAACGCTCCTTACAGAACGCATTTCCATATATGTGGTCAACATGAGGATGCGTATTGATAATGTACTTCACCCTAAGTTTATGCTCGCTGATGTAAGAGGAAAGACGCTCATCATCTGCCATGTTGGAGTTACCCGGGTCGATGATAACAGCCTCCAAAGTCTCATCAAACACTACGTAAGTGTTAACTTGTAAGAAATTGAACGTAAACGTCTTAACTGTCATAACAATTAGAAAGGTTTAGAGGCATTCTCGTCGGTATCTTTATACACTTTGGTCTTCTTGCCATTGACAAATTCCACACTGTAAATCAGCTTGCCAGTGGCATCCCAATACGACCATGTACCCGTTCTGTAACGATTGGAGTAGCAGCCGACCATCTGTTTCTTGCCATTGGGATAGAACTCGGCAAAAGGACCTTCGGCCACACCGTTGGCAAAGTTCTGCTCGCGGATTTTCACGCCGCGTTCGTTATAGAAGCACCACTTGCCGTTCTTTTCGTCCTTGTTGTAAGTACCATTTTCAACGGGCTTGCCATTATCAGAATAGTCGAACCATTTGCCATTCTTGAGGCCTGCCGAGTAGTTGCCCACAATCTTCTTGGTGCCATTCTCATTCCAATATTTATAGCTTCCATCCTTCTGATTATGAGCATAATTGGCTTCATATTTATGTTCGCCGCTCTCGTGCCAGCCTTTCCACAACTTGGTCATCTCGCCATTGTCGAAGTAGCCTTCATCCTTCACCTGTCCGTTCTCATACCACTGAGTCCACAGGCCGCACTCCTTACCTTTGCAGAAATTGCCACGACGCTGGATCTTGCCGCTTTCGTACCAAGCCACCCACTCGCCGGTACGCATACCTTTGTAGTAGTTGCCCTGTTTCCACTTCTCACCGGTTTCGTAATAGTAAGTCCATTGGCCGTCCTGCTGTCCATTCACGAAATTACCGCGACTGCCAACTTTACCATTGGGATGATAGAACACCCAGATGCCATCTTGCAAGTCATTGATGGATTTGCCTTCCATCTCCAGAGTGCCTTCCTTATCCCACCAATGGGCCATGCCATTGAGTTTACCATTGATGTAAGTTCCTTCGAATGAATGCATTCCATTTTCGTGAAACTCGGTCACCGCTCCGTCGATACTATCATTCAGGTAAGTACATTTTTTATATACGTTGCCGTTGGGGTGGTAGAATGTCCATGCACCATTGCGTTTGCCGTTTTTGAAAGAGCCTTCCGACTCTACCCTGCCCGACTTGTACCAGCTCTTGAAGGAGCCGTTGTCCATATAGCCTTCCTGACTCAGGCGACCGTCGTCGTACCAAGTTTTCCATTGGCCCACGCGCTCTCCGTGGCGGTAGTCGCCCTCCGTCCATTTCAAGCCGTTTTTATGATAAAAAATCCAATGCCCCTCTTCCTTATCGTTTACCCTTACCCCTACCGAAAGCAGTTTTTTGTTACTCCAATAAGTCTTGACCGTGTCCTGTGCATGCAAGCCCAGCACGAAAGCCAAAATGAGCGCGACAACAAAATATTTTTTCATAAAAAAGGGTTTAAAATTCAAGTCGCAAAATTAAGCAAAAAAAGCGTATCTTTGCCTTTTGATTTTTCATTCATCATATAATGACAAAGTTAAAGAGAACATTCTCATTATTAGTTGTTTCCATCGGCATCTCGTTATGCTTGGCCGCATGCCACTCGGGCAAATACGAGAAGTCGGATACCGTGGAGCAGCGGATAATCTTTCCCCAGTATTCTGTTATTTATGATGACGCCACACAAAGCACCACCGTGTCGGCCGTCTTTTCGGTCAACAATCCCGCCGGTCGTTCGCTGTGTTTGAGCAAGCCCAGTTCCATCACCTGCAATGGGGAGAAGTTGAATGGCAAATTCGACTCCGAATCAAAGCAATACACCTACTCGTTGCCGTTTAACGGACAGTTTATTGAAAATATCATGTTCGAATACACCAACAACAACGAGCGAGTTTTCAGAAATGATGTGGCCCTTCACAAGCTGGACTTGGGCGTTGATCATCTGAACATCAGCAAATCGTCCGACATCACCCATATCTCTTTTACAGGCAAGCCATTGAGCGATGAGGAGACGGTGGAATTATACCTCGGTGACGATATGATCTCTTTAATGACGCAAGGCAACCGTATTATGCTTTCGGGCGAGCAATTCCAGGAGATTGCCGAAGGCGTTTACGATGGCGTTTTCGTTCGCACCCTGTTGTCATCCGACATTCAAAGTTTGGACAGAGGCGGATCCATTTCCGCACAATATAAAACCAAAAAAATCAAAATATCAATAACTGCATAACTATGTTGAGAACACACACTTGCGGAGAACTGACAGCCGCCAACATCGACCAACAGGTGACCCTGTGCGGTTGGATTCAAAAGATAAGAAATTTAGGCGGAATGACTTTTATTGATTTGAGAGACCGCTACGGCATAACCCAGTTGGCCTTCAACAGTGAAACCAATGCTGCCTTGCAAGCCCAAGCTCAAAGCTTTGGACGTGAATGGGTACTTCAAGCTGAAGGCACTGTTAAAGAAAGATATAGCAAAAATGACAAGATACCTACGGGCGAAATTGAAATCATCGTTGACAAGGTGAATGTGCTGAACGAGTCGCTCACCCCGCCCTTCACCATCGAAGACGAGTCGGATGGTGGCGACGAGTTGCGCATGAAGTACCGCTACCTTGACCTGCGACGCAACCCCGTGAAGAACAATCTGTTGCTCCGCCACCGCTTGGGCATTGAGATACGCAATTATATGAGCAATCTCGGTTTTCTGGAAATCGAAACGCCCTTCCTCATCCGCTCCACTCCCGAAGGTGCCCGCGACTTTGTGGTGCCCTCACGTATGAACCGAGGACAATTCTACGCCCTGCCACAGTCACCGCAGAGTTTCAAGCAGCTGCTGATGATGTCGGGCTACGACCGCTACTTCCAGATTGTGCGCTGCTTCCGCGATGAGGACCTCCGCGCCGACCGCCAGCCTGAGTTCACGCAAATCGACTGCGAAATGTCATTCGTTGAACAGGAAGACATCCTTCAGATTTTTGAAGGGCTGATCAAGCATATCTTCAAGAAAGTTAAAAACATAGAATACGGTCCTTTTGAAAGAATGACTTACGAGAAAGCCATGAACCTTTACGGCTCCGACAAACCGGACGCCCGCTTCGGCATGACTTTCGTCGAACTGAACGACTGCCTCAAACACCGCGATTTCAAGGTGTTCAACGAGGCTGAACTCGTTGTCGGCATCACTGCCAAAGGCTGCGGCAACTACACCCGCAAGCAGCTGGATGCCCTGACCGACTTTGTGAAACGCCCGCAGGTGGGTGCTTCGGGACTGGTTTACATCCTTTGCCACGAAGACGGCACATTCAAGTCGTCGGTTGACAAGTTCTACAGCCAGGACGACCTCAAGGCTGTGGCTGCCAAGTGCGAAGCCGAGCCTGGCGACCTGATACTCATCATGGCCGGTCCGCGCGTGAAGACACAGAAGCAGCTCTGCGAACTGCGTTTGGAGATGGGCAACCGCCTCGGCTTGCGCAAAGCCGGCGAGTACAAGCCGTTGTGGGTCATCGACTTCCCCTTGCTCGAGTGGGATGAAGAAACACAGCGCTACTATGCTATGCACCACCCCTTCACCGCTCCCAAGCCCGAGCACGACGCCATGCTGGAAACCAACCCAGGAGCCGTGAACGCCAACGCTTACGACTTGGTTATCAACGGCAACGAAATCGGCGGCGGCTCCATCCGTATCCACGACCGCAAGTTGCAACAGCGCATGTTCAAAGCCCTCGGTTTCACCGAAGAGCAGGCCAACAACCAGTTCGGCTTCCTGCTCAACGCCTTCCAATACGGCTGTCCTCCCCACGGCGGCATTGCCTTCGGCTTCGACCGTCTGTGCGCTGTTCTCTCCGATGCCGACTCAATCCGCGACTTCATCGCCTTCCCCAAGAACAACGCCGGCCGCGATGTCATGCTGGATGCACCTTGGGAAATCTCGCAAGCGCAGCTCGACGAACTGGGACTTCAACTCAAGAAATAACAAAGCGTCATGAAAATGGTTAGGCTCTTTCTTATTCTTCTCTGTATTGGAACGTTAGCTTCCTGCAACCGCAACAACACCATCATTTTTAAAGGCACCTTGCGAAATGAAAGTCCAAAATACATCTACCTCTCCAAAGTGACTGTGGATGGTGTCATCCTACTGGACTCCTCCGAAGTGAGAAAAGGCAAATTCTCGCTGCATGTCAAAGCCCAAAACGATAAAGAGAAAGAGTTGCTCAACGAGCCTGCGTTTTACCGCATCTCGTTCAACCCCGACAATGCCTTCACCACATTGGCACACGCTGGCGAACAGTTGGTGATTGACGCTGCAGCCGACAGTCTGGTGAAGACCTACACCATCACGGGCGGCCACGACGCAGAGCTTGTCCAGCAGCTGGACCATCAACTCAAGTTGTTCATCGACACCACCTGGTTCCTTGAGACGGCCGAACGCTTCATCAACCCCGACAATGATTCGCTGCGCGAGGTTATCGAAGTGCACTACCTCAAGACTGTGGACAACCACACCCGCTACCTTAGAAAGTTCATCAACGAGAACATGAACTCGCTGGCAGCCATCACCGCTTTCTACCAAGTATATAACCGACGGAACTTTTTTGATGAGACCAAGGATTTGGAACTGTTGAAAAAAATCTATGAAAACCTCATCAAGATTTATCCCAACAACGAAATTGTACAGTTTTTGAAACAACGAATCGACTTGGTAGAATATAAGAAAACAACTTTAACATAACTCTTTACGGCCCCGTAGTTCAGCTGAATAGAACGTCAGATTCCGGTTCTGAAAGTCGTGGGTTTGAATCCCGCCGGGGTCACTAAGCAATGCACAATTTATAATTCACAATTCACAAATTACAATTAAAAACAATGAATGCTCTGACCTCAACAAATTTCGCCTTCCGCGGACAGAAAAGTGTTTACCACGGAAAAGTAAGAGACGTGTATAACATTGATGACAAGCAACTTGTCATGGTGGCGACCGACCGTATTTCGGCCTTTGACGTGGTTTTACCCAAGGGCATTCCCTTCAAAGGACAGATTTTGAACCAGATAGCAGCCAAGTTTTTGGATGCCACCACCGACATCTGTCCCAATTGGAAATTGGCCACACCCGACCCGATGGTGACAGCGGGCATCCTCTGCCAAGGGTTTCCCGTGGAGATGATTGTTCGCGGCTACTTGTGCGGCAGCGCATGGCGCGCCTATAAGAGCGGTGTACGCGAGATTTGCGGCATCAAGTTGCCCGACGGCATGCGTGAGAACCAGCGCTTCCCCGAGCCCATCATCACGCCAACCACCAAGGCCGAGCAAGGTGAGCACGACGCCGACATCTCAAAAGAGGAGATCCTGGCTCGCGGTTTAGTTTCACCCGAGGAATATGCTGTGATCGAGAAATACACCATGCAGCTTTTCAAACGCGGCACCGAAATCGCGGCCAAACGCGGCCTGATTCTGGTGGACACCAAGTACGAGTTCGGCAAGGCTGGTGACACCATCTATTTGATTGACGAGATTCACACGCCCGACTCATCGCGCTATTTCTACGCCGACGGTTATGAAGACCGCTTCGCCAAAGGCGAGCCGCAACGCCAACTCTCGAAAGAGTTTGTTCGTGAATGGCTGATGGCCAATGGTTTCCAAGGCAAGACCGGTCAGAAGGTGCCCGAAATGACCGAAGAGATCGTGGCTGGCATCAGCGACCGCTATATTGAACTGTATGAGAACATTACAGGCGAGAAGTTTGTAAAACACGAACATGAAAACTTGGCCGAGCGGATCGAGAACAACGTAAATGCTTACCTTAAATAATCATGCATTGTCTGTCTGATTATGATGTAAAGGTCCTCCTCGCCCTCAATGAAAGCATTAAGGGAAAGGAGGAGTTTGCCCGTTTTCTGATGGACAACGGATTTCCCGAACTGGCGGCACTTTCAGCTGCCATCAACTCGAAAACCGACGCCCTCGACTGGCTGTTGACCCACGGATATCCCGAGTTTGCCGTCCTCAGCAATGCTATCGACAATGAGCCTGTGGCCATTCTATGGCTGGAGCGGTACCACTGCGACCTGCTATCAAAGTTCGCCGCCGCCTGCCGCCAGGAGATTGACGCCATCCAGTGGTTCGCCGACCGGCATCTCGATATCTTCATCTTCCTCATCCGCACCATCCACGACGTACTCAAGTTCCAATCGTGGGACTCGTCGGACATCCACAAGATGAGGAGGTCGTAACCATAGAGATAAGAGTGGAGAACGGAGAACGAAGAGATATCCTATGATAAAAAAATGGGGAGCCTATCGGTTCCCCATTTTTTTCATCGATTTACGGTGTCGCTTAGAACGGCAGGTCGTCAACTACGGTGCCAGGAGCAGCGTCCTGAGCGGAATAGGTCTCCTGAGCCGTCGGCTCAACCTTGGTGGCCACAGGCTTTTCACCATCATCTTTGCTTCCTAACATGGTGATAGTGGTTGCTTCAATTTCCGTGGTGTACCTTTTGGTGCCATTGTCATCCCAAGAGCGGGTTCTCAATCTTCCCTCCAGGTAAATCAGCTTTCCTTTGGTTAAAAACTGCTCCGAAAACTCGGCCAACCTACGCCAACAAATAATGTTGTGCCACTCGGTTTGTTCCACTCTTTTTCCCTCCTTGTCCTTGTAATACTCAGAGGTAGCCATCGAAAACGACGCTTTCTTTACTCCGCTTTCAAGCGCGCGAACTTCAGGGTCCTTACCTAAACGACCCACTAAAATAACTTTGTTTACTGACATATCTTTATATATTTAAAATTAACACGACAAAGATAATAAATAAATTTAATTATTATTTAATTGTTGATAACTTTTTTATAATTTTATACTATTTGTTGGGCTGATACTTGGATGAATTCATGATGGCGCGACTGTCGGTATTCTGCATCAGTTGCGGCAATGTCACTTCTGGATTATTCTTCATGTAATGCTGTACAATCTTCCACCCAATGAAAGCCCCCATACGACCAGGCGACTCGTTGGTGAACGGCTTCGTGAACGGCGCCTCTTCAATCATTTTGAGTACCGGCTCATGGTCTTTCGAAAAGAGCAAGTTCTTCTCAATAAGGTAGTTCCACACATTGCCCTGGTAATTCACAGCCCATTCATACTTCGCCTGCGTGTAACCTATGATATCTTGCTCACTCTTTTCAGGGAACATTAATTCAGTGAAATAGAGTTTCTTACCTTCATAAATCATGTGATCCAAAAAAGTCTCACGAGCCTTTTCAGGCAAGTGTCTATACACGATGGCCTTCTTGAAACAATCGATGGCGATATATTTCTTGTCGCACCGTTGCGAAATGAACTTCGGAACACCAAAAGCCTGATAATGCTTGTTATTCTCGCCCAAATACATATCCAAATGGATGAACAAATTATCGTCGATGGCATACACCGAAGGTATCTGCAAGTCAATTCCAGGCACCACCGAGTAGAAGTTCAGCACCTTCTCGTCAGGGAAATAATAGAGCAAATAGCCGTAGGCCTGCTCAATCTCTTTTTCCACATCATCCAAGGAAGGATACATAGTTATGGCATTCTGATAGATATCCTTAATGACGGGATCGCGAAGGTAATTGGTAAGCTGCAGCAACATCATCGGCTCATTCCAAACGCCATCCTGAATCAATTCCTCCGGATATTTATCGTGCAGTTTGGCCACAGCATCCGACAGCGCCTTCATATTATCGCTCATACCCTTCTGGGGAGCAAAGTTCGGTTGGCGCGCCTCCTCGGCCACCTTGTCGGCCAATGACTTCATCTCATCTGAAAAGAGGTCGCACTCGTAGCGGTTGATAGTGACATCCACCTCTTTCTGAAGCGTTTCAACCTCTTTCACATCCACCTTAGGTTGATGGTCTTTCTGCTTCTTGTGACAACCTACCAGCATGAGTGCCAAAACGAGCACCCATAAGAAATGCATATTTTTGTTCATGGCAATAAACTTTTCTAATCCAAAACGGAAAATGTCGTTTTCAAGATATCTGAAATACGATGGTCGGGATTATGACGTATGTTGGCCTCCTCCACTTTCATTTCAGCAAAAAAGGCATCAAAAATCTGATTGATAACATGTTGTTGGAAATCAACACTGACAGGAGTGGAATTGTATTTAGCGTATGCCGTCAGCACCTGCGACCAAGTAGTAAAAGCTCCTTTGGCTATCAGTTGCGAAGCAATACCTTGTGCAACAGCCGATTTCAAAGCAGCACTATAATTGAGTTGCAAAGCGGTGGTGGCGGCGTCATCGGCACCTTTGAGCACCTGAGAAGGATTGCTAAAATTCATGGTAGTAATGGTAGCCGAGAAATTGGTCTTCATCACCGAACCTACAGACTCGGCAGCACGATTGGTCTTCGCTAACAGTGTGTCAATCAGCGCCGACTCACCGTGTGCAGCCAAAGTATCACGGATAGCGGCGGCTGAAGTGGGCAAGCCGATGGCATACTTGCCATTGTCGTAAGCCGAAAAGCCGTTGTCAACACAAAGATGGGAATTGGCCGTATCGAGCGCCGTTTTCAAACAAGCACGCAACCCGAGGGTGATATCGTCATTAGTCTGCATCTGCTCTACAAATTCGCCCGAATCATCGTAGCAGGAAACACAACAGAAAGCGACCAGAGCAAAAAGGAAATATTTGAATTTTTTCATCAGAAATGTATTTTTAGTCTGCAAAGATACTTATTTTTGCCACATGTTGAATGCCACCATCCATTTTATTGAAACTACCGACTCGACCAACCGCTATTTGGCAGATATGGCCGCAGGAAAAATAACGGATAGTTCTAAAATTCAAGATTTTACCGTGGTCTACACCCACAAGCAGACGGCGGGGCGCGGTATGGGCACCAACCAATGGCATAGCGACGAGGGACAAAACATTTTGGCTTCTTTTTACTTTGAACCTGACATCGACGCCTCGCAGCAATTCTTCTTCAACCGATTTTTTGCGCTGGCAGTAAGAGATATGATATCAAAATACGTTCCCGCGCTGATCAAATGGCCCAACGACATCATCGTTGACCACCATAAAATAGCCGGCATCTTGATTGAGCACTCGGTGGTGGGCGACCAGCTGGCACACTCCATCGCCGGAGTCGGCATCAACATTAACCAGACCTCTTTCCGCACCGACATTCCTCATCCAACCTCCCTGAAACTGATGACGGGCAAGAATTACGATGTGGAAAGTCTTCTCAAAGAGCTTGTCGTTTCTTGCCAAAAATATTATAAAACTCTGAAAGAAAACAAGTTTCACTTTTTAGAAGAAGAGTATCTGCAACATCTTTACCGCCTTGGCGAATCTGCAGCCTACCGATACCAAAACGAGTGCATCATTGCCACCATCAAAGGCATTGACGCTTACGGGCGACTGGTGTTGGAGAAAGAAAACGGCACGCTCCTCACCTGCGGATACAAAGAGATTGTCTTTTTATGAGCGCCAGCGGCGGTAACACCTGATAAGCGGAGCCCAGAACGAATTACGTGTATAGTCTAAAACGGGGAACTCATAGCGTTGTGCTCCGAAACCTGCGTAAAACCGCGCTACATTGGGATTCATCGAGCCGTTGAAATCCAAAATCAGATTGGCGCCCGCATGTTGCTTGATGTACTCATCAATGAGATAAAACATGGCACGCTTGTCACTTTCGGCATTGTCGCGCCCCGAAAAGAGAAACCAGCGGCGCTGGTGGTCCTTGAGGAAGCACGCACCGGCAATCAACTTACCGTTTTCATCTTTCACACCGACCAAATCCACCAAATTACGCTGATTCCAAAAATCTACCATAGATACAAGCATCTCATAATCAGCCTTTTTAAAGCCAACCCCTTGTTTTCCCCTATTGTGGACAAACAGGTCCACTATCTGGCTAATCTCCGCGGTTGTTAATGACAATGCAAATTTATCGGCGGCTTTTATATTGCGGCGTGCATTTTCAGCGTAGTTGGCCTGCAGTGCTTCGTATGAAAAATTCAAGTCCAACCCATGCGACACCATCATCATATAACTATCTGATGACAACATAGATACATCATTGTCCGTATTGAGACACAGATCGCACTGGCGGTAGTGCTGTGGGAGCGCCTTAACAAACTCGAGCATCTTTTCGGCCGACGGAGCAGGAGCGGCAAACAGCCCCAACCGCGAAATAAAGAACGGGGTAAACACATAGGACACACCCCACTTGCGGCGACTAGGCAGAGGCATAACCGCCTCATAATCACCCTCTATTAAAGCACACCAGCCTGGCGAAACCAGGCTGAGTAAATCATAATCAGCAAAAACAGTGGGAAAAGAGGAGTGCTCAATACAGCGGTTCCACTGAATGGAATCTATCTCATTATGCTGATAAAAGCGTATCATGACTCTCGTGTAAGATTAGCCCAAATAAGCTTTCAGGTTCTTACATTTCGAGTTGTGTTTGAGTCGTCTGATGGCCTTTTCCTTGATTTGGCGAACACGTTCACGGGTCAAATCAAACTTCTCGCCAATCTCTTCCAACGTCATGGGGTGCTTGCTGTCCAAACCGAAATAGAGCTTGATAACTTGGGCTTCGCGTTCGGGAAGAGTTGAGATGGTGCGGTTGATTTCCATCTTGAGCGACTCGTACAACAGACCCTTGTCGGGTGTGGGAGCCTCTTCGGCCTTGAGCACATCGTACATGTTGTTGTCATCGTCATGGGTGAGCGACGCATCCATGGAGAGGTGACGTGAGGCGTTGCGCAGCGAATCCTTCACTTCGGCTTCGGTAATATCAAGCAACTTGGCAATCTCCTCGGCCTTCGGCTCACGTTCAAACTCCTGCTCGAGTTGTGCGTAGGCCTTGTTGATTTTATTGATAGTTCCGATTTTGTTCAACGGGAGGCGGACAATACGCGACTGCTCGGCCAGAGCCTGCAAAATCGACTGACGAATCCACCATACGGCGTACGAGATGAACTTAAAACCACGAGTTTCATCGAATCGCTGGGCTGCCTTAATCAAACCCAAATTACCTTCGTTAATCAAGTCGGGAAGCGTAAGTCCCTGATTCTGATACTGCTTAGCTACAGAAACCACAAATCTCAAATTCGATTTGGTCAGCTTTTCCAATGCGGCCTGGTCGCCATTTTTGATTTTTCTCGCCAGCTCAACTTCCTCTTCAGCAGTAATTAATTCAACTTTACCAATATCGTGCAAATACTTATCCAACGACACAGTCTCACGATTGGTAACTTGTTTCGTGATATTTAATTGTCTCATACTAAAAAATTTTTTCGGCCTTTTTTACGCAAAGTACTGTTTTTTGTTACAGATACCCGCGGTCTGTTGAAAAAGTTTGCAAAAGTACAAAAAATAATCAACCGTTCGGTGTGAAAAAACATATTTTTTCCAAAACAAAAAAGAAAGAGCTAAAGTATTAAACCTTAGCTCTTTCCGAATATATTGGAGGTTAATGGAAATTCGGATCAACCGCATTTCGAGTAGGAGCAGTTGGTGCAAGTCAGGCAGCCTTCCTTGAACTCCATGGTATTCTCTTGACCGCAGCTGGGGCAAACAACGCCCTTCTGCTTGGTACCATCTTGGATGAATTTCTTCAGGGCTCTGATCACACCGTTCTTCCAAGAGTTAATGGCATCTTCGCGGAAGTTGAGGCCGGAGATGATGTTAATAACATTCAACAACGGAATTTCGTGACGGAGCAATGCGGAAATCATCTTAGCATAGTTCCAGAATTCGGGATTGAAGCAGCGCGACAAGCCTCTCATCAGCACTTCGTAGCCGTCTTTGTCGAAATATTGGAAGTCGTACACTTTGGTGCCGTCTTCGTTGCGGTTTTTGATAATGTTGCCTCTTTCAACCCATTTCGGAATCGGGAAGCGGTCTTCTTCGGTCTTACCAGTGAAGATTTCGTAAGGTCTGCCGTCCTTCATGCCGATAAAGGCCACCCAATCTTCGTTGTTGTTCTTGAAACGAACGATTTCTGCCTTCAGCACTTTAGGTCTCTTTTGCGGTTTGGCCTCTTCCTTGGGAGCTTCCTTCTTGCTGGCTGAGTTGAGGACGCCGTCGCGCGAGCCGTCGCGGTAAACGGTCATACCCTTGCAGCCCACTTCCCAAGCTTTGAAGTAGAGGTTTCCAACCGTCTCTTCCGTCGTGTCGGCCGGCAAATTGATGGTTACCGAAATGGAGTGGTCAACCCATTTCTGTACCGCACCCTGCAGTTCCACTTTCTTGATGTAGTCGGTGTCGGCAGCGGTCGATTTGTAATAGGGCGACTTTTCAACAACCGTCTGAATCTGAGCCTCATCCATAGCCTTCAGCTCATCGCGGGTGTAGCCGTTCTTCTCGGCCCAGGTGATGAACTTGGGATGGAAGACCATATACTCCTCGAAGAAATCGCCGGTGGAGTCGCGCGTGGTCTTACGGTTGTTCATGTCGTTGGGGTTGACTTTACGTCTTCTCTTGTAAACCACATTGAAAGCGGGCTCAATACCAGAAGTTGTTTGAGTACAGATACTTACACTACCCGTGGGCGCAATCGTCAGCAGGGCGATGTTGCGGCGGCCGTAGCGGATCATATCCTCATATAATTTTTCATCGGCTTCTTTGATACGAAGGATGAACGGATTGTTGGCTTCCTTAATGCTGCTATAAACGGGGAAGGCGCCTCTTTCCTTGGCCATGGTTACCGATGAGCGGTAAGCGGCGAGGGCCAGCTGTTTGTGCACTTCGGTCGAGAAGGCGTTGCCCTGGTCGGAGCCGTAGCGGATGTTGAGCGCGGCCAGCATGTCGCCTTCGGCGGTGATTCCCAGACCGGTACGACGGCCTTTCATCGACTGTTTCTTAATCTTGTGCCAGAGTTCCAGCTCAACGCGTTTCACGTCTTCCGTTTCGGGGTCGCTCTTCACCTTGTCGATGATTTTGTCAATCTTCTCAATTTCAAGGTCGATGATGTCGTCCATCAGGCGTTGTGCATATTGAACATGCTGTTTGAATAACGGCATATTGAACGTAGCCTCTTCGGTGAACGGATTATCAACGTAGCTATAGAGGTTCATGGCAATCAGACGGCAGCTGTCGTAAGGACAGAGCGGAATTTCGCCGCAGGGGTTGGTCGATATGGTGCGGAAGCCCTCCGATGCGTAGCAATCGGGAATAGCCTCCTGTTGGATGGTATCCCAGAAGAGGATGCCGGGTTCGGCCGATTTCCAGGCGTTGTGGATAATCTTGTTCCACAAGGCGCGGGCGTCGATTTCCTGTTTGAACTTCGGATTGTCGGAGTCGATAGGATATTGCTGTACGAACGGCTTGCCATCAACGACGCACTGCATGAACTCGTGGCTGATACGTACCGACACGTTGGCGCCAGTCACTTTGCCTTCGGTCATCTTGGCATCGATAAATCTTTCTGCATCAGGATGTTTGATTGATATAGAGAGCATCAACGCACCGCGGCGGCCGTCTTGAGCCACTTCGCGGGTCGAGTTGGAGTATCTTTCCATGAAGGGAACCACGCCCGTAGAGGTGTGGGCACAATTCTTAACGAAACTGCCGGTGGGACGGATGTGCGACAAGTCGTGGCCAACGCCGCCACGGCGCTTCATCAGCTGAACTTGCTCCTCGTCCATCTTCATGATGCCGCCGTAGGAGTCGGAATTGCCGCTGTTGCCAATCACAAAGCAGTTCGACAACGACGAGATTTGGTAATTGTTGCCGATACCGGCCATGGGACTACCTTGCGGGATGATGAATTTGAAGCGGTCGAACAGTGAGAATATCAACTCTTCGCTCATCGGGTTGGGATATTTGCGCTCAATGCGGGCAAACTCTCTGGCCATACGGCGATGCATCTGTTCGGGCGATTTCTCCAGCAACTCGCCTTTCTCGTTTTTCAAAGCATACTTGTCAATCCAAACGCCGGCGGCCAATTCATCTCCGTCGAAATACTTAACCACATCCTCAAAAATGTCTTGCTTCTGGTAAGTCACCGGTTGGGCTGTTTCTTCTTCCTTCATCATGCTCTTTTCCTCTTGTTCTTTTACGGTATCAACATAATCTGTGGGCGTACTAACGGTTAACATCTCCTGGATTTTGTCCATGCTTAACTCTCGAGAAGCCATCATAGCGGAATTGTTTCCTTTGACAGTCTTCGGACTTGCCACTTTTACCGAATCTTCGGGCTCGTTGAAATTAAAAATAAGTTCACCATTCATACGCAATGTATTAAAGCTTAAAATTTCAAATATATATGAACGACATAAAGACTATCCAGCCCCACAATATCTACCTAAAAGCTTATATCGCTTATTTTCAAGCGTTTGTAAAAACAATTTGAGGGTTATTTTCACGATGACAAATGTAGAATTTTTCATTTTTTCGCACCATATTTTCCAAAACTTATTATTAACAAAATTCAGTTAATAAAATTTACTTTTGATTATTAGGAAATTACAAAAAAGCGTCAAAAAAGAGAAAAAAAATGGTTGTTTTTATCAAAAATAGTGTGGGAAAAGGGTGTTTTTTGGGGGTTAAAATTTCACTTTTTTAGAGATAATGGGCATTTTGGAATTTCCAAAAATTGAGAAATCGAAATTTTTGACAGCGGACCATGCAAAACAAAAAAAGTGGTCCGAATTTCTTCGAACCACTCTTCCTTAAAGGTTGCCGTCGGCTGTTAGTTGTCAGCTTCCTGGCTTTGCAATTTCTGAACGTAAATTGCTTTCAATCGTTGCTCCCTTTTGATCACACTGGGTTTGGTGAATTTCTGACGGTTACGCAGTTCTTTCACCACACCGGTCTTCTCAAATTTTCTTTTCAGTTTCTTCAAAGCTCTGTCGATGGTTTCGCCATCTTTTACGGGAACAATAATCATAAAAAATACCTCTTTCTTTTAAAGTTAATAATGATTTTTAAGGGGCTGCAAAAATACAACTTTTTTCATTTGCAACACCACAATTTTATTTTTCCAGTGATTTAAGAAAGTATTTATTATATAAAAATAATTGTATATCATTTAGTTATGATAACCATTGCGGTTTTTCTCATCCGTTTTCTTTATTGGCGTTAAAAATTATTTTACACTTTGTTTTCATAATTTTAATATTTTTATTATTTTTGCACTAACAAAAATCATAGAATTATGTATAACGAAACCTTTTTAAAGAAAAAGAATTACAAGAATTTCATATTCTACAAAAAGACATTATGTATTTATGATATTACCTTTTACTTCGCTAAAAAATATTTGAAGCGTGGCGACAGAACGGTTGATCAAATGATTCAAGCGGCAAGAAGTGGAAAACAAAATATCATTGAAGGCACTGAAGCTGCGATGACAAGTTCCGAAACAGAAATCAAACTAATTAATGTAGCTCGAGCTAGTTTAATGGAACTGTTAGCAGATTACGAAGACTATGCACGCGTGCACAATCTTACCACCTGGGATTCTTCTCATCCTAGGTATGCCAATTTATTAGACTACTGCTTCCAACATAATGAGCCCACCCATTATTCTGGATTGCTACCCAATATGAACGAAGAAGAAATTTGTAATACTGCCATCACGCTTATCCATCAAACCGATGCGGCTCTAAGCAAATACCTTAAAATCCTACAAGACAGGTTTAGTAAGACTGGTGGTGTTAGAGAAAAAATGACCCAGGCCAGGCTGAATGCCAAAAAGAAAAAATAGCTAATTGGTGGAAAAACAAATATGCTTGCACCATTGCTCGGTGCTATAGGCGCTATAGGAACTATAGCGCCTATAGCACCTTCTATCTCGGAATTCTAATCTTCTGCCCTACCGAAATGTCATTCATGTTGCTGATTTTGTTGTAAGTGGCTAACTCTTTAGCACTTTTGTGGTACTTGGAGGCAATGCCATACAACGTGTCACCTTTCTTTACTATATAAATAATATCCTCTTTGGGTTGCGTCTCAACGGCAGGGGGGGGGGCAACGGCAGCTCCTGTGCTATCGGTCTGCACGGCCGGAGCCGGGACTGGTGTTGCTGGTTTCGGCTCCTCTTTGGGCGCCACATACTCGTAACCCACAAACAAGCGTTGTTTCACCTTCAATGTGTTGCTCTTCAGGTTGTTCATCTTCTTCAACTCATAAACCGACAGACCATACTTGGAGGCGATGCGGCTTAAGGTCTCGCCGTTCCGCACTGTGTGGTACTTCTTCTTGCTCTGCAAATCCAACGTCTTGCCCGTAAACTGGCTTTCGTACACCTTGAGCGGGGTAAAGTACTCATCGTAATGGTAGGCATGGATAGAATCCTTCAACTCGAGGTAGCGCAACACATCCTGACTGCGCAACTTGAGCGGATAGGGCTTCGTATAGGCGGGCACCACATTGCGCTTGTACTGCGGATTGAAGGTTTGCAACTCTTCCATGTCGATATTCAACACCTTGGAGACCTGCTCCAAATGCAGTTCCTTGTCAACCATCACCGTATCCACATCCGAAGGAATGGAAATGTCGGCGGCCGCAATACCATGGGCATTGTGATACTTCATCATGTAGTAGGCCGCGATGTAGATAGGGAAATAGTTTTGCGTTTCGCGGGGCAGATAGGGACTGATGGCCCAGTACGAGGTTTTGCCTCCCGAGCGCAGGATAGCCTTGCGCACATTGCCCACGCCGCAGTTGTAGGCGGCAATGGCCAACCCCCAGTCGTTGAACATGTTGTACAAATCCTTGAGATGGCGGGCGGCCGCATCGGTGGCCTTCACGGGGTCGCGGCGGTCGTCGATGAAGGTGTTGACCTCCAGACCGTACATTTTGCCCGTGGTGTACATGAACTGCCAGATGCCGGTGGCTCCGGCTGGCGAAACGGCCGTCGGGTTCAGGCTCGACTCTATAATGGTCAGATAGACAAGCTCTTCGGGCAGGCCATACTTGTCGAAAATCTCCTGCATCCACGGGAAATAGTACTGCGCCAAACCCAACTGCGCCGACGAGGAGCGCTTACGCACATTGACATACAGGTTAATCCACTTCTTCACCCGCTCGTTGTAAGCCAACGGTATGGCCGTGCTGATTTTCTTGAGCCTCATAATATATAAGGAATCCATATTGGAGGCCTCCTGCACCGAGTCGGAAAGATGGGACAGCACACTGTTGGAATTCACTATCTCACGACGCACATACCACAGGTTCAGCATTTTATCCATATCACTGAGCACTTCCTGCTTGAACTCGTTGTCGGTAGCCGCCTGCGCACTGTCCAAGTTATACGCATAAATTTTGTCCTGGGCAACCAAAACGGGCAGCCAGCAAGCGAAAAACAGGAAGGTGACAAGTATGCGTTTCATTTTTCTCGGCGCAAAAATAACGAAAAAAATCCTACCTCTAGAATAGAACGCGCATTTTTTAAGGTCGGCAACGGCTATTTGCAAAAAGTACCGTATATTTGCCTTTTCAACTTGTAACCATTTCTTCTTTCTCTTTAGATTTATTATAACAAGTTGAATTTTAGTTATTTAAAATTAAATTATCGTATGAAATACCGACTGCTTATCCTTCTTTTTCTGCTATCTTCGGTCCTCACTACCACGGCACAAAAAAAATACGATGCCGTTTTCAAGAAGATAGACAAGAGCTACACGCTTCATGCCGACGGCAGCATCGACTACACCTATCGCAAAGAGCTGCAGCTCAACTCGCAGCGCTCGTTCGACAAGATGTATGGTGAGACCTTTATCGTGTATAATCCCGATTTTCAGTCGCTTACCATCAATGAGGCCTACACCATCCGCAAGGACGGCTCGCGCGTGAACACGCCCGCCAATGCCTTCAACGAAGTGCTGCCCTCGAACTGCACCGACTGCGGGCGCTACAACGGCGTGAAAGAGATGGTGGTAACGCACACGGCTTTGGAGTACGGAGCCACGATTGTGCTCGACTACACCATCCATCAAAAAGCTGGTTTACTGAAAGATATGTCAGAAATATTAGTCTTGGCCGAAAGTTCGCCCGTGGAGCAGTACCGTGTCAGCTTCACTTTTCCAAAGGAGAAAAAATATCTTTTCAAGGGTTTTTATCAAGGACCCGATAACTCGACCCATACGTATAAAGACGGTTACGAGACGGTGACCGCAACCTTTTCCTCATTGCGCCAGACCTCAGCAGAACCTTCTTTGCCAGCTGCCGTAGAATTATATCCCAACATAAAATTCTATAGCGCCGACAACGAAGAGATGCTGGAAACCATCCTGCGGCAACCTGCTCTTACACGCACGGAGCTGCCCGAATGCGACCTAGTGCTCTCACAAATCACCTCGCCCGACAAAGAGTACGTGAACAACATCCTGGCCATCCGCGATTGGGTGGTTGATAACGTACACTATAACGCATTGTCGTTCAAATACAACGGTTACAACATTGCGGATGCCAACACCGTTTGGAAGAGCAACTGCGGCAACGAGCCCGAAAAGGCCGTCCTGTTGGCCGCCATGCTACAACGGGCCGGCTACGATGCGCGCATAGGTGTCATGCTACCCGCTGACCTGAAGGAGTTTGCCGTGGCAGCCATCAGCCGCTGGGCCGTCTGGACCCGCGACCCGCTGACCAACAGCCCCCTCATCCTCTCGCCCATCACCAAAAACCAGGCTTCGCTCACCAGCTTGCATCCAGAAGAGCAACTATTTCTGTTAAAAGAAGATAACAACCTTGAAGTGCTATTTGAGGAGCGACAAGACCACACCACCCTCGGCGGCGTGATGACGCTCAAAGAGGACGGCACCGCCGAAGGCAACTTGTCGGCCACCATCTGCCACAACAACCTGCCCGCCTTCGAGCTGCTCAAAACCGACAACAAAGCTTCTTTCAACAAATTTATTAAAAACATTAAGGTGGAAGCCGACAACATACAACCCCTGAAAAACCGCGCTGGCTGGCACATTGACTACAAGGTGCAAGGTTTCAGCAAAAAGGAGATCGGCGGCGGCTATTTTTCGATGATGCTGCCCGAAGACAACCTCAGCGCAGTGGTCTCGGCCAACCGCCTGACTGCCAGTCGCCAGGAGCCTCTTGCCTGCACGCCTACCGCCCTGCTATACGAGCTGACCGTCTATGCGCCCGAGGGCTGCCGCATCGTCAACAAGTCGGCACACCTCAGCGAGACACAAGCTTTCGGCACGATGGACATCCGCATCGACGCCAACCCGAACGGTAGTGTCACCATCCGTCGGCAACTCACTATCACTCAAGACAGAATACCGACATCGCAGTATGCCAAGTTCCGCAAGATGATGGTAGAGTGGCAAGACGACACCTACCGCCGTATCGTCTTCAAAAAAAGCGAAGAGTAACGCCTTTTTGAACTCTATTTTTGATTATTTTTGCGAAAACAAATTAAACACGGATAACACTATGGAAAATCCCACTTTAGAACAAAAAGTAAGATCTATCATCACACAAATACGTCCCTACCTGCAGCAGGACGGCGGCGATGTGGAATTCATCGAACTGACCCCCGACAATATTGTCAAGGTGAAACTGCAGGGCGCCTGTGGCACCTGCCCCCACGCCAAGATGACCTTGAAGAGCGGCATTGAAGCCACCCTCAAGCAATACCTTCCCGAAGTTAAGGGTGTAGTTGACATAGTTTTAGGATTTTAAAAAAGAGAGAAAATGAGTTTGAAATGTGGCATTATCGGTCTTACCAACTCAGGAAAGACCACCATGTTTAATTGCATATCTAACACCAAAGCCGCCATCACCGACTTTGCTTACAGCACTAACAAGTCGAACATCGGCGTTTGTCCCGTGCCCGACGAGCGGCTGACCAAGATCAACAGTTTCATCCAGGCCGACAAGCTGGTGTACGCCACGTTGGATGTGGTTGACATTCCCGGTTTGGCCAAGGGTGCCAGCCAGGGCGAAGGCATCGGCAACAGCTTTCTGGCCGACGTGCGCCTCTGCGACGCGCTGATACACGTGCTGCGTTGTTTCGACAATCCCAACCTACCGCACGTGGAGGGCTCCATCGACCCCGTGCGCGACATCGAGATTGTGGATTTCGAGCTGCAAGTCAAGGACTTGGAACAGATAGACCGCAAAATACAAAAAGTGGAGAAAGCTGCCAAGGTAGGCGACAAGAACGCCAAGCACGACCTAGCCGTTTTGCAGAAATACAAAGCCCATTTGGAAGATTTCCAAAACGTTCGCACGCTGGAAGTCACGCCCGACGAGCAGGCTGTGGTGGCCGACATGATGCTGCTCACCGCCAAGCCCGTCATGTTTGTCTGCAATGTGAACGACGATGATGCCGTGAATGGCAACGCATACGTGGAGCAAGTGAAAGAGTATCTGAAAGATAAAGACGCTGAGATGCTGGTCATTGCCGGCAAGATTGAGTCGGAGATTGCCGAGTTGGACAACGAAGAGGACCGCATGGCCTTCCTGGCCGACGTCGGCCTCAGCGAGCCCGGTGTCAACAAGGTGATTCGCTCGGCATATAAGTTGCTGAACCTCATATCGTTCTTCACGGTCGGTGGCAAGGAGAACCGGGCGTGGACCATCACCAAGGGTATGCTGGCACCGCAGGCTGCGGGCGTCATCCACAGCGATTTGGAGCGCGGCTTCATCAGAGCCGAGGTTATCAAGTACGACGACCTCGTGGCTTTGGGGTCGGAGCTCAAGTGCAAAGAGGCCGGCAAGCTCTCTGTTGAAGGCAAGAACTACGAAGTGCAAGACGGTGATATTTTGCACATTAGGTTTAATGTGTAGGGACGAACCTTTTTGCCGATGTCTCTGTCTGTGTAGTAAGTTCATTGATAGAATGGACGTACTACTTATCTGTTTTTATTTAATTTTTTTGTAATATTGCATTTTGTTAATCATTATCATTAACTTTAATGCAATATATTATGAAGAGTGACGAAATAAAACAGATGTTCGTTCAGTTCGAACAGGTTGCTTGTGAGATTAACCAGGTGGAGTGTTGGAGTGCACGGGAATTATGTCCATTACTTGGTTATACACAATGGCGAAATTTTGTCAATGTGATTGACAAGGCAAAATCCTCTTGCCAAAACGCCGGACAATCGTTAACCGATCATTTTGCTGACGTCAGCAAAATGATAAATCTTGCCAAAGGTGCTGAACGTGAAGTAGATGATGTCATGCTAACACGCTACGCCTGCTACCTTATAGCACAAAACGGCGACCCTCGTAAGCCGCAGGTTGCTTTTGCACAGACATACTTTGCTGTACAAACCCGACGGGCAGAAGTAATAGAAAAGAGACTGCGAGATGTAGAAAGAGTAAAAGCACGCACCAAGTTCCAGAACAACTTCCTGCCGAGGAGGATGTAAAAAAAGTAGCCCGACGTCTTGCTACAGAAGAGAAGAAAGCATTAAGAAGCAAAAAGAAAAGAAAATAAGGGCACAATCAATCATTTTTTTTAAAAAAAAATGCATACATTTGCATTCTTGATACAAACAGACTATACTTAAATCAACCTATTAAAAATCAACATTTTATGGCAGACAAAAAATTTATGACATGCGACGGTAACTGCGCTGCTGCGCACGTTGCGTACATGTTTAGCGAAGTAGCCGCCATTTATCCTATCACCCCCTCATCTCCGATGGCAGAATACATCGACGAGTGGAGTGCAGGCGGCAGAAAGAACATTTTCGGCGAGACCGTTAAAGTGGTTGAAATGCAATCGGAAGCCGGTGCCGCTGGTGCCGTTCACGGTTCATTGCAGGCTGGTGCGCTGACCACCACCTACACCGCATCACAAGGTCTCTTGCTGATGATCCCCAATATGTACAAGATTGCAGGCGAATTGCTGCCCGGCGTGTTCCACGTTTCCGCACGTGCCCTCGCCGCTCAGGCTTTGTCCATCTTCGGTGACCACGCCGACGTGATGAGCGCCCGCCAGACCGGTTTCGCCATGCTGGCTACCGGC
>JAFTCA010000028.1 GCA_017454945.1 Bacteroidales bacterium
CGTCCTTAACCGATGAGTTACGAAACCATGTGGCCATCAAGTGTTCCAGACTATGCATGGCTGAGGGTGACACAGCAGGCTCGTGGTTGGGTTCAATTATGCGTAAGTCAAAGGTGGTAAACCCTTTGTCGATACGGGAAATGTAGATGCCGGGCTTCAAGTGTGTGTGGTCTATCGTAAAACTTTGAATAACTTCCATATTGAGAATAATAATCGGTTACAACTTTTCAATAAAACTTTTGACGAAACGGAAAGAGTGGTCGCCCATGTTAGCAAGGAAGGTGTCCCACTGCTGCTGGTGGTTGTCGGTGTTGCCAGGGGTGTCGCTGATAACACGGATGCTGAGGAATGGCACCGTCTGAAGATAACAGGTGTGGGCTATGGCGGCAGACTCCATCTCACATGCCAAGGCATCTGAGAAGGATGACTTGATATCTGCTAGTGCTGTCTTGTTGGTGATAAACTGGTCACCGGTGCAGATTAGTCCGTTCCACACCTTATAGTCACCTGTTTCATCTAACGATAGGGCACATTGTACCAGTTTTTTGTCAGCATCAAAACGTGCGGGCAAGCCCTGAATTTGCCCTTTGTCGTTGCCTTCGCCACACCATACGTCATGATAGACCGTCTGGCTGCCAACCACTACGTCCATGACATGAAGACGATCATCTATGCCGCCTGCCAATCCCGTGCTGATAATGCAGTCAGGATGGTGCTGGCCTATGAGGTTCATAGTGCCTATAGCAGCGTTCACCTTGCCTATTCCGCATTGCCACAAAACGACATCATTACCATTGATGCTGCCCTGCGACTTCCCGCCCAAGGCATCGCGCATCTTTTGGTATTCGATGTCCATTGCTATTATTATGCCTATCCTCATATTGTTCGTTTCTTCGTAACAGACGTTTTCTCACCTCACCATAAATGCAAGCTTGCCTGGATTCGGCTTATCGAAAACATTCAATTATATGTTATATACTACTGAATCAGGGAGACTTTCAGTCATACCCCATGCCGATTTCGAAGTGCAAAGATAAGATTTTTTTCTTAATTATTGCCCAAAAAGTAATTTTTTATCCATGTTTCCGTTATCAAAAGAAATATTCATATTATATGAAACGACACCTCTTGATTCTATTATCCACCATTTTCGCCATCGCCGCAATCACTCTGGTTATCATCCAGATTACCCAGACCAAAAAATCGGCCAAGATGAGCGAGAACCTGTTCAACATCAGCGTCAACAACGCCATCGACGAGGTGTTCAACCAGCTAGACCAAATGAAGGTCGAAGACTATGTGTCACAGAAAGAACGCTATAGGTTACAGCGATACTTGCGTATTGACGACCTTAACGAAAAAATGCAGGACATCATACGCAACAGCAGCGAGCTTTTCTATGACGAGCATCGTGTACAGTTTGGTGTTTCCACACAGGACAGTGCCTTTCCCCTCCCAGGCTCCCACCTCTCCAGCGCCGAGGAGAACACCCTCACCCAATACAACACCCTTCTCAACGCCCGCAACAGGCTCATCGCAGAGATAAACAACACCAAAAGAACAAAGAATGCTCCCGTCTATATCAACAACACCATCGACCCCACTAAGCTCAACTTCCCACTACTGGACTCACTCATTCGCGAAGAGCTTATTATCAACGGGGTAGACATCAACCCCTATATCGGTGTCTTGAAAGACGGGGCCGACACCCTCCTCTATTGTAGCAAAGATGCCAACCCCAACGAACTCCTCAACTCTGCTTATAAATACACGTTCCACCCTCACGGCATCGCCACCTCTGACAATCTTTACCTCCTCCTCGCCTTCCCACCCTCCCCCATGATACTTAGCAGCGACGCCAATTTCTACACCCTCCTCAGCATCTTTATGATACTGCTGATTTCCATCCTCTTCATCATTTCCTTACGCACCATATCTTCCCAACGCAAACTGGACGAAATGAAGACCGACTTCATCAACAACATGACCCACGAAATCA
>JAFTCA010000029.1 GCA_017454945.1 Bacteroidales bacterium
AATTTTGAATTTTGAATTTTGAATTTGTTCTCTGTTCTCTGTTCTTTGTTCTTTTATTTTCAGTTTATTTTATCCAATCATAAAATAGGTATCCGGATACTGGTGTTGCGACTCTTTCGTCCGTTTGCTCAGGGCGTAGGCGATGGTCAGTGTGCCCAATTTGCCGATATACATGTTGAAGATGAGAATAATCTTAGAGCCGACGCAGAAACCGGCACATGCTCCCGTTGAGAGGCCCGAGGTGCTGAAGGCAGCTACAGTCTCGAAAATCAGCGTGGCAAGGTTGATGTTGGGTTCCAGAATAGCCAAGCCTAACATGGAGAAGAATATCAGCAGCAGCGACATGATGACAATAGAGTAGGCTTTGTCAACCAACTCGAAAGGAATGGTCTGCCGCCTGAATTCGATGTTCTTCTTGCCTTGAATGGTGGCCAACACCGACTTGAAGATGACAAAGGTAGTGGTGACTTTTATGCCACCGCCCGTGGAACCTGGTGAGCCGCCAATGAACATAACCAGTATCAGCAATAGCAGACCTGGCACAGAAATCATGCTGACATCAATGACGTTGAATCCTGCCGTTCTGCCCGTAACAAATTGGAATACAGATGCAAATGCTTTGTCGAAGAGGGTCCCTTCATTGGCAAGTGAATGGTTATACTCAACGGCAAAGAACAACAGTGAGCCAACCACTACGATGACAGCCGTTGTGTAAAGAATGATTTTGGTGCCAGTATGCAGTTGTTTCCATTTGAATTTCTTTCTCTCACGAATGCTTTGCGGATTAAAGAAATCACGCAAAGTGAGGAAGCCGATGCTGCCTAACAGCGTCAGTAACATGATGATGGTCTGCGGGAAATAGTTGTGCTTGATGGCGGCATCCATCAGGTTGGCATCCCACAACGAGAATCCTGCATTGTTAAAGGCCGTGATAGTGTGGAAGATAGCGTAGAAGAAGGTCTCTCCTTCGTTGTCGAATAATCCCGTCGTCTTCCAATAGGTGTACAGCAAGGCCAATCCAACGGCTTCAATAATCATTGTGGCAATGAAAATCTCTCGCAACAGCCTGAAAGCGTCAGAGTATTTGTTCACCGACAGCAAGTCCTTGACCAGGTGCTGGTAACGCAATCCCGTGTATGAGCGCGACAGGAAAGCGGTGAAGAATGTGGCAAATGATAAGATACTCAAACCACCGATTTGAATCAGCAGCATGATCACCACCTGTCCCTTGAAGGTGAAGGCCGAGCCTGTTGGCAAGACGGTCAGACCGGTAACGCACGAGGCGCTGGTGGCCGTGAACAGGGCGTCGATGAACGAGATGCCGTTGACAGTCATTCGTGGCAGCATGAGCAGCAGCGTGCCAAAGGCTATCAGAATGAGGAACGACATGATCATCAGCACAGGAGGCGACAGGTTGAGACGGGTGAGAAACGTGCTCGCCTTGGAAATCTCTATCAGCACAATGCCCAAAAAGTAAATCTGGACAAAGAGCATAAAGAAGTTCTCAAAGTCAGTGTAATCTATCAGTTTGATGTCAATATGCAGCACAGGGATTACTATCCAACTGATAATTAGAAAGATAATCACCAAACACTCGAACCATGAATTTCGTAGGTAAGCCCTCTTATGTATAGAATAGAGAAAGAGGATGAAGTATTTGGCAATGTAAAATGAGAGGCTGAAATAGACAATGTGCTTAATCAGCTGTTTGATTTCTGGCGAGATGTAAAAGCCGTGATAGCAGGTGATAGCTGCAATCGTTATCACCGACACAATAACGCTCATGATGCGCAAAATCTTCTGAACCTTATCCTGGTTCTTGACAATGTGCAGGTTGAACTTCTGGTCGAATTGGCGTAACGATCTGAGTGTCATCACAACTTATTGGTTTATCTTGATGAAGTTCTCAATGTCTTGGTTTTGACCAAAGATGACAAAGCAGTCGTTCTCTTGAATGATGGTGGTGTTGTCAGGCACACCGATGATATGCTGGCTTTTCTTTTTCTCGTTAGTCGAGAACTCTTCAAAGTCGCGCTTGATGGTAATCAAACTCAGTTTGTGGTTATCGCGGAAGTTGATGTCACCCAAGGTCATGCCAATCAGTCGTTGCGGAGTGAGGATTTCTGCAATTCTATGGTCGTCAGGGAGTTGTAAGTATGAAAGGATGTTGGGGTTGAGCAGTCGCTCGGCCACCACTTTTCCGATTTCATCTTCGGGGGAGAGGAATTCGGTGATGCCCATCTTCTCTAAGATCAGTCGCTGGTTGTTGCCCATGGTACGGCAGATGATGCGCTTGACGTTCAAGTCGAGCAGGTTGGCGGCGCAGAGAAGGCGCTTTTCAAAATCGTTGCCGATGGCTACAATGACAACGTCAAAGTCTTGGATATTCTCTCCAATAAGGGCTTTCTTGTTCGATGCGTCAATGCAGACCGAGAAAGCCACGTCTTCGTTCAATTCTTGAATAACTTGCATGTCGGAGTCGATAACTAAGACTTCGGCACCTTGTTCTGATAAAGCGACCGCAATGGATGAACCGAAATGTCCGGCACCAATGACGGCAAATCTTTCGTTTGACATAAGTGGTTGTTTTTTAAGTCGGCGAATATACTTTATTTCTTGCGGTTGCGAATCATCTCGCCCGTTTTCATCTTGCCCACTCTGATGAGGTCCAACAGCGGTCGGTGAGAGGGGCAGGAGTACTGGCAGCAGCCGCATTCGATGCAGTTCATAATGTGGTTGGCCTCGCACTCCTCGTAACGACGCTGGTCGGCGAGCACATGCAGCAAGATGGGCTCCAGGCCCATGACGCAGGCGGCGACACACTTGCCACAGCGCAGGCAGGGCGACGCTTTCTCGCGGCGACTCTCCTTTTCGTCCATGAACAAAATGCTCGACATGCCCTTGGCGAAATAGGCGTTGGTATTGGAAATGGCCTTGCCCATCATGGGGCCGCCACTGATAATCTTACCTGTATTTTCGGGAATGCCTACGGTGTTCAGCACTTCCATGAGTGGGGTGCCGATGCGAATCTTGAAATTGCGCTTCTCAGGCAGACTCTTTCCTGTAATGGTGGTGTAGGTGTCGATGATGGGCTTGTTCTTCTGAACAGCCTCATACACAGCGTGAGCCGTCATGATGTTATTGACAATGCAACCTGCTTCGATGGGCAGCTTGCCGTTGGGCACTTCTCTGCCTGTTAAAGCTTTAATCAGTTGCTTTTCAGCACCTTGTGGATATTTTGTTTTAAGTTTGCAGACCTTGATGTTGTCGTATGGCTCGCAAACTTCGTACAGTCGTGCGATGGCGTCGGGTTTGTTCTCTTCGATGCCAATTAAGGCCACAGGCGCGCCCGAGGCGATGAGCAGGGCTCGTACACCCACGATACATTCCTCGGCCTTCTCCATCATGATTTTGTGGTCGCTGGTGATGTAAGGCTCACACTCGGCAGCGTTGATAATCAGATAGTCGGCCTTCTTTTCCGGCGGCAGCATGTATTTGATGTGCGTCGGGAAGCAGGCACCACCCAAACCGACAATGCCACACTCTTTCATGCGGGCTATAATCTCTTCTTTGCCAAGGGTAATCTCCTTGTTGAGGGTGTCGGAAGTGTCGATGCCTTCAGCAAATTCGTCGCCTTCCACATCGATGGTGACGGCCATTTTCTTGTAGCCGGTAATGTCGGCGGTCTCTTCCACTTTGGCCACAGTTCCCGATACGGGCGAGTGCACATTGGCGCATACGAACGCCTCGGCCTTGCCAATCAGTTGGCCCACCTTCACTTGGTCGCCCTTGGCTACTACGGGCACAGCAGGTGCACCCAGGTGCTGAGACATGAATACCACCGCTTGTTTGGGCAATGGAAACACTTCGATGCCTTTGGAGTTGGCGAATTTGTTTTCTTCAGGATGAATTCCCCCTTTGTGGAATGTATATCTTTTCATAATAGATTGTTTTCTAGGTTGTTGTTAAAGTTGTGCGGGCTCCTTTACGACTTCCGTCTGCTCAACGGGTTCAGCGACCTTGCGAGGTGGGAAGTTGTGCGTATGGATGGCGCCGGTTGGGCACTCGGCTTCGCATTTGCGGCAGAGTTTGCATACGTTGAAGTCGATGTAGGCGAGGTTGTTCTCCACGGTGATGGCTCCGAACGGACAAACCTTGGCACACTTGCCGCAGCCGATGCAGGCTGCCGAGCAGTTCTTGCGCGCTACGCCGCCCTTCTCCTTGTTGTTGCAGGCCACGAATACGCGACGCCCTTTGAGTCCCTTGTTGCGGATCTCGATGACGTGGCGCACGCAGTTCTTGGCGCACACTCCGCAGCCGACGCACAGCTCTTCGTCCACAACGGGCAACTTGGTCTCGGGATCCATCGTGATGGCACCGAACTTGCACGATTTCACACAGTCGCCGCAGCCCAAACAGCCAAACGGGCAAGCGCCTTCGCCGGCAAACAGATTGTTGGCGAAAGTGCAGGTCAGCGCCGAGTCGTAGAAGGTCTTCGCTGGTGAGTTGCATTGCGTGCCGTTGCAGCGGATAACTGCAATCTTGGGTTCCTTGGCAACCGCTTCGATGCCTAAGATAGAGGATATCTTGGCGTTGGCTTCTGCACCCGCTCCAGGACAGCCAATGCCGTCCAGATTGCCTTGCTTGACAATGGCTTCAGCCAAAGCACGACAGCCGGCAAAACCGCAGCCGCCGCAGTTGGCACCCGGCAGTTGGGCAACAACCTCGTCAATGCGCGGGTCCTCTTCCACATGAAATGCCTTCGATACAAAGAATAAAATGATGGCGGCAACTGCGCCGAGAATGCCTAAAATGATGGCAGCGTCAAGAATAATATTACCTGTCACGGTTCCTCCTTTTTATTTTTTGAAACGCAAATTTATAAATTTTCCTTTTTCGGTAGTTATTTCGACGCATTTTTTCTGCAATTTTTATGGGGAGTTATATAGCTGTTGGCACTAAAACCCCTTCCGCGGCGAACTGTTTAGTGTTCCATAGGACATTCATAGCGCGCCGCGGTAGAGTTTGTAGATTTTTTCCGCTACCCCAGATTCCGCTACGCTCATCTGGGGTTATTAAGAGATGGCCTCTTCGAGGCCGTTGACACGGACATAATCAAAACGATTTGGACAAAAATCTGTCCCGAAGGGACAAAATCTCAATAACCCCAGATAAGCGACTGAAAGGAGCGCAATCTGGGGCTGTGATGACTCTGCGCATACTATCGCGGCGCGGAAAACATGTGCTATGAAACAACACTCGTTATCGCCGCGAAAGTGACTCTCGTGCAACAATGCCTGCAAATTGTGCCATTAGTCATTTAGTTGTCAATAATTTTCAACAATTATCCATAGTTGTTAAAATAATGTTATCTTTGCGAAAAATTTAGAATTTTATTATGAAATGCAAATGGATGGCTCTAGTGGCCTTGGCGTTGCCATTATCCTTGTGGGGACAGGATTCGCACGGTTTTAGGAAAATATTTGATAATGAGATGTCTGACGAGTATGGCCGGTCGCTCTATCCGCACAATATGGCAGTGTTGGCGTTTCGTGAAGGCGGTGCTGTGTCACTCGGCTTTGAAAATGGCTATCTGCAGAAGGAACTGATGGATAAATCGGCCCTTTTTTACTTTTGCCATAAATGCAATCTGATGTCGGCACAGCTATCGCATAGCGGTTTTTCGAAAATGGGCGAACTGACAGCATCGTGCGGCTACGGTCGTCGCTTCGGCTCGCGTTTCGTGGCCGCCATGCGCCTGTTTTACATCTATTCCTACGCCCGCCACTATGAGCCCATCCATTCGTTTACGGTGGATATGTCGTTGGCTGTCAGCATTACCGACAAACTGCTGCTGGCGGTCAGCGCCTACAATCCCATTAGGATGAAATACGGCATAACAGGCAGCGAATACATTCCCGCGGAAGTCCACCTTGATGCAGCTTACGCATTATCTAACAGGGTGTTGCTTTCGCTAACAATGCAGAAGTGTTTTCCTGGTCCCTTCCGAGTGACGGCTTCGTGTGGTGTGACGCTCTCAAAGGTCATTGCCTTGTCGTTTTCGTGCTGTTTGCCGCAGCCGTCGGTCAGCTTGTCGTGTTTCCTACACTGGCGCCGCTTTTCGCTGGAGATGGCCTCTGCCTACCATTTTCCGTTGGGTTTGTCGCCGCAATGTCGTTTGTCGTACGGGTTTTAAATGGTTGAAGATGAGGCGTATGTATAAATTTTTCTGCTCCGTGCTGTTGGCGTTGTGCCTATTGTCGGCTGAGGCACAAGTGGATTCGCTACTGCAAAGTGCTGAGGAACTGAATGATATGTTGCTGAATTATGTGGAGACAATCTTAGACGACGAGGAACAACAGGAGTCGGTGGACCTGTCGGATGAGTTGTCGGAGTTGGAGGCCTCTTCCGATGGTCGCTGGTCGGTCAACACGTTGAGTTATGAGGTGGCGCTTAATATTCTCCATCTGACTGATTATCAGTATTATCAATTGCAAGTTTATATAGAGAAATATGGTGCTTTGGTCACATTGAACGAGCTGTTGGCGGTGGAGGGCTTTACCTATGAAGATTGGTTGCGTCTGCGACCACTCTTGGTGACCACGCCGCCCATGCAGCGCCGACAGCCTTTCCGCCATTTTTTCAAGCGGGCGCGTCAGACTCTGTTGCTACGCTATGGGCGCGTGTTGGAGAAGCAAGCAGGCTACGATGCGGAGCGCACCAACGGCTATTTGGGCTCGCCCGACCGATTGGCATTTCGCTATCAGTTCACATCGTCGGATGTTTTCTCGCTGGGTTTGGCTGCCGAGAAAGATGCTGGCGAGCAGCTCTTTAAAGGTGCGCAGCGTCAAGGGTTCGACCACTATTCATTCAGTATGGCGTTAAAAAATATCGGCATCCTCAAGTGTGCCGCCATTGGTGATTATAGGCTCAATCTCGGCCAGGGACTGGTGGTGGGCTCGTCGCTGATGAGTGGGAAGGGAGGTGGCGTGGGCCTACGCAAGTTCTCGTCGGGCGTTAAGCCCGTGACACCGCTCAGCGAGGGGCTTTTCTTTCGGGGTGCAGCCGTCGAGTTGGGCAATGCCAACTATACGGGCACCGTTTTCTATTCGAGTAGGCGCTACGATGGGAAAATTAACGGGGATGGTACTTACGAGGGACCGCTGTCGCAGGTGGGCTACCATCGTACGGCTAACGAGTGTGCCAAGATGAATGTGCTCCGTAATCACCTGGTTGGCGCCGATTTCCGAATGGTTCGGCGACTGTTCCGTGTGGGTGCCCGCGTGTTGTGGGCCTATTTTCCGCGCAAGGTAATTTTGGGAGATGCTGTATATCAGCAATATAACTTTACGGGCAACTATATGTTCAATGCGTCGGTTGATTACCAGTGCTTGCTGCGGAAAGTGATTCTCTTTGGTGAGTTGGCCATGTGCGAGTCGCCAGCATGGGCGTGTCTGCAAGGTCTGCAGTGGCATGTCGACCCCCGTTTGCAAGTGGCAGCCCTCTTCCGCCACTTCTCACCACGCTATCATGCGCTCTATGGCAGCGGCTTTGGTGGTAAGGCTCAGAATGAAACTGGTGTCTATGTGGTGGCGGATGTTGTTGTGGGTAAGCGGCTTAATGTATTGCTCTATCACGATTACTGCCACTATCCGTGGCTCAAATATCAAGTCGATGCGCCTTCGTCAAGAATGGAGACAGGCATGACACTCACGCTGGATATTCGCCGCCAAACGCGATTGAAATGGCTGTACCGTAGGTTGCAGCGCGAAGTGAATAGGATTTCAGAAAATGGCTACTGGAATGTTTTGATGCCGAAAATCACCCATAGCATCAAGATGGGGATTAGCTATCAGCCGTTGCCTGTGCTGTCGATGAAAACCGAACTTGATTGGTTGCTGAATCGCTATCCAAACGAAAAGAGAACGCGTCAGGGCTGGCTCTTTTATCAGGATGTGAATGTGACTTTCCCCAAACCTAATCTTAGCGTCAAGTGCCGACTGGCTTTCTTCGACACGCCCTCGTACGATGAACGACTCTACGCCTACGAAAGCGATGTGTTGTACGCTTTTACGGTCAACAGTTACTACGGCCGCGGCTGTCGTGCCGTGTTGGTGCTAAAGTACCGCTGGCGTTTCTTGGATGTGTGGGTGCGACTGGCGCAGAGCTACTACTTCTATTCCGACAAAGTCGGTAGCGGTTTAACACAAATAAATGGGCATCATAAGACGGAACTGCGCCTGCAGTGCTGCTTCCGATTGTGAGATTAGTCGTTGATATAGAGGTTGGAATCGCCGTAGCTGAGGAAGCGATAGTCATGGCTCAGCGCATGCTCATACACGCGATGCCAGTCGTTGCCGATGATGGAGGCGATGAGCAGCAGCAGTGTGCTCTTGGGCTGGTGGAAGTTGGTGATGATGCCCTGTATCATGTGATGCTTGTAAGTGGGCACAATCATCAGGCGGGTGGCGCCGGCAATGTGGTCTGTGTGCTGGGTGCCCATATAGTCTTGCAGGGCTTTCAGCGACTGCTCTGCAGTGATGCTGGCGAATTGCGGGTTCTCGTAGGCTTCCCATTGCTCGATGAGGAACGGGGAGGGTAGGGAGAGGCAGAGTTTGGCGCCCATTAGAAATAGCGACTCCAAGGTGCGCACCACCGTGGTGCCGACTGCAATGCGGCGTTTCTGCGTGTCGTGCAGCAGCTGTTCTATCAGGTCTTTCGTGATGATGACCTGCTCTTGGTGCATGTAGTGGTCGCCAATCAGTTCGGTGGTGACGGGCTTGAAAGTGCCAGCGCCGACATGTAGTGTAAGATATTGCAGGTCAATTCCTTTCTGACGAAGATTTGCCAGCACATTCTCCGAAAAGTGCAGTCCAGCCGTGGGGGCGGCCACCGAGCCGTCGTGGCGTGCATAGACCGTCTGGTAGCGGGCTTCGTCTTCAGCCGAGGCCTCACGCTTGATGTAGGCGGGTAGCGGCATTTTGCCGTAGGCTTCAATCCATTCGGCAAAGGTGATGTCTTTGTCGTTCCAGGTGAAGGTCACGGGAAAGGCACCGTCGCAGTTGTCGCCCTTTTCGGCGGTGATTTGCACCTCACGGTCACGCACTTGTGCAACAAGGGTGAGCGGGTGTTTCCAGCGCTTGGCATTGCCTACGAAGCACTTCCAGGTGACGGGACTGGTCTGCGTGAAAGCGGAAGCCAATTCGGTGGTGGGCAGCATCGGTTCCAGACAGAAAATCTCGATGGCGGCACCAGTGGCGTTATGCACACGCAGGCGCGCATGGATGACCTTCGAGTTGTTGAAAATCAGCATGGTATCGCGGTCTAGAAAGTCGGCCAGCTGGTAAAAATGGCTGTCGGTAATCTCACCGTTGCGATAAACCAGCAGTTTGGAGGTGTCGCGCGGCTCCTTGGGATAAAAAGCTATCCGCTCCTCTGGTAGAGGATAGTCGTAATCGGCAATACGAATGCTTTTTTCTTTCAAAGGTGCGCTCATTGTTTTTAAAATGTGGCGCAAAAATACGAAAAGTTGCCGTTATTTCACCCACTTCTTTGTAATCACGCCTTCCGTTGTGACTACCCGCATAAAGTACAGGCCTGGCGGCAGATCACCGACTTGGAACTCGCGCTGGTTTCCGTTGTAAGTGCGCAGCAGTTGCCCGGCAGCGTTCAGTATCTCAGTGGTTTTCACTTCGGTGCCTTCGTCGATGGTTATATGCAAAATTTCTACCGCCGGATTGGGGTAGATGGCGCACATTGGCTTGCTGTTCTCGGCAATGCCTGTGTTGTCCTTCGGCTCAATGCCGATAAGGCAAGCTTGGAGGTATGAAAAGTTGTAATTGAGCGGTGTGATGGCATCTAAGCGGAAATAGCCGTCTTCTCTACCGCTCCAGCCCCAATTAAAATGGAAGAAATTGTCGCTGTTGTATCCATCGCAAACAAACGCATGACCCATCGAATTGATCTCGGTCGATGTCTGCCCTTGATATAGGCAGGGGCGGTTGTTGTCCAGTTCTTGTTTGATCAAGGCAAGCCAATCCGCATCCGAATAATTGCTCTTTTTAACATATTGTATTTGAGAGGAATATCCGAAATATTGGGTGAACGGTTGTTGCGCATAGGTGATGTGCGCCAAACTGCCACCGCGACTTCGGATGTCGTAATTCATATTGCAAGCCACGCCGCAGTGGTACATAAGGGTGGCAACTGCATTTTTCTCTGCTTCTGTGCTTGAAGCAGTTAAGGTGAGAGGCATATTGGCCCATGCGTAGGTGGTTGCGCCAAAATCAGCGGATTGCTCTCCGTATTCGGGATGAGCGTTTACGGTATAGTTATGGGTTCCAATGCCATGTGTCGGATACTCCCAATGTTTCATTATCTGTGCCATGGAGGTGGCTACACAGCCAGCCAGTGTGTATTCGCCAGCAGCCTCGTCGTAAGGACACATGTTGTTATACAGCACGGCACCGTCGTTGGAGTGGTTCCGTTGTGCCCATTGGGTTTTTATCAACGGCTCAACACTACCACCTTTGGTTTCCAATAAGCCTCCGTTACGCAAGGTTTCCCATTCGCTTGAAGCCATCGTGGAAGATGCCGCATTGTGCTCTATAATGTAGAGGATGTCCTGTTCGTAGTGATTAATCCACCAGCGGGCATTGTCGGGCATCTCGTAATAGTCGAAGCTGCCTTCATCGCTGTAGCCCAATACGGGTATCGAGCGGTCGTCGCCCGCTACTAAGACAAAACCGTTGTCCGCAGAGGCGTTAAAGACGTAGATATGCTGGTAGGGCGTTTGAACTGTGACATCCACCAGTTCAGGCATGTTTTGTTGTTTCAAAAGAGATTTCGCCATCACCTGCTGGCGGTAGAAATTGGTGGCCACCTTGGCTGCCGTCATCGGGTCAACGGGAGCAGCGCAGAGATTCAATGATAAAATGATGAAAGAAAAGTACAGACAGAGTCGTTTCATGTTCTTTGTTCTTTGTTTTTTGTTCTTTGTTCTTTGTTCTTGATTATCATCTATTTACTTTACCCACTTCTTCGTAATCACGCCTTCTGATGTAACAACCCGCATAAAGTACAATCCCGACGGCAAATCGCCGACATGGAACTCGCGCTGGCTGTCAGGATAGGTGCGCAATAACTGGCCTTGGGCATTCACAAATTCTATTTCTTTGATCGCAACATCTTTAGCTATAGTTAGATATAGCTTGTCTATCGCAGGATTGGGGTAGAGTGTCAATTCTTCATCTTCAAACTCTTCAATTCCAGTGTTAGAGGACCGGGAAATATTGATGATGAACTGATAAGTGCCTAAATCGTTATCGTTGCCATTGAATCCTTTGATTCTGAAATAAATGGGTCCTCCACCATTAAGGGTTGTGGCGGGCATTTCATTGTCGTATGTGCCTGAGGTGTTTGTGCCGTTCAGCGAGAATGCCAACGCTCCGTAGGCCGAATAGGAAGAAGAGTTATTATATCTGTCGTACATTAGAGCACTGACCGTGTATTTATAGCCTGCAGGCAGGGTGATTTTATAATAATCTACATCTGTTGACACATGCAGGTTGGCATTGATGGTGAAGGTCCTGTTGTTGGTTGAAATGGTCCCTAAGTCGTAGGCGGTGGATGACGTGTTGTTTTGCTCGTAAGCGTCGGGTTGGAGAGCGGTACCAGCAGCTTGGGTGACTGTAATCGTCTTGGAACCAACACCGTTGCTGCCCGTTATTGTGATGGTGGCCGACCGTGCCGAATTGGAGTTGTTAGTAGCTGCGGTGACCGTAATCGTACCGCTTTCGGTTCCGCTTTTGGGCGACAAGGTGAGCCAGGAGGCCGAGGTGCTGGCTGTCCAGTCAACATTGCCGGTTACGGAGACTGCCTGACTGCTACCCGCAGCTTGGAACGACACCGAGGAGGGCGACACAGCAAGGGTGGGTGAGGCTACAACGGTGACAAGGACAGGGTTCTGGTGTTTTGAACTGCCTGCATAATACCATTGCGTTTCACCTTCTCGCTGATAGGCCAACTCCATAAGATAGGTGCCCGTGGCTGCTGTGATGGTTCCCGTAAAGTTCAGTCCGTTGGTGTAGTGGTAGTTGGCTTGCAAGCCATTTGTAACATTCAGTACCTGAATATTTTGCACATTTGAGCCGGTTTCCACATTGGACAGATTTACTCGTACTTTCCCATAGAATGTTGAGGAACCAGAATTCCATACATCCACATTGACGGTTGCCTCCTGCCCTTGGATGAAGGTGGTTTTGGAAAAATCGGAATTGGTCTCCATCTGCGCCGAATAGGTGATGTTAAACGTCGTTGAGGAAGAGGCATTGGTGCCGTTGGGAACCAGTTCCCAGTTGCTTCCATCTACGCTGTAAAAGGCGTAGGCACGATATTTGCCAGGAATCAAGGGCACTCCTCCCGTGATGTTGATATTGCCTGTGGAGTGATAATTTGGCTGTAAGCTGCTGACATTGAACTTCTGATTGCAAATGGCAATATCCTCTTCGTTAAATATGGCAACGGCTAATTTCCCGGTGAAATTATTGGCACCTTTGTTAGAAACCTGAATGGTCCCCGTGATATTTTTCCCGAAACGGGCATCCTCTACGGTAAGTGTCGAATACATTTTCAAATTGGGTGTGGCCGTGCTGCTGCTGACCGGCTTGATGCCGATAACGGCGCCTTGGTTGACGGTATAGCTGCCATTGCCAGCCCCTGTGCCACCCGTGCCGGGGGTCAGGTTGCTGGTGGAGTAGTAGCCGTCACAGTAGCCGCCCCATCCCCAGTTGAAATGGAATTGGTTGCTGGAATTATAGCCGTCGCAAACAAAGGCATGGCCGCCTTCGCCCTGGCCTCTGTAAAGGACAGGCCTTCCTGCATTCAGCTCGGTTTGTATTAAGGTTGTCCAGCCGCTTTCCGAATAATTGCTCTTCCGAACATAATGCGCCCCATTGTCGTATTTGAAGTAGTTTATCAAAGCGTTGGGGACATTTTGCGTGGAAGCACTGCTGCCGTCATAACCGTAGTTCATATCGATGCTTACACCACAATGATACATCAGTGTGGCTACGGCATTGACTTGTGTGGACGAGCTGGAACTGGTGAGCTTGGTGGGCATGTTGGACCAGTCGTAGGTGGTGTTGGCAAAGTTGGCCGATTGGGTGCCATAGTACTCGCAGTTGTAAGAATGATAGCTTCGCCCTTGTGCCGGATAGTTCCAGAATTTCATCACTTGTGCCATGGCAGTGGCAACGCAGCCCGTCACGGTCCGTTTGTTTACAGAACTGTTGTAAGGACACAGGTTGTTGTAATAAGGCGACTGGCTCCATTGCGTCTTTACCAGCGGATTAACACTGCTACCTTTGGCTGCCAAAGAACCGCCTTTGCGTAAGGTTTTCCATTCGTCAGCGGTGGTCTCGTATGGCTCGGCGTCGTTGGCAATTATCCAAGCAAGTTCTTCTTCGTAGTGCATGATCCATGCTCGGGCATTAGTGGGCATATTGTCGTAGTCGAAGCTCCCTTCCTCGCTGTAACCAAGGATGGGTATCGAGCGGTCGTCGCCCGCCACTAAGACAAAACCGTTGTCCGCAGAGGCGTTAAAGACGTAGATGTGCTGGTAGGGCGTCTGGGCCGTTACATCTTGCAAGGTGATCTGCGCCTTGGTCCGACTCGTTTGCGAGTTGGCTATCACCTGCTGGCGATAGAAATTGGTGGCCACCTTGGCAGCCGTTATCGGATCTACAGGGTCGGCGCAAAGATGCAATGCCGATATCAAGAATGAAAAATACAAAAAGAGTTTTCTCATTGCTCTAGGTCGTTATTTAATTGTGATACAAATAAATCTGTTTAAGATTACGGCTGCAAATATACATACATTTTATGTTTTTTTGTTATAAAAAAATGATAATTGATAATGTGTCTTTGTTGCCAAAATAGGGGATGCTGCGGCGCATTTCCGTCTTGCTCCGTTGCACCATCATCGCGGCGCCGCAATGAATTTTGTGGCCTCTCTGTTCTACCGAGCGGTGCACGCCTGCCAGCGTGCGGGGTGGTATGTGGCGTTATCTCCATGTGGCGGTGCCTGCCCCCCCCTGAGCGTGCCGAAGTGCGAAGCCGATGACAGTTGTTGCTTCTTGCAGCTGAGGTCTCTGAGCTTGCCGAAGTGCCGAAACCGCCGTCATTTCGAGGCTGCGCCAGCAGCCGAAGAAATCCCTTTGAATTATGAATGTTACTGGTGTGTGACCTGTAGGCCCTTAGGCCAGCCACGCTCGATAGAACAAACGACGCACAACATCAACATCGCAGGCCGTTAGGTCTGCGGCGATTTATGTCAGTCATCACCGAAGTAGTAGGTACAGGTATAAATGTTATTCCACCGGTACCCTAACCTGAGTGCTCGATACCGACATGCGACGCTTGTTTAGCGTAACATAACGTGGCTGTGTTTTCCAACGTTCATACTGGACATCTTGATACACAGTTGTCTCGATAATGGCAACGACTTGCACATATACATCAATTTTTCTAAAATTGTTGTCATTATATAGGCACAAATAATATTCTCCTTGTAAATTATTATCGGTAAATTTATAATAGTCAGACTTGATATTTCCTCTTTTCAAATATTGATAGCCAATCCCTTGCATAAAATTGTTCTTGTTCCATGCATTCGGAACGATGGCAAACACAACATCCTCTTGGTCTTCAGGATTGGGAATAGCTAGACCAGTTATAAGATTTGCGGCATATCCGACCAGAGCATTTGTTGTAATAATCTTAGTAGCTTTACCCGTTAAATTTTGGATGGAGGATTTGTTTCTACTAAAAAAATTATTTGAATTGTCTCCAACGCTAATGTAATAGGCCCATGAAACTACGATGTCTTCCTGATTATGTGAAATTTTGTTCTGTGGTAATGTGATGGCAACAGAAGCTTTTGGACTGTAATCGAGGTTTGTTCTAGAATGAACAACTATATTTCGGTCAACCACTTGTTCGGGTCTTAGTTCTCGAGAGACGACCTCTCTTACTGTCTCAGTGTAAGGAATATTGTCATATCCCACTAAAGAATCCTCCTTGTATGAAGTCCAAGTTGTGTCGTATTTCGTAATCCATTTCCAATTGGTGTTAAAATTGGCGGTGGCGCTACTCTGTGGAATGCGCGATATGGTAATGTGGCATTCACGGGCGGCTAATACGGGACTGGTTAATCTAAAGAGATAAACTCCTTTTTGGTGAACATGAATAGTCTTAGATGTTAAAGAATTGATATTAATGCTGCTGAATTTAGTGCTGGATGGTTGTTCAATGACATCTATCTGTTTGATGGGCTTATTGTTACTTTCATCAAAATCAATAACAATCTGATCGCCAGCGGCAAAACTGAAATAGATTTCTTCCGTGCTGTTGGCTTTCAGTTTGAAAGTTCTGTCCATGAGTACAATAGGTGTTTGTGCCCATGCAGCAAAGCAACTTATCAGCAAGGTTATGAATATGATTATCTTTTTCATTTTTAGATGATTATCATGTGATTAATTCTATTGTTTTACCCACTTTTTTGTTAACACACCTTCCGATGTTACAATCCGCATGATGTACAATCCCGACGGCAAATCACCAACATTGAAATCTCTTTCATTGCCGTTGAATGTATGTATTAGTTGTCCTGTGGAGTTCAATAATTCTATTTGTTTTACTTCAATGCCTTCGGCCATGGTGAGATATAATTTGTCTGAGGCAGGGTTGGGGTAGAGGATGATTTGTTCTTCATTAAAGTCTTTAATGCCAGTATTGTTTATGCGAGAAATTTTGATTCGTAATTGATAGGTGCCTATTTCATGATCGGTATAGGGTAAAACTCGAAACCAGAGAGTTCCTCCATTTTCAATGTTCATAGCTGACATATATGTTCCGTAGTTAGATGACCAACTACTACCGTTTTGAGAAATTGCAAATTTTGCATCAGCAGTATAGGAATTGTCGTTATAACTGTCTAATAGATTTGCATTTATAGTATAAGTGTATCCTAGGGGTAAATTGATTTTATAATAATCATTGTCAGTTGTGAGATGGAAGTTGGCGTTAATATTATAAGAAGTGCTGGCAGAATTGATTGTACCTAAGTTATATGCTGTGGAAGACGTGTTGTTGGGCTCGTATTGATCAGGAGTGGGGGTTACGCCTCCCGTGCGTGTGATATTTATAGTTAAACGGTAGGAGCCAAGATCGTATGAAGCTCCGTCTTGAGGCTCAACACTAAAATAAATTTCTTCAGTATTAATATCAGATTCAGACAAAGATACTTGAAAATGAAATTCATTTGCGATATTTTTCCCATCAAAGGAAATATAAGTGTGTGTGTTCGCCGTATATGTTGAAGTATTGTTAAGGTCTTGGATAGATGCGGTGATGGAGTATTTGAACCCAGAAGGTAAATTTAATTTGTAGTAATCTCTGTCGGTAGTAGTATGAAAATTAGCATCTATTGTGTATGTTTTACTTGATGTTTCTACTGTCCCGAGTAAATAGGATTCGGTAGCTGTATTGTTGTCTTCATATTTATCAGGATTGATGGGTGCACTGATAACGGTGACTCTTCTCGGATTGTTATAAAAAGTGGAACCAACATAATACCAGTCTTCACTCCCTTGTGGTTGAAAATATAATGCGATTAGATATTCTCCACCTTCAACTTCAATAGTTTTATTAGTAGTTAAAGTATAACTTCTTTTAGATGCAAACCCATCCGTGTTAGAGAAAGATCCTAATAATTGTTCATCGTATCCATATAAGTCGGCGAGAACCATCTCTATGGTTCCATATAAAGTGGAACTAGATGTGTTTCTAATGGAGACGGAGATTTCAGTGTTTCTTCCTTCATATAGTTCGTTCCCACTAGAAAAAGTAAAATTGGAGTAGGTTTCTATTTGATAGGACATCTCTTTTACTGTAAAGCTCGTACTATTAGTAGCGGAAGATGTGCTTTGTACTAATTTAAAAGACCTACTATCATTACTATTTGTGCCAGCAAATACATATACTGTGTAGTTGCCAGGAACCATAGGCTCGTAACCTTCAAATGTTATGGAACCTGAGCGGTATTTCATGGAAGGGAAGTCTGCGCTCATAAGTTGCATGTCGACAATATAATTGTCTGTAGCGTCTGTTAAGACGAATAGCAGGTAGCCGTTGAAATTAGTGCTATTAGCGTTAGCAATAGAGAATGAAACTGTAACGTCATCTCCAAATTCATAGTTGCTAGCATCTGTGGTTAAAGATGAATACATCGTTAACTTGCTTTCATATGAGGTTGGTTGGATGCCTATAATACATGATTGAATATATGAAAAGTCCTCCCAGGGATAAGGTGCTAAATTGAGTAGTGAAAAATAGCCATCCCCAGATCCTTGCCAACCAAAATTAAAGTGAAAATAACTTTTGTTATCATACCCATCACAAACAAAGGCATGACCACCTTTCCCAGCTTCATTATATCCGCTGTAATATATAGGTCTTTGATTATCCAATTCAGATTTTAAAGCACTAATCCAAGTAGAATAAGTATAGTCGTTCATATCATATAGTTCAAGATTAGGAGAATAACCGAAATTATTTATTAGGGCTTTTTTTGCATTAACAGGGTATGCTCCACTCCAGTCTAAACCATAATCCATATCACAGGCCACGCCACAGTGGTACATCAGCGTTGCAACTGCGTTCTTTTGTGCCGTTGTACTATTTGACTCTAACACCTTGGGCATATTTGACCAATCGTAGATTGTATTTCCAAAATTGGCTGAGAGTGTGCCATAAGCACCAGTGCCATTTGTGTCGGCAGGATCCGTGTATGAGTGGCTGCCAGTGCCACGTGCGGGATATTCCCAATATTTCATAATTTGTGCCATAGCGGTGGCTACACATCCTGTCAAAGCTCGTTCTCCAGCAACATTGTCATAAGGACATTTGTCGTTATAATAGGGCGCTTGGTTCCACTTTGTCTTTATCAGTGGTTCTACACTTCCGCCTTTGGTTTCCATTAGCTTGCCTTGACGTAAAGTCTCCCATTCAGCAGCGGTAGTCTCATAAGGTATTGCTTCGTGTTCTACAATCCAAGCCAATTCTTCTTCGTAATGGGCAATCCAACTGCGGGCATTGTCGGGCATTTCGTCATAGTCGAAGCAGCCTTCATCGCTGTAGCCCAATACGGGAATTGAACGGTCGTCGCCAGCAACCAGTATAAAGCCATTGCCATCGGAGGTATTAAAAACATAGATGTGCTGGTAGGGCGTTTGAGCCGTCACATCCAACAATGTGGGTTGGGTTTGTTGCTTAAAAAGCGTCTTGGACATCGTCTGCTGGCGGTAGAAATTGGTGGCCACCTTTGCAGCCGTCGTCGGGTCAACAGGAGCAGAAAAGACTGCGGAAACAATAAGCATCAAGGAAAAACACAAAAGGAGTTTTTTCATTGTTGTGGGTAATTGTGTTTCGCCCATTCAGCACCCCATGAGCATTTTTAACATAAAAGAAGCGTGGTACTGAATCACCACACTTTGTTAGAAGGTCGTAGGAAACCCGAAGATAAAGATGTAGGAGAAAGCAGTCCACGCTGAAACGTGAGAACCGCTCGGCTTCCTTGCATCTTCAGAAAATTTCCTACGTTTTCTAACGCAAGTATAAGCGAAACGCTTCGTTTAGGTTCAAAAAATTGGTGTCTCTCTTAGAACAAAATCTGTTTTCGGATAGACGTGGCAAAGATACACATTATTTTTATTTGTGTTGTAAACGATTCATAAATATTGTTTTGCAAATGCTGGTCTGTTCAATTTGAATCAAAATCGCTTTGTTTTTTGTATGTCCTTTCGCGGCGCATTTCCGTCCTGCTCCGTTGCACCATCATCGCGGCGCCGCGATGATTTTTGTGGCCTCTTTGTTCTACCGAGCGGTGCACGCCTGCCGGCGTGCAGGGTGTTATGTGGCGCTATCTCCATGTGGTGGTGCCTGAGGACACAGCGCATGCCGAAGTGCGAAAGTGCCGCCTGTTGTTGCTCCAGGCAGCTGAGGTCCCTGAGCGTGCCGAAGTGCGAAGCCGATGACAGTTGTTGCTTCTTGCAGCTGAGGTCTCTGAGCTTGCCGAAGTGCCGAAGCCGCCGTCATTTCGAGGCTGCGCCAGCAGCCGAAGAAATCCCTTCGAATTATGAATGTTTCTGGTGTATGACCTGCAGGCCCTTAGGCCAGCCACGCTCGATAGAACTGCGGCGCATTTCGCCTGTCATGGTATCCGTCGCCCCCAAGCCGACGGTATGTTTTATTTTTTCGTACCTTTGCCCTTTCTAATCAACCCAAATAATTTTGTTATGTATTCTTTAGGCATTGATATTGGAGGTACTAAATGTGCCGTTATTTTAGGTAAAGAACTGATTACCGACAACTTGGATGATTTTATCGTGGATAAGATCTCCTTCGCCACCGAAACGGACAAAGGCGTCGATTTTGCGCTGAATAATATTTTTGCAGCCGTGGATGAGATTTTGAAACGTCGTCAGATTGGCGGCAACGACTTGGTGGGTATCGGCATCAGCTGTGGCGGCCCCCTTAGTAGTAAAGAGGGTGTCATCATGTCGCCTCCCAACTTGCCGGGCTGGGATAATATTCACATTGTCAAGATGTTCGAGGATAAGTATGGTGTAAAGCCCAATCTTCAGAACGATGCCAACGCCTGTGCAGTGGCCGAGTGGAAGTTCGGTGCGGGCCGCGGCTGCCAAAATATGGCGTTCCTGACCTTCGGCACCGGCATGGGAGCAGGCCTCATTATCGATGGTCACCTCTATAGTGGCACCAACGACAATGCCGGCGAGATTGGCCATGTGCGTATGGCTGAAGATGGTCCTGTGGGCTTCAACAAGGCCGGCTCGTTCGAGGGTTTCTGCAGCGGCGGCGGTATCGCCCGCATGGCTAAGAAAAAAGCTGCCGAGATGCTGGCTAAAGGCGAGACTAACCCGCTGTTTGCCAATATGGACGATGTGGAGAAACTGACAGCCAAGTCGTTGGCCATCGCCATTAAGGAAGGTAACGAGTTTGCCCTCTCCATCTATCGCAAATGCGGCGAGATGCTCGGCATGGGTCTCTCTATCCTTATCGATGTCCTCAACCCCGAATGCATTGTCATCGGCAGCATCTATGAGCGTAATCAGGAACTGTTCGACCGGTTCATCTATCCCGTTATCGAAAAGGAGGCTATCCCGCTGTCAGCCCAAGTGTGCAAAATTGTGCCCGCCGTGCTCGGCGACAAAATCGGCGACTATGCAGCACTCTCACTGGCGCTAAGTTAGAAATTCAGAATTCAAAGAACAAAGAACAGAAAACAAAGAACAAAGAACAAATAGTTTTCCTTTTTCAACTCTCCTCTCTCCGTACTCAACTCTCAACTCTATTCGTATCTCAACGCATTGATGGGGTCCAGATTGGCGGCCTTCTTGGCAGGATACCAACCGAAGAAGATGCCTGTGGCAGCGCATACGAGGAATGAGATGGCTATGGCGCTCTTGCTTACAACATACGGCCAGCTTAGGAAGTGCGAGGCCACGTATGATAGCAGTAACCCAAACAGGATGCCTATCACACCGCCAATCAAACTTAAAATGATACTCTCTGACAAGAACTGCAGCATGATGTCGCGGTTCTGCGCTCCAATTGACATGCGGAGGCCGATTTCTTTGGTTCGCTCGGTGACGGTTACATACATGATGTTCATGATGCCGATACCACCGACAATTAGCGAGATGGAGGCTATGGCTGCTAAAAGTACTGTAAGTAATTGTGTTACAGAACTTACTGTTGATAATAACTCTTCTTGTGTGCGGATGTCAAAGTCGTCCTCGGCTCCGTTTTCAATCTTGTGGTTGCTGCGCAGAATATAGGTGATTTCGGTGGCCGCCAACTCCGATTGCTCTTCGCTGATTGCGGAGGCAAACAGCATGTTGAAATGGGTGATGGCCATAAAACGCTTTTGTACAGTTGTATAGGGCGCCAAAACCACATCGTCCTGGTCTTGCCCCATCTGATTCTGTCCCTTGCTGGCCAATACACCGATAACCTTCATCGGGATGGAGCCGAAACGGATGGTCTGCCCAATGGGATTCTCGCCGTTGGTGAACAGGTTTTCCACAATCGTCTGCCCGATGACACACACTTTGGCATAAGTGTTGATGGCCTCTTCGTCGAACATGATGCCGCTTTCCAACTCGTACTTGCGGATGTTGAGATAGCTGGGAGCAACACCTTGTATGCTGCCCGGATGGTTGTTGGAGCCATATACCAGTTGTGCCGACGCATTGACCATGGGGGATACATCGGCTACATAACGTGTGTTTTCTTGTAGCGACTTCAAGTCTTTCATGTCCAGTGATTTGGCACTGCTGTTGCCCATGTTGACACCGCCTCGCATTTGTCGGGCCGGCATGATCATAATCATGTTGGTGCCCATCGATGAGAGCTGGTTCTGCACGCTCAGCGTGGAACTCTGTCCCAAACTTACCATGGCAATCACCGAGGCAATGCCGATAATGATGCCTAACATGGTGAGTATAGAGCGACTCTTATTCCTGAGGAGAGACTTTATGGCTAGTTTTATGAGATTAAGAATATTCATTCTTGACGTGCTTTACGGTTAATAATCGTTGCCTGCCGGTCCTAAGGCCGCCAAGGCCTCAGCTGCAGATTTGGTGGAAACAGGAATGTCTTTGAGAATGAGGCCGTCGCGCAGCTGGATGGTTCGCTCGGTGAACTCGGCAATGTCGGGCTCATGGGTGACAAATGCAATGGTTTTCCCTTTGCTGTGCAACTCCTGAAACAGGCTCATGATTTCGTAGGATGTACGTGTGTCAAGGTTTCCCGTGGCTTCGTCGGCTAATAAGATGACAGGGTCGTTGACCAGTGCGCGGGCGATGGCCACACGTTGCTGCTGGCCGCCCGATAGCTGGTTGGGCATGTGGTCCAAGCGGTTTTCCAGATTGACCGCCTTCAAAGCTTCAATGGCGCGCTCGCGGCGCTCCTTGCTCGATACCGTCGGGTTGTACATGAGCGGCAACTCTACATTCTCCAATGCTGAGGTGCGTGCTAATAGGTTGTAATTCTGAAAGATAAATCCTATTTTGCGATTTCTGATGGTAGAAAGCTCGTTCTTGCTGCGGTTGCTGACATCCACATCGTCGATGAAATAACTGCCCGAAGTGGGTTTGTCCAAGCAGCCTAAAATGTTTAGCAGGGTGGATTTTCCCGAGCCGCTGGCACCCATGATGCTCACAAACTCGCCCTCGCGGATGGAAAAGCTGATGCCTTTGAGCGCGTGCACGTCTTCGCTGCCAACATGGAATACTCGTGTGAGATTTTCTATTTTGATGATTTCGTTTGACATCTTACAGTGTTTGAAGTGCTTGTATTAGCGGCTTTTACGTTGCGGTGGTCCTGGCATGAATGGGTTGCTGCCGGCAGCCTGCTGCTTGGCACTGGCCTTTTGTGTTTTTTCGATGGAGAGAACCACTTCGTCACCTTCTTTGATGCCATTGGTAATCAAAGTGTTGGCGCCGTCGTTCAGTCCAGTGGTCACCATCTGCGGTCGCAGTTTCTGGCCCTCTTTAATCCAAATCATGGACTTGTCCGACTTCATTCCTTGCATTCCTTTCATTCTTTTCGTCTTGGAAGTGTCCTTCATGTCGGGCTTACCTCCCTTGGATTCCCCTTGGGGAGGCACACCGCCCGCACCAGGGCCGCCTTCAGCTATTTCGTAATTCTGCTTTGCAAGCAGTTTCTTGGTATCTTCATCTAAAGTGTAGTGCAGTGCTTCGGCTGGAATGGTGATGCCCTTCTCGTTCTGTACTACAATGCTGACGTTGGCCGTCATGCCAGGAAAGAGTTTCTCGTCGGGATTGGGCGCATTGATGATGACTGTGTAGGTGACTACATTAGAGGTGACCGTCGGCTCTAAGCGCACTTGTTTCACTGTGCCAGTGAAGACATCCTTCGGAAACGCATCCACGGTAAAGGTAACGTTTTGACCCTCTTTTACTTGTCCTATGTCGGCCTCATCCACGTTGGCCTCCACCTGCATCTGTTTCAGATCGTTGGCAATGGTGAACAGGGTGGGGGTGTTGAACGAAGAGGCTACCGTCTGTCCTTCTTCCACCGCCTTGTTGAGCACAATGCCCGAAATGGGCGAGTAGATCTTGGCGTACGACAGGTTGACTTGCGCCGTCTGCAAGTTCGACTTGGCCGTGGTTACTCTGTTCTTTGCCTGCACGTAAGCGTTCGAAGCTTCTTCAAATGAGGCTTGTGTGGCGGCTTTGTTGTCGTACAACTGCTTGATACGGTCGTAGTTCTGCTTGGCGAAGTTGAGGTTGCTCTCCGCATCCGACAAGTTGGCCTTCGACTGGTTAATCATCTCCATCAGTGTCGATTTGTCCAACTCGGCCAGCAATTGCCCTTTCTTTACCTCTGAGTTGAAATCCACGTAGAGCTTCTCCACAATGCCCGACACCTGCGTGCCTACTTCCACCTGGTACAATGGTTGAATTTCGCCCGTTGCCGTCACCGTGATGACAATACTGTCCTGCTGTGCCACCGCCGTGTTGAAATTCAATTCGTACTTTCCGCCCTTGATGCTCATGATAATAATGATAGCCAGCACAATCGCGCCAATCACGGAGCCGATAATAATGCGTTTTTTCTTCTTCTTGTCCATATAAGTATAATGTTGAAGTGTTGATTGTTTAAATGTTTAATTGTTGAATTATGTATTGAACTTTCAGACTGACTGTCTCCTGTCTCATGTCCCCTGATCCCTGTAACCTGTTCTCTGTTCTCCATTCCGCAAGCATAGCGCAGCGGAATCTCCTCCTTTGTTCTCTGTTTTTTGTTCTTTGTTCTTTGAATTTTGAATTTTGAATTTGTTCTTTGTTCTTTTAATTATGCATTGTGAATTGTGAATTGTTACAACTTCACCGGAATCCCCATATAAATATCCAGCACCTTCCGGCTCAGCATATACGAGTATTTGTTTTGCAAATAGTTGTTCAGCACGTTCAGGTAGTTGGTTTGCTGTTGCAGCAGGTCCACTGCGGTGATGGCGCCGGCCTTGAACTGTTCGTTGTAGGCTTTATAGTTGGCGCTGTAGGCCTTCTCCTGGGCTTCGGTGACTTTGAAGTTGTTCTGCGCTTCCTTCACATTCAAATAGTTTTCCTCTAATGTTTGCAGAACTTCTAACTCGGTCTGAATGCTCTCAATTTCAGCTTGTTGTAATCTGATTTTTGATTGTGCCACTTGCGTGCGTGCATTGCTGCGGTTGTAAATCGGTATCGACAGGTTGAGACCGGCTTGTATGCCAAAGCGACGCTTCAACTGCTCGCCGAAACTGCCTGCTCCGCTGTTGTAGCCCGTGTTGGCGCCGGCGCTGAGCATGAGGCTCGGATAATACGACGATTTGGCAATCTTAACATCGTATTCGGCCGCCTCCACATTCTTTTCATTGAGCTTTATCTCAGGAAGATACTGCATCGACTGGTTGATGAGTTCGCTCTTGGTGGGCATTTCCAGCGCCTGCGCCATGGCCTCCTCCGATGGCTTCACCAACTTCAGGGGCTGCGAAGGTTTGATGCTTAATAAGTTTTTGAGTTTCAGTAGGTTGTTGTCGATGGAGATTGCCGTGTTTTCAATGTTGTATTTGTCGGCAGTGTATTGCGCCTCGAGCATCATGTAGTCGCTTTCCAGGATTTTGCCCACCTTGAACTGCTGTTCGCCCTGTTTCATCTGCTCTTCGCTGGTTTTGCATACGTCGTTCAGGTACGACAGCCGTTCTTCGTTCATGATGACGGCCAGATAGGCTTGCACAATCTGCACGTTGATGAGGTTGCGGCTCTTCTCCAACTGCAAGTCGGCCTGCTCTAAGTTGACTTTGCTCTGCTTGATGCTGTTGTAGATGTTCAGTCCGTTGAAAAGCACAATGCCGGCATTCAGTCCATAGTTGCCCGACCATGTGGTGGCTGCCGTCGATTCGTTCAGTGTGCCGCCCTCCAAGGTGGTGTAGGTGCTGTTGGGCATATAGCCGAAACCCTGTGACGCCGATGCCGAAACCGATGGGGCCATCTGCTGTTTGGCGTGCTTGTAGTTCAGCTCTGCCGTGCTCCGGTTCAGGTTGGCAGTCTGCAATGTCAGGTTGTTCTCCGTGGCATAGCGGATGCAATCTTCCAAGCTCATACGCAGGGTGTCTTGCGCCTTCATGCCGACTGCCGCAAGCAGGGTGCATATTAATAATATGGTAACACGTTTCATCTTGGGTGTTTTTATTTTGTAAAAAGAGTAGAAAAATAATAATGACATCTAATCTTTACAGAAGTTTAAAACGAGAGGTTACATTTTTTTTTGATTTTTTTGCGTAAGTTTGCACGCCCATGAATGGAAGCGTGGGCTTGTTTTTGAATCGAAAGAATTGAAACACAGTTGCTATGGATATTACGGGCATTGTTACCACATTGAATGAAGAAGAGAATATTGCCGACTGCATCCGCTCGTTGCAGCAGGTGTGTGATGAGGTGATTGTTGTCGATTCGGGCAGTAAGGACCGCACGGTCGAAGTGGCGCAGTCGCTGGGAGCCAAGACCTACACGCAGTCGTACCTTGGCGACGGCATTCAGAAGAATGTGGCGTTGCAGTACACTTCGCACCTCTGGGTGCTCAGCCTGGATGCCGACGAGCGCCTGTCGCCCGAGCTGGTCGAGGAGATCCGCCAAATCGACTTGTCTGCGACACCCTACGAGGCGTTCGCCGTCAAGCGCAAAAACTTTGTCGGTTCGCGCTGGATAAAGTGCTGCCGCTGGTATCCCGATTACCTGATTCGCCTTTACCGAAAGGACAAAACACGTTTCGCCGACGTGAAACAACATGCCTTTGTGCCTTCAAAGAATTACAAGAAATTAGATTCTGCACTCATCCATTTCCGCTACAAGAATATCGGCGATGTGTTCAGCAAACCCGAACGCAATTACAGTACGCGCGGTGCTAAGATATTGTATTTGAAAGGGAAACGTGCCAACTGCTTTTCGCCCGTGTTGCACGGAACCGGCGCCTTCTTCGTCAATTATTTCATCCGTGGCGGCATCTTGGGCGGCATCGACGGTCTTTCGCTCTCTTTGGCCATCGCCAACAACAGCTATCTGAAATATGCCAAACTTCTGGAATACCAGCGCGACCCGAAAGTGTTGGAAGCAGAAGATTTTGACCAAGTGTGGTAATTTTTTAAAACACATTATTTTTGTTTGAAAAAAAGTGTATTTTTGCAAACTCAAAAATAAAATAGAATAATTATGGCAAATACGGAAAAATTAGGCGCTAAGAAGAACGCCGAAAATGAAGTAAATGAAACATTTGTATCCAAAAGCATCGAATTTTATAAGAAATACGAAAATGTAATTTATGGCGTTTTGATTGCCATCATCGTGATTATTGGTGGTATCTTTGCTCTTAATAAATTCTATATCACTCCTCGTAATGAGAAAGCCTCCGCAATGATTGCGAAACCTATCGCTATGTTCTCACGTGGCGACTCTCTCTCTCTGGTTTCCGCTCTCGAAGGTACCGAAGAGGATGACGGCTTCCTGACCATCATCTCCGACTATAAGATGACCAGAACCGCCAATACCGCCAAGTATTATGCCGGTCTTTGCTATCTGTATCAGGGCAATAAAGAAGAGGCTCTTGATTATTTGAAACAGTTCAAGAAAAAAGAGGATGTGCTGTGGTATGCCGCTCAGGCTCTGATTGGCGACTTGTACGATGAACAGGGCGACGAAACCGAAGCCATCAATTATTACAAAAAGGCTGTTAAGGGTGAAGATCCTTATTTTACGCCTATTTCTCTCTTTAAGTTAGGTCAGATGTACGAAAGAAGTGAAAACTGGAAAGAGGCTCTGAAATGCTATCAGACCATCGAGAAGGATTTCTACGATCAGTACACTACCATGGGCGTTGACAGATATTTGGAGCGTGCAACCCTGAACGCAGCTAAATAATCATCTTTTATGGTGGAAAAGAAAAAGAATCTGTCTGACTGCAAGCCGGTCAAGCTTCCCAATCCGCAGTCGGTTAGAATTGGTGTCGTTGTCAGTGAATGGAACGACACCATTACGTATGCTATGCGTGATGGTGCCTTGCAGACCTTGATGGATGCGGGCATCGACACGAACAACATCAAAGTGTGCTCAGTGCCAGGCAGTTTTGAGTTGCCCACGGCGGCAGTGATGATGCTCGAGTCGGACGACAAGATCGACGGCGTAATATGCATCGGCTGTGTTATCCAGGGCGAAACCCGCCACTTTGAGTTCATCTCGCATGCGGTGGCCGACGGCATTGTGCGTGCAGGCGTCGATTATGCCACGCCCGTCATCTTCGGTGTGCTCACTTGCGACACGCTGCAGCAGGCGCAAGACCGCTCGGGTGGCAAGCATGGCAATAAAGGCGTTGAAGCCGCCGTTTCCTGCCTCAAGATGATTGCGTTGGAAAGAAAATTGAGAAATTCATAATGAAAGTCGTTTTTATGGGAACGTCCGAATTTGCCGTGGCAAGTTTGGATGCGATTGTACAAGCCGGTCATGAAGTGGCCGCTGTGGTGACTGTGCCCGACAAGCCTGCAGGGCGCGGCCAGCAACTCCGCTTTTCCGATGTGAAGAATTATGCCCTCGAGCACCAGCTGCCCGTCCTACAGCCCGAAAAACTCAAGGATCCTGCCTTTGTGGATGCCTTGCACCAACTCGCTGCCGATGTGTTTGTCGTCGTAGCTTTCCGTATGCTGCCCGAAATCGTCTATTCTATGCCTCCAAAAGGCACTTTTAATATCCACGCTTCACTGTTGCCCCAATATCGCGGCGCTGCGCCTATAAATTGGGCTGTCATCAATGGTGAGAAGGAGACGGGCGTGACCGCATTCTTCTTGAATCGCGAAATCGACAAGGGCGACATCATCGCACAGTCAAAAGTGACGATAGGAGAAGAGGAGAGCGCTGGCGAGCTGCACGACCGCCTGATGGTGGAAGGTGCCGCCCTGGCCGTGCAAACGCTGGCCATGATAGAGCAGGGGAGGGTAACCACCTTGCCGCAACCCCAAACCGACGACCAGCTAAAACCAGCCCCGAAAATCTTCAGGGAGGATATGCTCATCAACTGGGACCAGCCCGCACAGACAATCCACGACATGATTCGCGGACTTTCGCCCTATCCTGCAGCTTATACACGCATTCAGGACAAAAATGGGGAGATTTATACGATAAAGTGTTTCCAAACTAAGGTTTTAGCCGAAAAAAGCACCAATCCTCCCGGCACTGTAAACGTGGTTTCTAGAAAAAATTTGGTCGTTTCAGCAAAAGATGTACAAATTTTGTTGCAAAACATTCAATTTCAAGGCAAAAAACGCATGAATAGCGAAATTTTCCTCTCAGGATTTCGTTTAGAGAATTACATTTTAAAATTCTTTTAATGTAATAATTCGCTATTTTTATGAAGTTATTTTAACAAAATAATTAATTTATCAACAATGCACTTTTTAAGTGCTTATAAAAGACTAATTTGTCAAAATATCTTCTAAATTTGCAATCAATGTTGAAACATCTTTTTTATTAACCATTTAAAACGTATTACTATGAACAAAGCTGAATTAATTAGTGCTATGGCAGAAAAGACTGGTTGTACGAAAGTTCAAGCCAAATCTGCTCTGGAAGCTTTCATGTGTGCAACAACCAAAGCTCTGAAAAAGGGTGACAAAGTTTCTTTAGTTGGTTTCGGTACCTTCTCAGTTACCAAACGCGCTGAACGTAAAGGCCGTAATCCTCAAACCGGTAAAGAAATGACCATCAAAGCTAAGAAGGTTGTTAAATTTAAAGCTGGTTCAGAATTATCTTTATAAGACTAACTCACACCGAAAAAAAAGCCCTGTCATAAAGGGCTTTTTTTTTTGAATAAATCTTAACGAATGGCTATGACTCCTGAAACACGAAGAAACCTTATTGACTACCTCAGAACTTTTGTGACCGAACAGCGTGATGCCCGCATTCAGGAGGTGTTGTCGTACCGTACCCGTCATGTGACCGTGGTGATTGAGGATTTGTTCCAAACGCAGAATATCAGCGCTGTCATGCGCACCTGCGAGTGCTACGGCGTGCAGGATGTCCATGTGATTGAGAAAGAAAACGAGTTTTGTATTCACGATGCCATTGCCATGGGCTCCAACAAATGGCTTACACTGCACAATTATCCCAATGAGCCTGGCAACGTTGCCAAGTGCATCTCTTCGCTCAAAGAGCGCGGCTATGAGGTGGTGGCGACACTGCCCGCTGAAAACAGTTGCTTCGTACACCAACTTCCCGTGGAAAAGCCCACCGCCTTTATGTTCGGCACCGAACTGACCGGCCTGTCGGAAGAGGCTGTGGCACTGGCCGACAAATGTGTGAAAATTCCTATGTATGGCTTCACCGAAAGCTTCAATATCTCTAATTCGGTGGCGATTTTAATATCGCAATGGATTGAGCGTCTGCACGCTTCACAAGCCGCTTGGCATCTTACAGATGACGAGAAAGAAGAACTCTATGTGGAGTGGCTGCAGAAATCGGTTCGCTCAAGCGACTTTCTGGTCCGCAATTTCCTCGGACAAAAATAAGCGTATCCAAATATTTGTTTTTTAGTAGATTAGAAAAATAATGATTTTTTTTATTTTTCTGGTTGATTTTTTCGGTTTTTATTTTGAAAAAAATGTAAATTTGCAATCCTGATAATTAAGTGATGGAAAAGAAATGGATTTTAGCGGCGCAACCTGATGCAGACGAAGTGGATCGTCTGCAAAAGGCTATTAGTGAGAATCTGTTTCCCATCGAGCGCCCCTTGGTGTCGCTGCTTATCAACCGCGGCATTACGACACTGGAAGCCGCCAACGAGTTTTTCAATCCCGATATTTCCAAACTGCATGACCCGTTCCTGATGAAGAACATGGACAAGGCCGTGGAACGCCTGTCGCAAGCCGTCATCAACAATGAACGTATCATGGTGTATGGCGACTATGACGTGGATGGCACTTCGGCGGTGGCGCTGCTCTATTCGTTCCTGAGCGAGATTATCGGTTCCGATTACAAGAAATATATCGAGTATTACATTCCCGATCGCTATACGGAAGGCTATGGCATCTCGACGCAAGGCATCGAGTATTGTCGCGATAACAACATCAACCTGCTCATCTCGCTCGACTGCGGTATCAAGGCAGTGGAGAAGGTGGCTCTGGCTAACCAGTATGGCATCGATGTCATCATCTGCGACCACCATCTGGCTGGCGATGAGCTGCCCGAGGCGGTGGCCATCCTCGACCCCAAGTGCGACGGCTGCCCTTATCCCTACAAGGAACTGTCGGGTTGTGGCGTCGGCTTCAAACTCATCCAAGGCTACTGCAAACGCTTCGATTTGCCCGACCAGCTGTGGCTGTCGAAAATGGACCTCGTGGCTATCAGCATCGCATCCGACATCGTGGCGATGACCGGCGAGAACAGAATCCTGGCCTATTACGGACTGATCATCATCAACCGCTTCCCGCGCGTGGGCATCAAGTCCATCATCGAGCAATCGAACATTAAGGTGCATTATCCTCCGAAAGAAGACACCATCTTCTCGCGTGTGATTTCCATCTCCGACCTCGTATTCTACGTCGGCCCGCGTATCAATGCGACCGGCCGCGTGAAATCGGGCCGCGAATCGGTGCGTCTGCTCATCTGCGAGGATGAGGACAAGTCGGTGGATATCGGCAAGATGATCAACATGCAGAACAACGAGCGTCGCGAACTGGACAAAAACGCTACCGCCGAGGCCGTTGAGATGATTCTTAAGTCGGAATACCTCAATAAGAAAAGTATCGTCATCTATAACCATACGTGGGTGAAAGGTATCATCGGTATCGTGGCATCCCGCCTTGTGGAAGAGTTCTACCGTCCCACCATCGTGCTGACCAAGTCGCCCGACGGCTTGATAACCGGCTCGGCACGCTCGGTGAAGGAGTACGACATCTATGCCGGTATCGACGCCTGCTCGGACTTGCTGGAACACTTTGGCGGTCATAAGTACGCCGCCGGCCTCTCGCTGAAGGAGGAGAACCTGCCCGCCTTTATGGAACGCTTTGAGCAACAGGTGAGCAACTATCTGAAAGATACGGTGTTCGTTCCTGAAATTGAGGTGGATGCGGAACTCGACCTGACCGAAATCAAAAGCAGCTTTGTGACCAACCTAAAGAAATTCGCTCCGTTTGGTCCCGAAAATATGATGCCCGTCTTCTGGTCGAAAAATGTGGTGGAAGAGGGGAATGGTCGTCTGATTAACGATAAGCACTTGAAAATGAGAGTGCTGTATCGTAACAAGTCGTGCCAGTCTATCGATGCTATTGCCTTCAACCTGAGCGAACATTACAAGCGTATCTCCGATGGCGAGGATTTCGACATTTTGTACCATGTGGAAGAAAATACGTGGAACAACAACACGACGATCCAGCTGAATATTAAGGATATCAAATTTGCCCGTTAATTAAGTGCTGCGGGTATCCCGCCGTTTGCGTATGAAGATTGCCGTTAATACACGCTTGTTGTTGAAAGACAAATTGGAAGGTATCGGCTGGTTTACCTTTGAAACGCTGAAGCGCATTGTCAGGCGGCATCCTGAGCACACTTTCTATTTCATCTTCGACCGTCCTTACGACGAGTCGTTTGTTTTTGCACCTAACGTGGTGCCAATGAAGGTGTTCCCGCCAGCGCGCCATCCATATCTGTGGTACCTCTACTTCGAGTGGGAAGTGACTCGACTGCTCAAACAGTTGCAGCCCGATCTGTTCCTCTCGACCGACGGATGGTTGTCGCTGCGCACCAGCGTGCCTACGGTCGATGTGATTCATGACCTTAATTTCGAGCATTATCCCGAGTTTATCAAACCTGTGGTGCGTCGCTACTATAAGCGTTTCTTCCATCGCTTTGCAAAAAAAGCCGTCCGCATAGCCACGGTGTCGGAGTACACCCGCCAGGATATCAACAAATTATATGGCGTCTCTTTGGATAAAATTGATGTGGTTTATAATGGCAGTAGCAGTCTCTATCTTCCAATAGATGAGGATGCTAAAAAGAGCGTGAAAGCGGAGTATAGCAGCGGCTGCGACTATTTTCTCTTTGTCGGCCTGATCCATCAGCGGAAAAATCTGGCCAACGAGTTCCGGGCATTCGACCGTTTCAAGCAGACTGACGCACGCAACATGAAGTTTGTGGTGGTGGGCGATAAGAAATGGTGGCATGGCGAGATTGAGGATGCCTATCTGGCGATGGCACACAAGGAGGATGTCATCTTCCTCGGCCGCCAGCCGCAAGAGGCGCTCAGTCGCCTGATGGCCGCCGCCACAGCTTTGGTCTATGCCTCTTTCTTCGAGGGCTTTGGCATCCCGATTTTGGAGGCGTTCAATGCCGAAACGGCTGTCATCACCTCCAATGTGACCTCCATGCCGGAGGTGGCTGGCGATGCCGCGCTGTTGGTCAATCCGCACTCGGTGGACGAGATTTGTGCCGCCATGACCCGCATGGCTGGGGATGAGGACCTGCGACAGGAGTTGATAGCCAAAGGCCGTGAGCAGCGTCAGCGTTTCAGCTGGGACCGCACAGCCGCCGCCTTGTGGCAAACGGTAGAAAAAGTGTTGGCTGAAATTTAAACTTTTAACAAATAGTAGAGTCGGTTATACTTTATTATATGTTTAAGTTAAGAAACTAAGAAGTTAAGGAGTTAAGAAGTTAAGAATTATGGAGTTATGGAATTATAGGAATTTGTTCTTTGAATTCTGAATTCTGAATTTGTTTTCTGTTCTTTGATTTTTGAATTTTGAATTTTGAATTTTGA
>JAFTCA010000001.1 GCA_017454945.1 Bacteroidales bacterium
CATGCGCCGGAGCCGTGGCAAATGCCGTGTCGTTCTCAAACTCTATGCGGTAGTACACATCCGTCAGCCCGTCCATGATGGCGTGGCTGCCAGACTCGGCGGTGTAGCCAAAGATGTCGTTGGGGTCGTAAGAGGTAACGGGAGTGGAAGAACCTCCACCATCCTTTGGATTGGGGGGGCAGTTGGCTTCGGCCCAGCTCCATGCTTGATAACATTTCGATTTTTCCTTTAATGCACTAATACCATTCTTAAAAGCATCTATTACTTCTGATAATTGTCTCTTTTCATCATCAATTTCACGTGTCAATCTTCCAATTTCTTGGTCTAGTTCTTGTGCTTTCCTATAAAGTTGTGACTCTTCTGCTGCATATTTACTTACATCTGCAGTTGCTTTATCCGCTGCATTTTTCCAAGTTGTATAATTATCGTAGTCACCTTTAGCAAGGAATTCATCTGCTTTTTTTTGACAGAATGCAGCAATATCTTTGGCATTTTCACCAGCCTCCACTGCTTTTGCACGGGCAAGATGTGTAGCGTTCCATGCTTTCTTTGTATCCTTTAACTTCTTCACCAAATTTTTAATTAATTTCCCGATGAAACCTGATACACATCCAATAAGCCCATCTACGGATCGTCCAACAGCTGCTTTGTGCTTTTCCTTATCCCTATTCATCGAAGCGTAGAATTCCGTAAACTTCTCTCCGAAAGATTCACCGTCAGCACAAATAATTCCATAAGTATTAAAAAATGCCTCATCTATTAGTGCTGTAACACATCCGACACCAGGAATCATACCTCCTACATTTGCTACTATATTAACTGTACATTCCCATTTCTCTTTTACACAGCACAAATTACTTTCTGTTACATTCCTCTTCGCAGCTCTTGCACTGGCCACATTACTTTCTGAATGTATGGTTATCCAGTCTCCAGGGATTCTCACATTCAATTTGACAGCGGCAGAACTCTTTATCTCAACGTAGAATGTCTGGCTACTTCTTGGCGCAATTGTAAGCATCTGGTCAGTGAATCCGTATTCACTACCGCTAATAGAGTCAGTCGTAACGATGAATGACTGGAGACCATTTAGCTCATACACAAAATCTTCTAAATAAGCCATTGTCTCTTCGTCAATTGAATCCGTTTCTGCAATATCTACATCGGCGAGAGTGAAGTTATTGAATTGTTTCCCATTCTCATCCTTGAATTTCACGGAACTGATGTTGGCAAACGAATCACCGGCACTGAGATAGATTTCCATTGGCACGTCGTATGCAGTGGAATTGCCCTTATTCGTCACCGTGATAGTATAGGTGGTAGATGTACCGCGCAAGAATGTACTGGGGTACTTCACATCCAGCGCAAGTTCGATGTCTTTCGCCTCCTCAACAGTGACAATGTTCTTGAACTTTTTGCTTTCTGTCGTGAAGTGGAACACGGCATCATATACACCTGTGGCTACATCCGTGAAATCGAAGGTGAGGCTTACGACCGCATCATTCTGGAAGCCTATTGCCTCAGCCTTGATACTGTCTCCCTTTGAGTTATACAACGTCACGGCATACAAATCCTTGAAACCGTTTCCATCGAAGGTAATGGTAGAGATTCCGCCATTACCGACAACATTGACATCCTGGCGCACAACATCGTATTTTGCCAAGTGCATGAAGTCGAGCGAAACAGTGGGTTTTGAACCTGTCACGTCGTGAAGGGCAACGTAGTAAGTTCCTTCCTGCCAAGTATGAATACCGCCAAAGGTTACCGACTCGCTGCCAGAGACAGAATAAACCTCCTCTCCGTCGGGTGCAAACACCTGAATAGTGGTGGCCTGACTTGCTTTGAAGGCCGTTGTGTCGCCTAATTCCGCCTTAAAACTGAACCAATGTATCTGGTTATCGCCAGGCGTGCTGATGGTGTTCGTCTTAAGACGGTCCAAGGGTGTAGCCCCCGTCACCTCCTGCTTCACGCTGTAGTCGATGAAGGGGCGGTCGCTATCGGCGAAGTATCCGGCGGCATCGTGGAAGCGTATGTGGAAGATGTTCTTGGCGTAGACGGTGGGTTTGCCGTTGGTCGTCTCGAAG
>JAFTCA010000030.1 GCA_017454945.1 Bacteroidales bacterium
TGCTGAAATACCGTTGATGCTACAATACAATTTAAGCAATTTCCGCGTGGGCGGTCGGCCTTTGGATTTCATCACTTTGGAAGCAGGTGCCAGCGTTGATGTCCGTTTAAGGGCTACAGAGGATGTGGATGCCGATTATCAGGTGACAACTTCGCGGTGGAATCTCTTGTCGGCCACAGCCAATGCAGGTGTGCATTTTGCCTTCAATGACCATTTTGGTCTTGGTGCACGCTTCATGTATTCTGCGGCTCCTTGCCGTTTTACGGGTAACCCAGGGTGGTTCTTCAACCAATATTACAACAAGGTCATCCAGTTCACGCTGACCTACAACATCAATTCTCCCTTGAGATAAAGCTATTCATTGTCATGAACTGTGTCTCGCAGTTCACCACTCGAGATAAACTCAATATTCTTTTTCAGCCCTTCATATCCAGCGCGCTGTACGGCGGAGTGCTTGAATAATGCCTTGAATTCATCCTTCGAAAGGCGTATCCAATCATCTTCGTGCATGTCCAATAGTTTTTGGGAGGGCTGGAACTCAGGCTCATGGTTGGGCAAGGCAAAACGATTGTAGGGACACACATCTTGGCAGATGTCACAGCCATACATCCAGCCTTTGAAAGTCTTTGGGTCAATCCCGGCAAGGCTGCCTTTGTATTCGATGGTCAAGTAAGAAATGCACTTGCGGGCATCGATGTGGAAAGGTGACTCCAAAGCCCTTGTAGGACAAGCGTCCAGGCATTTCGTGCAGCGACCGCAGCGATTGGTCATGGGGCGATCTGTTTCTTCTAATTCTATCGGCAGGAAAAGATGCCCGATAAAGAAAAACGAGCCTTTTTTGGGATGGATTAATGTGGTGTTTTTGCCGATGAAGCCCAAACCAGAGCGCACAGCCCAAGCACGGTCGAGCACAGGGGCGGAATCGACAAAGACGCGTGTGCCTTCCAATTTACCCGTCTGTTTCTCAATGCGTTCCAAAAGTTGTCGCATCTTGCGTTTTAGTACGTCATGATAATCTGCACCGTAGGCGTATTTGGCAATCTTAAAACGGTCGGAATCGCTTAAAGTCTGTTTTGGGAAATAATTGTAAAGTACAGTAACTATGGATTTTGTGCCTTCTACCAAAAGACGAGGGTCGTAGCGTTTTTCCTTGTTGCGAGTAAGGTAGCCCATCTCACCCTCATAGCCGCTCTCGAGCCACTGCTCAACATGCATCGACTCTTCCTTCAGGACCGTTGCTTGGGTAATGCCGCATGCTTCGAAGCCCAAACGCTCGGCTTCAGCAATAATCCATTGGGATGCAATTCGCGTCATTGCGTGGAGGAACGACGAGGCAATCTAATAAATGACAAGTTCTCTGGACTGCTTCGAGCCTCGCAGTGACGCAAGGCGACCACAAGCAATCCTTACCAAATTAGAAGGGTGCAAACGTCAAGCCCACCGACAGAGGATGGAAGGTCGGAGCTTCATGGCCAACGGAAAACACAGGATTGATTTGGTAGGCGGCAAAGGCACTCACCCATCTCCAGCCTACGCGCAGGGTGGCGGAATAAGCCATGCGTTCTACATTGTTGATATAGCAAAGCTTTTCGTGAACGGTTGAACCGCTGTCGTTCGTAAGTGTACCTTCTTCATCGTCGGGACCGACATATTTGGTCTTTGTAGCAAGCATCACGCCGACTTTGACGCCAACACCAATCTTCACGGCATCTTTGATGCGGAAGCGCAGCTCTAACGGAACCTCGCCATAGGTCGGGTTGACCTTGTAACGCTTAAAGTTTTCCACATCACGGTAGTTCTTATATTCGAGATCACCGTTTGTGTAAGGATTTAAGATGCGTGTGTATGAGAA
>JAFTCA010000031.1 GCA_017454945.1 Bacteroidales bacterium
CACCTTCACAGCCAACCAGGCTACGAACCAAACCATCAATATTGATGTTCCCGCCGCACAGGTGCAGTCCAACTGGACGGAAACTGACAACACGGTTGCTTCCTACATCCAGAACAAACCGAACCTCGCCAACGTTGCCACCACTGGCAGCTACAACGATTTAAGCGATCAGCCCACCATCAATGACGCTACCCTTACCATCAAGCAGGGTGAGAACACGCTGGGTACATTCACGGCTAACGCAGGTACGGATGCTACCATTACAGTTCCCACTCCCGCCGAACAGGTGCAGGCAAATTGGAATGAAGATGACAACACCAGCGCTGCCTACATCCAGAACAAGCCCACCCTTGCCACCGTTGCCACTTCCGGTAACTACAGCGACTTGAGCAACAAGCCCGCCATCAACGATGCCACCTTGACTATTCAAAAGAACGGTACTGATGTGGGCACCTTCACTGCCAACCAGAGCACGGCAAGCACCATCAACATTGAAGTGCCGGCTCAGGTGAACGCCAACTGGACGGAAGATGACAACACCAGCGCCGCTTATATCCAGAATAAGCCGACCATCCCGACGGTAAACAATGCCACGATCACCGTGGTTCAGGGAGGTGTTACCTTGGGCACCTTCACTGTCAATACTGATGAGAATACCACGATTGAGGTACCCACCCCTGCCGAACAAGTGCAGGCTAATTGGACGGAATTGGATGCCACCAGTGAGGCCTTTATCCAGAACAAACCCACGTTGGCTCCGGTTGCCATTAATGGTGATTACAATTTCCTCACTAACACTCCGGATCTTACAGAATATGTTACAAAAGCTGGCAGCAATGCCATCTCTGCTGAAAACACTTTCTCCGGGACCAATGCTTTCAGCAGCACCGTAACCGTGCCGCAAGCCGTGAACCAAACCACCCTCGCCTACACCAACGATGAGATGCAGGCCGTATCCTATAAGGACCTTATGTTCGTGTTCGACAGCCTGTCCTCACGTATTGCAGCTTTGCAAAATGCATTAGAAGAGCAACAGAACCTGATTGAAAACTTACAGGACACTATGGATGCCATCCACGACAATGCTGTTCCTGAATTTATGGGTATGACATTCTCTTCCACTTGCGAAGAACTGACCGCTACAGCCACTTTCAATAGTCCTGCTTCTGACATTACGGGCTATGAGTTTGCTATTTCTACCAATAGCGACATGTCAGGTGCCACTACGCAAACCACCACGGAAGCCACCTATACTTTCACCGGGCTTACTGCGGGCACCACTTATTATGTGACGGCTACGGCCACCAATGCCAATGGTCCCGGAACTTCTCCGATACAGACACAAAGCAGTATTGGTTTGCCCTCATTCACAATTAACGTAACCACCTATTGTTCGACCGAAATAGATGTAGAAGCATCTATTCCATCCAGCACATCATGTTGTGTGCCGAATACCAATTATACGGTTTATTTGGCTAACGACAGACAGATGACCGACATCGTTGAAAGTAATACTACTTCGGATTATACCTATTTTAATCCTAGCACTGGTACCTATTATGTAGCTGCAACATTAGAGACAAATCTGGGTACAGTGTACTCCGATACGGTTGAAGTTGTATTGAGCAGTGTATGGAGTATTCAGGGTTTTGATACGGTTAAAACATGTTCCTCGATCACAATCAAACCGCAAATTACAGGTGCATATTCTGAAAGTGGGTGGCACTCCGGATATATCAATATTTCTGGGAATGGTGTGGATGATTATCGAGATATAAACACACCGACTGATTCTGTAACCTTTACCAATCTAATCCCTGGTACAACATACAATGTGTACTATTATTTTGAGAGTGACTGCAATTGGTATAATACTGATTTCCATGTCACGACCGGAGCAGTGTCTTCTGCTGCTATTTACGACAGTTTGAGTTTGGTGGCTGGATGTGGTACAGTGACAGTCACACCGCATTTCACTACAAGTGAAACGGATTACCAATATCATTATATATTATATGACTATGATTGGATTCAGTCAGAGGTGACGAACAGCAACACTTCACACACATTTTCTGATTTATATTCTGGTGATGACTATAAAGTACAAGTACAAATTGTGCTGCCTGACGGATGTGGCACTTCATCTCCCAGAAGGCAGGTAGTCCCGCCCACATTATCGATTGAGGAATTGTCTGTTTCTACCGAAGGTTGTGGAAATATCACAGTAACTCCGAATGTAACTGGTTGTGGTGGTATTGATGGTCGCTATTATTGGTATCTGTCAGATTCAGAACACCACCCACTGCAAAACTATAGTGCAGATGCTTGTTGTGAGGAATCTTCTTTTGAACATTCCTACACCTATCATAGCCTTGCCGCTGGGGCAACTTACTTTGTCAAGTATAAAGTGGAGGATTACTACTATTCTGGCACAACGGTCGAAGATTCGATAGAAGTAACCATTCCTGACTACGAAAGCAGTGTGACCTACAATTCTATCGCCACTTCATGGGATTGTGGTACCCTTACGGTTACGCCTAACTTTACTGCATCTGTCCCTGTACAATATAAATATACGCTGTATTATAAGTATCATTGGGACGAAGAGATGTACACCCAATCTACCGTTACAAACACAGAAACCACCTGGACCTTCACGGATGTTACGGATCCGTGGGACGAGATGGAATATTATGTGCTGGTAGAAGCGATTCCCTCCGATGCGACATGTACCGCCTCCTCCCCGCTTACACAAATAACCATACCGTCAAGCAGCGTTACAGTTACATATACCACTTCTGCAGTGACTACAACGGATGCCATTATCCTTACAGTCACCTTCTCTGATCCTGTGTCAATCGATTATACTTATTTCTATGAATACACAAATTGGTCGGAGGCTAATATGGTAATGGATGCAACTGGTACGGTAGGCACAGTGGCCTTTACAGGGCTAAACAGCGGAGAAACATACACTATAAGTGGAGATATGGAGGTATGCGGTAGATATATATGGTTTGGGGAAAGTCAATACACAACCCTTACCGATGCAGGTACCCCGGTTTACATTACGCACCAAGCTACTTCTTCCACTTCAGGGGAGAGTCTGAACTTGAGTTCTAATTTCTCTGCGAATGGAAGCGAAATCACAGAATATACTTTCATGGTGGGAACAACTGACGCTCGTGAAGACGCTGAACTTGTGGATGGTCTTACTACGAACACCGGCACTTTTGCTCCTACTACGCCCAACACCACCTATTATGTGTGGGCTACTGCCACGAATGCCAACGGCACCACTGTAAGTGATTCCATTATAGTGACCACCCTCGGTGGAGAGCCAGTTTATACTGACCATACTATTTCCTCTTCAAATACAGGTACTTTAATGACCTCAACGGCTACTTTCGATCAAGGAGGTTCCGAAATCACAAACTACACTTTCTACGTGGGCACCACTGCTGTGAGAGCTGAGGCCACCGAAGTGGACAATGGCAGCAATGCCACTCTCACCTACACTACTGAACCCAACACCACTTACTACGTATGGGTGGATGCAACAAATGCCATAGGTTCTACAAGTAGTCCTACATACAAGAGTATAACAACACCAGGAACTCCATTATTTACCAGCCTTGCAATAGATAGTACGAATGCCTCTGGAGCGTTATTGAAGGCCACTGCTTCTTTCAACAACAATCGCTCTACCATTACGGATTACACTTTCTATGTGGGCACAACGGATGTATTTGACGACGCTGTTGCGGAATCCAACGGAGCAGACAATATTTACAACTATACGGCTGTGCCTGGAACTAGATACTATGTATGGGTGGAGGCAACTAATGGGGTTGGTACCACTGTGATCAATGTGTATAAAACAGGTACAATGAAAGATTATGCTACGGTATCCACCCTTTCCGCTACGCTGACCTCTGCTTCTACCGCCAACATAACAGGTGAAGTTATTGCCGATGGTGGTGCGAATATCACAGAGCGCGGTTTCTGCTGGAGTCACTCGGCAACACCTACCATTGACAACACACACCAGTCTGTTTCGGGCACTTTGGGTGATTTTTCCATGGAAATGTCAGGTTTGGCATTAGGAAGTATCTACCATGTACGTGCTTACGCTACCAATAGTGTGGGTACGGCTTACGGTGATGAATTTCAATTCCAAGTGGGTACTGGTACACCTCCCACACCCACTATCCCCAGCGTGACGACGACGTTAGAAGAACGTGCACATTATTATGGATTTGCAAATCTTTCAGGAGAGATCGTTAGCGATGGCGGTGATGATATCACAGAAAGGGGTTTCTGTTATAGTACCTCGCCTAATCCAACGATAACTGATAATATCAAGACTTCAGTATCTACTTCACACTTTGCGGAACGTTTAAATGATCTCTCCACAAGTACCACCTACTATGTGCGTGCGTATGCCACAAATAGTATTGGTACAGCTTATGGTCAGGAGGTGAGCTTCACAACTGATGAATTCGCATGTAATGGTAATATTACAGACCATGAAGGTAATACTTATACTACGGTCTTACTTGGCACTCAGTGTTGGATGGCCGAAAATATGCGTTGCATGACAAGTCCTACTACAGGATACAACTTTATGCGCAGGGAGGGAGATGATAGAACGGGTGTGAGCAAAATTGCCTACTATATAAATAATGACCCCTCTTATGTGGAGCAAGGGTATGGTATTCTGTACAATTGGTGTGCAGCGGTGGATACATTTAGAACAACGGAGCAAATTGATAATGATGATAACTGGACTGCTTTTGCTCCTGCTTTAGAACCTGTGCGCCAAGGTATTTGTCCGGAAGGTTGGCATATTCCTAACAATACTGAAACGCAAGCATTGGTATCTTATGTGAACGCTAATTATGCCAATCCGAGGAATGCAATGGCTTCTACATTTGGGTGGAATGGAACACAAGGAACCAACGAGACAGGATTCAATGCCATACCTGCTGGCGGTGCATACTCTTATCAAGCTCATCTTGGAGAAATCGCACATTTTTGGACAGTTACTCAGAATGGAACTAATTATGCTAAATTGATGACTGTTACAAAAACCAGTTTGAATGGCAATGCAGGTGATGGACATAAGTGGTATGGTCGTTCCGTGCGGTGTATTTCAGATGCAATATTTGAATAATATAGTTTTGTAAATAATTTTCAAGAGGGCGGGTGTCCCCGCCCTCTTTTTTTAATGAAAGGAGATTACTATGAAATTTAACACGTTGAAAATAATATTGTTAGTCTTTCTGTTTGCAATGGGTAATGTTTATGGACAGAAAGAAGGAACGCCTTCCGGAGGAAAGACTGGCAAACTGATAGCACCGTCTAAAACCACTTCTGTGGAAGCGCAGGCAAAAGAGTTGTCCAAGCAAGGATGGAAAGTGACCGCATACTCTCTTGAAGAGCAGCTGGCCTCCACTTACTCCTTAATGTGCAAGGTGGATACTATGTCGGGAGAACCCGCGTACTTGTGGGCGCAACAAGAAATAAGTTCCTCTTCGCTCAAAGAGGCAAAGAGTTATGCGGAAAGACTTTGTTATGAGGCCCTTATTCGCCAATTTACTGGCTATCTTTTGGCACGCTGCCAAAATGTAATGCAACAGCAAGGTGCTACCGAGGAACAAACCATCCACATGTATAATGTCCTAACCGAAGCAGTTCCTCGTATAGTAAGAATGCAGGCAAAGGTCTCGTTAGATATTTCCAAAGAAAATGGAAAACAAGCCGCTGTTCGTACCGTCATGCTATTGGACAAATCTAAGGCTACTAACATGATTTACGGAGAATGCTCCCGTAAATTCAAAGAACAGCAAGACGGAGAAGTGTACACGCAGTATCTTCAGAAGATTTTGTCTCCTAAGCCACACCGCAGTCCGAACCAAAAGTAGAGACGATATTCACATCGTTTCTACAACCATTCGCGTAATTAGCACAATTCGCGGTTAATAGATAAAAATAGAATCCTCGGTTTCCCGTATAAAAGGTTTTGCAGAGCCTCCTACCAGCGGGAACTGGGGATTTTTTTTTGAAGTTAAAAGTTGAGAGTTAAAAGTTAAAATAATACCATGAGCCGCCCTAAAAGGGCAAGAGATCTTAGCCCCGTGCGTAAGCGCGGGGCTATTGGTATGAAGAGGGGTTGCGCGAAAGAAACCTTTTACCTATTACTTGTTACCTTATACCTCTTGAAGTTGTCGGATTTGTTCTTCGGAGATGCCAGTGGCTTTGGCCACATCGGCGACAGACATTCCCATATTCAAAAGATTCTTGGCGGTTTGGAGGAGGGTTTTCATTCCTTCTTCTTTTCCTTCTTCCTTGCCTTTTTCAAAACCATCGTTAAAACCCTCGACTTTTCCCATCCTGTGGTGATATTCCATAGCGTCCTGTACGTCCTCGTACTCCAAGACACTCTTTTCATATTCCTCTTTTTCCATAGTGGTCAGTTTTGACAGTTGACAATCTTCATACAGTTCGTGGAAGACGTCGTATTCCTCGGGGATATCGCTTTCGCATAGGCGCCACATATTCTTGATGGTGTAGCACCATTTCTGCCGGTCGTCCGCAAGTTTCTCGAACTGCATTCGGGCGGCAAATTTACTCAAATCTATCAAAAGAAAGGACACTTTCTCTGAAAAAACTCTGTTTTTGTCATCCTTCAGCATCACGTGCTGCACAAAATCGCTACTTCCTTTCAGCTCTGGAATCTCAAAATTGGCAAGGATGATGGAGATGACCGTAGGGTAGTTGTACTTGCGGTCACCTTTCACGAGAGAATTGCTGATGATGCGGGAGGAGTAGGCAATCACCCTGTTTTTCAGAAACTCTTGACTTGCTTTCTGCATCTCCACGACGATGTTCTCCTTGTTTTCGCTTTGGTTGGAACAGAACACGTCAAAGACCAGCCGCTTGTTTTTATCAGTCATTCCGAGCTGCTCCGTCGGGCGGTAGGTGATGTCGGTAACCGTGCCGATATATGGCGGCAGAAAGGCATTGAGAAAATGGATGAGGTTCTTCTTATACGGCTCAGTGCCGAAGAAGCGCTTGAAACCGAAATCGGTCAGCAGGTTGATGTTCTTTGCTTCGTTACTCATAACAATTGTTTTTTAGTTAGTACTTGAGCCGCAAAGATACAACAACCGAGATGCAAAATCAAGGCCTTTTGAAAATTATTTTATTGAAAATCAGTGTGTTAAAGCGACATGTTTTAACAAAAAACAGGTCGTTTTTTGGGGATGAAACCACAAACAAGCAAAAATGTGCTGTTTTTGGGAAAAGGTAATTTCAGGGATTTTTCGGAGTTTTTGGGGAGGGTCAACCGCAAAATGTAATACATTAAAAGAACCCCCATCGTGCCAAAATCCGCTCCGAAAAAAAATTTTCAATAAAATTTTCAACATTGTCGGTGGAATAAAAATAGTTGTATATTTGCAAGCTTATTGGATAATAGGAGAAAGCGTGTTGAGGAGCAAAAAAATACGATATGTAACATATTGTAAAACAACATGTTCTTGTATTAATCAACATTGTTGTTGTTTATAAATGTTTGCGTGAAAATGGCAGAAAAAACTCCGAAAATTTCCAAAAAGAAAGTGACGAAGTAAAAGAAAAAAGTATATAACACCGAAAAATTATCTCAGAAATGAAAAAGATAGTCAATTATTTTAAGGAGACGTACGACGAGCTGGTGAACAAGGTAACCTGGCCGTCGGCAAAGGATCTGCAAAGTAGTGTTGTGGTCGTGTCCATTGCTTCCCTTATCATCGCGTTAGTGGTGTGTTTGATGGACTGGATCTTCAACTTGGGAATGACGAACATGTTCCCGATGCCGAAACTTTAGTAATTTTTGAGTAGTTCAGTTGTACATTAGTCAAAACCTAACGCAGTATGGCAGAGATTGAAAAGAAATGGTATGCGCTCAGGGTCGCGTCGAGCACCGAAAAGAAGGTGAAGCAGAACATCGAGAATGAGGTGGAAGCTTCCCATCTTGGCGAGTTCGTGACACGCATCTTGATCCCGACCGAAAAGGTTTACCAGATCCGCAACGGAAAGAAAGTGAGTAAGGAGAACACCCTCTACCCCGGCTACCTCTTCGTGGAGGCCGCCGGCCTGGACAAGGTGATGCACCTGCTGCTGAGCATTCCGGGCGTGCTGGGGTTCGTTGGCTGCAAGCACAAGACCGACACGCCGCCTCCGCTCCATGCTGATGAGGTCCAACGCATGCTCGGTGACGAGGACACACGGCTCAGCCAAGACGAGTCGCTCGTGATCCCCTTCATCGTCGGCGAGGAAATCAAGGTGACTGACGGGCCTTTCAGCTCCTTCACCG
>JAFTCA010000032.1 GCA_017454945.1 Bacteroidales bacterium
CGAGTTCAAAAAATTAAAATGTTCTTATTATGTGTGGAATTGTAGGTTATATAGGAGACCGTAAGGCATATCCTATTCTGATGAAAGGTCTGTATAGGCTTGAATATCGTGGTTATGACAGTGCTGGCATAGCCCTTGTTAACGACAATGGTAATCTTTCTGTCTATAAGGCGAAAGGTAAAGTTTCAGCGCTCGAAGCGACAGTTCAGGACAAGGATATCAGCGGTACTGTGGGAATAGCTCACACACGCTGGGCAACTCACGGTGAACCTAACGTGGTTAATGCCCATCCACACTATAGCAAAAGTAGAAACCTTGCTTTAGTCCACAATGGCATAATAGAAAATTTCAAGATTCTTCGCAGCCAACTTGAAAAGAATGATTTTCATTGTATTAGTGAAACTGATACCGAGGTGCTGGTCCAGTTCATCGAATACATGCAGGATATTCATAAATGCTCCTTGTTCAAAGCCGTTCAACTTGCACTGAAAAACGTCACCGGCGCTTATGCAATCGCTGTTATAGACAAACAACACCCTGATCAGATGGTCGTTGCCCGTAAGGGAAGTCCGCTTGTAATTGGTGTGGGCAAAAGTGAAAATGGCAATCCTGAATTTATAGTGGGCAGTGATGCAACCCCTATCGTTGAATTCACCCAGGAAGTGATTTATCTTAACGATGAGGAAATCGCTTATTTGGACCGTAGCGGCAAAATAGATATCATTACGCTTTCAAATGTAAAGCAGACCCCACAGGTGCAACAAATTTCCATTGATATAAATGAATTGGAAAAGGGTGGCTATCCTCACTTTATGCTTAAGGAAATATATGAACAGCCGGATGCCATACTCAACTGCATACGCGGCCGACTTGATACTGAAAACAAAGATGTTTTTCTCAGTGGTGTCATTGACAATAAGAATGTTTTCAAAAACGCCCGTCGCATAATCATCTGCGCATGTGGTACTTCCTGGCACAGTGCCCTTATTGCAAAGTATTTCATAGAGGAATTGTGCAAGATTCCTGTTGAAGTCGAATATGCCAGTGAGTTCCGTTACCGTAATCCTGTTGTCTTCCCTGAAGACGTTGTCATTGCCGTAAGCCAGAGCGGTGAAACGGCTGACACTCTTGCAGCAATACAGCTGGCAAAAAGCAAAGGGGCTTTTCTTTATGGTATCTGTAATGTTATCGGCTCTTCAATTCCTCGTGCCACCGACAGCGGTACGTATCTTCATGTCGGACCGGAGATAGGAGTTGCCTCTACAAAGGCTTTCACAGGTCAGGTCATTACTCTCATGATGCTGGGACTCAGTATTGCCAAGGTAAAGAAGACTATTACTGATGAGAAACTTCATTCCCTTGTTGGAGAGTTGGTCAACATACCCGATAAAATGCGCTGGACCCTTGAACACAACAAGTCTATCCCTGAGTTTGCACAGATGTTCACATACGCCCGTAACTGCATATTTTTGGGTCGTGGCTATAATTATCCTGTCGCTCTTGAAGGTGCGTTGAAGTTGAAGGAGATATCTTATATTCATGCGGAGGGCTATCCGGCAGCAGAAATGAAACACGGCCCTATTGCCCTTATCGATGAGGAAATGCCTGTGTTTTTTATCGCTCCTAAGCATGGAATGTATGATAAGGTTATCAGCAATATCCAGGAAATCAAATCAAGAAATGGCCGTATCGTCAGTATTGTCACCGAAGGCGATACAGTCGTCGGAAACATTAGCGACCGCATTTTTTCAATACCCGATACGCTTGATTGTTTCGTTCCGTTGTTGTCAGTTCTTCCTCTTCAGCTGTTGAGTTATTACGTTGCCTGTGCCAAAGGCCGTAATGTTGACCAGCCGCGTAATCTGGCCAAGAGTGTGACCGTGGAATAGCCATTAGTTCTTGGCTCTTATCTCGGCGGCTGCGTAAATGCTTGCATTCAAATCAAAGCCTGTAAGCAGGAACAGCGAGTTGAGATATATGTAAAAGGTAAGTATCAGTATTGTTCCCAATGACCCGTATAGGATATTGTATCGGGTAAAATTGTCAATGTATATTTGAAATAGTTTTGTGGTAAGCAATAGAAGCACTGTGGTGATGATTCCGCCTATTGAAAAAAACGGGAAACCCTTGCGTTGCTTTATCACAGCTCTGTAAAGCGTTGATATTGCTATGAGCACTATTAGAATCGGTATTAATTTACTGCCGATAGAGATAAGAATCCTCAGAAATTTCGTGATGCCATGATGAACACTGATATATTTTATTATTCTCGCAGATCCTCCAAAAATCGTAATGGAAAGGATAAGAAGAAATCCTATGTATAAAATATAGAATATTGATATCAGTCTTCGTTGAAATGGTGTGAACGGTACAAAACCTGATTGTAGTGTCCTTGATGGTGTTTTTGTGAAAGCACGGAGGAGACAGTTTATTCCGTTGGAACCAAGGTATAATGTGATTATAATACTGATTGACAGAATATTGCCGTGTTTCTTGTCGACAATAAAATATATGGTGTCTTTTATTATATCCCATATTGCCGGTGGAAGAACATTGATAAGCAGAGTGATTATTTTCTCCTGGAAGTTGGCAATGGGAATGTAAGGTATTATGGAGAAGGCAAAAAGCAATAAAGGAAATAAAGTGGTGAACAGGTTAAAAGACACTGCTGCCGCTCTATCCACAAGATCACCGTTTTGCAAACCCTTGAGATATATTTTGCCTACACTTAATATCGATTTGCCCTGTAATCCGGGTAAAGTGTGAGACTGTAAAAAAGTTTCTGCCTTATTGACTTGTTTTCTGATTTTATTAGAAAAAGGCAGAAAAAACTTACTTTGCATAGTTTACTGCTCGCGTTTCTCTGATTACCAATACTTTGACTTGACCTGGGTAAGTCATTTCACTTTGAATTCTCTTTGACAGGTCAAGGGAAATCTGTTGTGCATCGTTATCAGATACCTTGTCAGCGTTTACTATGACTCTCAGTTCTCTGCCGGCTTGGATGGCATAGCAGTTGAGGACACCGGAATATGATGATGCCATGCTCTCAAGTTTGTTGAGACGTGCAATATAGTCTTCAACGATTTCGCGACGTGCACCGGGTCTTGCTCCGGAAATGCTGTCGCAAACCTGTACTATCGGTGAAATCATGGATGACATCTCAATTTCGTCATGGTGTGCTCCGATGGCATTGCAGATGTCTGGTTTTTCTTTGTATTTCTCGGCCAGTTTCATGCCATAAAGTGCGTGTGGAAGATCCGGCTCCTGATCTGGAACTTTGCCTATATCATGCAGTAATCCTGCTCTTTTGGCTTTCTTTGGATTCAGACCTAATTCAGCAGCCATGGTGGCACACAGATTTGCCACCTCTATTGAGTGTTGAAGAAGATTCTGCCCGTATGATGAACGGTATCTCATTTTGCCGACCAGCCTGATAAGCTCAATGTTGATACCATGAATGCCGAGGTCAATACAAGTCCTTTTCCCTATTTCAAGTATCTCCTGCTCAATCTGTTTCTCTGTCTTTGCCACCACTTCCTCAATTCTTGCAGGATGTATTCTGCCATCTGTGACCAATTTGTGAAGTGAAAGTCTTGCTATCTCTCTTCTGACAGGATCAAAACCGGAAAGAATAATGGTTTCAGGGGAGTCGTCAATAATTATCTCAACGCCGGTCAATGACTCAAGAGCCTTGATGTTTCTGCCTTCACGTCCGATAATACGTCCCTTGACCTCATCATTGTCTATGTGAAATACCGATACTGAATTTTCTATTGCATTTTCAGTTGCAGTCCTTTGGATGGTTTCTATCACTATTTTCTTGGCTTCAGCATTTGCTGACAACTTTGCTTCGTCAATAATCTCTCTTGAAGTGACAGCTGCTTCTGCCATGGCTTCTTCTTTCATGCTGTCGATGAGTTGTTTTTTTGCCTGTTCGGCAGTCATGCCCGATATTTTTTCAAGTTGTTCGACAGATTTGCTGAGATTGATTTCAACTTCTTTTCTTTTTTTGTCCAATGCTGACATCTGCCCCTTCAAGGTGTCATTGAGCTGATTGTTTTCATTTTCTTTCTTTGCAACTTCTTCAAGTCTCTGATTCAGAACCTGTTCTTTTTGCTTCAGGCGATTTTCGTTTTTAGCCACTACGCTGTTGCGTTCCTGGATGTTTTTTTCATATTCTGAATTTAACTGAAGAAATTTTTCCTTTGCCTGAAGAATTTTTTCTTTCTTGATGATTTCACCCTTTTCTTCGGCATCTTTCAATAATTGCTGACTTCTCTTGGTCAGCGCATTTTTTAAGATAGTATTCGCGATTAGGATTCCGATACCTATTCCGACTACAGCTGCGATTAAGATATATACTGTTGTCATAAATTAATTTTTTAGGTCGGAGAGAAATTTAAAAAAACGCCCCGCATATGTCTCGGAGTTGAAAAAACCCCGTTAGTTATGGTTGGGGTCGCTGGAATATCACGAGGGTCTCGGTACAAGCCGGGCATGCTCTTATATATTCGCGAGCTTTCCCCATTTGTTATGATGTTAGGTTTTTAAACTGTGAACAAATGCGGGCGTTATTTCAAAGAACGTTAGACTGTCTCAAACAGCCTGTCTATTTCGTCTATCTTTTTCTTAATGTTTGTCGATAAATTCTTCGACTCCTGCTCAAAGAAAACAGCTTTTGATGCAAATTGTATAACTGCCATCGCCAGTAAATCCTTGTCGTCCTTATATGCATACGACCCCTTGAACTGGTCTATCAAGTATTTTATGGTCTCCTCCACCTCACGAATGTCTTTCTCCTCCGACTCATCGTTTACTGAAATTGGATAAACCCGTCCTAATATGTTGATTTCTACCGACTTTGACTCTTCTGACATTTAATTATATGTTTTCTTCGTTAGGTTTCTCTTCATTAAAAATTTCCAAACATTCATCAACTTCACGAATAAGCTCCTGTAGCGTTTCTTTGTCTTGCTGGCGCTTCTCCATTTCCTCCGATAACTGGTTGTTTATATTTTCTTTTTCTTCTTCTAATAATTTTATCTTGTTTTCATAGTCAACTTGCAATTCGGCATTAAAATCCTTTAAGTCTTTATTCTTTTGTATTAAAGCCTTGACTTTCTCCGCCAAAGTTCCTAATGTTATATCAATTTCATTCATCTTCTTTTCGTCTTTTAATGTTTAATTACAAATCTTTTGCAAAGATACGCTTTATTTTGTTATTTTAATATTATATTTTGAATTTTTTTGTGGACATTTTACTTTTCCCGACATCTCTTTTCTGTTTTCCGCGATTTCCAGTTGAGGCTTTTTGACTTATTTGCTTCTCCAGTCTGGATACACCAACACCCAACTTTTGCGCATGTATGAGGAGCAACAAGTGCTATATGACATTGTCACTTTCCACTCAAAATGCTAAAAGTTGGGTGTTCCAAATGCGGAAAACGGGAAGAAATGAAGTCTTGCGTGCAGCTATTACACTACACTCGCTTCATGGCATTTTAGTTCTGTATCACCACTTTCCGTGTTACTACTTTTCCGCCGACGATGTGGACAAAATAAATGCCCGATGGCAGGTCGCTTATGTCGATGGTGGCCGAGCCTCTCACGCTGAAGCCGCGCACCTTTACACCTTGCGGATTGATGATTACGACGCTGGCTGCACCCTTGTCGTAGTCCGTTGTGATGGTCATCTTACCTCTTGCGGGGTTGGGCTTGATGTTCACCGAGAATGGTTCAGCATCGACATTGTACAGTTCGGGTACATCCAAAAAGATGTCTGTATTGTGGCTATAGGTGACCAATTTGCCTGAGACTTTCAGGATTGGGTTGCTCGAATTGTTGCAGTCGGGGCAGCTGTTTTGGCCGCTCACGCAGTCAGGATAGTTGGGGTGGCATTGGTCGATGTATGTCGGGTCGAACTCATAGAGCAGGTTGGCCTGGCCGTCTTGGAGGTATTCGTCGAGGCTGTAGTTCCACACCATTGTCATGCTGCCGGGGCACCAACCGGCGCGATTGTAAGTCCAGGTGCCGTTCTGCGGCTGGCATCCGCCCGGATTGGGGTTGCAGGTCTGCCAGAGGTCTTGCGTATAGACCGTGCCACCGTTGATGTTGATGTTGTGGACGGCGTGGTAGAATTCGGCGGCGTTGCCCGTGTTGAAGGCACCGTTGTCGACATCGCTCCAGTTGTGGCCCGAAGTGGTGATTTGCAGCTTGGCCTTCTCTACACAGGGGTCAAACTCGACATTGCGAGTGGGGATGGGGCATGGGTTTTCGTAGTCGCCGAAGGCATAGTTGCCGTACCACAGCTCCTGCAAGTCGATGTAAGGATATTCTGGTGTGCCCTTGGTGTATTCGAAGATGGCGGTGGGGCAATAGCCTTCGCCGGTCGAATATTGTTCGCTGTAATACTCAAACTCGACGAGGCCTTGCAGCACGCTGGTGAAGTCGGTCACGTCGAGGTCATCGACGCACTCTACGCCAAACGGGGTGATGTAGCGGCAGAGTTCGACCCATTCGCCACGGTAGTTCTTTACACGGAGGTAGCTCTGGTGGTCATAGGTGTTGCAGTTGCCGTTCACGCAGTTGTGCAGGTAATGCAAGTTGATGGCATTGAAGGCGTTGACGTGGGTCGGGAAAGGATATTCGCCGTATGCGGTAAACACAGTTGTGTTCACCACCACCTCGCCGTTGAGGGCCGAGACGTTCATGTCGTTGATGTCGGTGGTCACGTTGAAGCTATTGGAGGCCGTTGTGACTTTGCCGCCGGTCTGCGTAATGCTTACAGTCATATCGTATGAGCCGGTGCCCGAAGGGGTCCAAGTGGTGTACCAATAGCCGTTGTCGGGGTCGTTTGGATAGTCGGTATTGAGGGTCAGTTCCAGTCCGTCGACGTTGCATTTCACCTCTTCGAACTTCAGCACGGAAGCATGGTCGATGTGGGCACTGAGAACAATCATCACGGGATTTTCGAAATTGGGCATATATACCTGTGTGCCTTCATAGGGACGGCGGATGGTGATAGTCGGCTCATAGTTTTCGGGGTCAACGACATAGAATGAGCGTGTCACTGAAGGGGCTGGTTGCCACTGGGTGCCGTCGCCTGGTTGCGAGGCACGCACTTTTACGCTACCTTCTTCGCCCGTGAGGGTGAGGATGTTGCCATCAACGGTGGCGGGGCCTTGGATGACCTCGAAGGTCACGGGCAGACCAGAAGTGGCTGTGGCATGCAAGGTGATGGGTTCGTTATATACAAGCTGGTCGGGGATTTCGGTGAAGTCGATGAACTGCGCTGCCAAGCCACCAGGGAAATGGCGGATGACCAAGTTGTCGAAGCCGCACCAGCCGCTATTGAGCATGAAGATGTGGTGCCATGTGGCCGGGTCGAACTTGTCGCCGCTACCCGGGGTCAATCCGATGTTGATGCCTTGGCATTCCGGCACCGATTCCCACTCGCCGTTAGGCACGTTTTCATACATCCCGAAAAGGGTGACGGCACCAGCACCGTCGTTGGCGTCGAGGTCGATGGAAACCTTCCAACGAACCCATTCCTTTTCTGGTACGGGAACAGGGAAGTTGCAAGCTGGCGTGTTGTTGGGCAGGACCACGCCTTTGATGAAGAGCGGGTCGGTGTCGCTGCCCGTGAGTAGCATGTAAATGCCGCCATCGGGGGCGGTGCTGTTGGAGTTGGGTGTGATAGGTTCGTAGGGGGCATGACCTGGAGCCGCTATGATGGGAGGCAGCACAGAGCCGTCGCCGTCGCCATCGTATCCGATGCCGAAGAGGGTGCCCCACCATTCGCGAAGCTGGTCGCACTCAATCTCAATTACGCCGCCATCTGAGAAGTCGAAGCCGTATTGTGTGATGTCGTGCGTGGCGATATCGCCGAAGCTGGTGCCGGAGGCATGCGAGAACACGCCGAGAGTCTCGTCGGCGGTAGGCGTTTCGGGCGTGGTGCCCCAGAAGTGGCCGAGGTAGTCGGTGTACATGGGACCCATGCTGCCGTTGCCCGCGCTGTGTATGCGGACGTACCAGCCGTCCTGGCCGTTAAGGATTTGGCCTTCGCCGTAGTTGTTGAAGTCGAAGATCTTTTCGACTTGGGCCATCAGCCCGATGCTCGCGAAGAGCAACATCGTAAAAAGTAATAATGGTTTTTTCATTGTATTATGGGATTAATTTCAAGATTTCAGATTTCAAGATTCGGGTGGTTTCGAGAGATGTAACTATCATGGTGCAAAGTTAGCGAAAAAATTTTTTCCTCAAATATTTTTCAAAAATCGTGAATCGCATTTATCTGTCCATCCACCAAACTTTGGTTTGCCTCGTGTCGCCGTGCGACATACGAGCGAGCTGGGCGGTGTAGTTGTCGTAGTTGTACTCAATCTCCATCTGCGGGTATTCCATGCGGAACGAAGTCAGCTTGGCGTGGTTGGTGGTGGTGGGCGTTGCCATCGTGCGGCGCGCCAAAGCCCAGGCTTCCCACGGCTGGCGGAACAGGTTGAGCCAACGCTGCTGGTAGATCATGTTCAGGTAGGCCTCATCGGTATAGTCGAAGTTTGGGTTCATATATACGGCGTAGTTCATCACGTTGGCTGCCATGTTGTTGCAGTAGGACCAGATGTCCAAGCTACCGATGTAGTTGGTGTATTGCGGATATAAATACTGCCAACGGCTGGTCTGGGTGGGGATGTGGGTCCAGAATAGGAACGACTGATAGATACCTGAGCGAATGGATTCGTCGGCGTTGAGCGGTGGCGTGATGCCCCCGATGTGTCGCACCTCGATTTCGGCCTTCATGAAGAGCACATCGGCGTAGGTGACGAGAATCTGAGGAACGTATTTCTCATCGCGAGTGAGGTAGTAGTTGAACGGCGAATAGAGGCACGATGGGCCTTTGAAGGTGTAACTGCCATCGCGGCTCTGGGCGTAGGGCGAGCCACCCTCGGTGGGAGTATCGGTGGTGCGGATTTGCGGATAGGCGTGCCAGGCGCCATCGGGGAAGCTGTCGGTCTTGTGATTCGTGTCGAAGAAGATGAAGGTGCGGTAGTCGAAGATGCCGCTGCCGTCCATGTCATCGGTCGAAGAGAGGACGCTCCAGACAGTTTCGCCCATGCGCAGGTGACGGTGCTCACGGAACGACCAGTTGACATCCCAATTCGTACCCAATACACTGGGCCACAAGCAGATGCCTCCTCCCGTGGCTACGCCGCCCGAACTGCTCATCTTGGAGTAGATGAAGTTGTAGGCCTCCACCAACAACGGTGTGGCGTAGTCGGGTTCCTTGTCATACATGCGCAGGCCGTGGCGCAGGATGAGCGAGTTTGCGAACTCGGCCCAAAGCGTGTAGTCGTTGTTGAGCAGCACATCGTATGGCAGCTTGTAGTATTCGTTGCCGTTGGCGGTGGTGGAGGAGTAGGCGTGAAGCACGTCGCGCGACCACACTAATTCTTCCAGCAGCGACTTGTAGATGCTCTCTTGGGTGTCCCATTCGGGTTTCATCATGGCCTGCGAGGAGGCATTCTCCCAGATGCGGCCGGCCTGTGAGTAAGGCATGTCGCCAAAGATGTCGGTGACCTTGAAGGTCTGGTAGGCCTTCAGGATATTGAGTTGGGCGCGGACCTTGTCGCAAACTGACGAGTCGGACTGCACCTCGTCGTATGCATCGAAGCGTTTCTCGATTTCACGGATGTTGGCCAACATGAGATAAGAGTCCGACCAGACGTTGGAGGTCCCGATTTGGGAGTTGCCCCACGACTCGGATGTGAGTGCGCCGAGTTCCGTTTCTGGATACCAAATCTCGTTTTGCAGATAGAACTGCTCGTTCATGCTCTGTTGCATCGAACCCA
>JAFTCA010000033.1 GCA_017454945.1 Bacteroidales bacterium
GATGGCGTGAAGAAGATCGTTCAGCGATCCTTTGCCCAAATGCGCGTGTCATTGAGTAAAAAGATGTTAAAGTTTGTACCACTATTGCTTTTAGCGTGTATGAATTAGTGAAATGGAACAAGACAACAAGCATATTGAAGGACAAGAGCCACTGACCCCGCTGGAACAATGGGAGTTGCAAAGTGCCATGAACCGTGAGCACGCCAGTGCGCCCGATGTCGAGGCTGCGTGGCATGACGTTAGCCGGCATGATTGCCGACACCAGTCAACCGATCCTCAACGATAATGTGTTCCGTTCCATTCATCAGGCGCAAATATACTCATTTTCAACAAAAAAACAAAATCGACATCCCGGGAACCAAAAAAAAGAAGTCGAGACCTGCACCTCTTCGGTGTTAGCCTCGATCTTCCTCTCCAGACTCGCTGTCGGTTTGATTATGCCGTCTTGAGGGCACGGTCTCCCCGTCAGGTAATAACGCCTGGTGATGGCGGTGCTGGACGACTCTTCGCCGCCCAGTCCATACCATCGGTTAATATTGTTGTCGCCCCTTGAAAGCCGCCGACGTGTTAATGTGTTGCTGCGGCCTATATTTCGGGGCTTGTTATTGTCTCTTGTATATAAGGGTTTTAGGCGTAATCAACCGTTCTCCTCATCATATCTAAGATAAACACGATAGACACGCTCAAAGTTTTCAGGAAACATTACATCGTCTTTGTGATAATACTTTGGGCTTGCGTATGACTTTAGGATATCACGTATAGCTTTTCTCATATTTTCTATGTCCACGCCTTGTTTATACTTTCCACTAAGTCTCTGAAAGACCTCATATATCCAATATGACACCTGATTATTTGCTGAAACAAATTTACCATTTTTTGAGCCCAACTTATACAGGTCTTCGTCGCTACCATATTTGACGAGACCTTCATCAACAAAGATTTTATACATCTCATGTATTACACGATGATTCAGTTTGTCTTTTGCAACAGCACACTCTGCGATCTTTGCTTTCAGTTCCGTTATAGACATGGGATCTCTTCCATAGCGATCGTAGAATTGAGGGAAAATCAATTCTTTAAACAATTTAATTGCCTTCTCGCTATGAAATTCGCAAGCAAGCCCTCTAGCACGAAAGAAATTCACTTTTATGCTGTCGATAGATTTCCCTTTGGGATTATCACCATTCAATTGATTTGCGATCTCCTGGAAAGCTATTTCGTCCTCATATTCAGCTATCATCTGAGTTAACCTTTCGTCTCGGTATTCGTAATAAGCATAGTATGTTATCGACAGAGCCTTTATAAGATTGTTTGAAACAGACATAAGCTGATAGGAATTATCCTTCTTGGCTTGTGTTGAATAGTCTTTCAGTATTTTCAAGATTCTCTGCTTTACATCTTCAGCTTTATCCATAACGACAAAGTCGTTCATCACATCGGTTGCAGCACAATACAATAAATATCGGCCAGTATCCAACCTGTCAGCCAAACATTGCTGAAAAGAAGGCAAAAAGTTAGAAGAATCAGACAACAATTTTGCGCAAGCCTCATACCAATAACTTTGCTTTTTCTCTGAATCGTATTTGTAGATTTTGATCCCTTCATCAACCAATTGAATGACTTTATCTTTCAAGGTAATGTTAGGCACTTTTTGAATAAATTCCTCTCTGGTCATAGTTTAATCTGTTAATAATACATAAAAAATTCGGTTGTCAAATGGTTGTCAATTTTACTCCCACTCGAAAACCGAATCCTTGATTTTCTGGCACTTACGTGCAATCTTTTGTGGTACCTCCGGGGATCGAACCAGGGACACGCGGATTTTCAGTCCACTGCTCTACCACTGAGCTAAGGTACCTTTCAAAAGCGAGTGCAAAGATACGGCGACTTTTTGACGTGACCAAATTTTTTGGCAGAAAAAAATGAAATTTCTTTTCAACGCCACAATTTTTATACATGCAACATACTGTCAATCAGAACTATACAACGCAAACCATTTGTTCTGCCACACGATATGGTAGCCTGCAGCATTCATCCATCGGTTGAGAGTGTCCATCTTGTCCTGCTGCAGGAACTTTGCATCCACAATAGAATAGGTCGTGAGATAGGCGTCGGACGGCTCGCTCCAGTAGGGGCCCAGGTTGTTGAACTTCTGCCTCAGAATGGCGGGACGCGAATTGCCCAAAGCGTGAAGGCGTGCATTCAGAGCCTCGGCACTCAGTAATTCCGGCCACGAACAGCCGATGGCGGGTACCGACCGGGTCAAATGGTTCATCATAGGGATACTGCCGTAACACAGCAGCGTGTCACCCTCATTGATGCGCTGCTTCAATTCGGGCAGCGTCTCGTTGATGATGTGGGCTCGTTCGGTAGTGGTGAGAAGGCCTACAGCACGGGAATCCTGGATACTTGCGTTCTTGTACCACAGGTGGCCGCCGTCAAAGTAAGCGCCGACGGAAAGTGTCTGGATGAGCCCCACAACGATAAACGCCAACGGAAAAATGACGTTATGGCGCCACTGCCAAAAGGCTGCAGCAACAGGAGCCGCCATCCAAGCGATAATGCCGCCGTTATTGGTTGCGCCGTCGCTACCCAAGGGGAACACAAGCAACATGAACAGGCCCAACCAGGCTGCCACAGCGCGCTTTCCGCACTGGCTAATCACCCATACAAGACCGGCCACACACATGACCCACAAGGGGTGCATGATGTGGGACTGGTGCCACATGAAATAAACCGTAACGATGGCCATGAGTATCCAAGCGCAATAGCGGAGCAGCCGATGGGCCACATATCGCCTCACGAGCCACAACACTGCCCATAGCGCCAACATCTTGGCACCCACCAGCAGACATTGCCCGTAAAAGCCTATCATCTCCATCACCAGCCCTCCGGCATTGTGGCTTGCCTCGCCACTGCTACCCGTGGCCACACCCAACAGGTCGGCCATGTTCTGCCTGAAGATTTCCCAGTGTCCCAAGGCCATCATCATGCCGATGACCCCGACTATTCCGACAAGGACGCCCAGCAGTATGAGTCCGCATTGCCGCCAACAGTCACGCCACGGGACCTTGTTATAGAAATGGGCAATAAACGGCATCACCGCCAGCCCGACGGCTAACACATTGGGGATGCGGGTAAAGATATTCACACCCACGATGATGCCTCCACACAGCAAATGCCACAACCTGCCACCCGTCAATCCCCTATAGGTCAAGGCCAGGGCAGCGACCCACAGCAGAGCGCTCATCAGGTCATTGTTGAAGGTATAGGGGAACTGTACCAGCGATGCCACCACCATGAGAAAGCCCAAGATAACCGCCGAGGCGGGGAGTATGCGTTTGAAGGCCCAAGCCAGAATCGCCATGCAACCCACATTGCACAGCACACCCGCGACACGCATCGCCATCCACTTGCCACCCTCGGGCAATATGGCATTGAGCACACCTCCAACCACACCGCTCAGGTAGTACATGAAATTGTATTCCACGCTGTCGGGCGCCTTAAAAATGTTGTCAAAGAAAGTGAGATAATAGCCCGAGTCACACAAGTCCACACCGAACACGGCAACCACGAGTTGCCACAGCGTGAGCAGGACAATTGCCCACCCCACAGAGGCGCCGTAATGGCCGTTGGCCCATTGCTTGATATGTCGCAGATGTTCTAACATGAAGTGACAAAGGTAGTGCAAGTTGAACGAAATGCCAAATTTTTGCCGCAATCTTGCCCAGGGCAACAAAAAAAGCAGTAAATTCGCTCGCTTATTAGGTATTAGGTTTTAGGTGTTAGGCGTTAGGCGATAGTATTCGTACTTACAACTTAAACTTAAAACTAAAAACTA
>JAFTCA010000034.1 GCA_017454945.1 Bacteroidales bacterium
CAACGGTCCTTACTTCATCCAGACCACCGTGGAAGGCAACGTTATCAGCACCGTTCAGCTGATGGCTGTTCCTTACGCTTTCTACGCTGCCAAGGCTGCCACCGATTTCAGCGGCAAGTATGAAGACCTGAAAAACAAACCCGAAATTCCCGTTATTCCTACCAAAACTAGCGAATATGACAATGACGTTCCTTACGTAACCAAAGAGGCTCAGGAGCTTTCGATTGACGGTGATAAACTGACCATCAGCGATGGTAACACCGTTGACCTGCCCACCGCCAACAAAGTGGAATACATCCCCGTGAAAAAGCCCAAAACTGGCGACATGCTCTATTGGGACAACGACAAACAAGAATGGGTTCTCATCCAAGGTGGTAAGGCTGGCGACGTTTTAGCCTACTTTGAAAAACCCGAATGGGCAGCTATGGATGATGAAGGTAAAATTACCCAAAAGGAACCCGACAAAGGTTGCGGCACCATTGTTGACCACGAAGGCAACGAATATGGCACCATCATCATCGGTACCAAGTGCTGGATGACCGAAAACATGAGAGCCAAATCATATCCTGATGGCAGACAATTAGTCAAAGTTGAATTTAACAAAAGCCAACCCTCTCCGAGTTCAACTACCAGATACTATTTCGAACACACCGACGCTGTAATAGGCACAGAAATCTTCTATCCTTGGGCTACTGTTGCTGACAGAACTGGTAACCAAACCAATCAAGATGCCATCATCCGCAGTATTTGTCCTGAAGGTTGGCACGTACCCACCTACAAACAATTCGCCGATATGTGCAATGTAATCGACCCCGAATGGAATCGCGGTACGATAACCTACGGATCAGGCCAATACACACTGAGCAGCAACAACAAATTGGCTGTTAAATTAGCCAATCCCGATGCTATATGGAGAAACTACACTCTTAATAGCGCATACCAAGATGAAGGAGTTTACAACGAGGCAAATGCAGCTGCTTCTATCACAGTTGTGAATTCTCCTGGATACAATTACATGAACAACATTTCCGATCCCGATGCCAACGCTTCCGGTTTCAATGCTATTCCTAAGGGTTACTGCAAAGAAAACAGCAGCAAAGTTCACTACTATTTCAACGGATGCTTAGTTTTGTGGACTTCCGTGGGATCTTCTGCCACCGGTGCTGCCAGATGTGTAAAAATCGCTTCCGACAACACGGGTATCTTGCACCAATCATGGGGCTCAACCGCTAAGGAAGGTTACAGTGTACGTTGCGTAAGCGATGCTGACTATACAGAATAACAAGATTGTTACATACGATAACCAAAAATCCCCGCAGCGTGCTGCGGGGATTTTTATTTTGCTGGTGGCTTCGACAGACTCAACCACCCATAAAAAAAAAAGGGGCGAATGATTATTCGCCCCTGTCCATTTATTTGTTAGTCGCTAATATCTGTAGAATTCCGCTTTGAACGGGCCGTCAACGGGAACACCGATATAGTCGGCCTGCTTTTGTGTGAGTTTGGTCAGCTCAACGCCAATCTTAGAGAGGTGCAGACGAGCAACTTCTTCGTCCAGATGCTTGGGCAAGCAATAGACGCCCACCTTGTACGGATTGGTCCACAACTCAATTTGAGCCAGCGTCTGGTTCGTGAACGAGTTGCTCATCACGAACGAAGGATGGCCCGTAGCACAGCCAAGATTTACCAAGCGGCCTTCGGCCAAGATGAAAATCGAGCGGCCATCCGGGAAGATGTACTCATCAACCTGCGGCTTGATGTTTCTCTTCTTAATGTTGGGCAATTTTTCAAAGGCAGCCACCTGGATTTCGTTATCGAAATGACCGATGTTGCAAACAATAGCTTGGTCGCGCATCTTGGTAAGGTGTTCGGCCGTGATGACATCACAGTTGCCCGTGGTGGTAACATAGATATTGCCTATGCCCAACGTTGACTCAACCGTCTTCACCTCAAAGCCTTCCATAGCGGCCTGCAGTGCGCATATCGGGTCGATTTCGGTCACGATAACACGGGCACCGTACGAGCGCATCGACTTGGCACAGCCTTTGCCCACATCGCCGTAGCCGCACACAACGACCACCTTGCCGGCAATCATCACATCGGTGGCACGCTTGATACCATCGGCCAGCGACTCGCGACAGCCGTAGAGGTTGTCGAATTTCGACTTGGTCACCGAGTCGTTCACATTGATGGCGGGCACGAGCAGTTCGCCACGCTCCATCATCTGATACAAACGATGCACGCCAGTTGTAGTCTCTTCCGAAACACCTTTCCACTCTTTTACCAAATCGTGCCATTTATGAGGATTTTCCCTGTAAACTTCTTTCAACAAATTCAGAATCACTTTCTCGTCCACTGAAGAGGGCGTTTTATCGAGGAATGAGGGATCCTCTTCGGCACGGTAGCCCATGTGAATCATCAGCGTAGCGTCGCCACCATCATCTACAATCAGTTGGGGACCTTTACTGCCGGGGAATGAAATAGCCTGATAGGTGCACCACCAGTAGTCTTCCAGGCTCTCACCTTTCCACGCAAAAACGGGCACGCCAGCAGCGGCAATGGCTGCAGCGGCATGGTCTTGTGTAGAAAAGATGTTGCAGCTGCACCATCTCACATCGGCACCCAGATGCACCAGCGTCTCAATCAGCACGGCTGTCTGGATGGTCATGTGCAGCGAACCCATAATACGAGCACCTTTCAGAGGCTGACTGTCGCCATACTTTTCGCGCAATGCCATCAAGCCAGGCATTTCTTTTTCCGAAACCTCAATCTCCTTCCGACCCCAGTCGGCGAGATTCATATCTGCAATCTTGTATTTTAAATTATTATCCATCATATAGTTACATTTTTAAAGATTATTCCATCAATGGATTGCAAAAATACAACTTTTAGCGTTATATGGAAATGGGCCGACAAATATATTATTGTATCTTTGCAACATAAAAAGAAACAAGCCATGCCGAAAAGCCAAATGACCTATACCGATGCTTATCAGGAATTGCAGGAAATTGTGCAGAAGATGGAAAATGCTGACATTTCCGTGGATGAATTAGCCAAAAAAATCGAACGTGCATCCCAACTCATCCAAATTTGCAAAGACAAACTCACCAAAACCGAAGAGGAAATCAACCAACTGATTGAAAAGAAATAAGTTAATTAATCGCAAATGGGGCGATGCAGTGAGGCCTTGAACTCTTTCTCCTTTTGCTTTCGCAGCGACTCCGTCTCTGCCGTAAAGAACGATTGGGATACCAAATCTTCAATATACTCCACCGCACTCGGCGACGGATGACACAAGTCGGCCGCATAAAAGCGGTAATCGCGCAAGTCGTCCTGCAGAATCTCGTAAGCGGGAAAATAGAAAATCCTATTGTTATCGACCAACTGCTCGGCAGCCAGATGAAGCACCGACTTGCTCAGCGTATTCTCGTGAAAGCCATCGCCAAGATGACGCACTGGGCTGACCGTCAGCACAATGCGCAAATTTTTATTACACTGCCACAATCGCTCGAAAAGTGGCTGATAGGTTTCTACAATATTATTAATAGAAAGTCGCTCCTTACTAAAACACGAAGCAGGCATCTTATGGCAATTAGCCACAACTTTATTCCGTTCAAGATGACGATAGAGATAAGCCGTTCCCCACGTAATAAACAGATAATGGGCCGAACGCAAGAAATCAGAGGCCTCAGACATCTGAAGATGAATGCGTTGCAAGAACACATCTTTGTCGGCATTGGAGAATTTACTGTAATGAGCCAAGCTTACCCACCGCCCGTCAAATGGCAAGTACCACGACTCGTCAAACGATGCTGGATTTAACAGAAAATCAACGTCTTGCGCAATCGACAAAGGGTTAAAAAGCGTGCCAAAAGGATTGGAGCACGTTTGGAAGCCCGAGCGGGCAAAGAAATGCCCAATATGGTCAGAAAAGCACGAGCCCATCAGCATCACAGGGTCTTCATAGCCAATGTGAAACGGATACTTGGTCGGACTAATGGCAGTTCTGAACTTCATTGCAACTCGTTATAACATATCGTGTTTCGACTGGCTGACATCGGTATGCTCGGGATAATCGAGCGAATAGTGCAGACCACGGCTCTCTTTACGCTCCATAGCATGGCGGATAATCAGGTAGCCCACATTGATGACATTACGCAGTTCGCAGATTTCGGGAATGAGTATCGACCGCTTGTAGAGTTCTTCCGTCTCCTTGTAGATGATGTCGAGGCGGTCGAAAGCACGCTGCAGACGCAGGTTTGAACGAACAATGCCCACATAGCTCGACATAATCATCTGTACCTCCTTCATCGACTGAGTGATGAGCACCATCTCTTCGTTGAGCACAGTACCTTCGGTGTCCCAATCGGGCACTTCATCGCAAAAATCTATCGACTTGATAGCCTCTACGGCATTCAAGCAAGCGCGATGAGAGAAGACCAGTGCTTCAAGTAAAGAATTGGAAGCCAAACGATTGGCACCATGTAAACCTGTCGAGGCGCATTCACCGGAAGCATAGAGATGGAGAATGGAAGACCTACCCCATTCATCCACTTGGATACCACCGCAAGAATAATGAGCGGCAGGCACTACGGGAATCATCTCTTTAGTGGGGTCGATACCAATGCTAAGGCACTTGGCGTAAATATTGGGGAAATGGGTAAAAATCTCGTGTTTAGGGATCAGTGTCGTATCCAAATAGACATGGTCAATACCCTTGATTTTCATTTCATTATCGATAGCTCGGGCCACGATATCACGAGGTGCCAGCGAGCCACGCTCGTCGTACTTACGCATAAACTCCTCGCCATCCTTGTTTTTCAGAATGGCACCCGCGCCACGCATGGCTTCGGTAATAAGGAACGAGGGGCGTTCGCTCGGATTATAGAGCGACGTGGGGTGGAATTGTACGAACTCCATACCACGCACGGCGCCTTTGGCTCTGTAAACCATGGCGATACCATCGCCGGTAGCCACGGTCGGATTGGTAGTATTGCCATAAACCGTGCCAATGCCGCCAGTAGCCATCATCGTGATTTTTGAGAGGATGGTCATCACCTTTTTGGTTTTGGGGTTGTAGATGTAGGCGCCGTAGCAGGTGATGTCGGGCGTGCGTCGGCTGACGGTCACACCCAAATGGTGTTGCGTGATAATCTCCACTGCCAAAGCATTTTCCATAATCTCAATATTAGGATTCTGCTGAGCCGCTTTAATCAATTTCTGCTCAATCTCCAAGCCTGTCACATCCTTGTGGTGCAACACACGAAACTCTGAATGGCCGCCTTCTTTGGCCAAGGCGAACTTGCCCGACTTGGTCTTGTCGAAATCGACGCCCCACTCCACCAGTTCCATAATACGCTCGGTCGATTCGCGAATGGTCAGTTCCACAATATGGCGGTCTGACAACTCATCGCCTGCAATCATTGTGTCTTCAATGTGTTTCTCGTAAGTATCTGGACTATACATCACTGCGGCCACGCCACCTTGGGCGTACTTGGTCGAAGTATCATCCATTTTTGCTTTGGTGACAATGCAAACTTTGCCGTAATTAGCGGCCTTCAAAGCAAAGCAGAGGCCGGCCACACCGGAGCCAATGACCAGAAAATCGACTTTTTTACGGATATCGTTCATAGAGATTATTTTTAGATAGGATTGGAAGTGCAAAAATACGCTTCTTTTATGAATAATGAATCTATCGCAAAAAGAAAAACAAAATCTTGTATTTTTGCAAAACAATACAATTTCAGAACCTTCTATTGATAACAATCTATAAATCTGCAATATGAATAAAGACCTCAACAAAATGACCAATTTCCGATGGGTCATCTGCGCTATGTTGTTCCTGGCCACTACGGTCAACTATCTGGACCGCCAGGTGTTGTCGCTCACTTGGAAAGACTTTATCGCCCTTGACTTTCATTGGAGTGACAACGATTACGGTAACATTACCGCCACCTTTTCCATATTTTACGCCTTCATATCTCTTTTTGCTGGCAAATTCATCGATTGGATGGGCACCAAGAAGGGCTACACATGGGCTATCATCATCTGGTCGTTAGGCGCATGTTTGCACGCTGCTTGCGGCTGGGCTACGATGCGACTAACTGGCATTGCCGACGTTGAGGCGCTCCGCGCAGTGACCCAAGGCTCAGAAATGGCACTTATGATCTCCACCATCAGTGTGTGGTTATTCCTCGCATGCAGAATCATACTTGCCACGGGTGAAGCGGGCAACTTCCCCGCCGCCATCAAGACCACCGCGGAATACTTTCCTAAGAAAGACCGCGCCTACGCCACCTCCATTTTCAATGCCGGCGCTTCTGTAGGTGCACTTGTTGCTCCGCTTACTATTCCACTATTAGCCAAGCACATGGGATGGGAAATGGCTTTCATCATCATCGGTGCTATCGGTTTTGTATGGGCTGGTGCATGGCTGTTGCTTTACTCGCATCCTACACAAAGCCGATTTGTCAACAAAGCGGAACTTGCTTACATCGAATCCGATAAGGCTGAACTGGACAATAAAGCTACAGAGGAGACCCCAGCAAGCGAAGGACCCAAGTTTTCGATTGCCGACTGCTTCAAATACCGTCAAACATGGGCCTTTATTGTGGGTAAATTCTTAACTGACGGCGTTTGGTGGTTCTTGCTGTTCTGGGCACCCGCCTATTTCTCCGAACTCGGCTATCCGTCCTCCTCTGGCATGGGACAAGCCCTCATTTTCGTTTTGTATCTCATTGTAACCGTGGTTTCTATCATCGGTGGATACTTACCCAAATTCTTTGTTGAGAAAAAGGGTATGCACCCCTACTCTGGTCGTATGAGAGCCATGCTAATCTTTGCATTTCTACCCATATTTGCCATGTTTGCCCAGCCGTTGGCCAACACTTCGGTTTGGTTACCCTGTATCATCATCGGCCTTGCTGCCGCAGGACACCAGGCATGGTCGGCCAACCTCTATTCCACCATTGGTGATATGTTCCCAAAATCGGCTATCGCCACCATCACGGGCATCGGAACCATGTTTGGCGGCCTATGCTCTTTTGCCATCAACAAATGCTCGGGTATGCTGTTTGATTACGCTGGTGCCCAAGGCGATGCGTTCACCTTCTTTGGCGCTACCGGTAAACCTGCAGGATATATGATTGTATTCTGCTACTGCGCTGTGGCTTACCTTGCTGCCTGGTGCATCATGAAAGTGCTGGTACCGAAGTATAAGAGAATTGACAATTAATAATTGAAATCACTCTTCACTAATCCCTTCTCACTAAAATAATTATACATTATAAATTATACATTATACATTATGAAAGGTTTATTTGACATTAAGGACAGAGTTATCCTGATTACGGGTGCCGCTGGCATTTTAGGCACGGCTATGGTTAAACATTTTGCGGAAGAAGGCGCTAAGGTGGTCATTTTGGACCGCAATACTGAGGCAGGCGAAAAGTTGGCCAAGGAAGTTACTGATGCCGGTTTTTCGGCTCGTTTTTTCTACACTGATGTGCTTAATAAAGAGATACTTGAAAAGAATTACAGCGATATCATGGCTGCTTACGGGCGCATTGACGTGCTGATCAACGGTGCTGGCGGCAACATGGCTGGCGCCACTATTGCTCCCGACAAGACCATCTTCGACCTCGACCCGGAAGCCATGAAGAAAGTGGTTGATCTCAACCTGTTCGGCACAGTACTGCCCACGATGGTGTTCAGCAAAGCTATGGTAGAGCAGAAGAAAGGCTCAATTATCAACATCGCTTCCGAGGCCGCCTTACGCCCGCTAACGCGTGTAGCTGGCTATGGCGTAGCCAAGGCTGCCGTTGTCAACTTCACCAAGTATATGTGCGGTGAGTTGGCCACCAAGTTCGGTCCTGGCTTGCGTGTCAACGCCATCGCCCCTGGATTCTTCCTCACCGAGCAGAACCGCACCCTGCTCACCAACCCTGACGGCAGTCTGACTCCACGCTCGCACAGCATTTTGAGCCACACACCCTACAAGCGTTTCGGCGAACCCGAAGAATTGCTGGGTACGCTGCAATGGCTCGCCAGCGACGCCTCTCAGTTTGTTTCAGGCACCGTCACCGTTATCGACGGCGGCTTTGACGCTTTTTCCATCTAAACATGAAGAAAAATATACAAGTCACCATAGACGAACATTCGGGTTTCTGCTTCGGCGTCATCAACACCATCAAACGGGCTGAGACACTGCTGGCACAAACCCGAAAACTCTATTGTCTTGGCGACATTGTACACAACAACGAGGAGGTGCAACGACTGACAGACATGGGACTTGTGATCATCACCAAGGAAGAGTTCCGACAACTGCACGACACGACCGTCCTCATACGCGCACACGGAGAACCTCCCGAGACTTATCGCATTGCACAAGAGCGTAATATACAGTTAGTTGACGGCACTTGCCCCGTGGTACTCGCCTTACAGAAAAACATTAAGAACAGTTTTGAAGCCCCAGATTTCAAAGAGGGGCAGATACTTATCTTTGGCAAAAAAGGCCATGCCGAAGTGGTCGGGCTGGCAGGGCAGACCAACAACAAAGGCATCGTCATCTCCTCTATCAAGGACATTGAACTAATTGACTTTCAGAAACCTGCCAAGCTCTACTCACAAACCACGCAGAACCACGACGAATATCTGGCGCTTATCGACGAAATAGGGAAACGCTACCGTGAGGCGGGACATGAAGATTTCTTCACGCATTACGATACGATTTGCCACTCAGTAGTGAACCGCGCCAAGCAACTCACACATTTTGCATCCTTGTTCGACAAGATCATCTTTGTATCAGGAGAACAAAGTTCTAATGGTCTATACTTGTTCAAGTTGTGCAAACAGGCCAACCCCCACTCCTACTTCCTCACCCACCTCGAAGACTTGCAGGTGGTGCCTATTAACGACCACGACACCATTGGCATTTGCGGCGCCACCTCTACGCCCATGTGGTTGATGGAACAAGTAAAACAGCAACTATTAGACCCTCTTAAATAAAGTACCCATCAAGCTTCAATATTATGATTCCAACACCAAACCTCTACATCATCATCACCTCAGGCGGCAGCGGACAGCGTATGGGTACAGCGACACCCAAGCAATTCCTTCCCATTGAAGGCATTCCCATATTGTGTCGCACCTTCAGAGCCTTTGAGCCATGGACCGGGAAAGCCAAGTTCATCGTCACCTTGCCTGCAGACCATATAACCACATGGAAATCAATAGATGAGCAATACTGTTTGCCGTCTCATGAAATATGCGTGGGTGGCGAAACCCGTTTCCATTCGGTAAAAAACGCCCTTGAACAAGTTCCTGAAGACGACAATGCTATCGTGCTCGTACACGATGGTGTGCGACCGCTGGTGTTGGAGGAGACCATCAACGAGGCCATCCTGACAGCCCAACAATACGGCAGCGCCATCCCTTACGTGCCCATTACCGCTTCGTTGCGACGATTGGCCACCGACGGCAGTTCGAAGGCCGTTGACAGGAACGGAATGGTACAGATTCAGACGCCGCAAGCCTTCAACGCAAAGTTGCTCAAAGAGGCCTACCAACAAGATTATCGTCCCGAATTTACCGACGACGCCACGGTCTATGAGGCGGCTGGACACAAACTCTTCTTCTTTGAGGATAGCGACACCAACATCAAAATAACAACACCCAGCGACATTGCCAAAGCCTCTTTCCTTTTAAAATGTAAAAAAGCCTGTCATGAATAAAATCATTTCTATTATTCTGATTATCACCTGTTTATTTACAAGCATTTCCTGCAACAAGAAAATGATGAAGGAGAAGCCCAAGGATCTGATTCCGTGGGACACAATGGTGGTGGTCCTTGCCGACGGATGCATTACCGAAAGCGCCCTCTTCTTTGCACCGCGCCAATACGACAAGCAGATACTCACTCGCTACGCCTATCAGGAATTATTTGAGCGACACCACATTACACGCGAACAATATGTCAACTCAATGGGCTATTACTTCAGCAACGAAGAATCGGGCAAGAAGATGTTGGATGAAGTAGAGTTGAAAGTCAACGAGTTGGCTGCCCAGTTGCCGCCTGACACCACGCACCGCGAAGAACCCGTTTTTAAAAATTATTAACAACTCGTTTTTCATTACGATTATTTAATATCTTTGCGCATCAAACTTGTTAAATAATCATGAAAATAATGGAGGACCTTCTGCATTATATGTGGAGGAATAGGCTTTTTGCGCCAGTGTCACTGACAACTACCGACGGACGACCGCTTAAGATTATCTTTCCTGGCATGGCGCACCAGGATGCAGGCCCCGACTTCAAGCAGGCCGTCATCAAAATTGGAGATTTGACTTGGGCTGGCGATGTGGAAATACACGTCAACAGCTCCGACTGGAACCGACACGGACATTCTGTGGACCCTAAGTACCAGTCGGTTATCTTGCATGTAGTTTACCGACACGACACGGAGATTGAGCGACAGCCAGGTGAGAACTACGCCACACTGGAACTACGCACTTACATTCCTCCAGAGATGCTTGAAAAGTACAACACGCTCACCCTTTCGTCAAAAAGCCTTCCTTGCCAGCAACAGTTACCCAACATTGAGCCACTGCAAATCACTTCGTTCTTCACACGCTTGGCAACGGAGCGACTGATGCACAAGCAGGAACAAATCATGGCGCTGCACGAGAGCTGCCGCCACGATTGGAATGAGACCGCCTATCGCATCACGTCACGCAGCTACGGTTTCAGCACCAATGCCACGGGTTTTGAATTGTTGGCTCAAAGTCTGCCTTTTCGCATTTTGTACCAGCACCATGATTCGCGCACACAACTTTACGCGCTACTATTCGGGCAAGCCGGCATGCTGGAACACGAAACATGTGATGAGTATTATAAAAGTCTGCAAGACGAATATAACTATCTCAAATACAAGTATAAACTAACACCCATACCAGAAAAATGCTGGCTATTTCTGCGCATGCGCCCCAACAACTTTCCCACCATCCGCATAGCGCAACTAGCTGAACTGCTATTCCATCATCCCAACCTCTTTGCAGACCTGACGCAGTTTGAAGACAAAGCACAAGGCTATAGATTATTCAACGGAGAGCCACACGATTATTGGAAACGCCACTACCTGTTCGGCAAGGAGAGCAAAGCGCACTGCACCACACCAGGGTCCTCCACCACTGACCTGCTTCTCATCAACAGCGCCATTCCCATTCGATTTGCCTACGGCAACTTCTGTGGAAACGCCGCACTGCAGGAACAAGCTCTCGACCTGTTGGAGCAACTCCCCTTTGAACTAAACCAAATCACTCGCAAGTACAAAGAAGCTGGCTTCCCCAGACAGAGTGCCGCTTGTTCGCAAGCCATCCTCGAATTACATAAATACTACTGCACACCGAAGAGATGCCTTCAATGCCAAATTGGGATAAAAATCATTGGAGAAAGATGAAAAAATCCGTATCTTTGCATATTAAATTCGTGCAAAGATGAATCGCCAAACTCTCACACAAAAGCAGACGCAAACCATGCGGCTTTCGCCAGCGCAGATTCTATCCATCAAACTGCTGGAGCTGTCGAATCTGGAGCTTGAGAGTACCATATACAAGACCGTGGATGAGAATCCGGCTCTAGTCATCGATGATGACAAGGATGTCAACATGGCAAGCGAAGAAAGCGCCGACTACGACCATGAAAACGAGTTTGCGCACAACGACCCCATGCAAGACTACTACGACAAGGATGATTACGACGAGATGAGTGACAGACAGTTGGATTACGCCATGCGCAACATCAACCTGTCGAAGGATGACACACAACGTGAATGGATTGTCAGCGCCGACCAATCCTTACAAGATAGTCTGCAACAACAACTTAGCGAATTCATCCTTCCCGAGCGCGAGCAGCGCATCGCCAACTACATCATCGGCAACATTGACGAATCGGGATACCTTACTTGCGACAGTCGCTCTATTGCCAACGACTTGCTCATGGTGTACAACCTGCAGACTAGCAGCGAAGAGATTGAGCACATTGTACGCACGATTATTCAGAAACTGGAACCCGCCGGCGTTGGTGCCCGCGACCTGCAAGAGTGCCTGTTACTCCAGTTGAAACGCCGCCCGCAAAACGCTGCCAACAAACTGGCTTGCAATATTATAGAGAACCACTTCGCCGACTTTACCAAACGCCGTTACAATAATATCATCCAAGAAACTGGCATCAGCGAGCAGGAATTTGCAGCTGCCCGTGCAGAGATCATCAACACCGACCCCAAGCCAGCAGCGACGTCAACGCGCCTCGATGAAGCCACCAACAGCATCATCCCCGACTTCCTCGTCAGCATTGAAGACGGCAAACTATACGTAACTCTCAACAACAGCCACTTACCCCGACTGGCTGTCGATAAGGAATTTGAGCAACTCTATCAACAAGGAGACAAAAAGGACAAGGAAGTGGCAAACTTTGTGAAAGACAATATCGAAAAAGCCAACAACTTCATCTCTGCCTTATCGCAACGCGAAGCCACCCTGCTCAAGACGATGACCGTTATCATGAACTTGCAGAAAGAGTACTTCCTCAGCGGGGACGAGAGCACTCTCAAGCCGATGATTCTCAAGGATGTATCCTCTCTTACGGGCTTAGATGTTTCGACCATCTCGCGCGTATCAAACAGCAAATACGTACAAACTTTCTTTGGCACCATTCCCGTCAAGCACCTATTCTCGGAAGCGGTCAACGAGAATGTCTCTTCCAAAGAAATAAAAAAAGCCCTTCAAGAATTAGTTGACAAAGAAGACAAAAACAACCCGCTGTCCGACAATCAAATAGGCGAAATTCTCAAAAGCAAAGGCTACAAGTTAGCACGCCGCACCATTGCCAAATACCGCGAACAACTGAACATTCCCGCTGCCCAACAGCGCAAAACACTATAACCTCCATGACCTCCTACCCTTGGCAACAACGCACCGAGCTGCTCATCGGCAGCGAACATCTTGAAACGCTGCACAAGAGTCACGTCCTCATTGTTGGCCTGGGCGGTGTTGGCGCCTACGCCGCCGAGCAGTTGTGCCGCGCAGGCATAGGTGAGATGACCATCGTGGATGCCGACACGGTAGAAGACAGCAACCGCAACCGCCAGCTGCCCGCCCTTGTCAGCACCTTGGGGCGCAACAAAGTGGAGGTGGTGGCCGAACGACTCCTGCAAATCAATCCGGAGCTCAAGTTGCACACGCTGTGCGAATTTGTGCGCGACGAAGGCACCATCACCTTGCTGGAGCAAGCGCCGTACGACTATGTGGTGGACGCCATCGACTCGCTGTCGCCCAAAGTGTTCCTGATATATCACGCCCTGCAACGCCAATTGAAGGTGGTGTCGGCCATGGGCGCCGGCGGCAAGATGGACCCCATGCAGGTGAAAGTGGCCCCGATAGAAAAGACCTACCAATGCCGGCTGGCGCACGCCATCCGCAAGCGGCTGCACCGTATGGGTATCAAAAAAGGATTCAAGGCGATCTTCTCACCAGAACCTGTACCTGAAAACGCTGTTGAAATAGATCCCAACCCCGACATCAACAAGCTGTCCACCGTGGGCACCATCTCGTATATGCCCGCCATCTTCGGCTGCTTTGTAGCTTCGGTGGTCATCCGCGACCTGATTGGCGACTAATCCCAATCGGCGTCATCATTGCCGTAAAGATTCTTCACATACTCTATCTGCCGGCGGTCGCGCTTGGTGGGACGTCCCTCTCCATGCTCGCGGAACTCGAACTTCATGCGCAACATCTTCACACGCTCGTACTCTTCAGGCGGCGTAAGGTCGTTGTAATATTGCGGCACCAGCGGAGCGCCCACGCGGCTCTTGGGCGAGCCAAGCACCTCGACCACCTTCTCGAGCTGCCCCTGACGAACATGGAACACTTCGCCCACTTTCACCACCTTCGACGGCTTCACGTTATTGCCGTTCATCTTCACCTTGCCCGCATTGCATGCCTCTGTAGCCATAGAGCGCGTCTTGAACAAACGCACCATCCACAACCACTTGTCGGCACGAACAGCCACATTAGGATTATCCATAACTGCACTTATTTGTATGCAAAAATACAATAATACCAACATTAAAAATCCAAAATTCAGATTTCAAAATTCAAAGAACAAAAATTTCCATTTTTTCTTATCTTTGCGTAATTGTTCAACGGACAATCTTATTATACATCATACTGATAATCAAATAATTTCATAATTTAATATTGTAACATTAATCATTCAAAACAAAATGAAAAAAAGCACCCTTATTATGATGATTTGTCTTATGACGGTGGCCCTGCTGACCTCGGCCTGCAAATCGAAGAAACAGAGCGAAATCGCTACTGAGCCCGAAAAGAGCGAAATGCAACGCAACGTGGAAGAATTCGCTTACTTTGACCTGAAATCGGACCTGATTGCCGGATTATCGGATAATGACAAGAAGCTGCTCTCCATCTTTATCGACATCGCCGACATTATGGACGACCTCTTCTGGAAACAGACCTTTGGTGACAAGAACATCCTCGACACCATCTCTGACCCTTACACCAAAGATTACGCCATGATACATTACGGCCCTTGGGACCGCTTGCGCGAAGACAAGCCCTTCGTGGCTGGCTATGGCGAGAGACCTCTCGGTGCTTGCTACTACCCGCAAGATATTACCAAAGAGGAATTTGACGCTTTCCAAGACAAAGACAAAAACAGCCTTTATACCGTCATCCGTCGCAACGACGACGGCACATTGAAGACTGTTTGGTACAAAGACGAATACAAGGAAGAACTGACCAAAGTGTGCGCCCTGCTCGACTCGGCCATCGCCATCACCGACAATGCCGGTCTGAAGAAATATCTGGAAGAGAGAAAGAAAGCTTTTGAAACCGACAACTACTACGCCAGTGACGTGGCTTGGATGGATATGAAAGACAACGTAATTGATTTTGTTGTAGGCCCCATCGAAAACTATGATGACAAGCTGAACGAAGCCAAAGCCTCTTACGAAGCTTTCATTCTGGTAAAAGATGTGGAAAGAAGTAACGAACTTGCCAAATTTGTAACCATGCTTCCGGCCCTGCAGAAAGAACTACCCTGCGAGCCCGAATACAAGACTTTCGTGCCCGGCACCTCATCCGACATCAATGTATATGACGCCGTTTACTATGCCGGCGACTGCAATGCGGGTAGCAAGACCATTGCCATCAACCTGCCCAACGACGAGCGCATTCACGAAGCCAAAGGCACACGCCGCTTACAACTACGCAACAGCATGTTGGCCAAATTCGACAAAATCATGATGCCCATCGGAGAGCTGGTACTCAATCCTGATCAGCTTGGCCACCTCAAATTCGACGCTTTCTTCTGGAATGTTATGTGCCACGAAGTAGCCCACGGCTTAGGTGTTAAGAAGACCATCAACGGCAAAGGCACTGTAGATGAAGCTATGGGCACCGAAAGAACTACCTGGGAAGAGGCAAAAGCCGACATTTTGGGATTGTTCCTCGTTTGCAACCTGATTGACAAAGGCGAAATCACCTCCATAACCAAAGAAGATGCCATCACCACTTACATTGCCGGCATTTTCCGCTCAGTACGCTTCGGTGCTGGCGAATCTCATGGCAAAGCCAACATGATGTGTTTCAACTTTATGCGCGAAAAAGGTGCTTTCACCCGTGATGCCAACGGCATCTACACCATCGACTATGACAAAGCAACCGAAGCCATGAACGAATGGGCTGCGCTGATTCTGAAGACACAGGCCACTGGCGACCTTGAATTCGCCACTCAGTTCCGACAGAGCCACGCATCTGTAGCCGCCGAAATGCAGGAGGACCTCAACCGCATCAACGAAGCTGGCATTCCTCGCGACATCCGCTTCAACCAAGGCAAAAAAGTGCTCGGATTATAATGGACAGCTTCGGACGACTTTTCACCATCGCTGACTGGGGCGACACCCATGGGCCTTTTATGGAGGGCTGCATTCGTGGCGTGCCTGCAGGCACTGCCATCGATATGGAGCTAATCCGTGCCGAACTGGCACGCCGTGCTCCATCGGCATCGCCAACATCCACCCAACGCCGTGAGCCCGACGAAGTCACTTTCCTCTCGGGCATTGAAAACGGCCTTGCCACAGGTGAAGAGATTCGTTACCGCATACCCAACCGCGATGTGAAAATCGCCAGCGACAGCAACCATATTCTCAAGCCGTCGCACGCCTCCTACACATACAAAGTCAAGTACGGGGCACGCTCCAACGAGGAGTGCGGCCGTGCGTCGGCTCGCCAGACCGTGTGCCGTGTCGTGGCTGGCGCCATCGCCAAGTGTGCGCTCCACCCCTACGGCATCACCTTCCACAGCGAAGTGGCACACACCGCCCAGCCCACCCTCGAAGGCGACACCTACGGGGCACTGGTGCGCTGCACCATCAGCCACGTGCCTGCCGGCCTCGGCGAACCCGTTTACGACAAGTTCGATGCACGACTGGCGGCTGCCATGCTCTCCATCAACGCCGCCAAAGGCTTTGAAATCGGCGAAGGGTTCGCCGCCGCCGACCAATGCGGTTCGCAATACAACGACACGCAAAACGCTGACTTTAGCTTTAATAGCAACCATGATGGCGGCGTTCAAGCCGGCATCACCAACGGCCAGGACATCATCTTCTCCGTCGCCTTTAAGCCCATCCCCACCCTGCAAATACCCCAACAAAGTATCACGTTCGACGGCCTTCCCGCTACTTACACAGGTAATAACCGCAATGACCACTGTGTCGCCCCTCGTGTGCTGCCTGTGGTTGAAGCCATGGCCGCCATTGTCATCCTCGACTTCATTCTTCTTGACGAACAACGCAAATCATTAATAAACAAATAAATACCTATGAAAAAAATCACTCTAAGCCTCTTTTGCCTCATAACCTGTGCCTCATTGTTTGCACAAAAGGAATACATTGATTTAAAGGGACTTTTTACAGGGAAATACCGCATCGAAAACATGCGCAACCTCTCATGGCGCCCCGAAACACATCAGTACACCTACATTGAAGACAACAAATTGATGATGGCCAATGCAGAGACATCCGAAACTTCTGTCTTCTGCACACTGCCGCAAATAGCCACGGCATTAGGTGGCGACATCAAAGGATTTCCCGGCTATCAATGGATTGGCAAAGACCAACTTTATATTCCTGGCAAACAAAGTGTTGTCACTTTCAACGGCGACAAACTGGAAGTGGAGAAAATACCCGTCACCAACGCATTCGACGGCTCGGTGAAAAACCGTCTGTTTGTCGTACGTGAAGACGACGGCAACGTATATGTTAGAAGCGGCAAAAACAACTACGAGCCTATCCTGCTCTGCCCCGACACAGGCAAGGGCATCGTCTTTGGTGAAGCCGTACACCGCAGCGAGTGGGGCATCGAAGAGGGCCAATACCTCTCGCCTAACGGCAACTACATCGCGTTCTACCGTATGGACGAGAGCATGGTGGCCGACTACCCGCTGGTGAATGTCAATACACGTATCGCCACGGTAGAGAATTGCAAATATCCCATGGCTGGCGAGACTTCCCACGAAGTGACCCTCGGCATTTTTGACGTCAGCAAGTCAGCCGCCGCCGGCAAGACCGTTTACCACTACATCAAAACCGACAAGGAAGACGGCGAGTTCCTGACCAATGTAACCTTCTCTCCCGATGAGAAATACATCTATATCACCCACCTCAACCGCGAGCAAAACCACTCAAAACTCATTGAATACGATTTACTTACTGGCAAAAAACTGCGCACTCTTATCGAAGAACGCGACGATCGCTACGTAGAACCACTCACCCGTATGATCTTCATCAGTGGCGACCGTTTCATCTGGCAGAGCGACCGCGACGGCTGGAATCACATGTACCTCTATAGCCGCGATGGCAAGCTCATCAAGCAAATTACCAAAGGCAACTGGCCCGTCATCTCGGTCATCGGCACCGACCCGAAAGACGAGAACATCTTCTTCATCACCAATAAGAACATATTGGAAGACAAAGACATGCCTATCGATCGCTATGTTTATAGCGTCAACATCAAATCGGGCAAGTTGCGTGCGTTAGCACAAGAGAACGGCACCCATACGCCGCGATTCTCAAGCGACAAGCAATACTTCATTGATTATTTCAACAACCTATTCACGCCCAACAACATAGACTTGTACTCCATCAACGGCAAGGTGCATCGCAACCTCTTTTCGGCGAAGAACCCTTACGAGAAATACCACCTCGAGAATGTCTCGATTTTCCCCATCAAGAACAAACAGGGCGATGACCTCTACTGCCGTCTTATCCTACCGCCCGACTTCGACGCATCGAAGAAATATCCGTGCTTAATTTATGTTTACGGCGGTCCTCACTCACAGATGGTGACCAACACCTTTATGAGCGGCGGCGTATTCCTCTACTACCTGGCACAGAAAGGCTATATTATCTTCACGCTCGACAACCGCGGCACCAGCTATCGCGGTAGCGCCTTCGAGAAGTGCATCCACCGCCAGTTGGGCAAACTCGAAGTGGAAGACCAGATGTGCGGCGTCGAGTACCTCAAGTCGCTGGCCTGCGTTGACACCACCCGCATCGGTATCGACGGCTGGAGCTACGGCGGCTTCATGACCCTCTCGCTCATGACCACCCACCCCGAAGCGTTCAAAGCGGCTACCTGCGGCGGCCCCGTCATCGACTGGAAATGGTACGAAGTGATGTACGGTGAGCGCTATATGGACACGCCCCAAGAGAATCCAGAAGGCTATCAAAACAGCTCTATCATCAATAAAATCAAGAATTTGAAAGGTGACGTATTAGTCATTCACGGTGCACAAGACAACACGGTGGTATGGCAGCACACCCAAGCTTTGCTCAACCAGGCCATCCACGATGGCATCCAGTTAGACTACTTCGTCTATCCCAACCACCCGCACAATGTGGGCGGCCTCGACCGCGTTCACCTCTGGAACAAACTGGAGAAATATTACGAAGAACATCTGAGATAAAAGAAAAAGGCTCGCTTCTCCGAAGCGAGCCTTTTTTCTTACTCTACCCTACTCTTGACCTCTCCCTCGTGCAACTGCGTCACGAGCTCATCACCAGCTTTAAGTTCTGTTGCTTTAGTCACGGGCTTGCCATTGAGCAAAGTGACACTGAAGCCACGTTTGAGAATATTACGGGGATGCAATAACGCCACACTGTTCTCCATGCGCGCCACCTTCTCTTTTTCGCGATTCAATAGCTGGCGGCTCAAGAGTGGCAACAGCTGCTGCAGATTTTCCACATCGCGCCGTTTGTTCACCAACACCATCTGCGCCAACTGTTGGCGGCGGCTCTCCACTTGCAACAAACGCATCCGCTCGTCTTTCAACAAGTTGCGCGCATACTGCGCTAAGGCCTGCTGCCATTGTTGCAACCGCTCGTCAAAGTTGCGAAAACGTTGGATAAAATAGTAGGCCACCTCGGTAGGTGTAATCTTCGTCTCATGAGAAACCATCTCTACCACAGTCACATTGGTCGAGTGCCCAATGCCCGAAACGATAGGCAACGGAAATTCAGCCACCCGACGTGCCAACTCATAATTGTCGTAACAACTGAGGCCCACATCTCCGCCACCACCACGAATAATGACGACACAATCAAACTTATCTTTCTGTTTCTCAATCTCATCGAGTTGGTTCTTCATGGTATGTACCGCCTTATCGCCTTGCAATAAGGATGGAAACAACACTAAAGAAAACTTATAGCCATACTCATTTTGATTAAGAGTAATCGTAAAATCGCTGTACCCCTTGCTGGTTTCAATAGAGATGACAGCTATTCGCTTGGGCAACAATGGCATCTGCAACTCCTTGTTGGCATCGAACAAGCCTTCTTTCTTCAACCTGTTGATAGTCTGCACCTTGTTTTTTGCCAACTCGCCAAGCGTATAAGTAGGTTCTATATCTTGAATGTGCAACGCCAAGCCATACTTGCCGCTATACTCTATGGTGGCCAGACAAAGAATCGTAATGCCTTCTTTCAGCGGTTCGCCCGTAATAGCCCTGAACCGCTCGTTGATAGGCTCCAAGTTCGAGGACCAGATGACGGCACGCATCTGCGCCTTGATGCTATCGCCCTCTTTTTCAACCAATTCTGGATAACAATGGCCGTTTCGTGGATAATAATTAAGTTTGATAATTTCGGCCTTGATATAATACGCCCCCTTGTAATTCTTGGCAATTACAGTTTCCAGACTTTTGCCCACCTGCGAAAGGGTATAAACCCGCCGATCATTGAAATACTCTTCTTGTTTCTCCACGACACCTCAACTAAAAGACTAACTTACCTGCACGATATGTGTGCAACACACGCCCCTGCAACTGCCAGCCAGCAAACGGCGTATTCTTTCCTTTTGATGCAAACTCCTTTGGATCAACAATATACTTCATATCAGTATCCACAATCGTTAGGTCTGCATCCATACCTACTTGAACACGCCCTTTGTTGAGTTTCATCATGGCCGAAGGTGTGGTTGACATTAGTTTAACCAATTGCGAAAGTGTTAGATAACCGGGGACAACCAGTTTGGTATAACATAGTGAGAAAGCCAGTTCCAGTCCTGTCATGCCAGGCGAACCATTCTGTTTATCCTCCGCCGTATGGGGTGCATGGTCGGTCGAAATGGCATCCACCACACCGCTCTGCATGGCGGCAATCAAGGCTTCCACATCCTCTTTTTCTCTAAAAGGAGGATTTACGCGATAATGGTTCACCTCCTCGCCTGTGGCAGCAATATGATGTGGCGTCACTTCGCAAGTCACCTCCAAACCTTCCGCCTTGGCTCGAGCAATGGCTTCAATAGCCTCCTTGGTGCTCACATGGCAGAAATGGATCCGTCCGCCAGTCTTGCGACACAAATCTATGTCTCTGAAAGTCATGGCGTTCTCGGCCTTGCGCATATCTACCTTACTATACTCGCTTTTCTCGGTATGCGACATGATACCAATATGGCGTTCTTTGCAAATCAAGAAAATCTGCTCCATCACGACATCGTCATCTACGCCGCGACCATCATCGGTAACAAAAAGAATCTCATTCTTCTTTAATGGCAGAAGGTGACTAAAATCCTTCCCTTCCAGATTTTTAGTCATGCTCAATGTCTGATTGGCAAAAATCAGACCCGTTGCTGCCACACGGCGTTGCACATCTTGAGCTTGCTCCAACGAACTGCACACCGGCTTGGTGTTGGGCATCAGGTTGACGGCCGTGTAACCACCACGGACTGCCGCATGACTACCCGTCACCACATCCTCTTTATGGGTCAGCCCGGGATCACGAAAATGGACATGCAAATCGGTGAAGGCAGGCAACAGCGCACACGAAGTGCCCGCATAGTCATATTCCTCTTCGTCATGCAAGCCATGACCTATCTCGGCAATTTTACATGACTCAACACGCACATCACCGATAAAATCCTGAGTATCATCTACTATTCGAATGTTTTTGATTACCATAATTCCCATTTTTATTAATTCGCAAATTTAAAGAAAATGTACAAAACCAACACACCCCTCAACACCTAATCTTATGAAAAATGAACTGTTCGTAAATCCCTCAATTTACGCAGCTAACAATCAATAATTTTGTAATTTTGCAGTTTTACTTTTAGGGTTTAAGATTGTCATAATATATAACAACTTACACCATGACAACCCAAAAGTCGAACAACATGAAAAAGCTATTCATCTTAATGCTCATTTTGCTACCGGCAGTTGTCCTCGCCCAAGACACTGACGGAGGCGCTACGCCGATTCTTAAAACATTGGCACAGAAATACAAAACCTACTCTGCTTTCAAAATCGACTATGCCTTAAAAGTGGAAAAAGAGAAGAAGACGCTCTCCTCATTTAGCGGCTCGCTCATCACTAAGGGCAACAAGTACTACTGCACCTTCGACGACCAGACCTACTATTGCGACGGCGTTTCTTTGTGGACCTATCAGAAATCGACCAATGAAGTATCCATTTTTGAATACGATGAAGATGACGACAACTTGATTAATCCCGCCAAACTGCTCGATGGTTGGGACAAAGAGTACCGCGCCAAATTCATCCGCGAGGAGTTCGTTGATGGCAACTACTACCAAATCATTGATTTGATTCCTTTGAAATCCAAATCTTATTACAAAGTTCGTTTTAAGATTAACAAAGTAAAACAAACCATCGCCTCCATCACTCTGTTTGAAACCGACAACACCACCTATACCTACTTGGTGAACAAATTCATTGCCAATCCTACCGTTGAAGATGCCACATTCGTCTTCAATGCCGCCAAATATCCTGGTGTGGAAGTCAATGATATGAGATAAAAACAATACGGATGAAGCAGCATCGACTCTTTCCCTTCTTACTGATTCTGATTATCGTGTGCAGTTCGTGCCATGTGACCAGACATTTGAAGGATGGAGAGTACATGCTCACCAAAAATGTGGTCAAAACAGACCTCAAAGATCCGCAATTCGACGACCTCTACTACTATGTGCGCCCAACGCCCAACAAGAAGTTCATCGACCTTATCCCGTTCAAGACATGGTCGTATGTGGCATTCCAGCCCAAAGTGACCTACACTGCCGACGGTGACTCCATCGTAAAGGACAGCAAATTCCGCCAGAAAGTCCGCAACAAAGGAGAAGCGCCAGTGCTACTCGACTCTTCCGCCATCGATTATTCGGTCAACCAGCTCAAACTGGCCATGCTACAACGCGGATATTTCAATGCCGATGTTACCCCTTCTCTCAAATTCAAAAAAGAGAAACAGCACAAGGTGAAGGTCATTTACAATGTCACCGCCAACACGGCTTATTATATCAATAAAATAAGCTATGCGATTGATATTCCAGAATATAAGAAAATCATTCTACTCGATACAATCAACCGAGGCCTCAAAATAGGCAATCTGTACAACGAAAAAGAGCTGCTGGCAGAGCGAGAACGTATAACCAAACTGATTCGCAACAACGGCTATTTCTATGCCTCCAATGACATAATCCATTTTGTCATCGATACACTGCGCACTTACTACCTGCCACATAAAAAAGGTAAAACTGTTGATATTGAGATCCATGTGGACTTTTCCAAAATCAGCGACCCCGAAATCAGGGACAAATACGCCTACAAGTTCCAGTTCAACGATGTCTATATCTACTCTAACTATCAATCCGGATTCGATTACAATCGCGAAAACAGCGACCGTATCAAGTATCGCCGTGGCAAGAAGGACTCCACCTCCTACTACATCATTACCGAAAAGAACAGAATAAAGAAAAACGGACAATACAAACCGAGAAAAGACTTCAAATACAAGATATTATCAGACAATATCTTAACAAAGAAAGGATCCTCTTATACTGACGATGCCGTATCGCGTTCTTACAAGAAATTGAACGACCTTAACAACTTCAATTTCATCAATGTAGATGTCTCTGAGGTCATCTCTATGCGTGACACTCTCAACAAAACAGGTAAACTCAACACCACCTATCGCCTCACACGTAGCAAGTTGCACTCGCTGGCTGCCGAAATCGACTTACGCAGTGACAAAGGCAACGTATCGCTTACCTACTCTAACAAGAACCTGTTCCGCAGCGCCGAGTTTTTCAATATAAACGTTTACGGCGGCGCCGATATCCAATCCCGGCGCAACGAAGCCGGCAAGCTGAAACTGGTTTCCGAAAACATTGATGCAGGTGGAGAGTTGTCCATTGATTTCAAGCGACTACTCTTATTCCGAAGAACGCAAAAGATTGAGGCGGTTAGCTACGGCACCGCCATTAAAGCCGGTATCCACTTCCAGCAGGCGCCTCTCTATCAGCGCTGGCTTTTCAATGCGGCCATCACCTACCGATGGAGCCCAAACTACAAAATTTCACACACATTGGCGCCTATCGACATCAGTGTCATAAATATCACCAATGAAGATCCTTCCTTTTATGAGGTGCTCTCACGTTACTCCATCGCTTTCCAGAAAAAGTATCAGGACAACGTACTCTTCTCATTCAAATACACGCTACATAGCACTCCAACCATGCGCGATTCGCGCAACGAACTGCGCATACAGCTTAAATTGGAATCATCGGGCATGTTCATCACCGGCATCAATGCGCTGGCCAACAAGATTAGCGGCAACGATAAGGAGTGGAGTTTCTTCGGACTGAAATACGCCAACTTCGAATTGGCCGAATTAGACCTTCGTTTCAAGCATAAAATCAACAAAAACAACGCTGTAGCCATGCGTTTCGACTTGGGTGTAGGCGTACCTATGTTCAACTCGGGAACACTACCGTTTGAACGAAGTTTCTTCCTTGGCAACGCCAACAGTATGCGTGCATGGGAGTACCGTTCCCTGGGTCCTGGCTCCTATTACTCTAAAGATCGAAAAGAACGAAGCGGCGACATCAAGATTGAGGTTAACTTGGAATACCGCGGTCCCATCTATAAATTCATCAAATTCGGCATTTTTGCCGATGCTGGCAACGTTTGGCTGACCAAGAAGAATGAAGAGATGCCCAACGCTGAGTTCAACTTCACCCGCTTCTACAAAGAAATAGCACTCGGCGTAGGTGCCGGTCTCCGACTGGATTTCAACTTCTTCCTCATCCGCTTTGATGTAGGTATGCCCATCTACGACCCTAATGAACTGGAGGGTGAACGCTGGATTGGTCAGATCAAGAAAATGCCCACTCTAAAATTCGCTATCGGCCATGCTTTCTAAGACGGAATTCGAAGAATTGTTTCGTGCACAAATTCCCTTTGAACCCACATCCGGGCAGTCGGAAGCGATTGGCAAGCTATCCTCTTTTGTTTGTGAAAAATCTGAGAACCAATTGTTTATACTTAAAGGTTATGCCGGCACAGGCAAAACCACGTTGGTCAGTGCGCTGGTCAATGCGCTGGATGCCATACATGGCCGAACCATCCTGCTTGCCCCCACAGGACGAGCAGCCAAGGTATTCTCTGTCTATTCGGGCAAGAAAGCCTACACCATCCACAAACATCTCTATCGGGTGCAAGTAAAGGACGGCATAGCCCAATTCAAACGCAAGGAGAACAAAGCCTGCAACACGCTCTTTATCGTGGACGAGGTGTCGATGATTGGCAATAGCAACCAAGGCGACAGCCTCATCGGCTCACACAGTTTGCTCGACGACCTGTTCGACTTTGTCTTTGAAGGAGAAAACTGCAAAATCCTGTTTATTGGCGATGATGCACAGTTGCCACCCGTCGGCTCTGAGGAGAGTCCCGCATTGGATGTTGAATTCCTCAACAGTTTGTATCATCTTAACATACAGCAATTCCAACTTACTGAAGTTGTCAGACAAGCTTATGATTCTGGTATTTTATTCAATGCCAATATCTTGCGAAGTAAAATAGGCACTGAGGATTTCTTTCCTCCATTATTCAGCCAGAAGCCTTACCCCGATTTCCAACGCATCAATGGAGGCGAATTGGAGGAAGAACTCAACACGCTGTTCAGTCGCAACGATGAAGATGATATTGTCATCATAACACGCTCAAACAAAAGAGCCTACATCTTCAATCGTGAGATACGGAATCGCATCTTATATCGCGAGAACGAAATCGCCACGGGCGACTTCCTTATGGCGGTAAAAAACAACTACTACTGGCTGGACGAAGACTCGGAGGCCGGCTTCATCGCCAACGGCGACATTATGGAGATCTTGGCCATCAACAAGCAAATCGAGCTTTACGGCTTCCACTTCGCCGATGTGACCGTACGCTTGTGCGACTACCCCAACTATCCCCACATCGACATCCGCATCATCCTTGAAAGTCTCTCCTGCGAGGGCGCATCGCTGAGCGGCGAACAAAACCACCAGCTATATCTCGCTGTGGCAGAAGATTATGCCGATATCGCCTCCAAGCGACAGCGCTACCTGAAAATCAAGAACGACCCCTATTTGAATGCGGTACAAGTCAAGTACTCGTATGCACTTACCTGCCACAAAACACAGGGCGGACAGTGGAAAAATGTCCTCATCGACAGTCCATACCTTAAGGACGGTGTGGCAGACAAAGAATACTTGCGGTGGCTCTATACCGCAGTAACACGAGCCACCGACAAGGTGTATTTAATAAATTTTGATGATCAGATGTTTGCCTAAGACGGCTTAGAATTTGAAGCCGATGGTTGCCATGATGCGGTGACCCAAAGTGCGGTTATACACTTCATTCACATTTTCTGAATCATAGAACCAGTAGCTGTCTTTGGAAATCTTGCATTGGTAAGCCATGTCAAAGAAGAGATGGTTGCCGCGCAAGCCGAAACCTGCTGAAGCAATGTGGACGGCACCATGGTTCAATTGTTCTTTATAGGGCGAACTCTTGAAGTTGTAACCGGCACGCAGCAAGAAATGTTGTGAAACATTCACTTCGGCACCAATGCGGGCGATGTGCGACGAACCATACTTTTTCTGGATGTTGGCGTTCTCTTCCATAAAGAGATATTCGTCAGACTGCATGTGGGCCATGCCATAGTTCACATATTCATACTCGGCACTTACGAAGGCGCGACGTTGGATGAGGAAGGCCACATTACCCATCACTCTGAACGGCGTTGACAAGGAATAGCGGAAGGCGTTTTCGTAATTAAACTCGCCCGAGTTGCCACCATTGTCATAATTTGAAATCATCTCTCTATAGAAATAGTCTTTCATATTGTTATAGTAAGTCGGCGTGTGAATGGCGGCGCCGATGCGCATGAAAGCCACGGGTTGGTATAGGATACCGAACTTGAAGTTAATACCGGTACCGCTTACGGTCAACTTGTCGTTCACATCAAACGATGTAAAGGCCTCAACCTCATCATTATCATCCATTTCGCTATATCTGGAAATCTCCTCATAGCTCAGGAAGGGCACACCTATCGTGGCACCAATGAACAATTTGTCGCAATAGTTGGTACCTATCGAGAAGTTCATCTCGTCGATACCGCCTTTGGTCAGACGATATTTGTACTGGCGCACATCACGACCTTCAAACTCGCTCCAATAGCGGTCGGTCGTACCCGAGCATGTGTCAATCACCCACGTGTTGAATGCCAGTCGTGCGTCACCCGACAGTTTGTCGGCCGTGGTACCGTTAGCCACGCCTAAGAAAGCATCTGCCATCGTTGAGCCACCGCTCATGCCAGTAGCTGTCGATAGTCCATTGAAATCGTAGATGCGGTTGTAGCCGAAGCCAAACTGCAGGCCCACGAACTTCTCCGACAGGTTGGGCAGGGCGAAAATGGCGCCCACGTTGCTTACGCTATAGCGTGTTTTACGACTCAGTGTCGACTCGCCATTATAGGTGGTTGTATTATTGTTAATCGTTACCACTACAGGAGTAACCGAGATTTCGCTCTTCTTGAAAACGCCTATGGATGCAGGGTTAGTAGCCAGGGCCGAGTAGTCGGCTCCCACGGCGCCAAAAGCGCCACCTGCTCCCACAAAGCGTGCGGTTCCGCTCCAATCTATCTGCGAAAATCTGAATGCGTCCATATCACTCTGCGCCTTCAGGCCAATCATGCCGGCCATCAGCAATGCGCCTATTAAAACTATTCTTTTCATGATTCTCTGGTTTTTAGATTGTTAGTAATTGAACTTCTTTAACTGACAACTCTTTTAAGATTATCTCGGAGAGTAGCCTCTGCTGCTGCTTGAGCTGGAAGAGGAGTGATATGAAGAAGATGATGAGTGGCTAGGTGAAGAGTAGCTCGAAGAGGAGTGACTCGGTGATGAGTAGGATGATCTGCTAGAGCTTGAAGGAGTGTAGCTTGAGCGACTTGAACTTGAAGGAGAGTATGAGCGACTTGAGCTTGAGGGAGAATAGGATCTGCTGGAGCTTGAAGGAGAGTATGAGCGGCTTGAGCTTGAGGGAGTATAGCTTCTTGATGAAGAGCTGTTAGAGTTGTAGGTACTACGGTTTGAAGAGCTATTTGAAGGAGTGTAGGTAGAGCGGCTCGATGAACTGGGCGTGTAGTTGCTTCTACTGGAGCTTGAAGGTGTGTAACTTCTACTCGAAGAGCTGCTTGACGGAGTGTACGAGCGTGAGGGGTTAGAATAGGTAGGAACCGTAGTGTTCGAGTTTTTAGGAGTATAAGTCGGTGTAGTACGTGCGTTGGTCGGTCTGTATGAGTCAGTGCTTGATTGTCTGTAGGTAGGAGTTGTCGTGTTGTTTCTATAAGTCGGCGTAGCGGTTGAGCCATTTACTCTGTTGGTCGGCGTAGCCGAAGGAGTAGTGGTCGTTCTGGAAGTTGAAGGCACTGTACTGTTGTTATAAGTAGAAGTTGAAGTAGAAGGTCTCACTGTGGGGCGAGTTGTAGAGCTGTTGCCAGTGCTTGTGTTAGGTCTTACCGTAGGTGAAACAGCCGAAGAGTTGGTAGTGGTAGTGCTTGTCGAGGGGGTATAGGTGCTACGCGAGGTTGAAGGAGCGGTTGTCGTTCTACTCGTGGTAGTGGTAGCGCTGGGAACCGTTCTGGCAGTAGTAGTTGTTGTAGTAGTGGGGGTAGTCACCTTGTTGGTAGCTGTCGGGGCGGCCGGACGAGCATTGATATTGGTGCTGCTGCTTGTTGTAGTAGCGCTTGTAGTGGCAGGAGTGGTTCTGTTGGTGGCTTTCGAGCCGCCGCTGACAGCTGTGCCGCGACTTACGCCAAGCGTGTTAGTAGCTATCATGTTATCATACTTCTCGTTGAAACTTGTCGGGTAGGCAGCTCTTGCGATGGAACCATTGTCAGTCGTGGTAGAAGATCTGCTACCATCGCCCGGGCGTGCGCCGCGTGTACTTGAAGGCTTCGTGTTGGTAGCACCCACATTGCTTCTGTGACCGAAGAAGTAGGTATTGCTCTTGTCGAAGCTGTTGTGGTAGTAGTCGGCATATCTGCCAGCATAGTAACCATCGTAGTAACCGTGGTTGTAACCAGCCCAGTAGCTATCGCGATAAGGATGGTGGCAACCCCAGCCCCAGCCGTAGCAGAAGCCGTAGTCGTAGTAGCCGTATCCGTAGTAGTAGGGACGATAGTAGTATGACGGCCACCACCAGTTGTAACCGAGGTAGATGCTCATACCCCAGCTAGAGGGATAGTAGTCGTACCAGTACATGTTGGTGAAGTAGGGATCGTAGTATGACCAGCCGCAGGGATAGTGCGAGTGGAAACGACGCAGACGGGCAGTGTAGTAGTAGTCGTAGTAATCGTCGCTATCATAGTAGTAGTTGTTGGTGATATAAGTGTTGCCATTCTCGTCGTAATAGGTTTCCGAGTTTGAATAGTTGAGTGTCGGATCTTCGGCGTAAGCCCCACTTTCATCCTCCGCATACACATTCTCATTCGTAGCCGGTGCCGGCGTAGTCTTCTTATATTGAGAACTATAAGAGGGGGTATAAATATCATCATAATAGGTAATGTACTGTACCGTGCATGAAGATGCGACGAATGCTGTCAGTACCATAAGGATTAAAATTTGTTTTTTCATGATGAACCTCCTTTTATTTAGGTTGTTTATTTTTTTATCTTTGCATTTCAATTTTTAAGACTACAAAAGTAACGAAAAGTTAATTATCTATAGAAGAAATATGGCAAAAAATTTCGCGACACGAGAAGAGAACTACTCACAATGGTACAATGACATTGTAAAGAGAGCTGATTTGGCAGAAAATTCCGCCGTCAGAGGATGTATGGTTATCAAACCTTACGGATATGCAATTTGGGAAAAGATGCATGATGCACTGGATGCCATGTTCAAGGAGACGGGGCACAGCAACGCCTATTTCCCCTTATTCATTCCTAAATCATTCTTCAGCAAGGAAGCCTCGCACGTAGAGGGCTTTGCCAAGGAGTGCGCCGTTATCACGCACTACCGTTTGAAGAACGACCCTGACGGACAAGGCGTAGTGGTTGACCCTGACGCCAAGTTGGAAGAGGAGCTGATTGTGCGCCCCACTTCTGAAACTATCATCTGGAACACTTATAAGAACTGGATACAATCGTACCGCGATCTTCCCATTTTGTGCAACCAATGGGCCAATGTGGTAAGATGGGAGATGCGCACCCGCCTATTCCTGCGCACGGCCGAATTTTTGTGGCAAGAAGGCCATACCGCCCACGCCACCAAAGAGGAAGCCATGGAAGAAACCGAGCGCATGCTGAATGTATATGCCACATTTGCAGAGAAATACATGTCAATTCCCGTCATCAAAGGATTCAAGTCGCCCAATGAAAGATTTGCTGGCGCCATCGAGACCTTATGTATCGAAGCCTTGATGCAGGACGGCAAGGCACTGCAGGCCGGAACCTCGCACTTCTTGGGCCAGAACTTCGCCAAAGCCTTTGACGTTCAATTCCTTAACAAAGAAAACCAATTAGAATACGTATGGGCCACCTCGTGGGGTGTTTCCACGCGACTGATTGGCGCTTTGATTATGACGCACTCTGATGACAACGGTTTGGTATTGCCGCCGAAGTTGGCTCCCATTCAAGTGGTCATTATTCCTATCTACAAGAGCGAAGAGCAGCGTCAAGCTATTGGAGAGAAAGTTGACATTCTTATTAAGAAACTGAAAGCCAAGAACATCTCCGTTAAATACGATGACGATGACAGCAAGCGCTCTGGTTGGAAGTTCAACGAATACGAAGTCAAGGGTGTGCCTGTAAGAGTGGCCATCGGTCCGCGTGACTTGGAGAACAACCAAGCAGAAGTTGCCCGTCGCGACACCCTGGAGAAGCAGACGCTCAGCTTTGACAACTTAGATGTTGAGATAGAGAAAATGTTGGATGATATCCAGCAGAATCTATTCAACAAAGCACTGAAATTCAGAGAAGAGAACACGCGCAAGGCCGACACTTGGGAAGAGTTCCTCGACATTTTGGACAACCAAGGCGGTTTTGTTGCCGCTCACTGGGACGGAACGCCCGAAACCGAAGAGAAGATCAAGGAGGCTGCCAAAGCCACTATCCGCTGCATACCTTTCAACAATCCGCTGGAAGAAGGCAAGTGCATCTTCACGGGCAAGCCTTCCAAACAGAGAGTACTTTTTGCAAGGGCCTACTAAACCACGACATCATGGAAGAAGACAAAAGACTAGCCGCTTTCAAGCGGCTTTTGGACATTATGGACGAGTTGCGTGAGAAGTTTCCGTGGGACAGCAAGCAAACCATCGACAGTCTGCGCTACCTCACTATTGAGGAGACTTACGAGCTTTCGGACGCCATCATCGACCATAAATATGACAACATCCGCGAGGAGTTGGGCGACTTGATGTTACATTTGGTTTTCTATGCCAAGATAGGCGCTGAAAAAGAGCAGTTTGACATCACCGACGTATTGAACGGCATTTGCGAGAAGCTGATTCGTCGTCATCCCCATATTTTTGGCGACACGGTGGCCCAGACTGCCGAAGATGTGAAAGCCAACTGGGAGAAAATCAAGCTAAAAGAAGGGAAACGCTCGGTTTTGGGCGGTGTTCCTGTGTCGTTGCCCGCCATGGTCAAGGCGTACCGAATGCAGGAAAAGGCCAAGGGCGTAGGCTTTGAATGGAACAAAACATCTGAAGTGTGGGATAAGCTGGAAGAGGAACTCAGCGAATTGAAGACGGAGGTGGAGGCCCAATCGGAGCACATTGAAGAGGAGTTTGGCGATGTTCTGTTTTCCCTCATCAATTATGCCCGATTCATCCATGTCAACCCTGAAGATGCGCTTGAAAAAACCAACAAGAAGTTCATCAAACGTTTCCAATATATGGAAGAGCGCGCCCATGCTCAAGGCAAACAACTGTCGGATATGACCTTAGACGAAATGGAAGCGCTGTGGCAAGAAGCGAAAAAAAATTAAAAAATATTTTTTCGCACACTTTTATTATTCAAATTTTACCCGTATCTTTGCCGTAATCATTCAGATGGTGCCATGGACGATTTATCCAAATACTTGGATTATCTAAAGTTCGAAAAGCGGGTGTCGGCGCACACAATCACCGCTTATACCACTGATTTACAGCAATTTTTTAATTACACACAGACAGCTTTTCAAGTCAACGACCTGGCAGCCATAGATGCGCCCATCATACGCACATGGATTATCACGCTGATGGAAGAGGGCGATTCAACACGCAGTATCAATCGGAAAATCAGCGCCTTACGCTCATTCTTCAACTATCATATTAAAATAAAATCATTGGAACACAATCCGATGAAGCAGGTGACGGCGCCCAAAATTGCCAAGCGCCTACCCTACTTTGTTGAGGAAAACGACATGGAACGGCTATTTTCGGCGGACTTGTTCCCCGACACTTTTGAAGGTTGGCGTGACCGAACCATTATCGAGCTTTTTTACGCCACTGGCATGCGACTAACGGAGTTGATTAACATCAAAAAAGACGATATTGACCTCTACGAGAGCACTGTCAAAGTACTTGGAAAGAGAAACAAGGAGCGCATTATCCCCTTTGGCAACACCATGGAAGAACTGCTAATCAAGTACTTGGATTTATGCCAATCGGAAGTGAAGAATCCCAACGAAAATTTTTTCATTTTTTTCACTCCCAAATCCAACAAAATGTACCCTAAGGCCGTTTATAATATAGTGCACAAATATCTGGACATGGTAACGACAATTGGCAAACGCAGTCCCCACGTGATACGGCACACCTTTGCCACGCACATGTTGAACCACGGTGCCGACATCAACGCCATCAAGGAGATTTTGGGCCATGCCAATTTAGCTGCCACACAAGTATACACACACAACTCGATAGAAAAATTAAAATCAGTTTATAAACACGCCCATCCACGGGCCTAAAAAAAAGGAGTTTTTATGAACATTAAAATTTCAGCAGTACATTTCAAAGCAGACCAGAAATTGGAAGATTTCATCACTGAAAAATTAGAAAAACTCGACAAGTTGCACGATGGCATTATCGGAGCCGACGTGACACTGAGTTTGGAAAACACCGACAAACCTGAGAACAAGACTGTTGACATCCGCATCAAGGTAAGAGGTTATGACCCCATGGCCACCAAGACTGCCAAGACATTTGAAGAGGCCGCTGATGTCGCCATTGAAGCGCTGAAGAAACAGCTTATTAAGTTAAAAGACAAAGAAAGAGGCAATTAATCAATAACTTATGCCCGTCATTTATCAACACGAGACTGACTCTTCCGTTTCGGTGTGTGTATGGCACATTACAGAGACGGAAGAGTCTCTTTTTCAAGGGTTAGTGCTCGACAAAGAAGATGCAGCGCACATTGCCGACTTGAAGCTACCCAAGCGGCGGCTGGAGAAACTGGCCTGCCGACGGGCATTGGCGCACCTGCTGCAACAGAAAAAAGTGGCAATTCGCTACAACGACGACGGGCAACCATACTTAGAGAGCGGGCACATATCATTTTCACATTCAGACCATTATGCAGCCGTAGCCTATTCTCCCACCCTGCGTGTCGGCATTGACATTGAGACCATTGGCACGCGAATACTGGCGCTGCACAAATACTTCCTGACGGCGGAAGAAGAGGCCTTGCACGACCTTACTGACAGCATGACATTACACAAGCTGTGGGGAGCCAAAGAGGCCATGTATAAACTGTCGGGCGGTGGGCCATTGGATTTTCATAACAGCATTCTTATCCAAGACAAAGAAATTGGCAGCGGCCACATTGGCGGGCAACATCCATTAAATGCTCATTTAGAACATTTTACCATTGAAAATCAATTGATTGTTTTGGCTGTTGAGGAATCCGAATCAATCGGTTAATTCACTCTCCTGAATTCTATTTTTCCACAACTTATAGATACCGTAGCCAGCGACCACGGAGGCAACTACCACTATGGGGATGATGGTAGGAAGCTGATCGACAAACGTGCTGGGATCTTCTGTATCGACACCTTGGCGGTCGGCGGCAAACTGGAGAAGCAGCGAGCAGACATTATGCAGCATGTGAGCCACTATGGGCAGCCAGAGCGAGCCGCTCCACACGAACAGATAACCCAAGTAGGCACCGAGCAGAAAACGAGGCACAAAGCCAAGAAATTGTAAATGTATTGCGCTGAAAATAAATGCCGTAAGCCAGATTGCAAGATGTTTGTTCCGCATACTGCGCATAAGCAAGGGTTGCAGTGTGCCTTGGAAGAAAAACTCTTCGCATACAGCGGGCATCACGCCCATAACCAGCAAGTTAAGCAGCAGTGAAGAGATTGTTGAGTTTTCGGTGAGCACTTTCAGAATATCCTCCGCCTTGTCCTCTTTGGCACGCATCCATTCCTCCACGCCCGTCATAAAGTCGGGCAGGTGCACCGACTGGTTCAGGTAGGCCAAAACATAGACAGCTGGCAGCAGCAGAAAAGCCAATAAGACGGTCCATTTCAGCAAGGTAGCTGAAGGCAGCACGTCGGCCCGATTGTAGCGCCACACATTCCGATAGTGGCCATAGGAGAACAGCAAGGCAGGAACCAACCATACTCCCAACATGGATATTGCTTGGTTAAAGCGCACGTAATTAGCTTGTTGCGCAACAGAGAGAGCATCATAGGCATCGTGCCAAATCAGTTTAGACAGGGCGACACCACCCAAAGAGAAGAGCAGGGTTCCCAGCACCACAAAAAAGAGAAGAAAGACTATTTTAAAGAAGAAATTCTTATTTTCAAAAAAGGGAGGCAACTCGTTCATAAGCGATTAATTTTCAGCAAAAAGCTGATGATACATATCTTTCACCTCTGCAATCGGACATATCTTTATATTGTAGCCTTTCGTATCCAGTCCTTTCAAGTTGTACTTTGAGAGGAAAATGCGCTTAAAGCCCAGTTTGTCGGCCTCAGCGATGCGCTGCTCGATGCGAGTCACAGGACGGATTTCGCCATTGAGACCCATCTCGCCTGCAAAGCAAGTCTTGGCATCGATGGGAATATCGAGCGCCGACGAGAGGACGGAAGCTACGATTGAGAGGTTGATGGCGGGGTCATCGACATAGATGCCACCGGCCATGTTGATAAAGACATCCTTAGCGCCCAAGCGGAACTGGCAGCGCTTCTCGAGCACGGCGAGTAGCATGTTGAGCCGCCGCAAGTCGAAGCCGATGGCCGAGCGCTGTGGGGTACCATAGACGGCCGAGCTCACCAGGGCTTGCGCCTCAATCATCATGGGGCGATTGCCCTCCAAGATGGCGGCGATGGCGCTGCCGCTATATTGGTCATCATGCTGGGAGATAAGTATTTCGGAAGGGTTCAGCACTTCGTGCAGACCGCTATTATTCATCTCAAAGATGCCCAGTTCGGAGGTAGAGCCGAAGCGGTTTTTCACGCAACGCACAATACGGTAGCCGTAGTGGCGGTCGCCTTCAAATTGGATGACCGTATCGACGATGTGTTCCAAGATTTTCGGACCAGCCAGGGTGCCGTCTTTGGTAATGTGACCGATAAGAAAGACGGGAACGGCCGAGGTTTTGGCGAAATGCTGGAACTCGGCGGCGCACTCTTTGATTTGCGATATGGAGCCGGCGGCGGAATCAAGCAGATTGCTCTGCAGCGTTTGGATTGAATCGACAATCACCATGTCGGGCTTCAGGACTTCAATATGTTTGAAAATCTCCTGCGTTACCGTTTCGGTTAAAATATAACAATGTTGTATTTCGGTTCCTGGCGAGAGTCGCTCCGCTCTCATCTTCAGCTGCGTATCGCTCTCTTCTCCAGAAATATACAAAATTTTCTTATTATTAATTGACAAAGCCATTTGCAGCAATAAGGTTGACTTGCCAATGCCAGGTTCGCCACCCAAGAGGATGATAGAGCCCGCCACGATGCCGCCACCCAGCACATTGTCCAATTCGGCAAAGCCGGAATGAATGCGCGGCAATTCAAGCAGCGATATCTCGCTGACAGGCTTCGGGGCGCTTTTCATCGCCATCACAGGCGATTTGCCTTTCGACGACTCCTCCCTCTGCACGATTTCCTCTTCAAAGGTATTCCATTCTCCACACGACGGGCAGCGGCCCATCCACTGGGACGACTGCGCACCGCAATTCTTGCAAAAAAACTGTGATTTTGGTTTTGCCATGGTGTTGTTTTTGGTTTATTTGGCGGACACACGCATGCGTCCCTACAATTTATTTGGGCAAATCATCATTCACCCCTACTCTTCCATCCATTCCCCTACCACGAAATTGCTACCGCCGATATAAATCATATCGTCGGGACCAGCATCGGCCAGGGCTGCCAGATATGCCGCTTTCACTGTCGGATAGGCATGAGCCTGCAGATGGTTTTTCGTGAACATCGGCAGCATCTCTTCCGAAGGAAGTGCACGATTGATATTGGCTTGACAAAGATAATAAAAAGCTTTTTCAGGAAGAAGGTGAATAATGCTTTCCACATCTTTGTCGTTGGCGAAGCCGATAACCACGCGCAACTGCTGGCAATCCTGCTTACGCAACTGGGCTGCATTCTCTATCCAACCGCCCACATTATGCCCCGTATCACACACTGTATAAGGATGTTGTGACACAACCTGCCAACGACCCAACAGATGAGTATTGGGAAGGAGATGTTCGATAGCCCGTCGCAACGTATCATCGAGGGGGCAGTGCAGAGCAGAGAGGGCCGCGATGAAGGTCGCCACATTTTTCAACTGATAATCGCCCATCAACGGCATTTGCACATTGGACAATATAACAGCATTATCTTTCTCTATATCAATACATTTAACTTCTTTGGTTTCAGATTGCACACTCACTTTCACCTCATCGGCAGTAAAAAGCGGAGCGTGACGATGCGTTGCCACTTCTTGGAATACGGGCATGGTTTCTTCGTTATACTCGCCAATCACAACGGGCACACCAGGTTTGATGATGCCTGCCTTCTCGAAGGCGATTTTTGCCAAAGTGTTGCCCAGTAAAGCCGTGTGTTCCAAGGATATGTTGGTAATCACCGAGAGTTCGGGAGTGATGACATTGGTTGCATCCAGGCGTCCGCCGAGCCCCACCTCGATGATGGCGATATCCACTTTTTCAGACGCAAAGTAGTCGAACGCCATGGCGGTGGTCATCTCGAAGAACGATGGCTCGATTTGTTCAAACTGTTGCCAATGGCGCGTAAAGAAGTCAACCACAGCCTTTTTCGTCATCATTTGGCCATTAATCTTAATGCGCTCACGGAAATCGACCAGATGAGGCGAGGTATAGAGACCTGTCTTATAGCCAAGTTCCTGAAAATAAGACGATAACAGGTGCGTCACAGACCCTTTGCCATTGGTGCCCGCCACATGAATAGCCCGCAGTTTCTTTTCAGGATGATCCAAGATATCCATCAGTGTCTCAATATTTTCCAAGCCTTCTTTATAGGCAGCGGTGCCAATCTTGTGATACATGGGAAGGCATTGGAAGATATGTTCCGTTATTTCATCATAGCGATTGAGAAGATCCATAACGGACAACAACTCTTCGGGCTTTTCAATAATATACTGAGCACCTGACTGTTCCAACTCTTTTCTATCGCGGAAGCCCCATAAAACGCCGACAGAAGTCACGCGGGCATTGGCGGCAGTTTGCATATCCACTGAAGTGTCGCCCACATAAAGCACTTCTGAACGTTTAGCCTTGCAGACCGCCATAATGTCGTTCACAATGGCAGCATCTGGCTTTATGGGTATACCTTCACGCTGTCCGAGGGCGGCAGCAAAATGGATTTCGGGAAAATAGTGTTCCATCAGCGGCTGCATGGCCGAGTGTACCTTGTTGGAAGCCACGGCTATCTGTACTCCCTTCTTCTGCAATGTTTTCATCAATTGCGTCATGCCGGGATAAACGGAAGTTTTATCAGCTTTATGCAGATTATAGTAGGGAATAAACTCATTCAGCATAGTTTGGATAGTGGTTGCAGTGCGATGCTCAGCGGGCAGAGCGCGCTCCACTAACTTGGCGATGCCATTGCCGACAAAATAGCGATACGCATCCAGCGGGTGTGTAGGAAATCCGTGTTGAGCCAATATATGATTGGTGCTATCAGCCAAATCGTCGAGCGTATTCAGTAGCGTGCCATCCAGATCAAAAACAACAACTTTTATCATCTTCAATATCAAAATATCACATTACAAACCATATAGCAAATTGTAGGTGCGTAGCGCGCTACGCACCTACACGTATCGTTATCTCTCATTTTCAGGAACATAAAAGAGCGTGTTCGACTTCTCTTCCGTCAGCAGACCATGCATCATCTCTTGCATTTGCCTGGAAGTCACGGCAAAATAATGTTTCTTCTCATCATCAAAATCCTCGGCGCGACTGATAGCCTCGGCCACAGCCAACGACGTTGAGCGATCTTCCAGTTTTATTTCATTCGTCAGCAAAATGGATTCCACTTTATTCTTCACCCTTTGCAAATCGTGCTCCAAAGAATCGGGAAAAGCAAAGTCGCACAGAAACCTATTCAACTGTGCATCAGCATCTTCTATGGCAACACCTTCGGCTGGGCGGCCCGTAATCACTAGCATTCCTTCGTCGAAAGTAGCCGACACTGACGCTGAGATATCGGTAAACATTTTATGCTTAACCACCAAATTCTGATACAGATACGAATTCTTGCCATCGCCCAGCAGGTCGGTCAGCAGGTCGCAAGTGTAGAAATCGGGATGATGGCGGCGGCACATGCGCCACGATTTAAGCAACAGGCTATAGGGCACTTTCCCTGGCCATGTCAGCTGGCGGGCGGCAGTTTGTGGAGGTTCTTGAGGGTAGGCACGTTCGATGGAAGGGCCAGCGGGGATACCGCCGAACCACTTTTCAGCCAGCGCGATGCACTCGTCGAAGTGCACATTGCCCGCAATGACCAATATCGCATTGTTGGGCCGATAATAGCGGAAAAAGAACGACTTCATGTCGTCCATCGTAATCTTTTCCACATGCTCGATACACTTGCCGATGGGAGTCCATGCGTAGGGATGGCGCTGGTAAGTCAGTTCGCTCAACTTCATCCACGCGTCGCCAAAGGGGCGGTTGATACACACCTCCTTGAATTCCTCAATCACCACATTACGCTGTATTTCAAGTTGTTCAGCATCAAAAGCCAATTCCAGCATGCGATCCGACTCCAGCCAAAGCAATGTTTCCAAATTATTGGCAGGTAGAACTGCATAGTAGTGGGTAATATCTTGTGAAGTGTAGGCGTTATTGATAGCCCCCACACTTTGCAGCGGCCGGTCATAATCGGCGATGTGCTTAGAGCCGCAAAACATGTAGTGCTCAAACAGATGCGCAATGCCCGTCAGGTCGGGGCTTTCATCGCGCGAGCCCACTTTATAGACAATATTGCAAGCCGCCATGGGGGTCGTATGATCCTCATGCACCAGCAGGGTGAGGCCATTAGCAAGAATATGTCGTTGGAAGTTGAGAGACATGTAGGGATTAAAGTGAAAAGTGAAAACTGAAATCTGAAAACTGAAAACTGAAAAGTGAGAA
>JAFTCA010000035.1 GCA_017454945.1 Bacteroidales bacterium
ACTCTGACGGGGACAAGGAAACAGCAGGTGAAGACCATCGCTCCACTCGGTGCCGTGACCACCTTCACTTACGACCCGCTGGGGCAGCTCGTTTCAAGTTCCGACACCTTCCAGCACGCAACCACATACACCTACGACATGTTGGGCCGTTTGGTTCAGCGTGTCCATCCCGATGCAGGCACCGACACCTACACATACGACGGAGCAGGCAACATGACCAAGCACGCCACGCAGGTGCTGTCCAATGCAAACAAAACGATAGACTACCACTACACCTACAACCGGCTTGACTCCATCATCTATCCCAATAATCCGCAGAACAATGTACGCTATACGTATGGTGATAGCACAGCGTCCTACAACCGACGCGGCAGGATTGCTCTCTTGGAGGATGCCTCCGGCTTCCGCGCATACAAGTATGGGAAACTGGGCGAGGTGACGGAGGAACACCGTACCTTCGTACTGCCTAACGAAAGTTATCAATACTCATTCAAGACACAGTTCTCATACGACAGCTGGAACCGCGTGCAGAAAATCACTTACCCCGATGGAGAGGAGGTGCTATACAGGTACAACACGGGCGGTATGCTTGACTCCGTTTATGGAAGGAAGAGTGCTATCATGAGGGACGGAACCGGTGACGGCGTGGATGAGGAGCGCATTGGGCCGCCAGCCCCGCCCATAACCTACACCTACCGGTACATCAACCACACCACTTACAACGAGTTTGAGCTGAAATCCGGACAGTGGTACGGCAACGGTACCCATGCTCAATACTCCTATGACATTTTACAGCGACTGGAAAACCTTAAACTATATGACAATTATCGTCCCCGTCATCTGCTGCAGGACATCACCTACACCTACGACAAGGCGGGCAACATCACCCAAATCAGTAATACCGCCGGAGTTGTGAACACCTTGGGGAACGTTTACAACTACAGCTATACCTACGACAGCCTCTACAGACTGACCTACAGCTACGGAGGTGTAGGAACAGGGAAACCTATCGCCAATTACACTCTCAATATGCAATATGAAGCTGACGGAAGGATCATACGGAAGAACCAGAGCGGGAGAACCCGGCTGAACGGGACTATACAGACATTCAACGACAATAAAAGCTACACCTACAACACCTCGCAGCCGCACACGGTGCAGACAGTCGGCGGCACAAACTACCAGTGGGATGCCAACGGCAACATGGTGAATGACGGGGGAAGCATTCTGGCGTGGGACGAAGAGAATCGGTTGAAGAAGGTTTCAAAAACCGCCATGGAGATCTTTTTCTCCTACGATGCTGGCGGTGAGCGGTTCTACAAGAACTCAGGGGCAAAGACCACCATGATGGTGAACGGCCAACCAGAAAGCATTCCACTCTATGATGACCCTGTGCTCTACGCTTCCCCATACGTGGTGGCCACGCCGGACGGCTATACCAAGCACTATTTTGTTGAAAGCGAGCGCTTTGCCAGCCGCATTGGCGATGGAACCATCACGGGGCTCAACACCCATGCCACAACAGCCTCAGCGCTTGCCGCCAAGCAGGCAAAGGTGAATTTCCATGCCCCTGACAGCATTCAACCCGACGAACTGACAGCACTCCGTAATCTTACCTCACATTGGAGTGCACATCACACCACCTATTGGCAGCACAGCGACCACTTGGGCAGTGCCAGCTGGGTGACCGACACGAATGGCAACGCATACCAACACCTGCAGTACATGCCATGGGGAGAACCGTTGCTTGACCAACGCAAATCAGGATATACCTACAACACCCGTTACACCTTCTCCGGCAAGGAGCGCGATGAGGAAACGGGCTACAGCTACTTTGGGGCGCGGCACTACCACCCCACGCTCTCCATCTGGCTCAGCGTGGACCCGATGAGTGACAAGTACCCGGGAGTGAGTCCGTACGTGTATTGTGCGGACAATCCGGTGCGGTTGGTGGATGAGGATGGGAGGGAAATAGATCCTTCCAGCAAAGAAAGTTGGAATAAGAACAAGCAAGCTATCATAGAAGCAAAAGCATCCATTGATGCTAGAATTAACGAATTGCATTCTTTAGGAAAACAACGTGGGTGGTCTGACAGAAAAATAAAACGAGAGACCCAAATTTATGAAGAACGGTCTCAAAGTTTGCAAAATACATTGGATGTTATGAAGTCTTTAGAAGAATGTAAAACAGAGACATATATACTTATATCCCTTGCAGAAAATGGTTACTTTAGTCAAGGTAAAGGTATCAATAGTGGGAAAATGCAAATAGCGTATTCTTCTATTGAATGTTTTGTTCACGAGGTGACACATGCAGGCCAATATCATCGACATGAAATTGGATATGTAAATGGAGAACCCAGAGGATATGACATACAAGATGAAATAAATGCATACAGAGCAGCAGTCGCCTTTAATCCTACATGTTATGACAACACTTATCTCAATATGAGTGATATAACAGTAGAATGGGTAAAGGTTCGGACTCCTGATGGGGAAAGATTTCCATATAAAAATCTTCCTGAGAAATCTGTGAATTTCAATTTGTATAAGTCAGATCGTAGATTCAAATATGGACCATTATAAGAATTTGAGATTTTATTATATTAGTTTGTGGGGCTTTTGGCTGTCAATGTTATTGACGGGCTGTTCTGTTCAACGAGAAGGATTGGACGAAGTAAATGGCATGTATTGCGTTGCAAAATCCAACAAGGAATTCAATAGTTATACTATTATTCGCATTGAACAAAATAACATAGCGTTGGAAAGAATATACACTACAGTAGGGCAAATAACCTATTATGGAGAAGGTGTGATAATAAAAAAGAATAAACGGAAACTCAGAATCAAATTTGTTCCATCCTTTGACTCCGATAGGGGAAAGCAGTATTATATACAAAATTGTGAAGGACGTTTATATCTAAAAATTCTTCCAAATAATAGAATTTTGCTTGTTGACTCCTACAATGGGAAAATATCCAGAACTATATTATACACAAATCAGTGCGATTGTATCACAAATGAGGTAGAATCATTTATTTTAGGAACGAGAAAAATTCCCACAGAATTACTAAATCACTGAAGTATCTATTATTCAATGTCACAATTCCACTATCTACTGTCAATTTCACCCTCTCCCGCGGCGCGGCACTACCACCCCACACTCTCCATCTGGTTGAGCGTGGACCCGCTGGCGGACAAGTACCCTGGAGTGAGTCCGTACGTGTATTGTGCGAATAATCCGGTGAAGTTGGTGGACCCGGATGGGAGAGAAAATATTCCAGCATTATTATGGGCAAGGAATAATTTGTCAAATAGAGGAATAGGATTCGGAACGCATTTTAACAACCAAAATGGATGGAATTATCAAAGAGGCACTATACCGTATGAGATGGTGTGTTATGAAGCATGTTTCATTGCATACATGAATTCTTCAGAGAAAGTCTCAAATTATTTGAGGCAAACAGGTTTCGCCACAAAATCAGGAGGTTTTATGGGCCGTTCTACACAGAATGGGGGAATGAATTGGTTTAAACATGGTGATGGTTCCGACCGCTCTTTTGTTACAGATATAAGCAAGGGAGAATTGGGTGATATTGTTTTTATGGGAGAGTCTGGCGAAATGCAAGGTCATGCCGTATTGTTAAATGGTCTTCCCATACCTGGATCTTACGAAAATGATGAGGGGAAAATTGTTGAGACAATGACTTTAAATGTTCTAAGTACTAGTTCCTATTCAGACCCAAATAATTTTGGAGAAAAATCGTATGTTTTTGAGAAACAGAAAGACGGCTCATGGAAACAGCAAGAAGGGTATAATGATTATGTTTTTCAAGGATACGGACAGATAAATGCAGATTTTGATAAATAAGCACATTATGAAAAGATATTTATTGTTAATTTTAGTATATTTTATTCCGTTTTCATCTCATGCACAAACTTATGTCGTAGGAGGCACCTACAAGCTTTCGGACAAAGAATGGATAGATATTGGATCCGAAATAATAACGGCATTTTTTGCTTCTCAACAAGTCCAATTATTGAACTCTCTGTCTGGTAAGGATACGATTTTTTTATATACCTCATTAACAAATACATCTAATATGATCTCTTTATTAAAAGCACAAAACCCAAAATTGAGTTTTGTTGACGAAGAACATTGTGTCAATTATTATTGGTATGGAACCGAATTTCAGTTAAGTCCATGTACTACATATGAGACGTGTAAGAAAGCAACTTTTCTGACAAGTTTTATAATAAAGGATAAAGAAGTGAGTATTGGTGCTTCAGTTGAAATCATTGATGGCAAATGGGAAGTCGTTAGTTTTGACCTGTACAATATTCGTTGAGAAAGAAAGCCGCAGTCAAAGCCCACGACTACGGCTTTCTTCGTCCCATAATGTGACGGGCATTTGTTCCAACTTTGCCAAAACTTCAAGCCATGGCAAAGAGCAGCACACGAAGAGTCACCATCTACATCAACGGCAAGGAGGTCGAAGCCTCCGTCAAACAGATACGGGCGGAAATGAACAAGCTCGTCAACGAACAGAACCTGAATCCAATGTGAAATAAGCAACTGGCAATGTGGAATTAATTTTGTAAGTTTGCCACGTGAAACGAGAAAAAGAACATGGTAAGATTTTTCGTTGCCAGCGGGATGTTAACATCAATATCACTGGCCTCAACAACCATGTTGCCAATGCCGCTGCGCTTGCAGCAAAGCAGGCGAAAGTGAACGCCGCCGCGCCCGACAGCATCGTGCCCAACCGGTTCGCAATTCTGCGCCAGCTGCAGGCGCATTGGAGCAACCACCACACCACC
>JAFTCA010000036.1 GCA_017454945.1 Bacteroidales bacterium
AAGGCTTCATCTTTACCATTCCTTTCCACTCTCGAAGAAACATCCACTCGCCTAGAATACCCTTGGCTTCTACCACCCCAAGCCCGCCGTCCGGCGGGTGGTTTGGGGTCGTTGTGCTTAGTGGGTGTTTCTTCCAAAGCGGAAGGCTGCGTCCCCGGCGAAGTTCCGATAAATCAGAACTCCCGGAGGGATGAGCGAAGTTTAGTGACTTGCTCCTGCGAATGTGTCCGGGCATTATTGGCGTAGGGTACGAGCTTGCCGATAGGGACAAGCTGCATATCCGTGGTGGTCTTTCCCAAGATTTACACCTCCTAAAAATAAACTTTGCAAACAGGAATAATCTATTCTTTGGGCGAATTGTAAAATAGGTATATGCCTCCAACCCGAAATTAGAGTGTAAATTTACATCAAAATGATAGGAGTTAGATCCGATGGATATTGCAACCGATCATAACGCACAGATGCGAACCAATCCTGTATTCCAGACGGCAAAGACAGCTGTTTGCCTTATGGCAAAGGCCGATATCCCTGATTCTTCCGCAATTGTCCGTGCTTTGGGAGTCAAAGAAGATGAAGTGTTGCAAAGCATGGCAGACCCTGACATATTGCTTGGCAATGCGTTGGTGGTTGAAACCAAATACCGCACGATGTGTTCCTTGATAAAGGCATCCGGTTATCATACCTGTGCTGATTTGCCTTGCGGGTACACACCGAAGGCTCTGCGTCTTACGGAAGGAGGAATGCGTTTTATCGGACTTGATTTGCCCATTGTGGCGGATGAAATGGAACCTGTCATACGCTCTCTTGCTACACACCCTGAGAGAATGTCTTTTTACGGAGTAGATGCCACGAACCTTGAATCGCTTGTTTCGGCACTTAGAAACGAGAATCAGCCGCTGTGTATCACGACGGAAGGTATGATGATGTACTTTAACGAGTCCGAAGTCAACACCGTAATTTCCAACATACGCAGTATTCTTGAGATACACGGAGGCAGTTGGATAACACCGGATCCAGAATTTATGCTTCAATTTTTTGGGAGCTTCCGCTCCGTATTTGGAGAAAGATTCCTTGAAAAGCTGGCGACAACAAAGGTCGCAGCTAAAGAACAATCAGATGTTTCCAATCTGTGCAATTCCTTCATTTTGAATCCGGCAGATGCTCTTGGCTCGGCAGGAACAGCAGAAGAAACTTTAAGGAAACATGGGCTTAAAGTCGAAAAGATAAATCTGGCGGAACATATGCCAACGCTTAATATTTACCGACAACTAACACAACATCAGATTTCGAACTTTCAGGAGGAAATGAAGCAGTGCCATTATTGGGCCATCACTCTCGACGGAACGCAAGAAAGGCAAAATCATGAGAGAATACAAGATAAAGTTCCATTTGATATGCGCTGCTCCATTGAAAACAATGTATTCCAAGTGTCACTATGCGGCAGACTCGACAGCCTGACTGCGCCATCGCTTTTAACCGCATGGGAACACGCAAAAGACACC
>JAFTCA010000037.1 GCA_017454945.1 Bacteroidales bacterium
GAAAAGTGAAAAGTGAGAAAAGTTAAGAAGTTAAGAAGTTAAGAAGTTAAGAAACTAAGGAGTTAAGGGTTATTGAATTTTGAATTCTGAATTTTGAATTTTATTTGTTCTCTGTTCTCTGTTCTTTGAATTCTGAATATTGAATTTCTCACAGCAGCTTTAATCTTCTGAAAATCAAATCTACATTTTTCAAATAGTACTCGATAGTAAAGCAACTGTCGAGTTCGGCTTGGGTGAAATGCGACATCACCGTGGGGTTCTCTTCGAGCAACTGCTTGTAATCCTTGCCGTTGAACCATGCCTCCATGGCAATGGGCTGTACCAGGTCGTAGGCGGCTTCGCGCGAGAGGCCCTTGTTGATGAGAGCGGTCATAACTCGCTGTGCAAAAATCACTTTGTGTGTAATGTAGATATTCTGGAGCATGCGTTCGGGGAATACCACCAGCGTGTCGAGGATACCGCCGAAACGGTTGAGCATATAGTCGATGAGCATGGTGGCGTCGGGCAGGATGATACGCTCGGCCGACGAGTGCGAAATGTCGCGCTCATGCCAGAGGGCGATATTGTCGTATGAGGTCATCATGTAGCCTTTGAGCACGCGGGCGCAGCCGCACATGTTCTCACTGCCGATGGGGTTGCGCTTGTGGGGCATAGCCGACGAGCCCTTCTGTCCTTTGCCGAAGGCCTCTTCGGCTTCGCGCACTTCGGTACGCTGCCAGTGGCGCACTTCGGTGGCCATCTTCTCGATGCTGGCCCCGATAAGGGCGATGGTGGCTATGTAGTGGGCGTGGCGGTCACGCTGCAAGGTCTGGGTGGAAATCTTCGCCGATGCGATGCCAAGCTGCTCGCACACATAGTCTTGCACTTCAGGCGGCGTATTGGCGAAATTGCCCACGGCACCGCTTATCTTGCCGGTTTCCACATCAGCGGCGGCATCTTCAAAACGGGCTATGTTGCGCTGCATTTCATCATACCACAGGGCCCACTTCAGTCCCAACGAGGTGATGTCGGCATGCACACCGTGAGTGCGGCCCATACAGGGCACGTCTTTGAACTCCAGCGCACGACGTTTGAGGATAGCGACAAACTTCTGCAAGTCCTGACGGATGATGGCGTTGGCCTGCTTGAGCAGATAGCCATTGGCGGTGTCCACCACGTCGGTCGAAGTGAGACCGTAATGCACCCATTTCTTTTCGTCGCCAAGGCTCTCGCTCACGGTGCGGGTGAAAGCCACGATATCATGACGGGTTTCTTTTTCAATTTCGTAGATGCGGTCAATGTTAAAAGTGGCCTTCTGGCGCAAAAGTTCCACATCTTCGGCGGGAATGACGCCCAGCTTGCTCCATGCGGCAGCCGATTCTATTTCCACTTTCAGATAGGCATTGAATTTGTTTTCTTCGGTCCATACGGCACGCATTTCGGGACGGGAATATCGAGGAATCATGATAATTTACAATTGATAATGTATAATTGATAATTCTTTTTCTAATGGCAAAGGTACGATAATTTTTCAAAACAAAAAAGAGGGCGAAACGCCCTCTTTTTTGTTAGAAGCATTATTCAAATGAAAGAATAGCTTTCTTGATGATTTCGATGGCTTCGCGAAGTTCTTCTTCGGAGATAACCAATGGAGGAGCGAAGCGGATGATGTGTTGGTGAGTAGGTTTAGCCAGCACACCGAGTTCTTTCATCTTTTCGCAAACGTCCCAAGCCTCTTTGCCGTTGGTAGGTTGGATGATGATGGCGTTGAGCAAGCCTTTACCACGGATCTGCTTGATCATCGGGCTCTTAACTTTGCCCATCTCCTCACGGAAGATCTTGCCGAGGTATTCGGCGCGTTCTGCTAGTTTTTCTTCTTTAACAACCTCCAAAGCAGCGATACCAACGCGAGCAGCCACAGGGTTGCCACCGAAGGTGGAGCCGTGCTCACCGGGCTTGATGTTCAACATGATATCGTCATCGGCCAACACTGCCGAAACAGGCATAGTACCACCCGAGAGAGCTTTACCCAGCACGAGGATGTCGGGGCGAACGCCTTCGTGGTCGCAGCAGAGCATCTTACCCGTACGGGCGATACCGGTCTGTACCTCATCAGCAATGAAGAGCACATTGTGAGCCTTGCACAGGTCATAGCATTTCTTCAAATAGCCTTCATCGGGAACAAATACGCCAGCTTCACCTTGGATAGGTTCAACCAAGAAACCGCAAACCATAGGATCTTTCAAAGCCTCGGCCAAAGCATCCACGTCATTGTAGGGGATGCGGATGAAACCGGGAGTGAAAGGACCGAAACCTGCGTAGGAATCGGGGTCATTGGAGAGGGAAACGATGGTGATGGTACGACCGTGGAAGTTGCCTTCGCAAACGATAATCTTAGCTTGATTTTCGGGAAGACCTTTCTTGTCGTAACCCCAACGACGACAGAGCTTCAAAGCGGTCTCGTCGGCCTCGGCACCCGAGTTCATGGGGAGCACCTTGTCGTAGCCGAAAGTTTCGGTAACATATTTTTCAAACGGTCCCAGGCAGTCGTTGTAGAAAGCACGTGATGTAAGAGTAACTTTCTGTGCTTGGTCAATCATTGCTTCAATAATTTTCGGATGGCAGTGACCCTGGTTTACAGCTGAATAGGCTGACAGGAAATCGAAATACTTTTTGCCTTCCACATCCCATACGAAGGGACCTTTGCCGCGTGCAATAACAACACCCAGCGGATGATAGTTGTGAGCGCCATAGCGGGCTTCCATATCCATTGCCTGCTGGCTTGATGTAATTTTCTCTACCATAACAAAATAGATTTTAAGTTATAAACTGATTATTATTCTTGCTTATTCATTACCTTTTGGAAAGGTATAGACGGCAAAAATACAAAAATAAAATCGGATAAAAAAATTAAAAGGACGGGATATTTGAAAAAGTTATCCCCATTTGTTCACAACTTGCCTTGAAAATAGTCGCAGAACGCTGTAATTCCGCACTTTGCACATTGTGGATTGCGGGCGGTGCACACATAGCGGCCATGCAGAATGAGCCAGTGGTGGGCCCTTCGCAACTGATCCTGAGGAATATGCTTAACCAGCTGTTTTTCAGTCTCGAGCGGTGTTTCGGCGTTCTTCACCAATCCCAGTCGGTGTGCTACGCGAAACACGTGCGTATCGACGGCCATGGCGGGCTGCTCAAAGGCTACCGACAGCATCACATTGGCGGTTTTGCGCCCCACACCAGGCAGACGCTGCAACTCTTCCATGGTTTGCGGCACCTTGCCTTCAAAGTCGGAGACCAGCATTTTGGAGAGGCCGCTCAAGTGGCTAGCTTTGCTGTTGGGATACGACACCGACTTGATCTTTTCGTAAATGGCTTCCACCGGAGCGGCGGCCATCGCCTCGGCTGTAGGATATTGCGCAAACAACGCGGGGGTCACCATATTGACGCGCTTGTCGGTACATTGCGCCGACAAAACGACAGCCACCAACAACTGGAACTCGCTGCCGAAATGGAGCTCCGTGTCGGCATCAGGGTTATGCTCGGCAAAATAGGCCACCACCCCATCGTACTTCTGTTGCAGACTTGTCTTTGACATAAAATTTACACCCCATGACTGGAGACACTTCTGTTTTACAATGCTTTAACCAGCCTTCCGACTAGTTTTCCAGTATCTCAAGCACCTTAATGGCACACTCGCTGATGATGGAGCCCGGTCCGAAGATGGCGGCGGCACCAGCCTTGTAGAGGAAGTCGTAATCCTGCGGAGGAATAACACCGCCCACAACAACGATGATGTCTTCACGTCCCAACTTCTTGAGTTCCTCAATCACCTGCGGCACCAGCGTCTTGTGACCAGCGGCAAGGGATGACACGCCCAACACATGGACGTCGTTTTCAACGGCTTGCTTGGCAGCTTCGGCCGGTGTCTGGAACAAGGGGCCCATATCCACGTCAAAGCCGATGTCGGCATAGCCCGTCGATACCACCTTGGCACCACGGTCGTGGCCATCCTGTCCCATCTTGGCAATCATAATACGGGGACGGCGTCCCTCTCTTTCGGCAAACTTGTCTGCCATCTCGCACGCCTTCTTGAAGGAGGCGTTGTCTTTTTGTTCTGAACTGTACACGCCGGTAATCAAATTTATTTTTGCTTTATAACGACCGAATACTTTTTCCATAGCCAGCGAGATCTCGCCGAGTGAAGCGCGCTTGCGGGCGGCATCGAGCGAGAGAGCCAGCAGGTTACCCTCGCCAGTCTCGGCACAGCGGGTGATGGCATCCAATGCAGCCTCCACCTCGGCACTGTCACGCTCAGCACGCAACTTGGCCAGTCGCTTGATTTGCGCTTCACGCACAGCGGTATTGTCCACCTCCAAAGTCTCGATAGGATCTTCCTTGTCGAGCTTGTACTTGTTAATACCCACAATGCATTCCAAACCAGAATCAATCTTGGCCTGCTTGCGGGCGGCAGCCTCTTCGATACGCATCTTGGGAATGCCCGTCTCGATAGCCTTGGCCATGCCACCCAGCGACTCGATTTCCTGGATGTGCTTCCATGCGCGGTGTGCCAACTGATGTGTCAGCGACTCAATATAGTAGGAACCAGCCCACGGGTCAACCGACTTGCAGACTTTGGTCTCTTCCTGGATGTAAATCTGTGTATTACGTGCAATACGAGCCGAGAAGTCGGTGGGCAGTGCGATAGCCTCGTCCAAAGCGTTGGTGTGCAGCGACTGCGTATGACCGAGGGCGGCGCCCATGGCTTCGATGCAGGTACGGGCCACATTGTTGAACGGATCTTGCGCCGTGAGCGACCAACCGGAAGTCTGGCTGTGCGTTCTCAATGCCAACGACTTAGGATTCTGCGGATTGAACTGTTTCACAATCTTGGCCCACAACATACGGGCAGCACGCATCTTGGCAATTTCCATAAAGTGGTTCATGCCGATGCCCCAGAAGAACGACAACCGCGGAGCGAAATCGTCGATATTCATGCCCGCATTGATACCTGTGCGGAGATATTCCAAACCGTCGGCCATAGTGTAGGCCAACTCGATATCGTTGGTGGCGCCGGCCTCCTGAATATGATAACCCGAAATGGAAATCGAGTTGAACTTCGGCATATTCTTCGAAGTGAATTCAAAGATGTCGGCGATAATCTTCATAGACGGAAGTGGCGGATAGATATAGGTGTTACGCACCATAAACTCCTTCAGAATGTCGTTCTGAATGGTACCCGTCAACTTTTCCATAGGCACGCCTTGTTCCTCTGCAGCAAGGATATAGAACGCCAAGATGGGCATCACCGCTCCGTTCATGGTCATCGACACGGACATCTTGTCCAACGGAATCTGGTCGAACAGGATTTTCATATCGAGGATGGAATCGACAGCCACACCAGCCTTGCCCACATCGCCCACAACACGCTCATGGTCAGAGTCGTAGCCACGGTGCGTAGCCAAGTCGAAGGCAATAGAGAGGCCCTTCTGCCCTGCTGCCAGGTTACGGCGATAGAAGGCGTTGGACTCCTCTGCGGTGGAGAAACCGGCATATTGGCGGATAGTCCACGGCTTGTTGACATACATGGTGGAATAAGGTCCGCGCAAATAAGGTGGAATACCAGCGGCATAGTTCAGGTGTTCCATACCTTCCAGGTCGGCCTTGGTATAAACCGACTTCACAGGAATTTGTTCGTATGTAAGCCAGTCTGTATCAATACCATGCTGTGCTTCCCATTGTTGATAATCCTTCGGCAAATTGCCTTTTGTACGATAAGAAACGTTACTAAAATCCGGTCGCATAAAAATCCTATTTTAAGAGTGCAAAAATACAATAATTTTCGGGAAGAAAAACAAATGAAATTCACGAATGAAAACATGGCTTTTTTATACAATAGATGCTGGTTTTCTCAAAAAAATCGTACTTTTGTATCTTCATTTTTAACGAAATCCAACTGGAGAAATCCGCCAAAGACCATCGAGAAAGGAGAAAAAACATGGAGAACACAACCCATCGTATGTCGCGCAAAGAGACCATTATCGCTGCCATACTGCTGATTGCTTTCGGCACCAGCATGCATTTCGTACACCATGTGCCGTTCTTCAACCATTTTCTCGGCTACATATTCCCCGTCACCGAGAGTGTGATGGCACACATGAAAATGGTCTTCTACCCCATGCTTCTACTTGGCATCTATCTGGCTATCAGTCGCCACGACATCTGCGAAATCGGAGCCCCCATCCTGGGCGGACTGGCAGTAATGCCGCTCATTATCGCCACATTCTTCGCATACTGGGTGTTTGTACGCCACGAGTTGTTATTCCTGGACATCATCATCTATATCTCTTGTATGATTGGCGCCATTCATCTGGCTAAGCGCTGGAGCACATCGCCGTTTGTGCAACGCAACTGGCCCTTATGGATTGTGCTGATAATCTGCGGTATTATATGCATCGGCGTGCTCACATACCATTCTCCCGACTGGATCATCTTCGCTGATTTAGGATAAAAGACGCAGACACCGAAAATATACAAGACAATCTTGTATGACAATTCCTTTTTTTGTGTAACTTTGCGCATTAAAAGTTTACCTATGAAAAAGATTCTTTTTCTCATTATAACCATATTGATTACCACTTGCTTAGCAGGCTGCAACCATTCCAACGGAACCGACCGCACCGACTGTCACATCAGTCTGCCGCAGCCAGGAGCAGCATTTATGCCGCAAGACAGCATTGTGGTCAATGCCGAAGTGCCCGACGGCACCGCCAAAGTGCGCTTCTATCTTGATAGCGCTGGCTTGGCCGAAGTGACGGGCTTCCCCTACAAGGTGGTTATCGCTCCCCGCACGCAAAAAGTGGGCCGCCACACACTGGTTGCCATTGCAGAAAACAGTAAGGGCGAGAAAGTTAGCGACACCACTTTCTTCTTTATCGGCATCGGCGTTGAACGTGACGGAGGCATTATCTTCGACCTTGACTCGACGGGCGAACACGGCCTGATTGCCGCCAAAGAAGATCTGCCCGGCACCTACCCTTGGGAAACCTCGGGCGTATTTATCGGCGCCACCGACCCCGACAACGGAGCCGCTAATACAGAGATGATTATGGCCTACAAGGAGAAAACCTCCAAGGCCGTCAAGGCGTGTGCCAACTACAAAGCCACCGTGGGCGGCACCCAATACACCGGCTGGTACATGCCTGCCACCAACGAACTGGTGAAGATGTACGAGAATCTTTATCTCAACCATATAGGCAATTTCGGAGCGAAGTTCTACTGGGCATCCACCGAAATGCGCAAATATGACTCCTACACCGTCTTCTTTTATGATGGCGCCGTGGCCCGCAAAAACAAGTATGTAAGTTGCAGCGTACGCCCCATCAAAGCCTTCTAACCTTTAACCAACTGAAAAACATGGCCAACTCTGTTATCAACGATATAGAATCCAGCGAATACAAATACGGCTTCGTTTCCGACATTGATGTAGAAGAGTTCCCGCGCGGACTGTCGGAAGATATTATCCGCCGCATCTCGGCACGCAAGAATGAACCCGACTGGCTGCTGGAATTCCGCTTGAAAGCATACGAGAAGTGGAAAAGCATGGAAGAACCCAACTGGGGACATCTCAACTTTGAAAAACCAAACTATCAGGACATCATCTATTTGGCTATTCCAAAGAAGAAAGACAAATTGAAAAGCATGGACGAAGTGGACCCCGAACTGGTGGACACTTTCAACAAGCTGGGCATCTCGTTAGACGAACAAAAGCAGCTGGCAGGCGTGGCCGTGGATGCCGTTATGGACTCAGTGTCGGTGAAGACCACCTTCTCTGAAACGCTGGCCAAACAGGGCATCATCTTCTGCTCCTTCGGCGAGGCTGTCAACAAGCACCCCGAACTGGTAAAGCAGTATTTGGGCTCGGTCGTTCCCGCGGGCGACAATTTCTACTCGGCCCTCAACTCGGCTGTCTTCAGCGAAGGGTCGTTCTGCTACATTCCCAAGGGGGTGCGCTGCCCGATAGAACTATCGACCTATTTCCGCATCAACGCCGCCAACACGGGACAGTTTGAGCGTACACTCATCATTGCCGACGAAGGCGCCTACGTCAGCTACATGGAAGGCTGCACAGCCCCACAGCGCGACGAAAACCAACTTCACGCCGCAGTGGTGGAGATTGTGGTAATGAAAGACGCCGAAGTGAAATACTCGACCGTACAGAACTGGTATCCAGGCGATAAGAACGGCAACGGCGGCATCTACAACCTCGTTACCAAGCGCGGTATCTGCAAAGGTGCCAACGCCAAACTGTCGTGGACGCAAGTCGAAACCGGCTCGGCCATCACGTGGAAATACCCTAGCTGCGTCTTGCAAGGCGACAACTCAGTGGGCGAATTCTACTCAGTGGCCGTCACCAACAACTACCAGCAGGCCGACACGGGCACCAAGATGATTCATCTCGGCAAAAACACCCGCAGCCTCATCGTCTCGAAGGGCATCTCGGCCGGACAGAGCCAGAACAGCTACCGCGGACTGGTGAAAGTGGCCCGCAAAGCCGAGAACGCACGCAACTTCTCGCAGTGCGACTCGCTGCTGATGGGCGACCGCTGCGGCGCACACACATGGCCCTACATCGAATGCTACAACAAGTCGTCGGTGATGGAACACGAAGCCACCACCTCCAAGATTTCCGACGACCAACTCTTCTACTGCCAGCAGCGCGGCATCGACAAAGAAAGCGCCATCAGCTTGATAGTCAACGGCTATGCCAAGGATGTGCTGAGCAAACTGCCGATGGAGTTCGCCGTGGAAGCACAGAAACTGCTCAGCATCACGCTGGAAGGAAGTGTAGGATAGACATTTATTAAACATCTCATTATATGGAAATTATCAGCGGCACCGCTTTAGCCAAACAGATCCGACAGAAGTTAGCTGCAGAAGTCAGCCTACTGACCTGCCAGCACGGACGTGCCCCAAAACTGGCCATCATCTTGGTGGGCGATCATTCCGCCAGCATGACCTATGTCAACAGCAAGGTGAAAGCCGCCGCCGAAGTGGGCATTCAGTGCGAACATATCCATTTGCCGGAAAGCACCTCGCAAGAGGAGTTGCTGACCTTAATCCGCCGCTTGAATGCTGAGCCGGACACCGATGGCATTCTGGTGCAGCTGCCCCTGCCTCCACACATCAACACCGACACGGTGCTGTTGTCCATTGACCCGCAGAAAGACGTTGACGGACTGCACATTGTCAATGTCGGCAAGCTGGCATCGGGGCGCAAGGCCATACAAGCCTGCACACCGCGCGGTGTCATATCGCTGCTCAAGTCGGCCCACATCACCATCGCAGGCAAACACGCCGTCATTGCCGGGCGCAGCAACTTAGTAGGCTCTCCCATGGCGCTGCTGCTGCTCCGCGAGAACGCCACCGTCACCGTTTGCCACTCCCAAACCCAAAACATCGCCGCTCATGTGGCACAGGCCGACATTCTGGTCACCGCCATGGGCAAGACCGGCGTCATCACCCCTGACATGCTCAAGCCAGGCGTTGTGCTGATTGACGTGGCGATGAACTACGACGACCAAGGCAAGCTCCGCGGCGACGTGTACACTAAGGACGACCTGCCGCTGCTGGAAGAGAAAGTCGCCGCCGCCACACCCGTGCCGGGAGGCGTGGGTCCCATGACCATTGCATCGCTGCTGCAAAATACCGTTGACATTTACAAAGAAAACATCAGCCACTGCTGATTCATAATAAACTTTTTGAACAATCGTTTATCTTTATTTGAGAAAAAAGAGAATAACCATGAATATAAAGAGCATCTTAGCAACCCTTCTGCTGGTTTTCACTTTCGGGTGGGCTTCCGCGCAGGGTTACGAAATCAAGGTTTCGGTGAACAATGTCAAAGGCGACACCCTTCATCTGCAAACCTTTAAAACCAAGCAGTTCAATAACACCCAATCGTTTGCCTTTGCCCCTTCGGTTGTTTTCAAAGGCAAGGAGAGCCTGGCGCCTGGCATTTACCAGATTGTTGCCGACACCAATCTAATTGGCACATTTATCATTTCGGACAAGAAAGGTCAGAAGTTCTCGATGAACATTGATGGCGACAAAACCACCTACATCAACTCTCCCGAAAACACAGCTTTTGAAGAATATTTAGCTAAGATACAAGATTTTAACAAGCAGATGGACGGCTTGAATCAAGAGTTTGAGGAGATGCGCAACAGTGGCATCCCGCAATATATGATGCAGACTTTTGTCGATTCGCTGACCGCCAGAGCAGGCCGCATTGAGAAGGCGCGCGAGGCGTTCCAACGGAGCACCATCGCAGCCCACCCCACCTGGCTCTCCTCCTCCCTCATCCAAGCCTCTATCCGCATGCCGCAACCGCCAGCCGAGGCCATGCAGAACCGCAATGTGTACCGCTTGTATGTGACCGAACACCTGCTCGACAACTTCCCGTTCAGCGACGAGCGTTTCTACTCGACTTCGTATGCCTTCGACATCACCAACCAGTTCACACGATTGGTTTGGGAGACAGGCGATTACGACTTTGAGAGCACCGAGAAATTTGTCAATTCGGCTTTAGACCGCTGCAAAGTGACCCCCAAAGGCTACGGCATCTTCTTCGACAATATGGAACGCATTGTAGGCTCGCTCAAGTCGCCTTACTGGTATGAAGACCTCTACCTTGTCATGCTGCGAAACGCACTTGCTTACAACCAGTTGGACGAGGCCCGGAAAGTTAGATACGAGAAGCTGTACGACATTCATAACCGCAACCTTGCCGGCAGCCAACTTCCTGATTTTGAAATCAAACTGGGCAATGATAGCGTCATCAACATCTACTCTATTGAAAGCGACTATCTGCTGCTCTACTTCCAGAACCCCGACTGCCCCACTTGTACCAAAGTGCGCCATGAGCTGGCAGGCATGGAAGTTCTCAACCGCGCCATTACCAACGGCAGGTTGAAAGTGGTGACCGTCTATTTTGAAAAGAACGAGAAAATTTGGCGCAACTTCCTGAAAAACGAAGCCAATCCGCTATACATCCACGGTTGGGAATTCAACGACAAGATTGAAGGCGAAGGATTATTCGACATCCGCATCATCCCCTTCATGTTCTTGGTGGATAAAAACAAGAAAATCCTCAAGAAAGATTTGCTGCACAACGAAGTGGAGCCTTGGCTCAAGAGCTTAGGACTTTAAAAGTTAGTCTTCCAATATCTGCTTGAGCGAGCGCAGCAGTTTGTCCAGAATCTCGCCGCCACAAGTTCCTATCACCTTAGCTTTCGACAATACCTCGAAAGCTTTTTCATATTCTTCTTTGTAACAATAGTCGATGCCCTCGACAAGCAATCGCTCACATTCCAAATTCAACTCTCGCTCCTTTTGTAAGGCGGATTCACGAGATGCATCACTACGAGGTTCGGCCTCGACAGAATGTGGTTCTTGCGGAGCGGATTCTCTACGAGGTTCCGATTCGACAGATTGCGGTTCCTGCGGAGTGGGCGCATTCGATTCTTCCCTACGAGGTTCTGGTTCTACAGGTTGCGGTTTCTGGGGAGCCGACGTTGAGGATGTATGCAGTCGGCGAAGTTCTTCCTCCACGGCCAGCAAAGCGGCTTCATCCAAAATTTCGCCTTCGTTGGTCTCCTTATACTGCAACGCATACTCCCAGAACAGTCGTGCCATATCGGCATTGCCACGCCGCAAAGCCGCCTCAGCCACAGCCAGATAGGAATTAAAAACACCTGTTTTCGAGCGAAGGATACCTTTGTAATAATCGTCGTTGCAATAATTGCTCGGCATATTATGACAGAACTGCTCCAACGTGGTGAACACCTCCAGCGCTTCAGCGGAGTGCCCCATTTTAACCAACGAATCACCCGTAGAATAGAGCTTATTATAAAATAATATAGTAAAGTCGGAAATCTGCATCTCATGCTCACGGTCCAAAGTAGCCTCATTATAAAGGAGATGAATCAGATCCAGACATTCATTAAATTGATTGTTATCATATAACAGTTTCACTTTCAACAATAAAGCATCCGGATTCAAGCGATTGTACTCCAGTGCACGGTCGGTATAATACTCCGCATCCTGACGGTTGTCGAACATCATTTCATTGACGGCCAGCACATAAAAGAGCGAATCGACCTTTTGGCGACGCTCATTCAGCGTATCGCGCACATTGCGGGCGTAATATGACACGCGGTCGTAATGACGCAGCAGCGCATAATAATCGGATGCGGAGATGTGATCATAAAGATATGGCAACTCATTGTCATTGAAGCGCTTCAGCTCTTTTTGTAAATCGCCTGCAAAGAGATAGTGCAGCGAAATCAGTTCGGGATCACTATTATTGAGTTGGCTCACGCGCAGACGGATATCTTCGAGCAACGAGTCGGCCTCAGCACGACTACGGCAATGTTGTGCCGACAGAGGGGAAACCTGCGTCAGCAGCAGCATGCCACACATTACCGACAGAAGCCACCGTCTTTGCATGGTAGAAAAACTTTGCGTTACTTAAGCAACAAGTCTTTGATGGCGGTTTCCAGATCCTCGCGAGCCGGAGCACCCACAATCATTGCGGGTTGCTTGTTCACAGTGAAGAATATCAGCGTAGGGATGCTGTTGATGTTGAACGCCTGGGCCACCACAGCCGATTTATCGACATTGACCTTATAAACAAGGATTTTGTCCTTATACTTGACGGCCATATCTTGCAGCGTAGGATTCAAAGCATGGCACGGTCCGCACCAGTCTGCATAGAAATCCACTATGCAAGGCGTAGAGCCCTTGTACTGAAAGCCTTTGGGGTTGTCGATATCGGTAATCAGCTTCACAAACTCGTCGGAAGAGATCACATTGAGTTCGCCAGCGACAATCTTATGCTGTTCGGCATTCGGTGTAGAAGTCTGATTATCGGATACTTCCACCTCTTCCGTAGCGGATGAAGCCTCCTCGTTCTGCTTGGCGTGGCTCGAGCCACACGCCATCAAAGTGACCACCAGCGCACACAACAGCCATTGGATTTTGCATTTTTTCATAATGTAGGAGTTAATGGTTTTAGGGTGCAAAAATAGTAAATATTGTTGAGTTGTGAAGATATCATATTTAGAATCATCAAACATATTTTTAATTGATATTTTAATTAATATATTATTAATTTTATTATGTTTGCAAAAAATTTTTGTTGTATGAACAAAGACGTGACTACAAACTCCATCTCAATCAGAAGTTCAGAAATTGTTGAAAATCTAATACTTGAAATCAGAGGAACCCAAGTCCTTTTGGACCGTGATTTAGCGACACTTTACGGTGTGGAAACAAAAGTTTTAAATCAGGCAGCAAAACGTAATTCGGATCGTTTCCCTGAAAATTTCCGCTTTCAATTAACTGATATGGAAACACTTGAACTGGTCACAAATTGTGACCGGTTCTCGCAGCTTAAACATTCTTCGGTCAATCCCTATGTTTTTACAGAACAAGGGGTGGCTATGCTGGCGACAACTTTACATAGCAAAATCGCTATAGCAGTCAGCATACAAATCATGAATGCATTTGTGGCAATGAGGCATTTTATAACTTCAAACAACTACCTTTTCCAGCGTATTGAAACATTAGAACATGGTCATTTAGAATTAATCAAGCATCAATCTCTTACTGATTTACGGTTAAATAATATTTTCAACAGGTTAGATCAAGAGAGAAACGTACCTGCAGAAGGTCTCTTTTTCGACGGACAGATTTTCGATGCGTATGTGTTGATGGCCAAACTTATAAAATCTGCAAAGAAGGATATTAAGCTGATAGACAATTATATTGACGAAAGTGTTTTGGTTTTACTAGACAAACGCACTGACAACGTGGCAGCGACCATCTTTACACAAAACAAAAGCCCGCAGTTGCAACTGGACATACAGCGACACAACGCACAATACAGTCCAATTGAGGTAAAACAATTAGCAGGTGTACACGACCGCTTTTTGCTGATTGATGATAATCAGTTATATCATATTGGTGCATCAATCAAGGATTTAGGCAAGAAACTCTTTGCCATCACCCTAATTGAAGACTCGGAAATTATTGCTGCCATACGGAAGATGATAAAATAGCCTTGCATGTCATAATTTAGGAAATAGCTCCAACAACACAGCTATTTATAACTATCAACCTTCTTGGGATCCCTAAATATCATATTAAATTTATAGGTACCAGCCTCGGATGAATCTGTATAAATGAGTTGAAATTCATCTTTTGTAATATCTATCATCTTGCAATTTTCCGTCTTTAGATCAAGTCCTAACACATTACCCTCGTCATCATATTCGTAGAAAAAAGGTAATTGCATATAAATAAAGTTGGGGGTACCTGCATTATCTAAACGCCAAAGAGTCTTAATTTCTGCATCTTGAAGGCCTTGACCTTCTGCACATCGAGCATTGGTTTTAATTCGTTCGACACCGTTGTCATCAAAATAAATCACGTCATCTTTTTCGCATGCTGACAGAAAATCCATGAGGTCTGTAATATTTTCACCGTCTGCCGTTTGGTAAGCAGGAGTGATGGTTCCTCCAGCCAATTTCCAACCATGTTCAGCTGTTACACATTGTAATAGTGTTGGTTCTGGAGGACCTGGCAACGGACAGGCTGTAAATAAGAATATTGAAGACACCAAGACTAGGATCAAAAGGATTTTTTTCATAGTATTATAGTTTTGATTCTGTTCGGCAAATATAAAATATTTTTTGACAATCAGATACTTATAAAAAAATCCCCAAAAAAGCCTCTTGAATCTTGTCATTCATAACTAACAACTACAGTCTATCGGCTAATTAAAAAATTGCCTTACCCTGTTGAAGAAGCTCTTTTCGTTCTTGCCAGGCTTGGGCATGAAATTCTCCGATTCGGACAGTTTCTGGATGGTGGCACTCTCCTCTTTCGACAACTTCTTGGGCACCCAAACATTCACATTCACAATCAAGTCGCCCATATGGTGCGAATTCACTTCGGGCAGGCCTTTACCTTGCAGACGGAGCACCTGACCGCTTTGTGTGCCGGGTTGTATCTTCACACGGGCCTTGCCGTCCAGCAAAGGAATCTCAACACTGGCGCCCAATGCTGCTTGCGGGAAGGAGATGTAATAGTTGAGATAGAGATTGTTACCGTCACGCTCAAAAATCTCGTGCTCTACCTCTTCAATCACTACAAGCAAATCACCATTTACACCGCCATTGAGAGCAGCGTTGCCTTTGCCGTGTACCGTCAACTGCATACCTTCGGCCACACCCGACGGGATGTTGATGCTGACAATCTCCTCGCCTTTCACAATGCCTGAACCACCGCAGTCGGGGCATTTGTCCTTGATGACCTCGCCCGAGCCGCCACAGTTGGGACATGTGGTAGCCTGCTGGATAACACCAAACATACTGCGCTGGGTATGAACCACTTGTCCAGTACCCTTACACTGCGGACAGGTAGTGACACCGCTGGCACTTTTGGCACCCGTGCCATGGCAAGTAGGACATGCCACATGTTTCTGGATTTTCAGTTTCTTCTCGCAGCCTTTGGCAATCTCCTCCAACGTCAGTTTCACCTTCACACGAATATCGCTGCCACGGCGTACTCTTTTGGTACGGCCACCACGACTTGCACCTCCGCCAAAGCCGCCAAAACCACCTCCAAAGCCACCTCCAAGGAAGTCGCCGAAAATATCGCCGAAACGCTCGAAGATGGTGCTCATATCGAAATCGTAGCTGCCACCAGCAGCACCTTGCATACCTGCATGGCCAAACTGATCGTAGCGGCTCCGTTTGTCGGGATTGCTCAACACATCGTAAGCCTCCGCCGCCTCTTTGAACTTCTCTTCGGCATCCTTCTTCTCCTGCTCCGTTCCGTTCACCCAGCGATCGGGATGATATTGCATGGCCTTCTTACGGTATGCCTTCTTTATATCGTCAGCCGACGCCGTCTTCTCCACGCCAAGCACTTCGTAATAATCTCTTTTTTCCATGTTCTCTGTTTTTTCCTTTCTAATGTATGGCAGACACATTTATGCGTCCCTACCAAGACAATTCACAATTCATAATTCACAATTGAAAGTTTCACTTCTCACTTTTCACTTCTCTCCTCATTCCTTTCAGGTTCCATTTTCAACTTTCAGATTCACAATTAATTGGCAACCACCACTTTTGAATAGCGTATCACCTTGTCTTTCATCTTGTAGCCCTTCTCCGTCACATCAATCACCGTGTCTTTATCTTCTTCATTCTGTGCAGGAAAATGGGCGACAGCCTCATGCAAATCGGTATCGAATTTCTCGCCTTTGGCAGGAATTTCTTCCACCGAGAAACGCGTCAGCACCTTGAGCAATTTTTGATAAATCAAATCAAAACCATCTTTAACAGACTGTAAGTCAGTTACATTTTGATTTGCCGCAATAGCTCTCTCAAAATCGTCAATAATCGGCAGCAGTTCCATAATCACCTTCTCCGAAGCCGTTTCTATCAACTCTAATCTCTCCTTGGCGGTACGCTTCTTGTAATTATCGAACTCAGAGAAAAGACGCAAAAAGCGTTCATTCAACTCAACTTTTGCCTTTTCCAGCTCTTCCACTTTCGCTGTCAACTTCTCATTTTCCTCTTTCAACTTGTCATTTTTCTTGCCAAAAAATGATTTTCCTTTCTCCTTACCATTCCTGTCACCGCCATGTTCATTTTCTGTCACACTTTGACTCGTTTCGGCCGTCATATTGTCAGTCGTTTCGGGAGTTTCCTCCAGATTTTCTTTCGTTTCCTCCACATTAGGGTTTTCCACTTCGTTCATAACTATATCTATTTTAACAATTTATCTCGTTAATTATCCTTTCTTATAATGTAAACACACCTTACTTATAGCAAAAACTTTGCCAAGCGGCAAAAATATGACAAAATGTCCTATTTACAATGTAAAGATGCATATCTTTTGTAACAAAAAAGGCCTTTTTCCGTTAATAATAAGTCTTATGGCAACGCGTATTTGCAAGGATGCCAACTTTTTTTTGAAACAAAGAAAAAAAAGAGTACCTTTGCACTCGCAAAACAAAATTATAAATCGGAATGTAGGACAGCACTGTTTTATCCCAAAAAGGAAAGGAGGTTATTATGGTTGATACCATTAGTTTCGGCACGCTGAAATGGCACCATATCACGGATCCCACCATTGAGGACTTGGACTTTTTAAGAGATAACTTCCATTTCCACCCCTTGGACATAGATGACTGTTCGAGTTTTGTACAGCGCCCCAAGATAGATATTTACGACGACTATTACTTCCTTGTGCTGCATTTTCCTTTGCTGGACAAGCGCAATAATATTCTCAAAACCGAGGAGACCAAGATTTTCTGGGGTCACGACTATCTGATTACGGTGGGCAACTCGCACTATGTGGTGCAAGACCTGTTCAATCTGGCCAAGTTGGACAAGACGGAGTTGGAAGAGGACGACCTGCGCGGCACCAGCGACATTATCCTCTACAAAGTGCTGGAGAGGATGATGAAGGAGACCTTCCTATTGGTAGAATTGATGGGCAGTGAGATTGAGAACATCAACCACGAGTTGTTCAGCCGGAAGCCCGAAAAGATCATCGAACAGATCTCGCGCGTGAGGAAAAACATCATCCAGTTGAACACCATGTTCAAGCCGCAACTGCGACTCTTCCACCAATTCGAATCGGGCGACATCCGCGGCTTTGCCGAAGATATGGAAGACTACTGGGGCAACATACTCGACTTCTACCAGAAGATGTGGGATATGGTGGATGACTACGGCGAATTGGTTGCCGGCCTGTCGAGCACCTTCGACTCGTTGATGGCCAACAAGACCAACGAAATCATGCGCATCCTCACCATCATCTCGACCATCGTGCTGCCTCTCACCTTCATCACGGGACTCTACGGCATGAATGTTGACCTGCCCTTAGGCGGACATCCGCACGCCTTCAGCATCATCCTTTGCATTTGCGCCGTGCTGCTCATCGTGCTGCTCATTTGGTTTATCAGAAAACGATGGATATAAAACTTCTGACGCAAGGCGTCAGAAGTTCAAAATTCAAAGTTCAGAATTCAAAGAACAGAGAACAAAGAACAAAATTCAAAGAACAAACACATTGTTACTTAGCTACTTAGCTCCTTAACTACTTAACACAACAATTAAACAATTAAACAATCAACATTTCAACATCCTTAACTTCTTAACTAATTAATTCGATGACAAAGAAAATTGCGGTTTTTCCAGGTTCATTCGACCCTTTCACCAAGGGGCACGAGGACATTGTGCGCCGGGCGCTGCCGCTGTTCGATGAACTCTATATCGCTTTTGGACGAAATGTAGCCAAAGAGCGACTGTTCGACGTGACCGCGCAAATGCAGTCGGTGGCCCGCGTGTTCGCCGATGAGCCAAAAGCGAAAGTCATTGAATACCAAGGACTCACCTGCGACTTTTGTCACAACATCGGAGCCCAATACATTGTACGCGGACTACGCAACGCCTTAGATTTTCAGTACGAGAGCGAGATGGCGGCCATCAACAAAGACCTTGCTCCTGACATTGAGACGCTGTTCATCCTTACCAACCCGCGCTGGGCTCACCTTTCCTCTTCAACCGTGAGAGAATTATACAAACATTGCGGTCCATATCAGAACTTCCTACCTTCGAACGAATGCGAAAAGTAATCCTCTGTTGCATATTGTCCCTGCTGTTTGCGTTTCCGTTGTCAAACAGGGCAAGCGCACAGAAAATCAATGACATTGTCATTGAAGGCACTGCTGATTTTGCCAAGGGAGAAGAAATACGGCTGGTCATTTTCGACGACCTGCTCACCTACACACCCAAGACCGTTGCCACCGCTAAAATATCCAAGGCTGGCAAGTATTCCTTAAGATACAAAACCTCACAAATAACCTTGACACAACTGGTTATAAGAACATCCAAGGCGGAGTTTTTCCTTGTTCCTGCCCGCAGCTACCATTTCGACATCTCCATGGACGAGCAGCTATTCCAACTGCTTGACCCCGAATATTATGGCGGCGTACTACATTTGAAGCCGTCGGTCATTGACACCAACGACCTCAACTACAAAATTTTCCGCTTTGCCAACTTTTACAACCGCATCACCGACTATTTCCAAGACGAGCTGCTATACCGTCCCAGTCGCGACATTCTCGACACTATAAAAAAGGAAGTGGCCCAGCGCTTCGGCTTGCGTTACCAACCCGACAACTTCTACCAGTCGTACATCTACTACAGCGTCGCCTCGACCGACCTGATGATCAACCAGAAATACCCCAAACAGCTGTACGAGAAGTATTTCGACAACGAATACCTGCTGTACGACAACCCTGCCTACATGAACTTCTTCAATGGTTTTTACGACCAATACCTGTTAAACTCGCACTTCATCAACCAAAGCATTTTAGGCAAATACATCAACGACCAGCCCGACTATCTGGCCCTTTTCAACGAGGTGGGTCGCGACCCGCTGCTGGTGAACGAACGCATCAGAGAGTTGGTCATCATCAAAAACTTAGGACAATTCTATGATAATGAGGAATTTGACCAAAGAAACATCCTTCAAATCCTCGACTACATACAGCAAAGCACCCGCTTCCCCGCGCACAAGAAAATCATCGACAATGTGAAGAACCAGATTTTCCGTATGCGCAGCGGCACCGACTTCCCATACGTCAACTTCAAAGAGGCCAGTGGCGCCAATTTCAACCTGAAGAAACTGGAGGGCAAGTGGGTTTATTTGCAGATTTTCAACAGCTCGTGTGAAGATTGCATTCGCAACATGCTCATCCTTAAAAAGCTACAAGAAACCTATGCCGACAAATTGGCTATTGTCAGCCTGTCGGTCGATTTTGACGAAAACCGCTTTGTCCAGTTTGTCAGTCGCTACGGCGAACAATTCCCATGGCCGTTCATCCATTTCAACGACCAGTACGAATGGCTTGCCAACCTTGAGATTGGCAATCTGCCCGACAACCTGCTCATCACGCCGAGTGGCAAGCTGGCGCAACGCTACGCTCCAGATGCCGACCGCGACTTGCCACGAATGCTGCAGCAAATGTTCCCGGAAGAGGAGGAAGATAATAACCCGATGTTTAGAAAAGTGGAGAACTGAGAACGGAGAGATGAGAGATGAGAGATAAGAAATAAGAGGAAATTCAAAGAACAAAGAACAGAAAACAAATAATTCATAACATTTTAAACTCAACCCTATGAAAAAACTCTTTACTTTTTTTGCAGCAATGTTGCTGATTTCAGCCGTTTCGGCACAAACTATTACCTTGAAGTTTGTCGGCAAAGACGGCGACAACCAAGAAGTTCCTTTTGATCGTGTCACCATTAAGAATGTCACCCGAGCATGGACAGAGACCCTCACATGGCCTGACGACACCGTGCTGACAATGACTCCTACGGGCATCAAGCATTTTGCTTCAGACAACTGCTTTGCTTTGTCGCAAAACAATCCCAACCCGTTTGAAGGCACCACATACACCAGTCTGGCCGTAGCCGAAAACGGAACGATGAATGTTGAGATTACCGACCTAACAGGCCGCCTTATCACAAAACAATCACTAACTTCCATCCAACCAGGTAACCACCAACTGCGTGTCACCTTAGCCACCCCGGGCATCTATTTCCTGACTGCCCGCATGAACGGCCAAACCTCATCGATAAAGATGGTGAACAGCGGCCGCAGCGGCTCCAACACCGTAGCCTTTGTCGGCTCGAATAACCCCAGCGCCACCATGAAGGGCATCACCAACCGCCCCTTCCAAGTGGGTGACATGATGGAATACACAGGCTACACCAAAGCAAAAGTTGCAGAAGCCGCAAGTGCTCCCGTACGGCAAGCGCTAACCGAATCGCAGACCATTACCTTACAATTCGGCATCACCTTGGGTGCCGACAGTCTGCCCTGCCCTAGCACTCCCACCGTTACCGACATTGACGGCAACGAGTACTCAACCGTGGTCATCGGCTACCAATGCTGGATGAGAGAAAACATGAAAACCACACGTTTTGCTAACGGTGACAGCATCAATTTTGCCGACACACTCAGTTGCACCCAAGCCCTCCGTTATTTCCCCAACGGTGATGCTGGACTCTTAAAAACCTACGGATATCTGTATAACTGGCCGGCAGCCTCACATAACAGCACCACAGGCAGCGAAGAAAATCCATCTGGCTTACAGGGCATTTGCCCCGACGGCTGGCATGTTCCCAGCAGACTCGAAGTACAGCAAATGTTTGATGTTCTGCATAGTACGAAGAGATTCCAGTGCGATGCACATAACAACGAATATCCTGAAAACCTGATTGCCAAATCCATTGCTGACACCACCGGTTGGACAGAATATACCTCAGTATGCTCTGTAGGTTATGAGCAATCCGCAAACAATGCCACAGGCTTCACTGCCCGTCCCGCAGGACAACTCAAAGGTGATGACTGGAATCAGTACAGATATTTCTCGGAATTTGCCTACTTCTGGACCTGCTACACATGGGCAGACGATCAGAAAGCAGAAGCCTTCCACCTCAATTATTCAGGTAAAATGCTATATACCAGCAATCAGAAATACGACTACGGTTTCTCAGTACGCTGCGTTAGAGACTAACAAATGAAAAAACGAATCCTTGTCACACTGGCTCTTGTATTGGCGACGGCCACTATCGCATTGGTGGTGGCCATCTTCAAGCTATACGTCGAGGCTGAGAAGGTGCAACGCAGCATATTTGTCAGCGAAGTACTCTCGGCAGGCGATGATATTGTGAACAAGATAGATGCGGTATTGAAAGGCGACACCCTGCCTTCACCGCCCGTAGCCGACGTCAAGTCTGACAAGGATTCATCCTCTGTTATCTTCCAGAAATTCGCCAAGAAGTTCCTGCTCGACTCGGCCTCCACCAAGCCTGTCGGCGTGGTCAAATCGACCATCACCTACAAGGGCAGCAACGCCATCATCTCTGAGTTTGACACCATCTACTTTGATGCCACCTACAAGAACGGTGACCGCTTTCTGCCCACCGCATGGGAGACCGACCTCGACGCCACTGTCCAGTTCAAGGAGACGCACAAGAACCCCAACAAGTCGAACACGCGAATTATCCCGGGCAACTACATCGAGATGGACAGCAACTCGCGCGCCCTACTCAACCGCGAATTTCTGCACCGCATCATCAAGGAGTCGCTCGTTGAACAGAGCATCTCCACCGATTTCGACTTTGCCCTGCTCAACATTCTCACCTCCGAGTTTGTGGTGCCACCGGCTGAATATCCAGAGGAAACAGTGCTCAAGAGCGAATACGTCTTCACCCTAAAGTACAACGAGAAGTTCAGCGCACCCCACTACCTCATTCTCTATTTTCCTGCCGAGCGCGGCGTCTTCTTTCAGAGAATGAGCCTGATAGCCATTCTTATCATCGTCTTCCTGCTGACCATTCTCATCATCAGCGGCACAACACTTGTCCGCCTTTACAGGCAGAAAAAGATCACCGATGTCAAAAATGATTTCGTCAACAACATCACCCACGAATTCAAAACGCCCATCTCCACCATTTCGCTGGCTTGCGAAGCGCTGAGCGACGAGAACATCACCGATGCGGGCTTCCGCAAGACCTACATCTCCATTATTCAAGACGAAAACAACCGCCTGAAGAAGATGGTGAACGACATTCTGCAGCTGGCGCAACTCAACAAGGGACAACTGGCCATAAAACTGGAACGCATTGATGTTCATAAAATTATTCAACACGTTGCCGATGCGGTTTCGCTACAAATATCTTCCAACGATGGCAAGCTCCGTCTCCTGCTCGACGCTGAGAACCCCATCATTCTCGCCGACCCGTCGCACATAGAGAATGTCATCATCAACCTGACTGAAAATGCCATCAAGTACTCACCCACAAAACCCGAGATAGAAATTCGCACATTTTCAGACAAAAAGCATCTCACCATTTCCATCAAAGACAACGGAATAGGCATTTCAAAGAAAGACCAGAAGAAAATCTTCAACGAATTTTACCGTGTGTCCAAGGGAAACATACATGATAACAAAGGATATGGATTAGGGCTTGGATATGTGAAAAAAATTGTATTTTTACACGGTGGATTTATTACCGTGGAAAGCGAGCTCCAACACGGCAGTACATTCACGATTCACTTACCTTTAAAAAAATAGCACTATGGAAAATAAAATCAGAATCTTATTGGCAGAAGACGATGTCAATTTGGGCAAAGTACTTACCGAATACCTTACCGCCAAGGGCTATGTGGTAGCCCACGCCAACAATGGAGAGGTAGCCTACGAGATGTTCTGCACCCACGATTTCGACATCTGCCTTATTGATGTGATGATGCCATTGAAAGACGGCTTCACACTGGCGAAAGAGATACGCAAACTGGACAAGCATATCCCCATTATATTCCTCACAGCAAAGAGTTTGCAAGAAGATGTTATTGAAGGCCTCTCCATCGGCGGGGACGACTACATCACCAAGCCCTTCTCGATGGAGGTGCTGCTGGCGCGCCTACAGGCACTGATTCGCCGGACCAAGCCCGAAAGTGGCGAGCCTGCACAAACTTCCTTCCAGCTGGGCAGTATTGTTTTCGACTCGAACAAGCAATCACTGACCTACGCCAACGGCAAGGAGGTAAAACTCACCACTCGTGAAGTGGAACTGCTGATGATGTTGCTCAACAAAAAGAACGAACTGCTGGAACGCGACTACGTGCTCAAAAAAATATGGGGCGACGACAGCTACTACAATGCCCGCAGCATGGACGTTTACATCACCAAGCTGCGCAAACATTTCAGGGATGACCCATCGGTGCAAATCATCAACATACACGGCAAGGGGTTCAAGATTGTGATTTAACCACGATTTAAAGCACCTTTGAGGCTCCACAGACCGCCTTGTTCGTTGAACAAAAACACTATTTTATTGATACAACATCGGCATTGGTTGAAAAACTTATGCCGATATTCTTATTGTATGGTGATAATCACTATATTTGCAAACTTTAAAAATTCAGGCCATAACACCACAAAAACACCTGAAAATTAGACATTTATCATTGATCATTGCAAACACAAAATCGTTCTAATATGACGAAACTCACCACAAAGGTCGGAAGCATGTTGCTTATGTTTTGTATTCTGACCGCTTATACTCTTCCCACAACTCACGCTCAAGACAGCATTCATGTGGATTTGAAGAAGACCATAGAGATTGCGTTGGTTGGAAGCCCCACCGTACGCATTGCCGACAGGACTATCGAATCGAAGAAATACTACAAGAAGGAACAGATTGCGGCTCTATTCCCTGACGTGTCGCTGGCGGCCTCTTACAACAGGACGCTGAAGAAGCAGAAGATGGCGATGGAAATGGGCGGCAACCTCATGGAGATTGAGGTCGGCATGTACAACAACTACTCGGCCAGCGCCAGTTTGTCGCTGCCGTTGGTGGTGCCCGCCTTATGGAACAATGTCAAGCTGTCGCAACAGGATGTGGAGTTAGCCATTGAATCGGCTCGTTCTTCACGCATTTCGACCATCAACGAAGTGAAGAAAGCCTACTACGCCTTATTGTTGGCGAAGGAGTCGTACCGCGTGCTGAAGCTCAACTACGACAATGCCGCCTACAATAACAAGACCGTGACCGACAAGTACAACCAGGGCATGGCCTCCGAATTTGACAAGGTGCGTGCCGACGTAGCCCTCAAGACACAGGAGCCCAACCTTTCCTCGGCAAAACGCGCTATCGACCTGGCCACCATGATGTTGAAGGTCATCATCGGCGTTGACATCAACGAACCGATGATTTTTGACGGATCTTTGGCCGACTATGAGGACGAGGTGATCAACTACCAATCGAACAACATTGAAAACCTTTCGCTTAGCAACAACTCCGATCTCAAGCAACTGCAACTCAACCAAGAAAAACTAGAGACAAGCATGAAGCTCATCAAGTCGTCCAGCTGCCCCAATCTGGTGCTGAGCGGCAGTTACCAATACATGAGCATGAACAACGACTTCGACTTTGCAAATTACCACTGGTTTCCCTACTCGGTGGTGGGTCTGTCGCTGCGTGTGCCCATCACTTCGTGGGCGGCCACTTCCTTCCAAATCAAGGAGATGAAACTCTCGATGGCCAACCTGCAGGACCAGAAGGAGTATGTGGAGAACAACCTGCGTGTCAGCGTTAAGAACAGCGTTGCCAACATCAACAATGCCGTTGACGAGCTGGCCTCCAACAAAGAAACGATGCTGCAAGCCGAGAAGGCATACGATATCGTGCAGAAGCAGTACGAAGTGGGCATGGCCACCTGGCTGGACCTCAACTCGGCCGAGCTGACCATGACACAAGCCCGTCTGCTCTACAGCCAATCAATATACAACTACCTGACAGCCAGATCAGAGCTGGATGCTGTCTTAGGTTCAAGCGAAATTCGATAATTAAACAATCTCAAAAAATAAAGAAAAACAACAATGAAGAAGATTCTTTCATCGATGATGTTGGTTGCCACACTCATACTGGCAGTCTCCTGTACACAGAAAAAGAATGAGACGGGCGCACAGACAGCCCAGAAAATGAAAATCAAGATTGCGCAAGTAACCAAACAGGAAGTGGAACAGCTGTACGAATACACGGCTACTGTTGAAGCTGAAGCGGTTAACAACATTGCCCCTCTCACTGGCGGCCGCATTGACAAGATATACGTAGAAGTTGGCAATTACGTAAAGAAAGGACAACTGCTGGTCCAGATGAACGAAGCCAACCTGAAGCAGACCAAAGCACAACTCGACAACTTGGAGACCAACTTCAAGCGTATGGACGAGCTGTACAAAGTGGGCGGTGTCACCAAATCGGACTGGGATGCCATGAAGACCAACCTTGAAGTGACGCGCACATCCTACGAGAACCTGCTGGAAAACACACAGTTGCTCAGCCCCCTGAACGGCGTTGTGACGGCCCGCAACTACGATAGCGGCGACCTTTACGGCGGCATGCCCGTTGTTCAAGTGCAGCAAATCAACCCTGTGAAGATGAAAATCAATGTTTCGGAAGCTTTATATACCAAAGTCAAAGTGGGACAACCCGTTGATATTACCATAGATACCTACGAAGGTCAGAAGTTCCAAGGCAAGGTAAGCTTGATTTACCCCACCATTGACGGTGTAACCCACACGTTCCCAGTGGAAATCCAGTTGGCCAACGCCAACTACAAAGTGCGCCCCGGCATGTACGCCCGCGTCACCATCAACTTCGGCACCTACAATCACATTGTTGTTCCCGACGAGTCCATTTTCAGACAGCAGGGCTCTGGAAACCGCTATGTTTACGTGTATGAAGACGGTAAAGTCACCTTCAAGGAAGTCTTCCTTGGCCGTCATATCGGCAAGGCCTACGAACTGCTCAACACCGACATCCAAGACAGCTCGTACGTAGCCGTCACCGGCCTGACCAGACTGAAAGACGGACTGGAAGTTGACGTTGAAAAGTAACCTTCCCCCGACTAATGATTAAACTAAAAAAACGAGTATTATGAGTTTATATCAAAAAGCTGTAAGCCGGCCCATCATGACTGGCTTGATATACATAGCCGTTGTCATCATCGGTATTTTTTCCATGATCAAACTGCCTGTGGACCTGTTCCCCCACTTCGACAGCAACACCATCATGGTCTTGACGGTGTATGGCGGTGCCAGTGCAGAAGACATTGAAGATAACGTATCCAAGCCTATTGAAAACGTGCTCAACACATTGAGCGATTTGAAGCACATCACCTCCAACTCAAAAGAGAACTATTCCATTGTATATCTGGAATTTGAATATGGTGTAGATATTGAACAAAAGACCAACGATGTGCGCGACAAGTTGGACATGGTCAAATCGGCTTTGCCCGACGGGGCCAATACGCCATACCTGTTCAAGTTCAGCGCCGATGACATGCCCATTGTGATGCTGACAGTCAAGTCGGACCAAAGCACACAGGCACTCTACAAGATTCTGGACGACAAAGTGGCCTCTCCGTTGAGCCGTATCAAGGGTGTAGGTACCGTTTCCATTTCGGGTGCCCCGCAGCGCGAGATTCAAGTCTATTGCGACCCTTACAAACTGGAAGGTTACAACCTGACTATTGAGGGAATTGCCAACATTTTGGGAGCTGAGAACCGTAATGTCTCCCTCGGTATTATGGACGTGGGCTCCAAGACCTACTCCATGCGTGTGGATGGTGAGTTCGGCAGCGCAGACGAGATGGAAAACATTGTCGTTGGCAGCTATAACAACAAGAATATCTACCTGCGCGATGTCGCCACCGTGAAGGACACTTTGCAAGAGCGCATGCAGGAATCGTACACCGACGGCAGTCGCAGTGCGCTGGTCATCATCCAGAAGCAGAGCGGCGCCAACACTGTGGAAATCGCCAATAAGGTGAAAGAGCAGATGCCCATTATCGAGAAGACGCTACCCGCCGACTTGCAGATGGAACTGCTCGTTGACAACTCGGAAAACATCACAAACACCATCAACAGTTTGGAGGAGACCATTCTCATCATCTTGCTGCTGGTTGTTATCGTTGTGTTGTTCTTCCTCGGCCGTTGGAGAGCCACCATCATCATTGCTGTTGTGGTTCCCGTATCGTTGGTTGCTGCATTCATTTACCTGTTGGCCACTGGCAACACACTGAACATCATCTCATTGTCTTCACTTTCCATTGCCATCGGCTTGGTAGTTGACGACTCCATTGTGGTATTGGAAAATATTACCACCCACATCGAAAGAGGCTCGAATCCCAAGTCAGCAGCCGTATTTGCCACCAGCGAGGTATCACTCTCCATCATAGCCTCCACGCTGGTGATTGTGGCCGTGTTCCTACCGCTCACCTTCCTGACCGGCATGGCTGGTGTTCTCTTCAAACAGTTAGGATGGACTGTCACCATCGTCATCCTTATCTCATTGGCGGCGGCCATGACGCTGACGCCCATGTTGTGCTCCCTCATGTTGAAAAAGAACCCGAAGAAGAGTAAAGGCTTTACCAAAATCTACGCTCCCATCGAACGATTCCTCGACAAATTGGACAACGGATATGCCCGCATACTCAACTGGTGTGTTAACCACAGAGGCATAGTTGTTACCACAGCTTTCGCCATATTCATAGCCAGCTTGTTCCTGCTCAAAGTCATCCCCACGGAGTTCTTCCCCGCACAGGACAACGCCAGATTAAGCGCTACAGTTAAGTTGCCACAAGGAACCCGCATTGAAACCACCAAAGCGTTGGGCGAAGAGCTGGTGCGCGAGATACGTGAAAAGTATCCCTCGGAAATCAAGTCTGTCAACTACTCGGTAGGACAGCCCGATGAAGACAACACCTTCAGCCTTATGCGTGACAACGGCACGCACCTTCTTTCATTCAACATCCGTTTGGTAAAGAAGACCGAACGTGACAAGTTTATCACCGAAATCGCAGATGGCATCCGTGAAATCATGCGTCAGCACATCGAGATCAACTCATACACCGTCACCACTGGTCAAGGCAGTATGGGCGGACAATCAACTGTAGATGTTGAACTTTACTGTTACGATTTCAACACCACCGACCAGTTTGCCGCCGATCTGGCCGCTCGCATGCGTAACGTGGAAGGCTGCTCGGAAGTGCTCATCAGCCGCGACGAGTACACACCTGAACTGGAAGTGGTTCTCGACCGCCAGAAGTTGGCCGAGAACGGGCTGAACTCCACCACAGCTGCCAGCTACGTGCGCAACCGTTTCAACGGTTATACGGCGTCCTACTTCCGTGAAGACGGTGACGAGTACAACATCCGTGTCCGCTATGCGCCCGAATTCCGTAATGATGTGCACGCCATTGAAAACATCCTGATGTACAACTCTCAAGGTAAAGGCATTCGAGTGGGCGACATCGGCAAGGTGGAAGAGACCTTCACCCCACCCACTATCGTGCGTAAGGACCGCGAGCGTATGGTTAAAGTTTCGTGCGTTGTAAGTAAAGACGGAGCACTGAGCGACCTTGTGGCCGCCACACAGAAGGAATTAGACCAGATGGATATCCCCGCCGCACTGGATTACAAAATTGGTGGAACGTGGGAAGACCAACAGGATTCATTTAGTGACATCTTCACGCTTATCATCCTGATTATCATCTTGGTATATATCGTTATGGCTGCCCAATTCGAGTCATTCACCTACCCGTTTGTCATCATGTTCTCCATCCCGTTTGCATTGACTGGCGTTTTCATCGGCTTGGCCGTCACCCGTACTGCACTGGGTATTATGGCGCTGATCGGGGCTATGATGTTGATTGGTATTGTGGTGAAGAACGGTATTGTGCTCATCGACTACGCCAGCCTGTGCCGCGAAAGAGGCATGAGCATCAGAGATTCTGTTGTCACGGCAGGTAAATCGCGTCTCCGTCCTATCCTCATGACCACCCTGACCACCGTCTTTGGTATGATACCATTGGCCATCGACAAGGGCGAAGGTGCCGAAATGTGGAACGCCATGGGTATGACCGTTGCTTGGGGTTTGTCGGTATCCACGCTGGTAACACTGTTGCTCATTCCCATTTTGTACAGCCTCTTTGCCGACTTTGGCAACCGCCGTCGTCAGCGCAAACTGCACAAACAGGAAGTAATTGACGCCAAAGAAGCCGTTGTGGCTGAATAAAGAAGATTATCATGAAAGAGATAAAAGACTTTTTGAACCGACTGCTGGTCAACAACAACCGAGAATGGTTCAACGCACATAAGGACGAATACCTGTATGTTCAGGATAAGTTCAACAAGTTCTCGCTGGAGCTGATGGCCCGCACGGCGCAGTTCGACGAGTCGGTGGCAGAACTGCAGCTTAAAGACTGCACCTATCGAATTTACCGCGACATACGGTTTTCATTGGACAAGAGTCCCTACAAGACACACTTCGGCTGCTTCATCTGTCCTGGCGGCAAAAAGTCAGGCAATGCCGGCTACTACTTCCATGTGGAAGCTGAAGAGTCGGAGTATCTTGGCCACGACCTGCTCGCCTGCGGCATCTACAACCCCACTCCTGCCTTCACCAAGGCCATTCGCGAGGAGATAGACCTCAACGGCAAGGAGTTCGATAAGGCTGTAAAGAAAGCGAAGAACTTCACCCTCGACCCAACGGATATGCTTGCCCGCGTGCCCAACGGCTATTCAAAAGACCATCCCTACGCTGACTATCTCAGAATGAGGACCTTCTGTCTGATGGCTTCACTGCCTAAAGATATCCTCTACGGCCCCAACCTGATGGACTACGTGGTTGAGCAGTTCCGCTCAGCCAAGCAGTACAACGACTTGTTGAACAAAGTGCAGGATTATTGCCGATAATCACAGCAACCTCTTCCTACGCCCAATCAAAATAGGCACCGTACTCCTCCCGAAACTCCTTCTCTTTTTCGGGCTGCAAACGGCGTTGCTCATCAATATAGCCTTCACTCAGGAGACGGCTGAAGAAGTCAAACTCATCGACACCTGCCATTTGGGCGGCTTCGTACATTTCGCGGGGGGTAAAAATTCTTTGTATTATTTTCATATATTGGGACATTAAAAGCGTGAACTTATACCTTACAATACGCTATCTGGGTGTCGGCCCCATCTGCCCATACCATAAAGCAAAGTCCACGCCAAGCGTGAAAATCGCTTTATTCTGGGCATATATAATTTCCGACATTTGATAGCTAGAATAAAAGCAATTTTATGTTTTTTTGATGATTAATAAAATTTTTAAGTCGCTTTTCTTGTATAAGTCTTTTTGTTTTAGTTAATACCCAATTAATTGTCAGAAATAGCCGCTAATGGTGACTATTACCTTGCAAAAATACATCTTTTTAGATATAAATCGCACTATTCTTTGCAATAAATAAAAAAGGATAACATTTATCCGCACGCTGCCTTTTGCAAATGCTTTTTTTCTATCTTTGTGCAACAAAAACAAACCATTATGCTTACCACCACTATCAACGGCATTACTTTTAAAAATCCCATTATCGCCGCTTCCGGCACTTTCGGTTTCGGCGAAGAATACAACAACCTGTACGATGTTTCCCTGCTGGGAGGCATCAGTTCCAAAGGTCTCACCCTCAACCCTCGCGAAGGCAATGCCGGACAGCGCATCCACGAAATTAAGGGTGGCATTATGAACAGTGTCGGCCTGCAAAATCCTGGAGTTAAGCATTTTATCGAGCACGAGCTGCCCGCTATGCGCCAATTCGACACGGTCATTTTAGCCAACTTGGGCGGCGGCTGTCTGGATGATTATCTGCAAGGCATTGAACTGCTGAACAAGGCACCTGTAGATTTCATCGAGCTGAACATCTCCTGCCCTAATGTCAAAAGTGGTGGCATGGCTTTCGGTATCAAATCTAAAGTGGCCCACGAGACGGTGAAAGCGTGCAAGGCCGTTTGCCGCAAACCCCTGATGGTCAAGTTGTCGCCCAATGCCGAGAACATCATCGAGATGGCGCAAGCCTGCCAGGATGCCGGTGCCGACAGTCTCTCGCTGGTCAACACCTTCAAGGGCATGGCCATCGACATCAAACGCCGCAAGCCTGTGTTTGACAATGTATATGCAGGAGTATCAGGCGCTTGCATCAAGCCCATTGCTTTGCGTATGGTGCACGAAGTGTGCAAGAATGTTACGGTGCCCGTGGTTGGCATTGGTGGCATCACCACGGTAGAAGACATTGTAGAGTTCATCATGGCCGGTGCCTCGGCAGTCCAGATTGGCACCGTCAACTTCAGCAATCCACTGGCTGGCAAAGAGTTGGCTGAAGGATTGGAAGCCTACTGCCAGCGTGAAGGGCTGAAGAGTATTATGGAGATCAGAGGAGTGATTTAGGAACGGAGAGATGAGAGTGGAGAGATGAGAGATGAGAACGGAGAACTGAAAAGTTAAGAAGTTAAGGTTATGAAGATATGAAGTGAGAAGTGAATAGTGAGAAGTTAAGAAACTAAGATGCTAAAGTCTCTTTTGTACTTTGAATTTTGAATTCTGAATTTTAAAATCGGTGTTTAGGGTTAGAGACTTGTTTCAAGCGATAAATAAAAACAAAAAACGGCCAACTTGAGGATTGGCCGCATCAATTAAGGATTTTATATTTTAATTATTTCCTGCAGGTGGTATATCAAGCTGCTTGCATATCTTTTTGATTAAAAGATCGTTTATTTCATTGTGCATTGGTACCACAGTTGCTTTTCCGTTATCTTTATTAACAAACCACGCATGGCTTCCCTTTTGCCTTCCTGTTGGATAGCAATTATGGAGCCTTAAATGCTTGATTAGTTTTTCTTTTTTCATGCTTTTACAGATAGTTTTCGATGAAAAACTTTTCTATTCAAATACATTTTTTTAATATCTTCTTTCCTACACTCAACAACAAGTTCAATGGCTTCCTTCATGTTTGCCATAAGATCCTTCAATGTTTCACCCTGGCTTAAAGCTTCTGGTAACTGTGCGCATTGCCCAATATACCAATTAGTTTTAGGATCTTTTTCAATGATAATTGTATATTCCATAATTATTTGCCTTTTGTTTTGCAAATGTACAAAAATTTTCACAAAAAAAACTCCGAGGCTTTTCGGAGTGTAAAAAAATCAATAATTTACAAAAAGTATTATGGAGAGAATGCCCCCTCTTGATTATTTGGCACCAAAAAGGATCTGGATTAGAGACTTGTTTCAAGCGATAAATAAAAACGGAGCGCGCTCGGAATGACTATGGCGCTACTTGTACACTGGCGGCGGCAGGATGCACAAACAAAGAAGCACCACAGTGGTGCCGCCGCCTTCTCACGAGCGTTGCAACAGCGCATCATTTCGAGGCTGCGCCAGCAGCCGAAGAAATCCTGTGCATATTGTTTTAATCCCATGCGTTTTCATTGAATTATAATCACGATTGGGCTGTGGAAAATTTATTTTTTACATCATATAATATTTATCTATTTATTTTTATATTTGCAATATATTTTTTATTTATTTAATAATATTATATGTGCAAAAGCGAAATTGTTATGTACCAGCCAGATAGTACTATATCTTTGGAAGTACGGATGGAACATGAGACGCTGTGGCTTACGCAGGCTCAAATCGCGGTGTTGTTTGGAACAAAACGTCCTGGTATTACCAAGCATCTGAATAATATTTATAAAAGTGGCGAATTGGATAAAAATAGTACATGTTCCATTTTGGAACATATAGGTAAAGATGGGACAAGAGCATACTTCACCACTTATTACAACCTAGATGCCATTCTTTCGGTAGGCTATCGTGTCAATAGTAAAAATGCTACTCTATTCCGCAAATGGGCAACAAAAACGTTGAAAGATTATTTGTTACGAGGTTATGTCATTCAGCATCGCATAGAAAAATTAGAAGAGAAGGTATCTGAACACGATAAGAAAATTGATTTTTTCGTTCGAAACGCCTTGCCTCCCCTCGAAGGTATTTTCTATGATGGACAAATTTTTGACGCATACGTTTTTGTGTCAGATCTTATGCGCTCAGCTAAGAAAAGTATTATATTGATAGATAATTATATAGATGAATCTGTGTTGATGCTTTTATCTAAGAGAGTTGATAATGTAATCGCCAAAATTATCACCCGACGTATTTCTCCAGAACTTCTTTCAGATTTGGAACGACATAATCTACAATATCCTTCCATAGAAATAACTGAATCTCAGCGCTATCACGATCGTTTTCTTATTATCGATGACGTTGTTTACCATATTGGTGCTTCTTTGAAAGATTTGGGAAAGAAACTTTTCGCCTTCTCAAAGATGAAAGTTCCGTCAGACCAATTAATTGTTTAGAGTGATTTCAAGGGGAAATAAACACTATTTTCCGATGCAGAACCTTCCGAAAATGTTGTTGAGCAGCTCGTCGGTGACAATAGTGCCAGTGACTTCGCCCAAGGCGTCCAGTGCTGCACGGACATCCACTGCAAGCAGGTCGGTGGAAAGGCCTGCGGCCATCCCCTGCTCTATGGCTTCAATCGAACGCTCAATCTGCAACATGGAATCGTAATGGCGGGCATTGGTCAGCAAGGTATTGTCGCTGATGTCGGCCACATGCACCGACTGCACCAGCCACTGCTTCAGCTCATTCAAGTGCTCTTGCTTCTTAGCAGAGATATACAACAAATCGTCATCGCCTACCCTTTGCACCCCTGAAGGCACCTCATCCGCCAACTTATCGCACTTGTTGGCCAACAACAACATACGTTTGCCCGACAGATCGGTTTCCTGCACACCCTTTTGCAAAACTTCCAGCACCTGATTGGGCGTTTCATTTTCTATATCAAAAACATAGAGAACAATTTCGGCTTTCTCCATGGCCTGGAACGACCGCTCAATGCCAAACTTCTCAATCTCATTGTCCGACTCGCGAATGCCAGCCGTGTCAATGAAGCGAAACGTGAGCCCATCCAAATTGAAGGTCTCCTCTATCGTGTCGCGCGTGGTGCCGGGAATGTCGGACACAATGGCGCGCTCCTCATCCACCAAGGCGTTCAGCAGCGTGGACTTGCCCACATTAGGACTGCCAACGATGGCTACGGGGATACCATTTTTCAAACTGTTTCCCAACTTGAACGAGCGTATCAGCGCCTGCACCTCGCCCTTCACAACAGCGAGCAGCTCTTTCAGTCGCTGGCGGTCGGCAAACTCAACGTCCTCCTCACTGAAATCCAACTCCAACTCCATCAGCGAAGCCAAATCCACCAGCTGATTACGCAAGTCGGCCAGTTTGTGCGATACATTGCCTTTCAGTTGATTGACAGCTAATTTGTGCGCCATCTCCGACTGCGACTCTATCAGGTCGGCCACTGCCTCGGCTTGCGGCAGGTCCATACGGCCGTTCAAGAAGGCACGCATGGTAAACTCGCCCGGCTGTGCGGAACGGCAACCATTTTGCAACAGCAACGACATGATTTTCTGGCGGATATAAAACGAGCCGTGGCACGAAATCTCCACCACATCCTCGCCCGTATAGGAATGTGGTGCCACAAACTTGGTAACCACCACTTGGTCAATCAACTGCGAACCGTCGTAGATGCCCGCCAACATAGCCTGATTGGCCTCCGCAGCACAAAATTTGTCGCCTACTTTCATCAGTTTGGCCACAATGGGAAAAGCCTCGCTCCCCGACACACGGATAACCGCAATAGCTCCCGCACCCTGCGGCGTTGACAATGCACAAATGGTGGAATTTGAGGAAATCATGATAATGTATA